>NZ_DATELF010000114.1:0-40159 GCF_035276945.1 Amycolatopsis sp. | reverse complement strand
AGGCACAAGCATTACTGGCAACCTACGGACAAAACCGGTCGGCCGGTCATCCCTTGTGGTTGGGATCGGTGAAATCCAACATCGGGCACACCCAGGCAGCCGCCGGTGTCGCCGGCGTGATCAAGATGGTGTTGGCGATGCACCATGCGACGTTGCCACGGACCTTACACGCGGACCACGCCACAGACCGAGTGGACTGGACGGGCGGTGCGGTATCACTACTGACCCGCAGCACACCCTGGCCGACCAACGGGCAACCCCGCCGAGCAGGCATATCAGCATTCGGCATCTCCGGCACCAACGCCCACATCATCGTCGAGCAGGCGCCGGCGGACCAGCCGGGATCCGGGGTACCACGGGCGCCCGCCGATGGTACGGACACGCCGGAACTGGCGCCCGTGCCATGCCTGGTCTCCGCCCGCACTTCCGAGGCGCTGCGCGCCCAGGCGGCGCGGCTGCGCGACCACGTGGACGGTACAGCGCGCGGATCCCTGGTGGACATCGGCTACTCGTTGGCCACCACGCGCGCGCCATTGGCGCACCGGGCAGCCGTGCTGGCCGGCGACCACGACGAGCTGCTGGCCGGGCTGGACACGCTGGCCCGCGGTGGGGCCGAGCCGAATGTCGTCCGTGGCGAGGCCCGTGAGGGGCAGACCGCCTTCCTGTTCACCGGCCAGGGCTCGCAGCGTGCGCGGATGGGCCAGGAGCTCGCCGCCACCTTCCCCGTCTTCGCACGCACCCTGGACGAAGTCTGCGCGTTGCTGGAGGAACGGCTGGAACGGCCGTTGCGGGAGGTCCTGTTCGCCGAGGACGGGTCGGCGGAAGCGGAGCTGCTGCATCAGACCGTGTTCGCCCAGACCAGCCTCTTCGCGGTCGAAGTGGCGCTGGCCCGGCTGCTCGGCTCGTGGGGCCTGCGCCCGGACTACCTGCTGGGCCACTCCGTGGGCGAGTTGACGGCGGCGCACCTGGCCGGCGTGCTGTCGCTGGAGGACGCCAGCACCCTGGTCGCGGCCCGAGGCCGCCTCATGCAGGCACTGCCCTCCGGTGGCTCCATGGTGGCGGTGCAGGCGGCCGAGGAGGAGATGCTGCCACTGCTGGCAGGGCGGGACCACGAGGTCAGCCTCGCCGCCACGAACGGCCCGCAGGCGGTGGTGATCTCCGGCGACGCCGACGCCGTCCTCGACCTCGCCGCGCACTGGCGGCAGCAGGGGCGCAAGGTACGCGGGCTCCGGGTGAGCCACGCCTTCCACTCCGCGCACATGGAACCGATGCTGGCGGAGTTCCGCGCGGTCGCGGCCCGCCTGTCCTACTCCATGCCCCGTATACCGGTCGTGTCGAACGTGACGGGCGGGATCGTCTCCGCCGAGGAGCTCGGTTCACCCGACTACTGGGTGCGGCAGGTGCGCGGCACCGTGCGGTTCGCCCAGGGCGTGGACGTCCTGCTGGCCCGGGGCGTGCGCACCTTCCTGGAACTGGGACCTGACGGGGTGCTCACGGCGATGGGTCAGGACTGCGCCGCCGCGTCTGTCGAACTGACCGGCGAATACAGCGCCGCCCCGACGTTCACGGCGACGCTGCGCCCCGACCGCGCCGAGGCACCGGCCGTGACCGCCGCGGTGGCGCGGGCACACGTCAGCGGCGCGACCATCGACTGGGCCGCGTTGTTCGGCGACCAAGGCGCGCGCCCGGTGGACCTGCCCACCTACGCCTTCCAACCCGCGCGGTACTGGCTGGCCCCCTCGAACGACCGGGGGAACGCGACGGCGGTCGGCGCCGGGCAGGTGGAGCATCCGCTGCTGGGTGCCGCCGTGGAACTGCCCGACACCGATGGATACGTGTTCACCGGCCGACTGTCTGCCCGCGACCACGCCTGGCTGTGCCAGCACGGTGTCCTCGGAACGCCCCTGTTGCCGGGCACCGCCTACCTGGACATGGTCGCCGTCGTCGCCGAGCGGCTCGGCTGCGCCGGGATCGCGGAACTGACGCTGCACGCACCACTGGCACTCCCCGCGCAGGGCGGTATCACCCTGTGCCTCACGGTGAGCTCGGCCGATGACTCCGGACAGCGGACGGTCGCGCTGCACTCCCGGCCCGAGGTCGCCGGTCCCGAGACGCCCTGGGTGCGGCACGCCAGCGGAGCGTTGCGGGACGCCTTCCCGG
The DNA here is from genome assembly GCF_035276945.1 of Amycolatopsis sp. Lineage (GTDB taxonomy): Bacteria > Actinomycetota > Actinomycetes > Mycobacteriales > Pseudonocardiaceae > Amycolatopsis_E. The sequence goes on along the minus strand of NZ_DATELF010000114.1, from coordinate 37,999 downwards.
CACCGGTCGACGACTCGGGCGCATGGCCGCCGCCGGACGCGGTGGCCGTGGACGTCGCGGACCTCTACCACCGGCTCGCGGAGCGCGGCTTCGACTACGGCCCCCTGTTCCGGGGCCTGGTCGCGGCGTGGCGGCAGGGCGATGACGTGCTCGCCGAGGTGCGATTGCCGGACTCGGCCGAGACCGGTGCCGGCCAGTTCTTCGTGCACCCGGCGTTGCTGGATTCCGCGTTGCACGCGATCGCGCTGATCGATCCCGCACAGGGCGTCGCGGAAGGGCTGCCGTTCGCGTTCCGCGACGTCCGGCTGGGCAGCCGGGGCGCCGAGGCGCTGCGGGTACATGTGACGGCCACCGGCGGTGGCGTGTCGCTGACGGCGACGGATGCCACCGGGCGGCGTGTGCTGTCCGTGGGCTCGTTGGTCCTGCGCCCGATGCCGGCCATGGACGGCGTCACCGTCGCCGCACCGCTGTACACAATGGAATGGCACCGCCTGCCGTCTCCCTTCGCCACGCGCCGGGCGGGCAACTGGGCAGTGCTCGGCCACCTGCCCGAGCCGCTGTCCGCGGCCCTCGCCCGTGCCGGCCACACCGTCACCGCGTATCCCGACGCGGCCGCGCTGCACCAGGCGGTCACCTCGGGTGCACCCACGCCGGACACCGTCCTCGCCACCTGCTCATCCGACGCCTCGGGCGCGGACGCGGCGGTGGCTCGCCAGGCGCGGGAAACCACCCACCAGGCCGTGAGGACTCTGACCGCGCTGCTGGCCGATGAACTGCTGGCCGCCGCGCGGCTCGTCGTGCTCACCCGCGGTGCCGTCGCCGTGCCGGCGTATGCGGAGGTGGCCGATCTCGCGGCCGCTCCGCTGTGGGGCCTGGTCCGGACCGTGCAGTCCGAACATCCGGGGCGCTGCGTCCTCGTGGATCTCGATGACCACGATGCCTCCCGGGCGGCGCTGGCCGACGCGGTCGATACCGGGGAACCGCAAACCGCGGTGCGCGCGGGCGAGGTGTACCTCCCCCGGTTGGCGCTGTTGGGTTCCGCACCGGACGGCGCGACCACGACCCTGAACCGGCCTGGCACCGTCCTCATCACAGGTGGGACGACGGGCCTGGGCGCCCTGCTGGCCGGGCACCTGGTCCGCCACCATGGCGTGGGACGGCTGCTCTTGGTCAGTCGCCGCGGCGACGAGGCGCCAGGGGCGTCGGCCCAGCGGGAGGAGCTGCGCGCACTGGGCGCCCACGTGGACATCGCGGCATGCGACGTGAGCGATCGGGAGAGTGTCCGCCGCCTGCTCGCCACCATCCGCAGCGACCATCCGCTGATCGCGGTGGTGCACGCTGCCGGAGTCGTGGACGACGGCATCACCGCGTCACTGACGGCGCAACGCATCGACCGGGCGATGCTGCCCAAAGTGGACGGTGCGGTGCACCTGCACGAGCTGACCCGGGACGCCGACCTGGCCGCCTTCGTGCTGTTCTCCTCCCTCGCTGGGGTGCTGGGCGGTGCCGGCCAGGGCAACTACGCGGCGGCCAACGCCTTCCTCGACGCTCTGGCCGGCCACCGGCGTGCGGCGGGGTTGCCCGCGACCTCGATCGCATGGGGTCCATGGGCGCATACCGACGGGATGGCCAGCCGGCTGCGCGATGGCGACCTGCGCCGTCTCCGGGAGTCCGGGCTCCTGTCCATGTCGCCGGCACAAGGCCTCGCCGCGTTCGACGCTGCGCTGGCGGCCGGGCCGGCCGTTGTGGCGCCGGTGCGCCTGGACATGGCCGCGTTCGATGCGCGTCCGGTACCACCGCTGCTCAGCGGACTGGCACCCCGGCGACAGCCGGACGCCCGACGCGACGCGGCCGACACACCGGACTCGCTGCGCCAGCGGCTGACCGGCCTCGTCGAACCGGACCAGCAGCGTTTGCTGCTGGAGCTGCTGCGGACACACACGGCCGCCGTGCTCGGCCATGCCGGGGCGGAGAACATCGACCCCACGCAGGGATTTCTGGAGTCTGGGTTCGACTCCCTGACCGCTGTCGAGCTGCGCAACCACCTGAACCTGGCCACGGGACTGAGACTGCCGACGACACTGCTGTTCGACTACCCGACTCCGCTCCGGCTGGCCGAACACCTTCGCCTGCAGTTGCTGAGCGGCCACGGCGGCGACGGGCAGGCCGCGCGGCCCACCGCGGTGCTTGACGAGCTCGTCCGGCTGGAGTCGACCCTGGCGACAGCGCCGGTGGACAGGAGAACCCGGGCGGCGGTGGTCGCCAGGCTCCAGGACGCGCTGGCCAAATGGTCCGTCGTCGACGGTGACGACGCTGCCGGAGAGGCGGCGGACGCCGGGGAAGTGGCGACGAAGCTCCGCACCGCCACCGCCGAGGAAATGTTCGAGTTCATCGACAACCAGATCTGACAGCCGAAACCGTACCGACCGCCTCCGCCGATCTTGTGAAGGTGATGTGCATGGCCGAAGAACAGCGCCTGCTGGAGTATTTGAAGCGGGTTACGACCCAGCTGCACGAAGCCCGATCGCGCGTGCGCGAACTGGAGACAGCGGCGACGGAACCCGTGGCGATCGTCGGGATGGCCTGCCGCTTTCCCGGCGGGGCGTCCTCGCCGGAGCTGTTGTGGGAAGCCGTTTCGCAGGGGCGCGACACCATCGCCGACTTCCCCGTGGACCGCGGCTGGGACATGGACACCCTGTACGACCCCGATCCCGGCAAGCCCGGTAAGACGTACGTGCGCGAAGGCGGCTTCCTCTACGACGCCGCCAATTTCGACGCCGGGTTTTTCGGGATCTCCCCGCGTGAGGCGTTGGCGATCGACCCGCAGCAACGGCTGCTGCTGGAAACCTCATGGGAGGTCTTCGAGCGTGCCGGCCTCGACCCGGTGTCCCTGCGCGGCACCCGGACCGGCGTGTTCGCCGGCCTGATGTACCACGACTACGGTTCCGGCGCGGCACCGATCCCGCCGGAGGTGGAGGGCTACCTGAAGCTGGGCACCCTCGCGTCGGCGCTGTCCGGCCGGATCTCCTACCTTTTCGGTTTCCACGGGCCCGCGATCACCGTCGATACGGCGTGCTCGTCCGCGCTCGTGGCCATCCACCTGGCGTGCGCGTCCCTGCGGCAGCGTGAGTGTTCGCTGGCGCTGGCCGGGGCGGCGACGGTCATGAACAGCCCCGGGACGTTCATCGACTTCGGCAAGCAACGCGCCATGGCCCCCGACGGCAGGTGTAAGCCCTTCGCCGCCGCCGCCAACGGTTTCGGGGCCGGCGAGGGCGTGGGTGCGGTGTTGCTGGAGCTGTTGTCGGACGCACGGCGGTTGAACCATCCGGTGTTGGCGGTGGTGCGGGGTTCGGCGGTGAACTCCGACGGCGCCGGCAGCGGTTTCGCGGCGCCCAACGGGCCGGCCCAGCAGCAGTTGATCCGGCTGGCGCTGGACAACGCCGGCCTGTCGCCTGACGACGTCGACGCGGTCGAGGCGCACGGAACCGGGACGCGGCTAGGGGATCCGATCGAGGCGCAGGCGTTGCTGGCGACCTATGGGCAGCACCGTAGCGCCGATCGTCCGCTGTGGGTGGGGTCGATCAAGTCCAACTTCGGCCACACCCAAGCCGCGGGCGGGATGGCCAGTGTGATCAAGATGGTCATGGCGATGCGGCACGGGACCCTCCCGCGCTCCCTGCACATCGATCAGCCCAGCCCGCACGTGGACTGGTCCTCGGGTGCGGTGCGGCCGCTGGCGGAAGAAGTGCCTTGGCCGGAGGTCGGGCGGCCGCGCCGTGCGGCGGTGTCGTCCTTCGCGGTGAGCGGCACGATCGCCCACACGATCCTGGAACAGGCCCCGGAGAACGCCGCTGATGACCGCGCGGGTTCGGACGTCGCCGGCACGACGCCCACGCGACCGCAGCGGCCGCTGTTGCCCTTCGTGCTTTCCGGACGAACCGCTCGAGCGCTGGCCGACCAGGCGGCACGGCTGGCCGTCCATCTCGAGCAGCACGCCGATCTCGAACCGGCGGCGGTGGCATGGTCGCTGGCCACGGCGCGGTCACGGTTCGAGCACCGTGCCGTCGTGCTTGCCGCCGATGGCCCGGCCCTGACCGCGGGTCTGGCCGCCGTAGCCCACGGTGCGCCCGCCGACCACGTGGTAACCGGTGTGGCCGGCGGCGATACCCGGGTCGCCTTCGTCTTCCCCGGCCAGGGTTCCCAGTGGTCGGGCATGGCGGCTGAACTGTTGGATCAGGCGCCGGTGTTCGCCCAAAAAATGGCGCAGTGCGCGAAAGCGCTTGCCGAGCACCTCGATTTCTCCGTGATCGAGGTGCTGCGCCAGGCGCCGGGAGCGCCCTCGCTGGACCGCGTCGACGTCGTCCAGCCGGTGCTGTTCGCGGTGATGGTGTCCCTGGCCGCTCTGTGGCAGTCCTACGGCATCACCCCGGGTGCCGTCGCGGGACACAGCCAGGGAGAGATCGCCGCGGCATGTGTCGCCGGGGCGCTGTCGTTGCCGGACGCGGCCAAGGTCGTGGCCCTGCGCAGCAGGGAACTCCTTGCCCTGTCAGGCCAGGGCGTGATGGCTTCGGTGTCGTTGGAATCCGCCGAGTTGGCGACGCTCCTGCGGCGATGGGACGGCCGGATCTGCGTCGCGTCACGGAACAGTCCCCGGTCGGCGGTGGTCGCCGGGGAACCCGACGCGGTGCGGGAGCTTCTGGCCCAGTGCGCGGCCGAGGACATCTGGGCGCGGGAGATCCCCGTCGACTACGCCTCGCATTCCGCCTCGGTGGAGGCGGTTCGGGACGGCCTGCTGGGCGCGCTGGCCGGTCTCGCACCGCGTCGTGCGACCATTCCTTTCTATTCCACTGTGACCGGTGACGTCCTGGACACGACGACGCTGGACGCCGAGTACTGGTACCGCAACCTGCGGGAGACGGTCCACTTCGAGCAGACGGCTCGAGCGATGTTCCGGGACGGGCACGGCGTGGTCATCGAGGTGAGCCCGCACCCGGTGCTGACCATCGGACTGGAGGAGACCGCGCGGGACACCGGCGGGCACGAGGTCGCGGTCCTTACGTCGCTGCGGCGCGGTGAGGGCGGCACCGAACGAGTTCTGGCTGCGCTCGCGGAGGCGCACGCACATGGCGTGCCGCTGGACTGGCCCGCCGTGTTCCGGGGCGTCGCCACCCGGATCGTGGACCTCCCGACCTACGCCTTCCAGTGGGAGCGGTACTGGCTGTCTCCCGAGTCACGTGTTCCGGCCCCGGCGGTGCAGGTGACGACACCCGCCGATGCCGTGAGCAGCGCTGGAGCGACATCACTGCGACAACGGTTGGCGACGTTGAGCGCGCGCGACCAGGAACGGGTGCTGGTGGAGTTGGTGACCGTCGAGGCCGCGCGTGTCCTGCGGTATCCCGATCCGGACGTGCTCGAGCCCGGCCGGGCCTTCCGCGACCTGGGCTTCGATTCCCTTACCGCGGTCCAGATGAGGAAGCAGCTCAACGCAGTCACCGGCCTGCGGCTGCCACCCACCGTGGTATTCGATCACCCGACTCCGATCGCGCTCGCGCGGCTGCTCCGCGGAGAGCTCACCCCAGAGCCCGTCCTCTCGGCGCCGACGGCATTCGATCACGCCAGCGACGAAGAGCTGTTCGCCTTCATCGACACCCATCTCGACACCCCCTGAGCCCGCCCGGCCACTACCTAGCCACGAGGAAGTGACATGTCATGTCTTCAGAACAGGAACTCCGAAGCTATCTGAAGCGGGTGACCGTCGCCCTGCAGGAGGCTCGCTCGCGGTTGTGCGAGCTCGAGACGGCGGCGGAACCGGTGGCGATCGTCGGGATATCCTGCCGGTTCCCCGGAGGCGTCACCACGCCCGAGCAGTTGTGGGAATCGCTGGCCCAGGGGCGTGACGGGATCAGCGACTTTCCCACGGACCGAGGCTGGGATATCGACGCGCTGTACAACCCGGAGCGCGGTGTGCCGGGCAAGACCTACGTCCGTGAGGGTGGCTTTCTGGACGCCGCAGGAGAATTCGACCCGGGCTTCTTCGGAATCTCCCGCAGGGAAGCGCTGGCGATGGATCCCCAGCAACGGATGGTGCTGGAGACCGCCTGGGAGGTCTTCGAGCGGGCAGGCATCGATCCGCTGCGGCTGCGGGGCAGCCAGACCGGCGTGTTCGTCGGCGCCACGAGCGGCGGTTACGGACCGAGCCACGTCGACGCGCCGGACAATCTTGGCACCTACCTGCTGGCCGGTACGGCGATCTCCGTGATGTCGGGCCGCGTGTCCTACAACTTCGGATTCCACGGGCCGTCGGTCACCGTGGACACGGCGTGCTCGTCCTCGATAGTGGCGTTGCACATGGCCTGCACCTCGCTGCGCCGGCGCGAGACCTCCCTGGCCCTGACCGGTGGGGTGAGCGTGATGGGCAGCCTCGATCCGTTCGTCTCGTTCAGCCGCGTGCGTGGGCTGGCCGCCAATGCCCGGTGCAAGCCGTTCGCCGCCGGTGCCGACGGCACCTCCTGGGGCGAGGGCGCGGGAATGCTGCTGCTGGAGCGATTGTCGGATGCGCGACGGTCGGGACACCCGGTGCTGGCGGTGGTGCGGGGTTCGGCGGTGAACTCCGATGGCGCCAGTAACGGCTTGACGGCGCCGAACGGGCCGGCCCAGCAGCAGTTGATCCAGCAGGCGCTGGCCGATGCGGGCCTGTCACCCGGGGACGTCGACGCGGTCGAGGCGCACGGAACCGGGACACGGCTGGGCGATCCGATCGAGGCGCAGGCGTTGGCGGCGACCTACGGACAGGACCGCCCGGCCGACCGGCCACTGTGGCTCGGCTCGATCAAGTCCAACTTCGGCCACACGGCCGCCGCGGCCGGTGTCGCCGGTGTGATCAAGATGGTCATGGCGATGCGGCACGGGATGCTGCCACCCACGTTGCACATCGACCAGCCCAGCCCCCATGTGGACTGGTCCTCGGGTGCGATGCGGCTGCTGACCGAAAAGGTGCCCTGGCCGGAGGTGGGTCGGCCACGCCGCGCGGCGGTGTCCTCGTTCGGGATCAGCGGCACCAACGGGCACGTCATCGTGGAGCAGGCACCGCCCGCCGCCGAGCCCGCCGAAACGAAGCCGGCCCCGCACGCCAGAGCCCTCCCGTGCCTGCTCTCGGCGCGGACCGCGGCCGCCTTACGGGACCATGCCAGGCGCGTGGCCGATCACCTCCGTGCGCATCCCGAACTCGACCTGACGACCGTTGGCGTGGCATTGGCCACGACACGCGCACACCTCGAACACCGTGCGGTCGTCGTGGCTGGAGACCGCTCCGAACTCTTGCGGCGCCTGGACGAGCTGTCGACGGCGGAAACCCTGGCACGTGCCCCGGCCCGGGCCGGGAAGATCGCGTTTCTGTTCACCGGCGCCGACGGGCATCGGCGTGGATTCGGGCAGCAGCTTGCCACGGCGTTCCCCGCCTTCGCCGCAGCGCTGGACGAGGTGTGCGCCGAACTGGACCGTCACCTGGAACGCCCCCTTCGCAGCGTGCTGTTCGCAGCGGAAGACACCAACGAGGCCGCGATGCTCGATCGGCCCCTGTTCGCACAGGCGGCCTCGTTCGCCCTGGGGGTCGCGCAGGCGCGGCTGCTGCGGCACTGGGGAGTCGAGCCGGACGTGGTCGCCGGCGACGCCACCGGGGTGCCCGCGATGGCTCATGTCTCAGGGGTGCTGTCCCTGCCGGATGCGGTGAGTGTGGTCACGACCCGCGCCAGGCTGATGGACAGGGCTTTCGCCGAGCCGGCCACGGCGGCAGCGGTTGCCGACAAGGAGATGGTGGGCGCAGGTGCCCCGGCCGTGGTGCGCACCCGCGGGGCGAACAGCATCGCGGGCGACGAAACACCGTCCATACGGGCGCCTCGTGATGAGGAGGTGGGTTGGCACGAGCTACGGCGGACCGCCGAGCAGCTGACGTTCAACCCCCCGACGATGGAAATCATGTCCACAAGTGGTGAGCTCACCACCGGCGAAGTGCGCGCGCCCGAATACTGGGTGCGGCAGCTCCACGACCCGGCCGGTCCCGCGGAGGCGCTCACCGTGCTCGCGGCGCACGGGGTGACCGCGGTGCTGGAACTCGGCCCGGCCTCAGCACATTCAGCCACCGCGGGTGACGGTGACCATGATCCCGGCGCAGCACCAGTCGTCGCGCCGGTGCTGCGTGCTGAACTATCCGCAATGGACAGTGCACTGCTCGCCCTGGGGCGACTGCACGAGCACGGGATCACGCCGGACTGGTCCGCGGTCTTCGCGCCATGGCGCATCGGACACGTCGAACTCCCCACGTATCCGTTTCAACGGCAGCGGTACTGGTTGACCAGTTGACTGCTCATGCCCCCCGCGGGACGGCGTCACCGGCGAAGAAGAGGACAACTGGGGCGAGCGGGGTGTCGTCCGGCGCGGCCGGCTCGGGTTCAGATGGCGGGTCGCCGAGGTTGGCGGTGTGCCAGCGGTATTCGAGCGCGGTGAGCCGGCGGTGTTCGACTTCGGGTGCGACGTAACTGGTCTGGATGAGGCGGTGGCCGCGCCGACGGGCTTGAGCGATCTCGGAAACGGCATCGGCGATACTGGTAGAGAGCGCTGTTCGAATCCGGCGAGCACCGCGACGTGGCCTTTGCCAATCTCGGTGATCAGCTTCGCGTGCGGTAGACCTTGATCGGGCGTGGGCCTTGTTGGCGGTTCGGGTGTTGGGTCGTCCGGCTACATCGAACGACTACCGACCGAGGCCAACTCCCGGTTGCTCACCCGTTACCGAGCTGCCTTCGGCCGCTTCCACCCATGTCGTCGTTGAGCGAGTCCGTGTCCGAGGCGCTGCAGATCTGGTGGTTCGCGGCACGACGGGTCGGAGCAAACGATCCCAAGCGGATCATCGAAGAGATGCGCGGGGTGTTCGAGCTCCCGCGGGGCAGTGTCACGCTCGACGCCAGCGGCCGGGTCGGCCAGCGGATATATGTCCCCGAGGCGGCGGGCACGACATTGGAGCGGCAGCCGCTTTAGGACAACAGGTCAATATGTATTGACGCATAGACCTATCTCATTCAGCGTCGCGGCGGTCAGCACGCTCGAGCCGGGCGGAGGCCCGGTCAGGAGGCATCAGGTGACTGTCATCCCCGTCGAACGCACAGCTTCTGCCGTCGTGCCGATGTCGAAGTCGGCGCTGACTGGTCGGCACGGTCTTGTTCGCCCTGGCCACATAACCACCACATAACCGCCGGATGGCGCATCGACCACTGCTACTTTCGTCGCAAGACCGCTTTTATCGGCAATTTTACTTTCCGCTGTCAGAGGCATACAGTAACACCTCCACAATCCTCCGCGAGCAGCGTCTCGACTCCAAAGTAACAATCCCCAGCACCCGTTTCGCAGACTTTACACCATAACAAGATCAGCAGGTACCGCCATCCCGATAAACCAGGGCGAGTCGCAACGCGAGCGGAAAAAGAGGTCGATGCACTAATTGCACCGCCAGCCAGTGAGCAGCGGTTTACCCTGCCGACGGCGGCTGATCCATGCGGACGGGTTCGGACCGCTGAACTTCAGCGTTCAGCGGGAAGATCACGGAGCGGATACGGGAGCGCAAACGGCGGGCACGGTTCCTCGATTTCCGCAAAACACCGCCGCGGGGACCACCGGCCCGACCGTCCGGTGCCGACCAGGGCGAAGGCGGAATCACTCGGATAGCTGCTTGAGGGAAAAGAGATGTGACGGTAGCTTGGCGTCCGGGATCTCGTGGGGCGTCTCCAGGGAGACCGAAAGCAGGCCGACCATGCCAACCGCAGCAGACCCACGTTTAGCCGATCGCCGCGCTTTCGGTCAAATTGGTATCTACGGGCACTACTGTACGGCAGCTATCGATCTTCTCGGCTGAATCTCGAATCGGAACAGAGCGAGGGCCCAATGCAGACCGCGACCCACGATTACTCGTTGCGGTGGGAGGAAGACGCTCTTCTCACCGTCGATCAGCGTCAGTTGCCGCATACGGTCCGCCTACTTCGCATCACGACTGTCGACGAGTTGATCGAGGCTATCCGCTCGCTGGCCATTCGGGGTGCGCCGGCCCTCGGCGTCGCCGGCGCATTCGGCGTCGTACTCGCGATGCGGGCACATTCCACCGGCACCGATGTGGATTTCGGCGGGGTGCACCGCGACGCGGAACGCCTGGCGCGTGCCCGCCCCACCGCCGTCAACCTGGCCTGGGGAGTCCGGCGCGCGCTCGGCAAGGTTTCCAGCGGGCGGGACGCGGCTTTGAACGAGGCGCTGGCGATGCTGGCCGAGGACGAGCGCGTCAACCGCAGCGCGGCGGAGAACGCGGCGGATGTCGTCCTTCGCCTGTGCCCGGACCGCCCGCTGCGCGTGCTGACGCACTGCAACACCGGTCGGCTGGCGACCGCCGCGTTCGGCACCGCGCTCGGCGCCATCCGCGTGCTCGCCGGACGAGGCCGCATCGAAGGCGTGCTCGTGGACGAGACCCGCCCCCTGCTCCAGGGCGCACGGCTGACCTGCTGGGAACTCAAGGAGTTGCACATCCCGCACCGGCTGGTGGTGGACTCCGCCGCGGCCTGGGCGATGGCGCAGGGCGAGGTGGACTGTGTCCTGGTCGGTGCGGACCGGATCGCGGCCAACGGCGATACCGCGAACAAGATCGGCACCTATTCCCTCGCGCTCGCCGCGCAGCGGCACCGCATACCGTTCGTCGTGGTCGCCCCCGAATCGACACGTGACCTCGGTATCGCCTCCGGGCGCGACATCGTGGTCGAAGAACGCGGGGCGGAGGAGGTGCTGGAGTTCGGCGGGGCGTCCGTGGCGCCGGCGGCGACCAGCGTCTACAACCCCGCGTTCGACGTCACGCCCGCAAATCTGATCAGCGCGGTGGTCACCGAACGGGGCTGCGTCCTGGCGCGGGACGACCTGGTGCCGGGCGGATCCTGACCAGGTCCACGGTCTACGCCGACTTCCCCCAGCCCGCAATCAACTTCCGTGACCTCGCCGGGTTGTACGCCGACCCCGAGTTGTTCGAGGAATCCGTCGCCACGATAGCCCGGCAATTCGCACACGAGGCGGATCGGGTCCTCGCGGTCGACGCGCGGGGATTCATCCCCGGTGCCGCGCTCGCCGCGGAGCTCAAGCTGCCGCTCACACTGGCTCGCAAAACCCGGCAAGCTCCCGGGCGAGACCACACACGCGACCTACGACCTGGAATACGTGACGAGCGCGCTGCACCTGTAGAAGGGCCCGATCGCCACCGGTGAGCGTGTCGTCATCGTGGACGACGTGCTGGCGACCGGGGGCACGTTGGCCACGGCCGTCGAGCTGGTCCACGGCCACGGCGCCACCGTGGCCGGACTCGCGGTGGTGGCCGCGCTGGCGGGTCCAGGCGCAATGCCACTTACTTTGGGTGAAACGTGGTTGGCAACCCGCGGTTTGTGGATCTTGGTGGCGCGGGGTGGTCCGAGCTTGGCGGACCAGGCTGCGGTGGGTGTGCTGGCGCGGACGTTCCCGGTTGAGCTCGTTGATCGGGTGATTGATCAGTTCTGGGTTCGGGAACAGCGTGTTCGCCAGTCGCCGGCGCGGTTGGTGTTTTATTTGGTTCTCGGTCTGTGTTTGTTTCCGCAGGCGTCGTATCGGTCGGCGGCGAAGATTCTCCCGCAGGCGTTTGGTCGGGGTGTCCCAGCTCGGCCGGTGCCGACAGCGGCGGCGATCGGGAATGCTCGCCGCCGGTTGGGTGCTGATTCCGTGGAGACGATTGTTCGTCAGGTCGGCGGCATCCGCATCGATTTCGTGCGCCACCCGACGGATCGTGGACTCACTCGGCGCGACATAACACCCGGTCAACGAGTGCCGACGGCACCCGGCCAACGCCAGCAACTCCTGCGGCAGACCCGCAGCCCGGTCCCCGGCCTCCCGGAAGTTCCGGGCCCGGCCAGCACCGCGAACACCGTCACCGCCAGCACCGCACCAATCCGATGACGCACCCCACGCGGCCTACGCGGATCAGACACCCGACCCAGCTTCGTCACCAACCTACGCACCCCAGCCACACCCGCCTCCGGTGCCGCATCCCGTTCTCCAGCAGCCCGGCACGACTCCGGCGCATGCGACCCTACCAACAGTGGCCACCTGTTTAGACGATGATCAAGGTGTGGTAACCCGCATCATCGCAGGCAGGAGGCCACCACCTCGACCAGGCACACCACGCGTCACAGAAGCAAGCAGGACTTCACACCAAGATCACAAACTTTGACGCTCCACCGCGCCTCGACCACGCCGAACCGGCCCCACAAGGGTGGTCGCCTCAAAGCGAGATCTCGGCATGATTCGGCGAATTTAGCGGGAACTGGCAGGTTGTTCGTCGCGGCGGGCGGGGAAGGCGCGGGTGAGGTGATCCTGGAGCCGAGCATGGCGGAACTGGTAGACCGCACCGGCTTGCCGCAGCACACCTCGCCGGTAGGCATCATCGAGGAACGCGATCACCGTCCAGGGCATCCGCCCGGTCAGTGGCAGCCAAATACGAGCCAAGACCACCCACTGACCCCAAGCCGTCAGACTGAGCCCATATCCGAGCCCGCCGCCAAGTCCGCCCACGAGTCCGATCACGAGCCCGTCTCCGAGCCTGAACCAGAGCGCGCCGGCGAGCCCGCCCACGAGATTGGCTACCAGTCCCCACACGAGCAACTGGACGAGTGTGCTCGTGCGGTTTGTTTTCAGCAGGCCGGCGGGGCTGACGACAGATCTGATGTCAATGGGAACTTCCAGCCTGGTCATGATCCCAGCCGCGAGCCCGATCATGAGCCCGTACACCACTCCGTACGCCAGCCCGGCCTTGAGCCCGTTCTCGAGCGCCCCGATGAGCCCGTTCACCCCAGGGTTGGATCCCGGCACGAGCCCGCTCGCGAGGGCAGACACGGGTCCGCTCACAAGCCAGGACATGAACTCGACCAGAAACCAGACCACGAACCCGATCACGAGCCAGGCCACGATTCCGAACATGAGCCCGGCCACGAACCCGAGCAGGAATCTCGGGGCGAACCTCGCACGCTTCTTTCTTAGCTCGTTGCGAATCCGTATTTGGACGCGCGACGGCTCGAGTGCCACGCTTCGGGTCACGAGTCCGGGCCCGAATTCGTGCACGAGCCCGAACGCGAGCCCACCCGCGATGCCGACCACGATCCCGGATAGCAGCCCCACCTTCAGCCCGGCCACGAACCCGAGCATGAGCCAGTTCTGCAGCCCGGTCACGAGACCATCTACGACTCCGAGGACCAGCCCGGATGCCCACGCGACCGTGTACATGCGCGACCAGCGGCGCATAGTGTTGCCCAGTTGCCACCAGGCGACGTTGGGAGTGCCATTTTGGTCCAGGTGGTGAGCAAGGTAGGCCAGCCAGTGCTGGACCTGGCCGGGGTCCCAGCGCCGATCGCTTTCGGGCAGGTTTTGGTAGATCGTGGGGATGAAATTCCCCACGAGGTGATCTTCCAGGGCTTCCGGAGTGCCGAAACGGTTGGTGTCCAGCAGTTCGGAGGGGTCGTGGTCTGGGGTGTCGCTGTAGATGGTGCGGGCCAGGGCGACCATCAGCGGAGTGGTCAGCACCGTGGCGAGGTTGACGTTGCCTGGGCTTCGGGGGTGATCGCGCAGCTCGTTCAGGACGGGCTCCCACACGGTCGCGGTGCCGTTGGCGGCGACTTTGCGGGTGGTGCGGGGCAGGTAATCGGCCAGATCGGTCAGGGTGAGGTCGGCCAGTTCGATACCGGCAGCGGCGGTGAGTCCCCGCTTTCCCTGCACTGCGGCCTCGTATTCGGCGCGACGGCTGGTCAGCAGCAGGCGCAGGCTGGTGCGGTTGAGTTCTTCCAGTGCGCGAGGGTGCAAGCCGTCGGCAATTTCGTCGAACCCGTCCAGGATGGGCAGGATACCGCCGGCGCCGACCAACGCGGCGGCCAACGTCACCCCGTTGGGATTGGTCGCGGCCAGGCCGGGATGGTCGCGTACCAATTGGCTGGTCAGCCAATCCTCCAGAGCGGTCTCCGGGTTCCACGACCCGAGGCTGAAGATCACCGGTACCGCGCTGGTGCTGGTGCGGTTCTTCAGTAAGTCCAGGGCGAGCCGTATCGTCAGGATCGTCTTTCCGGACCCGGCCCGGCCCAGCACCACCAGCCGCCCGGATTCTATCCCCAGGTACACATCCACAATCTGATCTAGTCGACCGGCCAAATCCAGCGGGCCGCAGTTGCCCCCGGCGGGGGCACCGCGGATGTTCTCCCAGTGATCCGTCACGTTCTCCGGTGCCGGTTGCCACCGCACGGGAAGCGGAAACGGATCCCGTACCTGCCGCTGCTCCTCCTCACGCCGCCAGCGGGTGCCGACCGCGTGCGCGAGCTGATCGGCAGCCTCCACCAGCGTTGAGCCGGCGTTGGCCAGCGGCTTCGGTTGGTCGACCGGGGCAGGGCGGGTCGGTCGGCCGAGTTCGATGTCCCGCGGAGGTTTGGGAGGTTCGGGTGGACGGACACGTTGCCCGTGTTGGTCCCCTTTCGTTGCTGCGGCGTTGCGGGCGAAGGCGAGTTCCTCGGCGGTGTCGGTAACCAGCACGCTCGGCTCGGGTCGAAGCTGGCCGCCGGGGACTTCCAAACGCAGAAAGCGGTGCCTGACTTCCTTGTGGATGTCTTTCAGGGTCAACTCTGTGCCCGCGCCGGGGATGCCGTCGTGCACCACGTCGGTGAACACCTTGGTGAAGTAGGTTAACCCGGCTGATCCGTCCTCGTAGATCGCCTGTTGTGATGCGCGCGAGGCCGTGAGTGTGTAGGCGCCTTCGACTTTCGTGGCTAGCTGGACCTGATCGGTCAGACCGGTCCCTTGGGCGTTTCTTGTCGCCAGGCCAGAGAAGCAGCAGTCCAGAATAACGAGCTTCACGCGGGCCGTGCACCGTCGCTCAAGTTCGGCGCGCACGTCATTCAAACGCAGAGACGTGACGTAGCGCATTTTCGGGTCGGCATGGGTGTCTTTCAGGGCCATGCCCAGATGCTCGCCGTCGAGGAGTTGACCGTGCCCGACGTAGTAGAACAGCAGCACGTCTGTGGTGTCGTGGATGAGCTGGGCGATGTGCTGGTCCAGGCCGCCGCGGGTGGTTTTGTCCTCAACGAGGGTGACGCGCGAATCGGGCCAACCGCACAGGGGCCCGATCAGCAGTTTGCGCATGGTGTTGAGGCTGTTACTTGCGGCGATCATCTCGGTGAGACCGTGGGTGTAGTGGGCGGTGCCGACTAGGATTGCCCGCGATCGGGAGAAGTCGATGGCGCTCATGACCCGTTCTGGACCGCCTTGCTCGCCGCGTCTGTCAGACGCGCCAGCGCCTCAGGATCGGGACCGTGTAACTCGACCTCAGCATCGCCGATCGTAACTCGCGCGTGGGTCACTTTCGACTCTATCCACGTGGTCAGGGCCTTGAGAGCGACAGTGACCGCACCCCCAGTGCCGCACAGCACGCTCAGGAAGTCCCACGCCCCACCTTGCTCCCCCGGCCGCAGCGGGCGAGTCACCGGCTCGGTGGTGACACGGGGAATGTCGTCCAGCCACGCACGCAACGAGTCAATGCCGCTGCTGTCGGCGAGGTAGATCCGTATCTCGGTGATCACGGGGAGGTGTTCGTCGTCTTTGCGCGCGTCCAAATCCGGATCTCCTGTTGTGCCTGCGGGTGGGCGTCTGTCCTTTTAAGAGCGTCCAGACTGGGGGTGGGCACATTCCGCCTCGGGTGAGGTCGCCGTGGCGATCAGAGCGTGGGCGGAGTGGCAGCGGTAGGCGCAACGGGTTTCACCTATCCTGCCAGCAGTGCAAAGGGCCGATATCAGCGAAAGCTGCCGTGCAGACGGCGGCAGCGGCGACGCATCAGCCACCAGACAGTGCCACCAGAGGTGGCGGCGACCGCCAGGATGACAGCCAGGAGCCACCCGTCCAGGACAGTCAGTGCACCCGCCAGCACAGTGGCGATCGGCGGTGGGTCTGCGGGCACTACCGGCGGGATGGGGGGCGTGACAGGCTGGGTGGTGGTCAGAGCCGAGGTTGTCGGGACAGTGAGGGACGACGCTGATCCGACCGAGCCGGGTATGACCGGCCCGCGTGTGCTGGCGCCGGTCCCACTTCGTCCACCATGCGCGGAGGGCACTGTGGCGCCACCCAGGGTCGGCGTTGCTGCTGGTGGGGTGATCTCAAACGAGGCCACCACCGTGTTCTGGCCCGGATCCAATGCGCACGTCACGTCGGCGTGACCGACCAGTGCCGGGCCGCCCTGCACGGTTGTCATGTCCGCGTGCGCGGCCAGCGTCCGGCTGATGGTGACGGTCGCGTGACCGGGCTGATGGAACACCAACCCGGGTGTGGTGGCGGTCGCTGTGATGGTCAGCGGGCCTGACCCTGGGACAGGTGTCCGGGGCACGGTGCCGTGCGCCATAGCCGAGATTTGCCCTTCGGGGGCGTTCACGACACCGGTGACGTCCACGCTGCCCGAGACGTAGGAGGCGCCGATCAGCGCAAGCGCCACGGTGACAGGCGGCCCCACCGTCGCGGTGGCGTGGACAGGGACGGCGGGGACGGGTTGCCCGACCACCACCGAGTTCGGGGAAGTCCACACCACCTGCGCGGTCATGCCCTGGCTGGGGAAGGAAGCCAGTGTGCAGGTGTAGTGCAACGTCACCGCGTCCGCAGCGGCGCGCGGGGTTGTCCCTACGCCCATGCCGGCGGTCACCGTCACCGTGGTTATGACGAGTGCCGCCGCGACCCGTGGCGGTGATCGTCGGCCGCCGCGTTCCACGCTGTGTTCAGGCCGATGGCCCCGTGATCCGATTGCTTTTCCGACCTGTTTCCACGCCGTCATCATCATCTCCACGATCTTTTCGCCGCCGTCGAAGCCAGCGGCAGTCCGGGATCCACCGGCCCCCACGACCCGCAGACGTCACTTACCGTCGATCAGCGGTCACCGTAGACGCCCCTCTCGGCACTGTGGGGCCAGCATCACGAAAATCACCCAAACGGTTAATATGCTGGAGCCTGTCAAATGCCCCGCCCTCCCGTGCCGGGCCGCCACCCGCCGCCGCCGCACGATATTCCGCCGACTCTGCGCACGCGGTATCTTCTTCACCACAAAGGCCCTTCCTGTCAGGGCTGCGTTGAGGTCGCAAACCCAGACAGGACAAGGCCTTTGCCCCATCCAGCCGAACCGACCCGCTTACTCAAGGGGTGGCTAGAGTGGCTGAAAGTAGGACGCGCTGTGCTGCTCGGTCATACCCGCCAGGAAATCGTGGATGTCTGCCGCCGGCTCACCGCGGCGGGCCTCGTGGTAGGCACGGCCGGCAACGTGAGTGCCCGCGACGGCGAACTGGTCGCGGTGACGCCCAGCGGCTTGGACTACGCCAAGCTGTCCGCCGAGTTGGTGGGCGTGCACCGGCTGGACGGCACGCCGGTCGAGGCTCCGCTGCGGCCGACCAGCGAGTTGCCGATGCACCTCGCGGTCTACGCGAGCACCGACGCCGACGCGGTGGTGCACACCCACTCCGTCGCCGCCACCGCGGTGTCGACCCTGGTGGACGAGTTGCCGCCGATCCATTACTACGTGGGCATGTTTGGTGCTCCGGTGGCGGTGGCGCCGTATGCCACCTACGGCAGCCGGGACCTCGCACAGCACGTGGTCAAGGCGCTGCGGGGCCGCACGGGATGTCTCCTGGCCAACCACGGGGCCGTCACCATCGGGCCGGACCTGGCCGTGGCCTACGACCGCACCTGCCAACTGGAGTGGCTGTGCGAGGTGTACCTGCGGGCCAGTGCGGTGGGGCAGCCGCGGTTGTTGCCGGCCGCGGAGATCGCCTGGGCGGCGGAGAAACTGGCCGATTATGGTCAGCGGCGTCCGCAATAGCCAGGAAACGCCTGGCAGACGGACCTTCGCGGGTCAGCCTTTCGGGTGCCGATGGAAATGATCAGGGTGGTTGGTGCCCACAGCTGATCCTCGGCGCGCCGGCCTGGCGTCGGCCGGTGCGATGTCCAGCGCGATGACCTGACCCGGCCGGTGGATCACCACGTGCTCGCCCGTCGCGTTCACTTCGACTGCCGAGGCCAACCGGGCATAGCGCTGTCGGGAACCACCCGGCCCGAACCATTCCAGCCAGAGTGTTTCCGAGGACGGGATCGCGACCTGCTCGCCGTACTTCTCGCGGACGTACTGGTGGATCTTCTTCTCCCGGCTCGCCATGCTGATCCTTGAGCCGTGCGGGCAGACCGCGCGGACCGCGTAGATCGCCTCGCGGACCTGCTCGCTGATCCGGTGCCCGGTGCACTCGCGCAGCCACCGGCCATCCGCGCAGCCCATCACGCCCCACCGGTAGTAGCGGCTCGCCCATCGCTCCAGCGTCCTCAAGTTGTAATATGTTGATCGACTTGGCGAACGCCGTCACAAGTCAGCGACAGTTGTCACCAAGATCCAGACGAGAGCGAATCCTGCTGCGACCCCCAGCCACAGATGGCGGTTCCCAGATCTTGTTGGCGGCTGTGGGGTGGCGGCTGCATCGATCGTTTGGCAAGGGCCGTCAGAGTGGGGCGAGGCGGCGCTTGAGCAGGCAGAACTCGTTGCCTTCCGGATCGGCGAGAACGTGCCAGGACGCCTCCGCGGGCTGACCGATGTCGACGAGTTCGGCCCCGGCGGCGAGGAGGCGTTCGAGCTCGGCGTCCTGATCGCGGTCGGTGGCGTTGACGTCGATGTGCAGCCGGGCAGGCCCGTTCTTCGGCTCATCGTTGCGGATGAGGCAGATCATCGGCCGCGGGCCGCCGAACCCTTCGCGCGGACCTATATCGATGCACACCTCCTCCTCGCGATCGAGCACTATGAAGTCCAGGACCTCACACCAGAACCGCGCCAGCACCTCGGGGTCGCGGCACTTGAGCACGAGCTCACTGATGCGGCATGCCATTGACGAAACCTACTCTCAGCGTGGGAACTGCCGGGTGGCCGCACGCGGATCCCATGGGCTTCCGCAGTGTGAACAAGCCCGCAACCATACCGGGCGAGGCGAGCGGGGTCGAAGTGATTTCAGGCCCTCGCCTGGCCGGGGCAGCCAGGCGAGGGCCGTAGGTCGCGCAGTAGGGCAGCTGAGCTGCCTCGATCCACCCGAAACAAGATCATGTACGGAGCTGCCAAGAAGACCTGGGCACTCCCGCCAACTATGCCTGGGAATACAGCAGGACCCGCTGCTTGCCCGTCCTCCAGCCGCCATCTATACCTGGGGGTCGCACCTGCGCCGAGGTGTCCTGTCCGGGCCGGACTCTTCGGAGTCCGGCCACCTCGTCGGACCGGCTGTGGTCGTCCGGTCTACCCAACTGGGGACTCTGGGCTGCGCAGGTGGTGCAAGTGTTTGAGCAGGGCCGCAGGACGGCCTGCTGACCAGTACGTTCGAGCTGCGCTCGCCATCGCGGAGGACGGCATCGAGTACCGGCCCTCTTCATCGAGGTGCCGCACTGCCCCCGATCAGCCTGAGCGAATCTTGCCCGTCATGCGCCGGCGGCGTCCTCGGCCTCCCAGCGCAGCAGGTCGCCCGGCTGGCACTTGAGCACCTCGCAGAGCGCGGCGAGGGTCGCGAAGCGCACCGCCTTGGCACGGCCGTTCTTGAGTACCGCCAGGTTGGCCGGCGTGATCCCCACGCGGTCCGCGAGCTCGCCCACGGACATCTTCCGTTTGGCCAGCATCACGTCGATGTCGACGGCGATCGGCATCAGATCACCTCGTCCAACTCGGCCCGCATCCGCGACGCTTCGACATCGCGCGCGACGGCCTGGGCAAGGAGCATCCGCAGCACGAGCACGATGAGCGCGACCCCCAGGATGGCCACGCCGACCCCACCCATGATCACGGTGACGCCCGGGTCGTCCCGCTGGCCCGGCGCATTGAGGGCCGTGACCGCGAACCACACGAGGGCAGCCGCCACGATCGCGCCGATGATGACGTCCACGTACCGGAAGGCGGCGGAGGAGAACACGGTTCCGCGTCGCACCATCGTCACCAGCCGCCATACGCAGACCCCGATGACCTGGACCGTCCCGATGCCCAGGATCGTGATCACCCGCAGCGGGGTCAGCGGGAGCGACCCGTCCTCCAGGTCGCTCCCGCTGACCAACGCCCACACCATCAACGCCTGTACGAACACGGTGCCGGCGAGCACCACCACGAGCACGGCGCGCAGCGCATGCACTGTCAGCTTCCCCATGGCCTGCCTTCCCATCGAGTCACGATGGGAATCTATCGCAAGTCGATAGATTGAGCAAAAAGGGTTGTGACGGAGGATGGGCGGCGCGGCCGAGCAACCACGACTTGATCACCCGCACCGCACCATCGCGCACCGCGGGCCGGTCCCGGTTGGATGCCACCCGATCTTGTGACAACTACGCTGACATCTGCGCTTCGTGACAAGTAGAGCTGACATCTGGTGACAACTACCGCTGACCCCCGCCCGCGAACGGCCAGGTGACACCTCGAACTTGGTGACAACTGGGCCTTGTTCAGGCGATCATGCCCACCTGATCCGGGTACCGGAGTCAGCGGTACGTTCGTAACAACGACAAGAAAGTCCGGGACGGGGTTTCTCCCGGACGTCGGGTCGACCCACTGGTCAAGCTCATCGCGGATCTGACCGCACAGCCAACTCGCGTTCTCTTCCGGCCGCGCAGACAGTCGCGCCTTGTGCTTGACCTGAAAGACCATGTACCCCTGCCGCGCCCCACCGATTCCGTCGTCAGTCGCGTTCCAGACAAGCGGATCGTCGTGGCAAAGGTCCCGACCACCATCGCGGCCCGCCCCCATCACCTGAACACAGCACCGAAGGACTCCACCGCATGAACAGGTCAGTGTCGATGGCACGCTGATCGAGACCGATCGCTGCCGCACCCCCGGCCCCAGCACGGGGGTGGACCTGTGGTGGTCGGGAAGTGCGCCGTGAGGCGCGGCACCACGCCGTAAGGCGATCACACCATGCCATCGCGAAGACCACTCGCGGCAATCCCGCTGAAGGTTCGCGGGGTAGCCCTTCGGCTACTCCCGCCGTGCGCACTTTCAAGCGTTCCTGCGACCCTTCCGGCGGCGAGCCGGCCGATCATACGGTTGGCCTGCCCACAGCACATGGCTTGGCGAACTTCCCCGCTGTCGCACGGATCGCATGAGAGGTGCCACGCACATGACGAACAGCGCCGACACTGATGTCAGCTACGCGTTGAACGCGCAACAACTCGAGCAGTTCAACCGGGACGGTTACTTCGGGCCGTTCGATGTCTATACCCCCGAAGAGATGGAACAGTCGCTGCAGGCGATGCGGCCGCAGCTGATCGATAGCCGGAGAGGCGTCTACCACCAGGGGGAAGCGCTTTCCGGGACCACCAACCTGGCCAGCTACGACCGTCACCTCGACGTCGACTTCCTCGCCCACCACATCACTCGCCCCGAACTGGTCGACCGGGTCAACAGCGTGCTCGGGCCCGACGTGCTGTGCTGGCGAACCGAGTTCTTCCCCAAGTACCCCGGTGACGAGGGCACCGACTGGCACCAGGCCGACAACTTCGCCAACGTCGGCAAGTACCCGCAGATCGTCTGGCCGGAGGACGCGCAGTTCGGTGGCGCGCTTACCCTGTGGACCGCCTTCACCGAGTCGACCATCGAAAACGGCTGCCTGCAGATCATTCCCGGGTCGCACAAGACGATGAACTACGACGAGAACAAGATCATCGACTACGACCTGGCGACGATCAACAAGCGGAAGAAGAACGGCGTACGGCGCGGGTTCTACGGCTACGACTACAGCCAGTTGCAAAAGGACCCGAACTGGACCCCCGACGAGTCCAAGGCGAAGTCGCTGGTCATGCGCCAGGGTCAGTGCGTGATGTTCTGGTCGACCCTGATGCACGCCTCGCATCCGCACGAGGGCAAGACCGACCGGATGCGCCTCGGTTTCACCACCCGCTATGTGCCCACCGCGGTGCGCGTGTACCCGTACCAGGACACCCTCGCCGAGTACGGCGTCGAAGTGAGCCTGGACAAGTTCGGCTGCGTGCTCGTCTCCGGCGAAGACGAGTACGGGCACAACAAGTTCGTCGACCGCACGGTCAACGGCACGCCGTTCCGGGCACGGTGAGCGCCCCGGAATCCGCCGTGCCGGAGGTTAGCTGCACCGAGGCCGCGCTGGAGATCCACCGCCGGATCAACGACACCGCGGTGCCGTATCCGCGCGACGCCACCGTGCCGGAGCGGTTCGAGTTCTGGGCGAGAACCCGGCCCGATGCCCCCGCGGCCATCCAGGGCGACCGCGAGGTGACCTACCGGCAGCTCGACCGGCTCGCCAACGAGCTGGGCCACGAGCTGGTGGCACGAGGCGTGGGGAGCGGAACGTCGGTCGGGGTATGCGTGCCCCGGTCGCCGGAGATGCTGGTGGCACTGCTGGGGGTCCTCAAGTGCGGCGGCACCTACGTGCCGCTGGACGCGGACTGGCCTGACGACCGGCTGGCCGCGGTGCTTGCCGACGCCGGCTGCGAGTGGGTGATCGCCGGCCGGCCGGAGGAGTTCGCGCGCCGACTCACCGGTGTCACCTACCGTGTGCTGGCGATCGCGCGAGACACCCTCGCGGGCCGGGACGACGGCCCGGCTTGCCCGGTGAAGGCCGAGGACATCGCCTGTCTCAACTTCACATCGGGATCGACGGGCCGGGCGAAGGGCGTGCCGATCCGGCATCGCGGCATCGTCCGGCTGGTGCACAGCGCCAGCTACGGGCCGCTGGACGAAACCAGCCGGGTCCTGCAGGTGACCCCGGTGACGTTCGACATCGCGACGTGGGAGATCTGGGGTGCGCTGCTCAACGGCGGCGCGTCGGTGATGTATCCGGCGGAGTTCGTCCAACTGTCCCGTTTGGACCAAGTGATCAAGAAGGGCAGGGTCAGCATCCTGCTGCTCACCACGGCCCTGTTCAACTCGATCGTGGACGAGGCACCCGAAGCGCTGGAAACGGTGGGCACGATAACCACGGGCGGTGAGGCGCACTCGCACCGGCACATGACCAAAGCGGTCCAGACCTATGGTCCGGGGCGCGTGGTCAACCTGTACGGGCCCACCGAGTGCACCTGCATCGCGACGTCCTATCCGGTGGACCGGCCGCCGAGCGACGACCTGCCGCTACCCATCGGCAAGCCGATCCAGAACACCCGGGTGTACGTGCTGGCCGACGATGCCGACCGGCTGTGCGGGCCCGGGGAGACCGGGGAGCTCTGCCTGGCAGGCGACGGCCTGGCGGCGGGCTACCTCGGTCTGCCCGAGCTCACCGGCAAGGCGTTCGTCTACCGGGACATCGACGGGGTGCGGGAGCGGCTCTACCGGACCGGCGACCGGGCCAGCCTCCTGCCCAGCGGCGACCTGGTCTTCCAGGGGCGGTGGGACGACCAGGTCAAGGTCAACAGTTTCCGGATCGAACTGGGCGAGATCACCCACAATCTCGGCCAGCACCCGATGGTCAAGCAAAGTTACGTGACCGTGCGGGACAACCGCGGCGACAAGGCGCTGGTGGCCTTCGTGGTTCCGCTCGATACCAGTGCCACGCCGGAAGAACTGCGCGACTACCTGGCCACGAAGCTGCCCCGCTACATGGTCCCGGCGCAGATCCATCTCCGCGACGCCTTCCCGCTGACACCGAACGGCAAGGTCGACGGCCGGGCACTGCTCGCCACCGTTGCCCGGCCCGCAACTTCAGGAGCATTGATCCGATGAGTGAAGTGACCGAACAGACCACAGTGGACACATCGACGATCACCTCGACGGCGTCCGTCCTCGCCGAGATCTGGCGTGACCTTCTCGGGGTGTCCGAAGTCGGCATGTCCGACGACTTCTTCAAGGCGGGCGGCACCTCGCTGACCGCCATCAAGCTGCTGCAGCGCGTGGAGAAGACGTTCGGCCCCGACGCCCTCTCCCCCGACACGCTCTACGACGACCCCCGGCTGGGCAGCGTGGCCGCGGCCATCGACCGGGCAGCCGGAAGTAGGTGACAGCGACGCCCCTCTGCTGGAAGGTCGCCGGCCCCTGCGACCCGGCCACGCTCGCCGGGCGCATCGCCCGCGCGGTGGGTTCGCCGATCCCGTGGCGGGTACTGGCGCCGAAGGATGGTGGGCTCGCCCCGCCGGCTTGGCGGCTGGCCGACACGGCCCCGGAGGAAAGCGCACCGGTACGTGTGGTGCTCGTGGCTCATGGTCCCGAGCACCACACGTTGCTGGTGTGGGAGAGTCCGGAAGCGGCGGCCAGCGGCTGGGCCGAGAGGCTGTTCGAACTGGCCGCGCCGCCTTCGGCGACGCCAAGGCACGACCGGTACTGGCGTACCGAACTCGCCGGCGCGAGCGGCTGTGCACCACCGTGGCAGCGTCGTGACCACGCGGGCGGGGATATCGCGCACACGCGTGTGCCACTCGCGCCAGGAATCGTGGCGCGACTCGCCGCGGACGCGGGGGTCACCGTCGCCGACGTCGTCGCGGCGGCCGCGGTCGCGCTGCAGGCACGCTACGGCCGTCAGCGGCAGTTGCTGTTCGGTTCGGTGCTCGGGGCGGGCTTCGGCGACGGTTCGCCCGGCCATCCGGCCCGGCCCGAGGTGCTACCGGTGCGGGTGTCCGTGGCGGCGGAAAGGCCCTTCGGGGATTTCTTGAGCGAAGTCGCGGCCGCCCGCCGCCGGTCGGCGGTGTGGCGGCCGTGCCCCGTCTCGCCTTCGTTCTCCGTCACTGTCGCGCCGCGCCGTGTCCCACGGGCATACCGGCTCGGAGAGGCCGTGATCACGCCGGTGCCAATCCCGCGGACCTCCGCGAATTCCGGTCTATGGCTGGATGTCGACGGCCAGGACGTCACCTGCTGGTACGACTCCGGCCGGGCCGTACCGGATCATGCGGAGCGATTCGGCCGCCAGCTCGCGGCGCTGCTGCGCGAAGCGGCGGCGCGGCCGCGGCAGCCGTTGACCCGGCTCCGGGTCTTGGAGCCGGGCGAGCGCGCAAGGCTGCTCGGGGGCGCCAACGGCGTCGCTGTGACGTATACGGACCAGTCACCGGTGCCCGGCCGCGTCCTGCGGTGGGCGCGCCGCCAGCCGGCCGCCCCGGCCGTGGTGTCAGGCGAATTCACCTTGTCCTACGGCGAACTCGCCGCGCGGGCCGCCGCGCTCGCCGCCCGGCTGACCGCGCTCGGCGTTGGGCCTGACCGGATCGTCGGCATCCAGCTGCCGCGGTCGCCGGACCTGGTCGTGGCCGCGCTCGCCGTGCTCGTGGCCGGCGGCGCCCATCTGGGATTCGACCCCGCCGAACCACGGAAGCGCGTCGAACGGGCACTCGCGGACGCGGGCGGGACGGTGCTGATCACCCGCCGCTGGGAGACCGGCGACAGCCTGCGCCGCCTCACCGTCGTCGACCTCGACAGCGCCGTCCGGGCGCCGACCCGGATGAAGCGGGCCACCGTCACCCTGTCGAACCTCTGCTACGTCGACCACGCCTCCGGACGCGGCGTGCTGGTGCCTCACGAGGGCGTGTCGAACCTCGTGAGCTGGTTCGGCGCCGAGTTCGGGGTGGCGCCGGGTGATCGTCTCCTTCAGCTCGCCTCCCCGTCGGCCGGCGACTGGTGCCTGGAGGTGTGGCCCTGCCTCGGAAACGGTGCCACCCTCGACATTCCCGGCGACGACGTCAGCGCGTCGCCGGAACGTCTCATCGGCTGGCTGCGGCGGCGTCGGATAACCGTCGCGCACCTGCCCACGGCGCTCGCGGTCGGTCCGCTGCACCGGCCGTGGCCGCCGGGATCTCCATTGCGCGCGCTGCTCGTCGTCGGGGGCAGGCTGGACCGTTATCCGCCGGAAGGCTTGCCGTTTCGGGTGTTCCACGGATACGGCTGTGCCGAGACGAGCGTCCTGTCCGCCTGCTGCGAACTCAAACCCGGCGAGCGCCCGGGCGGCATCCCGCCGATCGGCAGGCCGCTGCCCAACGTCCGGGCCGCCGTCCTCGACGAGAGTGGCGAGCCCGTGCCGCCGGGCGCCGTGGGGGAACTGCACATCGGCGGCGCCGGTGTCGCACGCGGCTACGTCGGGCGTTCCGCGACACGGCCGTCACCGTTCTCGGCCGACCTCACCGCCGGCGGGCGCCGGTACGCCACCGGGGATCTGGTGCGCCTGCTCGGCGACGGGACGCTGGAGTTCGTCGGCCGCGCCGACGACCGGATCGAGCTGTGCGGTTTCCGCATCGAACCGGGCGAGATCGAGGCGGCACTGCGCCGGAGCGTGGCGGTGCGGGACGCCGCCGTCACGGCACACGACGGGCGGCTCGTGGCGTACGTGACCCCGCGCGACCGGGCACGCCCGCCCGATCCCCGGCAGCTCAGACGCGAGCTCGGCGACGTCCTGCCCGCGTTCATGGTGCCGCGCAAGGTCGTGCGGCTGGACGCGCTGCCGCTGACCCCGCATGGCCAGGTGAACCGCCGCGCGCTCGGGCACGGCGTCCGCTGTGCCGATCTGTGCCGGCCACGACAGATTTGGCAACCGACCGGGCAGTCGCTCGTGTGACGAGGAGGAACACCGTTGGCGTCGCATCCCTGGTACTCCGTCTTCGCGTCCCGGCCCGCCGCGTCCGTGCGGCTTTACTGCTTGCCGTGCGCGGGCGGGAGCGCGGAGATGTTCCGGCCATGGGCGGACTGGCTGCCGCCGGAGATCGAGCTGCGGGCGATCAAGCTGCCGGGGCGGCACGCACGGCATCCGCGGCCCGCGTTCGCCGACTTCGACACGGCGGGCGCCGAACTGGCCGAGGCGCTCGGGCCGGAGCTGGAACCACCGTACGCGCTCTTCGGCCACAGCATGGGCGCGCTCATCGCCTACCGGATGATCCGGGCGCTCGGCCCGCGCGGGTTCGCCCCGCCCTCGCTCTACGTCGTGGCGTCCTGCCTGGTGCACGGAATCCCGGTCGACCGGCTGCCGGACCCCGACGAATCCGACGAACGCTTCATCGACACGCTGCGGCAACTGGGCGGAATGACGCCGGAGGCACTGGCCGACCCGGAGGTGCTGGCATTCACACTTCCCGTGCTGCGCGCCGACTTCCGACTCTGTCGCTCCTACATCTACCGCACCGGGGAGTCGCCGCTGCGGGTACCGCTGCGGGTCTTCGGCGGTGCCACGGACACGGTCACCCCGCTCGAACAATTGGCGACCTGGCGCGAGCACACCCGGCATTTCCTAGGCATGCGAAGCTTTCCCGGCGATCACTTCTTCCTTCGCGACGAGGTCGGCGGCGTCGTAGGCGCGGTCGTCGACGACATCACCGCGCTTTCCCGGCAGAGCGCGATCAGCGGATCACCCTGATTCCGACCTGGCAGGGCACCGCCGCCTGCGCACCGGGCACGCGCGCCGCGCCGTCGACGGCCAGCGCATCGCGAATGGCCTGCACATGCTCTAGTCCAAGGATGAACTCGATCCGGACGCGCTCCCCCGCGACATGAAAGGAAATCCCGAGGTCGGCCTCCCAGCACACGGTGAGAGAGCCGTCGACGACACCGGGGATCGCGGCCGGCCACCGGGAAAGGGTTTCGCTGCTGGTCATCGGAACCGTCCTCGTCGAAGGGGATTGGGTCATCACGCCGGCTCTCGCACTCCAGGCTCCACGAGCTGCGGAGCGTCTCGCCCGAGCCGGGCCAGTGCCGCCGCGAGACGGGGAACCGCATCGCGCCAGTCCGTGACGATACCGAGGTCGGCGTTTTCGAACAGCGGAGCCGAGGGGTCATCGGTGATACCGAGGATCGTGCCCGCGCCGCGCGCGCCGACCAGGTGGTTGAACCTGCCGCTGGTGCCGACGGCCACGAACAGCCGTGGCGCCACGCTCCGGCCGGTCACTCCGACCTGGCGCGCCCGGGGCTGCCAGCCGCGGTCGGTGACCTTCCTGGTCGCGGCGAGATCGGCACCGAGCACGGTCAGCAGCGGGTCGAGCAGCGGATAGTCCTCGGGCGAAACGCCCGCGCCGACGCAGACCACGGCCCGCGCGAGCGCGAGCGCGTCGAGGTCGTCGTCCTGTTCCCGGGCACGGACGCGAACGCGGCCACGCCGTGCCGCCGTCAAGTCCGGACCTCGCCCGGCCACGGCCCGGCGTGGCCGGGGCAACGGCAGTGTGCCGCCGCGGACGGTGACCAGCCCGGTGCGTGAAAGGCAGGTCACCGCGGCGACGAGACCTCCGCTGAACGCCGGTTTCCAGCAGACGAGGCCGCCCAGCGGATCGGCGGCGACGTCCACCGCGTCCCCGACGAGACCGGCGCCGAGCCGGGCCGCCACCCGGCCGGTGATCTCACGCCCCCACATGGTCGAAGGTGCCAGCACCGCCCATGGCTCGTGCCTGGCGCACCAGGAGGCGAGTGCGGCCGCGATGTCCTCCTCGGTATCCGAGCCGGTGATGCCGACCAGCACGTCCGCGCCCCACGACCCGGCCAAGGCGGGCGAGAGCCCGGACAGCTCGCCGACCGTCAGCGCGGTGACCGTGCCGCCGGCCAGGTTCGCCGCCGCACCCAGCAACGCCCTGGTCTGCCGAGCGCGATGCGGCTCGGCGAGTACGGCCACGCCACGGCCGCCGACGCTGCTGTGGCGCGGAGCGGGCACCTCGAAGGCAGGCCGCTCGGGTTCCGGATCGAGCGCACCGAGCTGTACCAGGGCGGACACGACCTCCTCGATCTGGGCGTCGAGGTCACCCTCGAACCTCCGCCGCAGGCGCGTGCCGTCGAGGACGCGAGTGGCGCCTACCGCCGTCATGCTGCCCGCCTGGCCCCATGGCCCCGCACCCAGCGCGCCCGCGTCGAGCCTGCTGATCCGGCTCGCGAGCACGGCGGCCCGCTCCTCGGCGGTGGCCTTGGCCGGCGCGATCAACCGCTCCGCACACGTGAGCAGCGCGGGTATCGGCAGATCGAGCTCCAGCCAGCCGTCGTCGTGCTCGCAGCGCGCGGCGATCGTGGTTTCCCCGATGGCGAGCTGGCGGACCCCGGCGGCCATCGGCAGGCCGAGTAGCTCGGCGATCTGGGCGGGCGTCTGCCCGGTGTCGGCGTCGACCGAGTTACGGCCGCAGAGCACGACGTCGAACGGTCCCAGCCGCCGGAGCGCGGCGGCAAGCGCGCGAGCGGTCGCGAGCGTGTCGCTGCCGGCGAAGGCGCGATCGCTGACCAGTACTCCCTTGTCCGCGCCACAGGCGACGGCCTCGCGCAGGCAGTCCTCGGCGGCCGGCGGTCCCAGAGTGACCACAGTGGACGTGCCACCGGAGTCCCGGGCCAGCGCCACGCCCTGGGCCACCGCCCGGCGGCAGTAGGGGTTCAGCTCCAGCGCGCCGGTGCGCGCCAGCCTGCCGTCCGGGCCGAGAGCGAAGGTGTCGAACTTCGGCACCTGTTTGACGAGAACCGCGATCTTCAGTGAACGGATGTCGCTCATGCCCGGTCCCTCTTCCGGTGGGCGCGGTTGACCGCGCTGACTATCGCCTTCAGCGACGCGCTCGACGTGTCGGCGTCGATCCCGACACCCCACAGTGTCCGGCCGCTGATGGCGCACTCGAGGTAGGCCGCGGCTTCGGCGTCACTGCCCGCCGCGATCGCGTGCTCGAAATAGCCGAGCACGTTCAGCTCGATCCCGGCGAAGGAGAGCGCGGCGGTGAACGCCGCGATGGGACCGCTGCCGATCCCCTCGATCCGGCACCGCTCGCCGTCGATGGTGACGTCGGCGGTCACGGCGTGCTTCTCACCGCCGGCGGTGTGGCTGTGGTGACCACGCATGGTCAAGTACTCCCCAGGGCCGGTGCTCAGGTATTCGGCGATGAAGATCCGCCACATCGCCGCCGGCGAGACCTCGCCGCCGTCGGAGTCGGCGTGTGCCTGCACGACTTGGGAGAACTCGATCTGCAGTCGCCGCGGCAGGTCGAGGTGGTGCTCGGCCTTCATCAGGTACGCGACTCCGCCCTTGCCCGACTGGGCGTTCACCCGGATGACCGCCTCGTAGGTGCGCCCGACGTCCTTCGGGTCGATCGGCAGGTAGGGCATCTTCCACGCGCGCGTGCTGGCGGGCACCCCGGCCGCCTCGGCCTCCATCTCGAGGTGCTCGAAGCCCTTCTTGATGGCGTCCTGATGCGAGCCGGAGAAAGAGGTATAGACCAGATCACCGCCGTAGGGATGCCGGTCGTGGACTGGAATCCGGTTGCAGTACTCGACAACGCGGCGGATCTCGTCGACGTCGGAGAAATCGATCATCGGGTCGACGCCCTGGCTGAACAGGTTCAGCCCGAGGGTCACCAGGCAGACGTTGCCGGTGCGCTCGCCGTTGCCGAACAGGCAGCCCTCGACCCGGTCGGCTCCGGCCAGCACGGCGAGTTCGGCCGAGGCCACCGCGGTACCGCGGTCGTTGTGCGGATGCACCGACAGGCAGATGTGCTCGCGCCGGGAGAGCGTGCGGCTCATCCACTCGACCTGGTCGGCGTAGACGTTCGGCGTGGCCCGTTCGACGGTCGAGGGCAGGTTCAGGATGATCTCGCGACCGCGACCGGGCTGCCAGACGTCCATCACGCTTTCACATACCTCGGCGGCGAATTCCAGTTCGGTGTCGACGAAGATCTCCGGCGAGTACTCGTAGCCGAGGTCGCAGTCGCCGAGGAACCGCTCGGCACACCGCAGCACGTGCTCGGTGCCGCGGGCCGCCAATGTCTTGCAGCCGTCCTGGCCGAGGCTGAAGACGACCTGCCGGAACAACGGCGCGGTCGCGTTGTAGAGGTGCACGGTCGCCTGCCGGGTACCGGCGAGCGAGCGCACGGTCCGCTCGATCAGCTCCTCGCGCGCCTGGGTGAGCACGGAAATCCGGACGTGGCCGGGAAGGCGGTCCTCTTCGATCAACTGCCGGACGAAGTCGTAGTCGGCCTGGCTCGCCGCCGGGAACCCGACCTCGATCTCCTGGTAGCCCATGCGCACCAGCAGTTCGAACATCTTCAGCTTGCGTGCCGGGGTCATCGGGTCGATCAGCGCCTGGTTGCCGTCGCGCAGATCGGTCGAAAGCCACCGCGGCGCCCGAGTGATCACTCGCTCCGGCCAGGACCGGTCGGGCAGGGCGACCGGCGGGAACGCGCGGTAGCGCCAGTAGGGCATGGGGGATTTGGCTGGCAGGCTCATGAAAATCTCCGATCGGCGTGCGCGGGAGCCCGTCGCCTCGTGAGCGGCGGGCTCCCGCTTCCGGGACGGCCGGTACCGGCCGTCCCGGGGCCTGGACCAGGACCAGGGGGTTCGCCTCAGGCCGTGGTGAGCTCGCGAGCCGGGCAGCCGGAGGCCAGCAGCGCCGAGTCGAGCACGTCCCACAGCGCCGCCAGCGAGTCGAGGAAGGTGTCGACGCCCTCGACGATGAGCGCCTCGGTCTCCTCGTTGAGCACCGAGCCGACCGCGGCGATCGCGTTCTTCTCGTGCTGCTGCTCGGCACCGATCTCGCCCCAGTGCTCGAGCAGGTAGTGCATTTCGGTGTCTTCGAGCGAGGCACCGTAATGACCGGAGTCCACCAGCGCGGTCTTTTCCCCCGGAATGAGCTGGCGGTTCGAAATCATTTCCAGCGCCAGCGCCACACCGAGGTTCCGGATCGTCGATTCCCGGTCGTCCTGCTGGCGGCCGTCGAAGGCCGCGCGCGCCCGTCGCGTCTGCGCGAGAAGACCGGCCTTCGGGTCGTAGCCGGGCAGATTCGCCAGCAACTGGTCGGAGAACTCCTTCAGCCCACTCTCCACCAGTTCCTGGTCGTAGAGATCACCGAAAACCTGGCGGCCCGCGGCCTTGTTGACGATATAACCGGCCATGGTGGCCAGTTCGGGCCCGTGGTTCTCCTCGCTCTCCACGATCTCCTGCAACAGCGCGCTCTCCGAGGACAGCTTGTGCCTCGCCAGCGCATCCGGAAACTTCCCGCCAGGGCGAGTGACATCACAGAAGCTGCGGATCTGATGGAAAAGTGCGCCGACGACCTCGCTCTCCGGCGAGACCTGCGCCCAGTGGTCGAATAGCGGGTGAGTGTAGCAGTGGTGTCCGCGAATGCGGCTCACCAGGTCGTCAACAGTGCTGGACATGACTGGTACACCTCCGTCAGCAATGGATCGGGTCAGCGGCCGGCTATCCCGAGAAAACGCCTGACCGGCCTGTGTCGAAGAAGTTCTCCGGAAGTTCTTCCGGAGACGAATATAGCCCAGCAGAGCACGTGAAAAATAGCGGCGATCTTGCTTATTCGGGGTCCCTGGCGGCAGAATATTGCGCCATGGACGAGATAGACCTCAGGATCCTGGCGGAGTTGCAGCGCAACGGCCGGCTGTCCAACGCCGAACTGGCGGAACGGGTCGGGCTCACGCAGTCACCGTGCCTGCGCCGGGTGCGCCAGCTCGAACGGACCGGAACGATCCGGGGGTACCACGCGCGCCTGGACCACCACGCGCTGGGCCGCGGCTTCGAGGTGTTCGTCGACGTGCTGATGCGGCATCAGGACCGTGCCACGACGGCGGAGTTCGAGCGCGAGCTCGAGTCGCTGCCCGACGTCGTCGAGGTGTTCCGGCTCTTCGGGGAGCCGGACTACCTGCTGCGGGTCGTGGTCAGCGATATCGACACCTACGAACGGTTCCACACCGAGGCGCTGTCGGTGCTGCCCGGTATCGCGAACCTGACGTCGCATCTGGTCATGAAGCAGGTGAAGGCGGCGGGCGGGATCCCACTCCAGCCGGGGAACTCAACCCTCCACTGAGGACGAAACCGCCGGAGTCCCGGCAGCGACCGGCAATCCCCACGGCTGGCCGGCGCGGTACTCGCGCAGAGCGGCCAGTGACAGGTCCACGACATGCATTCCGGGCCGGTCGTCGGCGAGCAGGACGGTATGGTCGCGCGGCCGTCCACGCTCGTCGAACGCGATGCCGTCGCAGACGATCGAGGCACCACCGTAGGGCGCTTCCGGATAGTTCGCGATGGCCAGGGCGAACTTGTTCTCGAAGGCGCGGGTGCGTGCCTGCCACAGCCGGTTCTCGCACAGCGGGCTCGCGTTGGGCACGAGCACCAGTTCGGCACCGCCAGCGGCCAGCGCCCTCGCCGCTTCGGGAAACACCCGCTCGTAGCAGATCATCAGTCCGATGTGGACGTGTTCGCCGTCGGCCAGTTCGAGCCGCGCCGTGGAGAACCCGTTCCCGGCGTGGAGCACCGACTCACCCGCGAACCAGGCGAGATGTACCTTCTCGTGCCGCGAAACCACCTCGCCGGTCCGGTCGAGGACGGCCGCCGCGTTACTCATCCGGTCGCCGTCGACCTCCAGGTGGGTCGCCACGATCGTCACCCCGGCTTCGCGAGCGGTGCGGGCCGCCGCGGCCAGGTGCCGGTCACGCGCTTCCGCCATCCGGTACCGGAAACCGTTCGACGCGGCCTCCTTCGGGGTCGGCAGCCGGTAGCCGATGTTCCACATCTCCGGGAAGAGAACGACGTCCGCGCCGGCGTCGGCGGCCCGCAACGTCCATTGCCGGGCCAGGTCGATGTTGACGCCCACCTCGCGACCACAGGCAGACTGCTGGATCACCGCTATTCTCAAGGCAGCGCCTCATCTTTCCGTGCCGAGTCCGTCCTCAGCGGACTGTCTCCGCGCTCTGCGCCGGCCGCGTACCGACGGTGGAGCACCGCGATCACGGCCGATTCGGCGGCCAGCCCCGCGGTGATCGCGAGGTAGGCGTTGGCGACACCGGTCAGCGGACCGAAGGTCAGCAAGGCGGTCACGCCGGCCAGAACCGCCGCGTGCGCCACCACTCCGCGGACGAGCGAGGCCATCCGTCCGCTGGCGATCACCAGGCCGCGCTGCGCGGACCGCAGCACCCACAACGCGGGGACCGCGAGCGCGAGTGGCGCCCACCGCAGGCCGAGCGCGGTCTCCTCAGCCGGGGTCCCGACGAACTGCCGCAGATACGCGGTTCCTATGGTCGACAACACGACGGCGAGGTAGACGGCCGCGAAGGCGAAGGCGAGTACCGCCGTCAGGTGCACGGCGGCCCGCCGGTCGCCGGTGCGCTGGACGTGTCCCGCGACCACCGACTCCAGATCGCTCACCGGACCGGTGAACAGCGCGAGCAACCCGTAGAGCCCCGGCCACACCACCAGCGAAGGCCCCGGCCGCAACGAGTGCGTGACGCCGATCGTGGTGACCAGTTGCGGCGCCATGTTCAGCGCTCTGGTGGCCGCCAGCGCGGCGTGCCGTCGGACCATTCTGGACAGTCTGGTCACGCCGGGCACGAAGGGCTGCCGCAACCGCCGCACCGATACGGCGAGCACCGTGGCCTCGGCCACCGCACCGGCGCACAGCGCGAACCCACCGGCCGTGGCACCGAGCCAGGGTGCGGAGAGCACCAATGCCCAGACGATCACGGCGGAGATCACCAGCCGGGTCACCGTCGCCGCCGAGATCCCGCCGGTTCGCCTGGCCGCGATCAGCCGTCCATGCAGGTACCGGCGCACCGCGACCGCGATCGACGCGGGCGCCAGGGCGAGCAGGCAGTCCCGGACCGCGGCGGTAAGGTCCCCGGACAGGGCCAGCCCGCCGCCCAGCGCGGCACGGAACTCCGGCACCGAGACCAGCAGGACCAGCACCGCCGCGGTGACTATTCCCACCGCAGCGGCGTACCGCAGGGTCCGCAGGCTTGGCCCCCGCTCGGCGTCGGCCACTACCAGGGGCGTGATGGCCAGTGCGGGCGAGTTGGCCACCACCAGGATCGCTATGGCCACGCCGAACGCGGCCAGTCCCTGTGCCCCGGCGGCGCTCCTGGCCACGGCGGCCGCCGCGACGGGGATTTCCAGCACCAGCATGGAGGAGCCCAGCGCGGTGGGCAGCCAGATCCGCGCCAGGCCCGTCCAGGTTCGCATTTCGCCAAGAAAGCGCAAGGACCTCATAACCTAGGAGCCATACGTTGCGCAGGGGCAGTCGTCGCGGCTCGTGTAGTCGGTGAAGGTGAACGTGAGCTTGTCAGTGTCAATGTAGAGGCTTCGCCCCGCGGTCGCGGCCGGTTTGGCGCCCGAGAGCTCCCCGATCACCTCGTTCACCGCGATTCCCGCCAGCATGGCCACGGTCGATCCGGTGAGGCAGGCGGTCTGCTCCGGTCGCAGGATGTCCAGGCCGTGGATGCCGACGCAGTCCCAGCACGGTGTCCGGCCGGGGATCATGGTCGGGCCGACCCTGGCGCCCTTGTCGGTGGCACCGATCGATGTCAGCGGGACGCCGGTGGCCAGGCTCGCCTCGCTCGACCATCGTGCGGCGTGCTCACGCGGCCGGTCGAAGGCGTGGATGAAGAAGTCCGCGCCATCGATCAGCTCGGCGAGCTCGTCGGACGACGCGACGGAGCGCTGGTGGGGAGTGAAGGACAGCTTCGAGTTCTGGCGTGCCAGGCGGCGCCGCAGCACTTCGACCTTGAACTCGCCGACATCTTCCTCGTCGAGGGTGGCGTGGGTCGGCAGGTTGTCCAGTGCGAAGGTGTCGAAGTCGACCGCCTCCAGCCTGCCGATGCCCGCAGCGGCGAGCAGGCGCAGCAAGGTCGTCCCGCCGGCGCCCGTACCGACGACGACCACCCGTGCGCCGGCAAGACGCTGCTGGCCTTCGAACCCGGTCCAGCCCTCGCGGTCGTAAAGCCGCAGATAATTGATCTGCCTGCTCCAGCGCGCGGCGAGGGCGGGGTCGATGTCCGGCTCCGCGTCCGCGTCCTCGATGGCGCCGACGCGGTCCAGCGCGGTGACCCACTCCGCCGCGTCGGGATACTTGGCCCGCAATTCCTCGACGGTCGCCGAGCCATCCAGGCCGACCACGAATTCCACCATCTCGTCGGTGGGCTTGGCGACGCGTATCTTGCTGGGGCCGAGGCCGAGAAACAGATGCGGTTCCCCCGCCCGGCGGTAGACACGGAGAAAAGGTTTTACCCGTGGTCTCTGCAATGCTGGTTCCTCCCCCGAATGGGGGACGGCATTACGCCGTCCCCCACCCGGTTCCGACTCGAATCAGATCTGGTTGGCGTGCCACTCCTTGACGAGGCCCTCTTCCTCGATGCGCTCGACGGTCACAGTGTCCACCCCCTTTCGATCATGGTTCTCCCGGGAGTCGGCGGTTATTGATCAACAAATGACGGGAATTCAACGGCGACAAGCGTTTCCGTCCCAGCGTATGGAAACCAGCCGCGGGGTGGGCAATTCCACAAGCCCGCACACGGACGACACCGATACTCCAAATGGCGAAATCAACGATCTTGTCGAGTCGGCCTCCTTGGATTCCCCAGTGGCAGGCTGCGCCCTCTGCCGCCATGTCCAGCGGAAACTCGCTATGGCTGATCAGCCGGGCACTATGGTTTCATAGGGGACAGCACACGGTCCACGCGCGCCGGGCAACTCACGTCGTTCATTCGGCGGAAGGGTCGATTTCGCGGCCATGGAGAAACTATCGGCGCACTGGGCGGCCCACCGCGGCAACCGGGGTTGACGAATCGACGACAATACGGATGGGGGCACATCGAGGTGTTCGACCGACTCGATCTGACGTTATTACGGGAGCTCCAACGAGACGCCCGGCAGACCAACAGGGAGCTCGCCAGATCGGCGCACGTCGTACCTTCGACGTCGCTGCAGCGGGTCCGCACGCTACTCGACCGCGGCGCGGTCACCGGATTCCATGCGGCCGTTGACCTCAATGTCATCGGGCGCCGCGTGCAGGCGCTGGTGTTCATCAAGATCCGGCCGCCGTCGCGGCGGGTCATCGACCAGTTCCGCGCCTGGGTCCTCAAACTTCCCGAGGTCATCAACCTGTTCGCCACCTCAGGCAATCACGACTTCCTGGTCCACATCGCGGTCGGCGGCAGTAGCGATCTCTACGCGTTCGTTCTGGACCACCTCACCCAGCGGCCGGAAATCGCGGACGTGCACACCAGTGTCGTTTACGAGTACGTGCGGAACACGGTCGTCGAGCCACTCCCCGTCAGCGAATCCGGCAACGGATCGGCTATCGGAGGGGGGTGCGACCATGCGGCTGAGCGAAGCGAGCATCGCCGTCGCAGCCGGAGCTGACGCCCGCCTGCTTGCGGACATCAAACTACTCATCGTGGAGGAACAGGAGGTGATCCGCCGCGGCCTGCTGGCCATCACCTCCTCGATGCCCAAGGTCACCGCGTCGGCGGTGGCATCGGTTTCCGCCGGCCTGGAAATGGCGGCGGGCGCAGATGTCACGCTGGTCTCCGCCGCCACGCTCACGAGCGCGGAACGGGCCGGGGTGGCGGTGGAAGGACTGCATCCGCTGATCGTGGTCGTGCCGACCGCCCAGCCGGGGCAGCTCGAGATAGCGACCCGGTGGCGCGCCAGCGGTTACATCATGCAGGGCGAGCTCACCTCCCGTTCGCTGCACGCCACTCTGCGGCAGGTCATGGACGGGCAGCTCGCGGTTCCGGACGCCATCGCGTCATACCTGCTCGGCCGCGCGCAGGGCAGCGGCACGGTACCGCTGCCGCGGCTGAATCATCTGAATCATCTGAGCCCGCGCGAAACCGAGGTGCTCACCCTGCTCGTCGCCGGCGCCAGCAACAAGGAAATAGCCAGTAGGCTGGGAATCTCCATCCACGGGGTGAAACGCCACGTTTCGACGCTGCTCAACCAGTTCCACTCCCCCAACCGGGTTCACCTCGTTTCACACATACTCAGATCGGGCGTGCTGGCATGGCCCGATTAGCAGGGCTGGGGCAAGGTCGGTTTTCGGTTCCGTGACCTGTTGAGATGTGTTGTGAAACACCGTTGTTTCGGTGTTGTGGGTGGGCACGGCAGGGCGGTTGATCATGGGGGTTGCCTACGCCTGAATGACCTGGAGCCTTGCCGTGCCCGCTGCGCCATCGTCGCCTGTCGAGTCCCTTTCCGTCCACGCGGGGACGGTCGGCGGTTTCGACGCCGGGT
>NZ_DATELF010000113.1:0-29081 GCF_035276945.1 Amycolatopsis sp. | reverse complement strand
GCGCCCGCGGCCTCGGCGGCACCCGCGCCACCGGCCCGCAACCCGGTCCGCGCGCCTTCACCCACCACGCTCCCGGCGGCGCTGCCACTCCCGGTCGCACTCCCGCTGGAGCCGCCTGGCCCGAAGCCACCACCGCGCCCGACCTTGCTCGAGTACTCGTCGCCGCCGTCGAACCCGCCCATCCCGCCCATCATCGGGGCCATCGGCATGCCACCCATGGTCGACATCGCGTTCGGGTTGTTGTTCGACGAGGATGGCGAGAAGTTGCTGGACGGCTGGAACCCCTGGGCGCTGGTGTTGCCGGCCCCGCGGCCGAACGACCCGGTCCTCGCCCCCGCCTCCAGCGACGAGCCGCGGGCCCCGGCTCCGGCCCCGGGCAACCCGCCAAGCGCCCCGCTCACCGATCCGGCGCCACCCCCGGCACCGCCCGACCCGCCGGAGTGCCCGGCACCACCTGGGACGTTACCGGCCTCACCGGTCGAACCTTGGTATCCGGACGTGGCCGTGCTGCCGATGCTGCCCGTGATCGAGCCGGTCCCACCGCTCCCGCCGGCCTCGAACTTGGGCGGTTCGGCGAACACCGGCTGCTTGGAGGCGGCGCCGTACAGGTTGCTGTCGTAGCTCGACATCACCTGCGCGGCCTGGTCGTGCGCCTCCTGGCTCTGCTGCTGCTTCTCCATCGAAGACTTGACGCTGTCGACGATGTCGAACGGGTTGGAGGCCCACTTCTTGAGCTCGTCCTGCCAGCTGAACGGGATCGGGTCCGGCATGCTGTTCTTCGCCGTCTGGGCAGCCGTCGACTGCTGGTAGGTGACCTCGGACGCCAACTGCGAGTTCTGCGAGTTCCCGTCGGCCCAGGTCTGCAAGCTGGTGAAATACCCGCGCGCCGAGTCCGCCGCGTCACCCTCCCACTCGCTCTGCGACTTGGTGACGGCGTCCTTCAACGCGGTGGCGATCTCGTTGAACGTACTCGCCATCTCGTGGTAACCGTCGGACATCCCACCGACCTGACCCGGGTCGACGGCCTGGACATAACTCTGCAACGTGGGGTGGTCCACGCCTTTGTAGTCGCTGTTCGAGGGCGTGAGACCGGTGACGTACCGGGTGTTGGACGTCGTTGCCTGCTCGATGCTGTCCTGACCGTACTTGTTGGTTGCCACGGTCGCCATGGCCCGGCCCGGAGCCCCGAGGAACCACGGGAGGTTGCCGCCGTACTGGTCGTTGAAGTAGTCCTGCCGCGCCTGGGGAGACATCTGGGTCTCGAAATAGGCCCGCTGCTGCTCCGGAGGCAGCGCCTGGATCTGGTCCGCCGTCTTTTGCCCGTCGCCGTAGGTCCTCGGCGGCTGCGGAGCAGTCATCTGTCGTCCCCTCACCCCGGTCGGGAAGCCTCTCTCGCAACGAAGTCTAGCCAGCTCCCGGCCGCCGTGACCCCGCTTTCTACGCAAACACACCTTTGACGCAGGTCAGGGCCTGTCGGTTCCGGTGGGTTCCGACTTGACCAAACCCCACCCCGGCGCTGTCCCGCCGCTGCTACGGTTGGCCCTGGACAGTGGATCGGGAGGGACATCCATGGCCTGGACTGAGAACGGCGGAACCCCGCAACAGAGCACTTCGACCGGCTTTTTAGGACAGGTCGGGGCGGCCATCGGAGCCGCTGCTAAGGCCGTCGAGACGGGCGTCAGCAAGGAGTCGCTCGCCCAGGCGCAGCAGGCCGCCCAAGGCCTGAAAGATGCGGCCTCATCCGGCAAGATCCGGATCACCGAGAACGGCTTCAGCGTTCTCATGAACGCTCTCACTGACTGTGAAAATCAGTTGCTCCACCTGCGAGACAGTGTTTACAAGGTGGCGCAGGCGCCGAGGCTGGGTTCCAGTCCTTATGCCCAAACAGTTTCCGGCCACGTGCAAAAGGGCGGTACCGGCGAGACGCAGTCCGCCGATGCGGTAGTCGACCAACTCGGTGAGGTTTTGAACATCACTCGGGACGCCCTCAACCAGGCCAGGAAGGCATACCAGGACAACGAGCACGGTAACGTTCAGGTGCTCAAGTAACCGCCACAGTCGACGCGGAGGATACGGGTGCGCTCAGCAGCCCTCATGACAATCATCGCAGCCACCGTTCTGGCCGCTGGCGCCTGTACCAGCACTCAGACTGGTCAGCCATCACCGACTGGCCAGCCGACGTCGGGCGACCCAACCTCCTCGCCTGCGGCAAGCGGACTGCGTGATGTCAAGGCATGTGCTCTCCTCAACCAGAGTGAAGCCCAGCGAGCGGTCCCCGGCATCGGAGCGCCCGAAGATCAAGGCGAATTCGCCGGTTCGGCAAGCTCATGCCGCTGGACGAAATCAGCAACAGCCGGCCAAGGCGGTTTCGTCGTTGGTATCGCAGTGCGGCCTACGCAAAGTATCAAAGATGTCGCAGTAACTCGACCCGATGAGACACTCTCGAACGCGACCACGAGTGGGGGACGGCAGGCGGTTGTCCAGCGGAACGGTCAAGGACAAGGGTCGTGTGCGATCAGTATCGCTGTTGGTTCTGGCCGAGTAGATATCGACGGTCAGACTCTCCGCGGGACGACCCAAGACGCTTGCTCGGTGGTGAGCAAGGTGTCCGACTACGCCGAGCCGAAGTTGCCCGCGTCATAGCTGACCCGGTTTGTCGGGCAGCGTCGGTGAGCGATTCGGCGTGGGGTTACCGGCGCAGCGGCTAGGGCCGTAAACGCGGGCATCAACGACGCAACCATGGCCCAGGCGGCCGTCCAGAGGCTGAAGGATGCTGCTTTGTCCGGCAAGATCCGCGGCACCGAGAACGGCTTCGACATCCTTGATACGAGCGGCGGGTTTTCCCGTTTCTTGAATTTTGTGGAGACCTCTTGATGCCGCTCATGATGAACCTGATCGTGGTGGAGTGGTCACTGTTCGCCGGATCCAGGTATGAAGCGACGGTCTTCAGTTCGCCCTGTGCACCGTGTGTCTTGCCGTCCTCACAGACGTAGCTCATGATCTGCTCGACGTTCTTGTCAGTGAACGCCTTTTCCAGGGCGAACCCAACCTGAATGAACTGGCCATCCTCGGAACCGGCATGGTGAGAACCCGGCTGCCGATCTCGAAGGATCGAGGTCTTGGGAAGGTAGCGGGGGCACGATGCCAGATGATGCGGATGGGCGCGCGCCGCCGGCCGTGCCGCCGGGCTTGTCGCTCATCAGGAATACCACCAGGCCGGTTAGGCCGACAACCAACGTGCCCACAGTGACATACGCTGCGCCTCTTTCTCCTTTCTTCCGCCGCGGGGCCGGGGTGGGTGCGGCTGTGCGTTCGCGCACCGGAGTTCACCTTCGGACGCACGTGAGTTCTCCTTTCAGGCGCCCGAATTCTCTGGTCCGCACTATCCTTCGCCTCGAAAAAGTGGGGAAAGGTCCGTTGTTTGTTCAGTTGGGACCGGATCTGGATGATGAGGTTTCCGGGTATGGAGCGATCCCTTGCGGCGCTTACGGCCTGCGAACGGGAAGCCACGGCAATCCTGGAGGCTGATCCGGAGTTGGTTCCCGGGTTGCTCCAGACCGCGGACTACGCTCGGGCCGTCCTGATGGCCTTCGAGGAGACTGAGGGGACGCGGACTTTTGCGCAACCCACCGGGTCGGCAGGCAACACGTGCTGTCGGGATGTTCGCCGGTGCGGTTTCACACCATTATCGGTGAGTACGCGCTGAGGTATGGCCCGTGTTCCCGAGATGTCCCTTGCAGATCAGCTACGGCAAGTGCTGGAGTTTTCCGAGCGGGACAACGTCTGTGCGCAGGTGCTTCCGGCCCACCAGCCGTGCGGGCCCCGCGTTGAAGGGCTCGTGGCGGCCCATGGGGTTCGAGCAGGCGAGACCAGTCCTCTACTTGGAGCAAACACAGCTCTTCGTCGATGGTCATGGAACACAAAACGGTTGCCGCGTACCAGCGCGCCATCGCTACCCTTCGAGAGGCAGCGATGAACCCGCCGAGTCGGCCAAGTTCGTCGCGGAGATCATCCGAAACCTGGAGTGGACGCCGTGGTCGATTGGCGGAAGAGTAGCTACACCGGCAGGGAGAACTGCGTCGAGGTGGCGTTCTTCGGTCACGGCGTCGGTGTTCGGGACAGCAGGAACCCTGAGGGCGGGCGGATCACGACGTCACTGGAGGCTTGGGTGGCGTTGCTGAACGTCGTCGTGGAAGGCGGCTGGCGATCCGGTCGACGAGCCAGGCCGCGGCCGGGACGGCGGCGAGGGCGGTGAAGAAGCCGCCTACCGCATCAGTCGGGTAGTGGGCGCTGAGCATGACCTCGGCCCAGCCCATGGTGGTGCCGGCTGGGATCACCATGGCGAGGGTCACGAGGATGGCGAGCCCCCTGGTCAGGCGGAAGACGTCGATGGTGAGCGCGGCGAGGATGAGGGCGAGGGAGGTGGCGAAAGCCGTGTGGCCGCTGGGGTAGGACAGGTAGTCGCCGTGGATGGTGCGGTCGACGACGGGCTTGAGCACGGTTGTGGAGGCGACGGTGAGGGCGATGCCGACGACGGCGACCCCGGCCAGGCGGAAGCGTCGCAGTAGCAGGCAGGTGAGCACGACGACGACCGTCAGAACGGTGGAGCCCGCGGGTTCGCC
Organism: Amycolatopsis sp.; assembly: GCF_035276945.1. Taxonomy (GTDB): domain Bacteria; phylum Actinomycetota; class Actinomycetes; order Mycobacteriales; family Pseudonocardiaceae; genus Amycolatopsis_E. The sequence continues at coordinate 24,459 of NZ_DATELF010000113.1, read as the reverse complement.
GCAGAAGTCCACCACGAGTGCGACGCCGCGCCATGGGCCTTGCAGGCCGTCCATGGGTTCGGCTTGGCCGTCGAAGGCGCCGAGGCTGCCGCCGGCAAAGTACAGGACGCCGAGTGCGGCGACGACGAGGGCGGCGACGATCGCTACGAGGCGTGGGGCAGGGGAGCCGGGCGCCTCACGGTCGAAGCGCACGGGCGGCCCCTTCGGATATCGCCGACTCGTAGCCGGCGAGCAGGCGAGTCAGGCCCGTCGACGGGGTGAAGTCGCGTTCGTAGCGGCGGCGGGCGGCGGTGCCCATCGAGTCGTTCCCGTCAACCACACGGCGCAGGCAGTCCGCGAGCGACGCCGGGTCGTTCGGGTGGTGCAGTAGGCCGGTCACGCCGTCCTCCACAAGTTCGGGGAACGCGCCATGTGCGGGCGCGATCGCGGGCACCCCGGCCGCCATCGCTTCCACGACTACCAGTCCGAACGCCTCGAGCCAAGTCGACGGCGCCACCACCGCCACCGACCGGGCGAGGAGCTCGCGGCATTCGGCCTTGCTCTGCAGGCCCACGTACCGCACATCGTCCCGGCTCCCAGCCCATCGCGCGACCTCGTCCTGCATCGGTCCGGTCCCCGCGATAACCAGCGGAATTTCGAGACCGCAGCGCTCCCACGCGGCCATCAGGAGCCGGATGCCCTTTTCGGCGGTGATCCGGCCGAGGAAGAGCATGTGCTCACCGGGTCCGGTGCGCCCGATTCCCGGGTCTGCCACGAAATTGTGCTTCACCAGCATGCGTGACACCGGCATTCCCGCCCGCACCAGGAAATCCCGTTGCGCGGCCGAAATACAGAAGAACCGGGCGATGCCGGACCACCAGCGGCGGCGGTTCACCGCCAGGTTCACCGCCATCGGAACGGTGGCCAGTCGCGAGTCCCGGTAGCAGCCGTGCCGGACGGCCGGAACGGGCGCGGTGCCGACGCAGGATGTGCACAGGTGGCCGTCGCGGTAGAGCGTTCCCGGCGGGCAAACCATCGTGTAGTTGTGCAGGGTCGCGACGGCCGGCACGCCGACATCGGCGCAGGCGGCCAGGACGGACGGCGAAAGCAGCGGGAAGGTGTTGTGGATGTGTACGACGTCCGGCCGCTCCGCCCGCAGCCGGGCGGTGAGTTCGGTTCGCACCGCGGGATTCCACGGCACCCGTAACGGCACGGTCGCCTTTTCCAGCAGGGACATCGCGGCGATGTCGTCGCTTCGCCGCTCGAACACGCCGACCTCGTGCCCGGCGTCGGCGAGCAGCGCGACCTCCTGGTCTACGACGTTGTTCTCCCCGCTGGGCTGCTCCGACCGGTAGCGGTTGTGCACAACGAGGACCTTCACGAAGTCTCCCCCTGGGCCAGCAAGGAACCGGCCATGGCCAGATCGAGCAGATACGGCGAGGCGTCGCCGAGACCCGCTTCCGTGTAGGACGCGGTCAGGCAGTAGACGATCAGGAAGATCGCGCACGCACGCGAGAGCGACGGCGGTCGAAGCACGGCCACGGTGAGCAGGATGAGCAGGAACGCGGCGACGATCACCACGCCGACGTAACCCTCTTCGTGGAACACGGCCAGCCAGCTGCTGTCGATCGGCAGGCCGCCGAACGACTTGTCGCCGAGGCCGATGCCGAACAGGTTCTCCATGGTGGTGCGTGGCGCTTCGAGCAGCGCGTCCCAGACCTTGGCGCGGCCGGTGAGGTTCGACAGGCTCTCCTGGCTCTGCCCACGCTGGAACCACGCCAGCACGAGACCACCGGCGAACACCGCGACCGCCCCGGCACTCAGCGCGGAGAAGGCGAACACCTTGCGCGCCCTGGCGTTTGTCAGCGAGAGCGAGAGCAGGGCCACCGTCATGCCGACGACGAGGCCGAGAGTGGCCGTCCGGGTGTGGCTCAGGAACAGGACGCCGAGCGCGGGCACGGCGACGACCAACGCGTTGGTCCGGTCCGTCCGCCTGCCGAGCCAGAGCATGAGCGTGAGGCCCACGCAGATGGCGGCATAGTGCGCCACCTGCGGCGGGGTGAGCGGCCAGATGGCGTCGAGCAGGCGGCCGCTGTAGAACTCCGGCATCGCCTTTCCCGGCGAGATGACCAGACCGGCCAGCACCGACATGAGCACCACGACGAGAACCCGGATGTGGTAGTGGACGAACGTCAGGGTGCCGTCCCACCACCGGGTGAGCAGCCACAGCGTCGAGATGAACAGGAACAGGCGGAAACAGCGGAAGAACGCGCCATAACCGGACTCCAGTTGCGCGCTGGAGATCACGCTGGTCACCAGCAGCAGCGTGAGCAGCAGCAGGTAGGCGTTCGGGCGGATGCGCACCCGGTGGTTGAGCGCGAGTGCCAGCGCGAACGCGACCACCAGCGAGCCCATGGTGACCAGTTGGATGATCGACCGGGGGATCCGGACGATGGTCACCACACCGATGGAGCCGAGGGTGTTGACGACCAGCAGTGTCCACACGACGCCGACCAGTTTCGGCGTTCGCACGGTTTCGGTGCGCGGCTCCCCTCCGATCTCGACGACGTGCATCAGTTGCTCCGGAAGGTGCTGCCGGTGTCCTGCCGGTAGGGCAGGGCCTGCCATTGGGCGGCGGTGACTATCCGGTCGGTGTCATGCGGCATGAACGTCCACGGACCGATGTAGGTGTTGGCGTGCCAGGTGTTCTCCTGATCGAAGGTGACCGCGTCGCGGATGATCTGGCCCTTGTACGGCGACCAGTCCGGGTAGGTGCCGAAGTTGGCCAGCACAGCCATCCGCCCGCAGGTCGTCGTGCACCCCACGACCGAAGCGTCGAGTTCGAACCGGTTGTCGTGGATGTCGGTCCGCTGGGTCTTCCACCGGCAGTCCGAGACCAGCGGCAGCGACGCGAGGGCGGGTTGCGCACAGCGGGTCTGGTCCGGCACGAGCAGGGTGCAACTACCGCTGGAGGTGTTCGCGGGGCTGTTGCAGAACCGGTCGGCGTTCTCCCAGAGCGTGATCCCGGACCAGTTGTCCTGCAGGGTGTTGGCGGAGATCTCGATCTTGTCGGTGCGGGCTGCCACCCGAGGTTCACCGCCGGATTCGGAGATGTAGATGGCGGCGACCGGGAAACTGTCGCCGCGGGCGACGCGGTTGCGGCCTTCGACCCAGTTGTTCCGCCGGATCGTGTTGTTACGGATGATCGCGTTGTAGCTGATCTCGTAGATGATCGCCGAGCTGTCGTTGCCCTCGATGAGGTTGTCCTCGATCAGGAAGTCGTTGTCGTTGGTGTCCGCCCACAGCCCGGGTCCGTGGTTGCCGTGTATCCAGTTGCCGCGCACGTCGGCACCGTTGACCGACCAGAACTTGACTCCGCCGCTGCAACCACAGCCGGGGCTGCGGGTCTCCCAGTCGTCGGTGTTGTTGCCCGTGATCTCGTTTCCCTCGATCACCAGGCCCTTGATCGTGTTGCCCGCCTTGTACGCGTTGATGCCGTACTGGCCGTTGTCGCGCAGGCAGTTGCCCCGGATCTGTTGCCGGGCGCCCGCCATCAGCGCGGCTCCGGAGTTCGCCTCGATCGTGTTGTGCTCGATGATCCAGCCGTCGCCCGAGTCGTGGTTGACCACGCCCTCGTCGTGCGGGGCCACGAAACCACGCACGGTCAGGTAGCGGACGGCCACGTCCCTGGCCTGGCCGGTGAAGGCGTACTCGTTGACCTTGCGGCCGTCGAGGATCGCGCCGGGCGCGCCGAGGTAGGTGTTTCCGTCCTTCGGGGCGACCTGGTCGTACCGCTCGTCGCGGAACCGGTGCGTGCCCGGCATCAGCCAGAAGGTGGTCCCCGGCGGGCTTTCCTTGGTCTTGGTGATCAGGTCGTTCTCGACCGCGGGATCGACCGCCACCGCCCCGGCCGGGGCGGTGGCCGGACCCGGCTGCATTCGGTCGCAGACGGTCGCGGCGGGGGCGGCTGAACGGGTGTCGGTGTGGCTCGGTTGCTCGTCGTCGCTGGCAGAGCACCCCGCCAGGAGCACGGCGACGGTCAGTGCGCCGGCGAGAGTTTTCACGATGGGGTTTCCTCGAAACGCAGCAAGGTGGTGAACGCGTCCGGCCCGGTCGAACCGGCTCCGATGAGCGTGAAGGCGGGCTCGCGGCGGCCGAAGCCGGGGGAGTACCAGCCCAACGGGGTGTCGGTCTCGCCGCGGTGTGCCGTCCACGACAGCCCGGGCGGGAGTTCGAGCACGGCGCGGCCCGTCGACCAGGTCAGCTCCGCCTTTGTGCCCTTTGTGCCCTTTGTGCCGTCGAGTTCGACGGCGACCTCCGGGCCGAGATGGAACGCGAGCCGGCAGGGATGCGACCGCGCGCTGAGCACTTCGTCGGAGATGCGGAGTTCGGAGCCGCTGAGCTGCACGGAACGGCGATGGACCGCGGGCCGGTAACCGTCGTGCTCGGCGCACCAGCGTGACGTGCCGTTTTCCGGCGTGTGCGCGAAGAGGACCTTGCTCTCCGCATGTCTCGTCCACAGGAACGGTCCGCCCGAGGCGGACTGGTCCTGACCGTCGAGTTCCAACGTGTTGTGGCCGAGCGTGGACCGGAAGTACGACCGCCAGGCAGGCTCGCCGTGGTAGCAGAACGTGCCCGGATCGGCGAGGATGTCGACGCCGTGGTGCCGTACTTCCACCGAAAGCGCGTCGGCGTGCGCGTGTGCCGCGATGGACAGGAAACCGTGGGGTCCGCCGTCGCAGCGGCACCAGATGTCGCCCGAGCGCAGGATGGTGAGCCCGGCGTCGGCCAACTTCGCGGGGCGGCGAGCCGGCCGGTTCATGGCGACCCGTGGCGCGCGGGCGAGTGCGGTCAGCAGGGGAGTCCTGACGTCTTCGGCGGGAACCGCCGGCCACCACCTCAGGCGTCCGAAAAGGACATCGCCGGTGGCGAGCAGGGAGGCCCAGCGGTCGGTTTCCGCGCCGTCCAGGATCAGGCCGTGGCCGTCGTCGGCGTCACCCTGCCGCGGCGGGCGCAGCCGTCCGTCCACAATGGAGGCCAAGGCGTCGGTCATGCGGAGCAGCACCGACCAGGTCGATCCGGGCACCTGGACACCGGACGCTTCCGCTTCGAGCGCGGCCGCCAGTCCCAGTTCCAGGACCAGCCCGTGGTACTCGGAGGCCAGCTCGCGGTTGAGCCCCGAGTCGAAGGTGTTGTGTACCAACTGCTCGTCCAGCAGCCGCATGGCGTCGGCCCGCCAGCGCGGCGACTCGGGAAACCAGGCGAAGGCGCTGGCCGCGGCGAGCTGACCGGCGGCCTCGGCGATGACGTGGTTGTTCGCCGACGACCCGCGGCTGGGGAAGGCCGCGAGCCATCGCTGGTGATGCCAGATCTGGTGCTGTGCCTCGATGTTCTCCTCGAACAGGCCAGGCGCGCCAGGCCAGCCGTCGAGCAGGCGGCGCACCCACACCCAGGACAGCAGGCGGATACCCAGTTCGATCCCGCTGACCCAGTGCACCCCGCGCAGCGGCGGGTTGGCCGCCCACCAGGACTTCAGGTGGTCGGCCACCCTCGCGGCGTAGTGGTCTTCGCCGGTGAGCGCGTAGGCGGTGGCGAGGACGGTGAGGTGCTGATGCCGGGACGGCTCCCAGAGTTGCTTGATGTCGCCGACGATCTCCTCGTTACGGTAGGGGATGTCGAAGGCGTAGCCGTCCGGGGCGCGGCGGCCCGTTTTCGGGTCGTACGACCAGTCCGGGTTGGCCAGGTCGCCGCGGGTCACGCCGAAGTACTCGGCATCGCCGGCCATCAGCCGGTCGGCTGTGGCGATCAGTCGCGCCTTGGCGGACTTGGGAACCTTCACGAACGCATCGACCGGCAGGCCGACTCGTGGAGTCGGCGCCGGACCGCGGCCGGGGTAGGGCCGAACCCGGGAACGCCATCGGCGGCGGCGCACTTCGTCCGTCACCCGGCCGGCCACCTCCCGCGGGCCCATCCGCGACAGGCGCCGCAGGTACCAGCCAGGGCTCATCATGTCCGAACCGCCTTGTCCGCGAGTTCGCGCGCGACCGCCCGCACCTCCACCGGGCCACCAGTGGAAAGGCTGCGCTGCACGGCGAGCGTGGCGAGGGTGGTCGCGGCAAGCGACTCGGCCGGCACCGGCATCGGGCCGCCGGACGACACCGCCTCGATGAACGCGCCGAGTTCCGCCTGCTGGCCCTTGTCGCGACCACGGGGAATCCGCGAGCTGGCCCACTTCTTACGCGCGTACACCGACGCGCGCAAGAAGTCGTCGAGGCGCAGAACCTTGCCGTCGGCGACCAGATCGAGCGTTTCCTTCGGGAAACCGGTGTGCCCGCTGGTGGCGTAGGTGACGCTCGCGGTCGAGCCGTCCGGGTAGCGGAAGGTCGCGTGCAGGTCGGCCTGTTTGGGCGTGGCGGTGGCGTAGACCGAGACCGGGTCGTCGCCGAGCAGCCAACTGACCGTGTCGATGAAGTGCCCGCCCTCACCGGCGAACCGGGTGCCTTCGGCCTCCTGCTGGTTGTACCAGCTGCCGCCTTCCAACTGCCCGGCGTTGATCAAATATCGGACCGACGCGGGGCCGATCCTGGTCCCGAAGTTCTCGCGCGCCTGCCGCAGCAGTGGCGCGAACCGCCGGTTGAAGCCGACCTGCAGCCGGTCGTTGCCGGACTCCTCGATGGCGGCCAGCACCTTGCCGAGGTCGGCCTCGCTGAGCGCCAGCGGCTTCTCCACGAACACGGCCTTGCCCGCCAGCAACGCCCGCGCGGTCAGTTCGGCGTGCGAGCTGTGCCTGGTGACCACGAACACCGCGTCGATTCCCGGATCGGCGAGCATCGCCTCGATGTCGGTGGAGACCTCGGCGAACCCGAACTTGTGCTTCGCGTTGGCGGCCGACAGCGCCGAGGTGGTGACGACCTGCTGCAGCTTGACGTCCTCACGACCGGCCAGGTGCGGCAACAGCATCGACGACGCGTAGTTGCCCGCGCCCACGAACGCCACACGCACGGCCCGGCCCGGCGGAGTCCAGGCGACCGTGTTACGCGGCGAGAGCTTGACCTGCCCCGCCGCGGGCACCGACCGCACCTCCGGCTGGCCGGTTTCGGGGCTTTCGGGCGGCTCGGGATACCGGAACAGGACCGCGACAGCCTTCAACTCACCCTCGTTGAGCGTCCGGTAGGTCTCCACCGCCGTCGAGAAGTCCGCGATGTGCGAAATCAGCGGCTCGACGTCGATCCGGTCGCGCGCGACGAGGTCGAGGAAACATTCCAGGTTGCGGCGTTCGGTCCAGCGCACGTACCCGATGGGGTAGTCGCGACCCTCCAGTTCGTACTCCGGGTCGTACCGGCCGGGACCGTACGAACGGGAGAACCGGACGTCGAGTTCCTTTTCGTAGTAGGCGTTCCACGGCAGGTCGAGCCGGCACTTGCCGATGTCGACGACACGGCCGCGGTCCCGGGCCAGCCGGGCGGCCAGCTCGACCGGTTCGTTGGTGCTGCCACCCGCCGCCAGATAGACCTGGTCGACACCGTGCCCGTTGGTCAGCTCGCTCACCGCGGTGTCCACCACGCCGGAACTCGGGCTATCGCACACCATCGCGCCCAGTTGCTCGGCCAGCTCGCACCGGCCGGGGTCGGGATCGACGCCGACCACCCGCACCCCGGCGGCGACCAGCAACTGCACCACGAGCTGCCCGATCAGGCCGAGCCCGATCACCAGCGCGCTGTCGCCGAGCTGGGGCTCCCCGCGGCGAACCCCTTGCATGGCAATGGCGCCGACGGTCGCGAAGGACGCGTGCTTCGGCGACACGACCGCGGGGACCCGGGAGTAGAGGTTGCGGGGAACCCAGTTCAATTCCGAGTGCAGCGCGTGCTCGTTGCCGGCGCAGGCCACGAGATCCCCGACGGAGACATCGTCGATTCCCTGGCCGACCTCCTCCACGACCCCGCAAAGCGAGTAGCCGAGCGGGGTGTAGGAGTCGAGGCGGTTGATCACCTTGCGGTAGGTGGCCACCACACCGTTGGTGGCCACGCTCTGCATGACCTTGGCGACCTGGTCGGGCCGCGACCGCGCCTTGCCGACCATCGACATGCTCGCCTCGGAGACCTTCATCATCTCGGTGCCCGTGGAGATCAGCGAGTAGACGGTCCGGACCAGCACGCCGCCCGGTTTGCACGCGGGCGCCGGGACGTCGAGCAGTGCCAGCTCCCCGCTCTTGTAGTTCTGTACGACCTGCTTCACTGAACTCCCTACGCTCCCTGAACCGCCGAGCGGTACCAGTACTCCAAGGTCAAGATGTGCCAGAGGTGTTTCGACCTGTCCTGCTGGCCGGAGGCGTCCTCCTCGACCAGCCGCCGCAACGCGTCTCGTCGCAGGAAGCCCGATTCGACGAGCACGCCGTCGTGCACGACCTCACGCATCAGCGGCGCGAGGTCCCGGCTCATCCATGCGCGCAGCGGCGCGCTGAACAGGCCCTTCGGCCGGTACACGATTTCCTTCGGCAGGATTCGAGACGCGGCCTGCTTCAGCGCGGCCTTTCCTTGCCTGCCCACGATCTTCCGGTTGCCGGGAATGCTGAACGCGGCCTTCACGACCTCCACGTCCACGAACGGCGTCCGCACCTCGGTGGAGGCGGCCATGCTCGACCGGTCGGTGTAGGTGAGGTTCAGGCCGGGCAGGAACAGCCGCGCGTCCGCGAGGCACATGCGGTTGACGAAGTCGTCGAGCGCGTTGTCGTGATAGGTGTCGGCGTGCTCGGTCAGCACGTCGTCGACGCATTCGGCGAGGTCCGGGTTGAGCAGGTCGAGCAGTTCCATCCGGTCGTACATCGTGTAGCTGCGACGAAACGCGGTTTCCTCGGGCAGTTCGGCGAAGGACAGGAACCGCTTGGCGAACCGCACCGAACGGTAGCCCCGGCGCGCCGTCGCCACCGGAAGTCTGTCCACAAGGGATTCCACCGGGCGGCGCACGCCCTGTGGGATCCGCTGGTAGCGCACGGCCAGCAGGTTCGCGAAGTGCTTGCGGTACCCGGCGAACAGCTCGTCGGCGCCCATGCCCGACAGCATCACCTTGACCCCGGCCGCACGGGCCGCGGTGCAGATCAGGAACGTGTTGATCGCCGCGGGGTCGCCGATGGGCTCGTCGAGGTGATAGGTCATCCGCGGCAACAGGTCCAGCACCTGCGGCGCGATCTCGATCTCGTGCAGCTCGACGCCGAACCGCGCGGCGACCTGGCGGGCGTAGCGCAGATCGTCGGGCATCGCCTCGAACTTGGCGTCCTCCGGGCGGAATCCGATGGTGTAGGCGGAGATGCCGGGCTGGTGGCGCGCGGCGAGCGCGGTCAGGTAGCTGGAGTCCAGGCCGCCGGACAGGAAGGTCGCCACGGGCACGTCGGAAAGCAGGTGCTTCCGGGTGGATTCCTCGATGACCGCGCCCAGGTCCGGTTCCGGGGCGTGCTGTGCCTCGTCGGCGACTTCCCGCAGCGAGTAGAAGCGGCCGGCTTCGAACGTCCCGTCCGCCCGGCACCGCAGCCAGCTGCCGGGTGGCAGTTTTTCGGCCTCCTTGAAGGCGCAGCGGCCGTCGGGCACCCAGTAGTACAGCAGGGAGGCGACGAGGGCGGCGTTGTCGACGGTCAGTGACCCGCCGAGTTCGCTCGCCAGCGCCTTGAGTTCCGAGGCGAACACGAGCCCGCCGTTGCGCCGCAACAAGAACAGCGGCTTGATGCCCAGCTGGTCGCGGGCGAGCACCACGTCCCCGGTGCGTTCGTCGAAGATCGCGAACGCGAACATGCCCCGCAACTTCGGCAGGCAGCCGGTACCCCAGCGCCGCCAAGCCTCCAGCAGGACTTCGGTGTCGGAGGTGCCCCGGAACCGCACCCCGGCGCTTTCGAGTTCGGCACGCAGTTCCGGCGCGTTGTACAGCTCACCGTTGTAGATCAGCGCGAGTCCGTCGGAGACCATCGGCTGGGCGCCGGTCTCGGACAGGTCGATGATGGACAGGCGTCGATGTCCGAAGTGGACTTCGGCGTCACCGGTGGTGTGGCTGTAACGGCCGGCGCCGTCCGGCCCCCGGTGCGCCAGCGCCTTGGTGAGCCGGTCGGTCAGCGGCCCGCCATCCGGCCACCGGTAGGTTCCCGCGATCCCGCACACCTCAGACTCCCGCCTTCTTCCCGTTCACGAGACCTCCCGTTTGACCGGCGCCAGGATCTTGGTCGGCAGTTCGCCGTTGTGTGTCTGAGGTTTGCGGTCCCGGCCGCGCAGCGCGGTGTGCAGTCCGTCCCAGAGCGTGCCGTCGGTGTGGTCCTTGGGATCGGGATCCACCAGCACCACCCCGAGGATCGGGATCTGGCAGTCCGCGAGCTGCCGCGCCACCGTGTGCAGCCACTGTGCGTTCGCGAATCCGGCACGCACGATGAGCAAGGTCTCGGATCCGAGTTGCGGCAGATCGGTCCACGACGTCCCGGGCGTGACCGAGCCGAGGCGTACGCCCTCGCCGTCGGTGCCCACTTCCTCCGCCATGTCCTGGGCCAGCGCGGCCTGGACCGTGGGACAGCCGAGTTCCAGCAGCGACACCGTGTTCGGAACCCCGTCGATGATCCGGACCAGCGTGGTGGCGACCCGCTTGCGCTCCTTGACACTGCGCGTCCTGAACTGTGCGATGACCGACGCGCCGAGATGCGCGGAGATGTCCCGCCGCAGCACCGGCCGGTCCCGCACCACGCCCGAAATCGCGGACAGCGCGATCCCGACCACGAGCCCGAGCGCGAGCCCCATCCCGGCGTCCGTGGCCCCGGTCTTGAGCAGCGAAGAGGGGACCGGATGCGGGGCGTCCATGATCTGGGTTCCCGCCGCGACCTTCGGCGCCCCGATGCCCGCTTCTTCCGCGCGCCCCGTCAGATCGGAGACACGCGAGGCGAGGTCCGCGCGGTGGGCGTAAAGGGACTCCAGTTGGGTGGCCGGCGTCTGGGAACTGCGCCCGGTCGCCTGGGTGATCTGCGCGTCGACCTGCGTCAGCTCCGCCTGAGCCTGGTCACGCTGCTTGAACAGCGCCTGCTGCTCGGCGGTGGCTCCGGCCTGAATACGCTGCACGTAGTCGTTGATGAACGCGTCGGCCATCGCCTTGGCGCGGGCGACCGCGTCCCCGGTGCTCGATCCCTTGGCGCTCAACTCGAGCACGTTGTTCGACACCCCGACGGCACTGATGTGCTTCAGGAAGTCTTCCGGGCTCTCGGTGGAGTGCAGGGTCCTGACCGCCGCGGCGGCGATCCGGCTCGTCTCCAGCACGGCGAGGTCGGTCTTGATCAGGGTTCCGGAGTCGGAGGGCTGGTCTTCCTCGTGGATGATCAGCAGCCGGGTGGAGGCGGTCGGCGGGGACGGCAGGAGAAGTGCCAGTGCGCCGCCCGCGAGCAGCCCGATCAGGCCCAAGGTGAGCCAGAAGCGGCGGCGCCGCCGGATTCCGGCGAGCAGTCCGCCCAGGTCGACCAGAGGCTGGGAAGCAGGAGAGGTGCTCACGGTTGAGCCGCCATCGCTTCCAGGGGCCGGTCGGCCGGGACGTTCGGTTCGACCGGTGTGGTCCGGTGGGTGACGATCGTGCCCAGCATCCGGTGTCCGGCGTCCTGGCAGGCCTCGGCGATGCCGACGAGTTCCCACGCGGTCCTGGTCCCCGCGGTCATGACCGCGATGACGCCCGCCACACGGTCGTCCTCCGGGACCGTGGGCCGTTTCGCGCTGACATCGGCCAGCTGCAGCACGACCGGGCCCGCCGCACGCTCACCGCCCGCCGTGAGAGCCAGCCTCGAGACCGCCTTGTGCGCGGTCGGATCGTCGGCGGCGACCAGCACGAGCACGCGGACCCCGGAGTCGGACCCGTCCCGGATCCGGCTCAGCGCCCTCCGGTAGCGGGTGCTCAGCCCGTCCTCGTCGGCCGCGGCGGGGAACGGGGGGATGTCCCACGGCCGGTCGTCCCAGACCAGCCGCCGCAGCCTGGGCAGGAGCCCGCCCGGGGCCTTCGACGGCTCGTCCGGCACGTCCACCCCGGCGAGCAGCGGTGAGCCCAGCGCCGCGGCGATCTCCGACTCGGAGCGCAGCCGCTTGTCGGCGCGGGCCGCGAACAGGTGCCCGAGCACTCCGGCCAGGAAGAACAGCAGCGCGCCGCCCGCGACGAACTGGACCATGGTGGGCGAGGCCGGGCTCGTCGGCAGCTCGGCCGGTCCCACCAGGGCCATTTTCGCCGTGCTGGACGCCGCGTCCGCCTGGTCGAGCTTGGTCATCGCCTCCGCGAGCCCCGTCCGCAAGCCCTCGAGCTGCGTCCGCACCTGGACGCTTTCCACGCCCGGGCCCGTGGCCTGCTTGGCCAGGTCGGTGAGGCGCTGGTTGGTCTGCGCGACCTGCTGCCGCAGCGCCTCCTTCTGTTGCTGGAACTGCTGGGCGGCGGCGTCGGAGGTGTTGGTGATGAGCTGGCCGGAGAAGGCGATGTACTGTTCGGCGACCTGCTGAGCCAGCTGTTGCGCCTTGCCCGGGGTGGCCGCGGTCCCGGTGATCCGGACGATGTTGCCGTCGGTCACGGCCGCGGTGACCGACTTCTGCAACTGGTTTCCGGTGACCTTCCAGCCGAGCGTGGAGGCGGTGCGGTCGAGCACCGACGTACTCTGCGCCACCTGCGCCTCGGTCAGCAGTTCGTTCGCCTCCCGCGGGCCCTGGAGCAGGACACTCGCGGAAGCCTGGTAGCCGGGGGAGAACAGGAGCGAGGCACCGGCGCCGACGAGCGCGCCGAGCGCCGAGAGCGCCACCAGCAGGCGCCACCGCCTGCGCAGAATCCGGCCGACCGAGGTCAGCCGTACCGTCTCGTCGGTCATTGCCGGCTGACCCTTCCGTAGGCGGCCAGCAGCGCCTGTTGGGAGTTACGCCAGGACAACGGCCCGGCCACGCGTTCCCGGCCCAGTGCGCCCATTCGTCGGCGCTCCTCGGGGTCGTCGAGGAGCCGGTCGATCAGCTTGGCGAACTCCAGTTCGTCGTTGGCCGGTGCGTACACCGCGGCCTCACCGGCGGAAACCCGCGCCTCCTTGAGGTCGAAGGAGACGATGGGGCGGCTCATCGCCATGTACTCGAGCACCTTGTTCATCGTGGACACGTCGTTGAGCGGGTTCAGCGGGTCCGGCGACAGGCAGATGTCCGATGTGGACAGATAGCGGAGCAGGTCGGCGTCCGGGATGCGGCCGGTGAACTCGACGCGGTCGGCGAGGCCGAGCCGGTCGGCGAGCACGACCATCTCGTCGAAGGTGTCACCGCCGCCGACGAACACCGCATGCCAGTCGGACCGGCCGAGGTCGTCGCGCAACTTCGCCAGCGACCGCAGGGCGTAATCGACCCCGTCCTGCGGTCCCATCACGCCGAGGTAACACAGGAGGTGGGGCTTGCCGTGCTTGAGCTCCGGCTCGGCGGGTACCTGGTGAAAGCGCTCCACGGCCGGCGCGCTGCGCACGACGAACACGTCCTCCGGCCGCTTTCCCCCGCGGCGCAACGCGACTTCGCGGTAGCTCTCGTTGGTCGAGATCACCACGTCCGCCGCCCGGTAGGTCATGCGCTCCAGCGCGCACACCGCGCGGTAGAGCAGGTCCTGGCCGCGGTCGAACCGCGACAGGTACAGCTCGGGCACCAGGTCGTGCTGGTCGAAGATGAACCGCGCGCCCCGGCGCTTGAGCATGCGTGCCACGAGAAACAGCAGGTCCGGCGGGTTGCAGGCATGCACGACGTCCACCGGGCCGACCTTGCGGGCCAGCCGGAAGGTGTGCCACAGCGCCGTTCCGTACTCCTGCAGGTACCCCGCGGGGCCGCCGGTCGCGGCCCGCAGCGGGTACCGGTGGATGCGCACCCCGTCGATCTCGGCTTCGGGCTCGGTGTCGCGTTTTGTCCCTTGTGGACAGATGACGTGCACCTCCCAGCCCGCGTCGCGCAGCGTGGTGCATTCCTGCCACACCCTGCGGTCGAACGGCACCGAAAGGTTCTCCACGAGAACGAGGGCTCTGCGCCCAGGGCTCGTCGCTTTACCAGGCAAGGCCCACATATCCTTCTTCGGCCCGGCGCCGCTCGGCGCCGGGAACGCGGACGAGGTCGATCAGTACACGGCCGTCGCCGGGTTCGAGCGCGTCCAGCACGGCCTTCTCGGTGCAACCGACGATACACACTTCGGCGTGCGCGACGACCTCTTCGATCGAGTTGGTGAGCAACTGCCCCAGATGCGGCAGGCGGTTTTCGATGTACTCGCGGTTGGCGCCCAGCAGGTGCGACATGCTCACGTTGGCGTCGTAGATGCGCAGGTCGTAGCCCTTGCCGAGAAGCCTTTCGGCCAGCTCGACCAGGGGGCTTTCGCGCAGGTCGTCGGTGCCGGGCTTGAAGGACAGGCCGAACAGCCCGATCCGGCGCTTCCCGGAGCGCGCGACCAGTTCGAACGCGCGCTTGAGGTGTTCTTCATTGGATGGCAGCACGTGCGAGAGCAGCGGCACCGAAACGTCGGCGCGGTGCGCCGCGTACACGAGGCCGCGGAGGTCCTTCGGCAGGCAGGACCCGCCGAAGGCGAAACCGGGGCGCAGGTAGGCGGGGCTGACGTTGAGCTTGCGGTCGGCGAGGAAGACGTCCATCACCTTGTGGGAGTCGAGCCCGAGCGCCCGGCAGATCGCCCCGATTTCGTTGGCAAAGCCGATCTTCAAGCCGTGGAAGGCGTTGTCGGCGTACTTGGTCATCTCGGCGACCGGGATGGGCACCCGGAACACGTCGCCGGGCAGACCCTCGTACAGCGTGGCCACCGCGTCGCCGCTTTCGGTGTCGAACTCGCCGATCACGGTCTTAGGTGGGGCGAAGAAGTCCCGCACGCTGCTGCCCTCGCGCAGGAACTCCGGGTTGACCGCGACCCCGAAGTCGACACCCGCGGTGCGCCCCGACGCCTTTTCCAGGATGGGAACCAGCAGGTCGAGACAGGTGCCGGGGAGCATCGTGCTGCGGAACACGACGGTGTGCCTGCGCTCGACGGCGGCCAGCGCCTTGCCGATCTGCTCGGTGACCCGCTCCAGGTAGACGGTGGAGAGGCTGCCGTTGGGCGCCGACGGCGTCCCGACGCAGATCAGCGAGATCTCACTGTTCGCGATCGCGTCTTCCACGTCGACGGTGGCGCGCAGCGCGCCTCTGGTCACGACCTCCGCGGTCAGCTCACCGATCCGTTCCTCGACGACGGGTGCCTTTCCGCCGGCGACGAGATCGACCTTCACCGGGTTGACGTCCACCCCGACGACTTCGTGTCCTTGCCCGGCAAGACATGCCGCGGACACGCATCCCACGTAGCCGAGCCCGAAAACGCTTATCCGCATGTGACAACTCCCGCCGGTCGACTTGCTGAACATGGGTCGCTGGCCGGCGGGGTGCCGTTACACCGACTCGCCGCGACTTCCCGGTGGGACAGCGCACTTTTCGCGGGAAGGTGCCCCGACCGTCGGTCGATCAGTACGTGGCCACCTCGGGCGCCGGGCCGCCCGTGATCGAGCCGATCCTCTCGTCGGCGCTGAGCCCGGGAGTTGGCGCGGCTCGGTCCTGAGCTCGTCCGCCTGCTCCCCGATGTTCAGGAAGGTGTACACGGTTTTTCCTTTCCCGCCACCACCGACCATGATCGGCGGATGTGGCCGGGAAAGTGCCTGCGGAAAGTCCGACAACCGGTGCGCCCTGATGTGTGCGACCACATTTTCGGGACATACTCGAACGTTTCGTCCAGTATTTCAAAAACGCTCCTTCGTGGAGGGGAACGGGAACCGAGGCTCCGCGACTCCTCCTCGTGCCGGCCCGCGCCGATACCGAGGACGGCGCGGCCGCCGGAGAGCACGTCCGGCGTGGTGATCGCCTTGGCGAGCGGGCCGTCGGTTGTGCACACGGTGATCAAGGCCCGCAGCTTCACCCGGTCGGTGTGCGGCAAGGAAACCCAGTGTGGTGTGTGCCTCGAGCAGGTCGCTCTTGCCCACGCTCGCGAGCTGGAAGAAGTGATCCGGCTCATACCCGAGGTCACGTTTCTTGATCGATCTTGGTGCCGGGCCGGTGACGGAATTCACCACCTGCCTCCGTGCTGCCCCGCGCGGCTCCTTGGCCGGCTTGAACAATGCGCGAAGGAACTTCACGTCCGCTTCGTGCGTTCAAACTGTCGGGAGTAAGGGAAAAGGAGGCGTCAGCGCCGTGAGGCATCAGAACGGATTGAAGACCGCGCTGCTGCTTGGCCTGCTGAGCGCCATCATCGTCGGGATCAGTTCGCTGTTCGGGCGTACCGCGTTGTTCGTCGGGCTGGCGGTCGCGCTGGGCATGAACGCCTACGCGTACTTCAAGTCCGACACCCTGGCCCTGCGCGCGATGCGGGCGCGGCCGGTGTCCGAGGCCGAGCAGCCCGTGATGTACCGGATCGTGCGGGAGCTGGCCACCGCGGCCCGCCAGCCGATGCCGCGGCTGTACATCAGCCCTACCGAGGCACCGAACGCGTTTGCCACCGGGCGCAATCCCCGGCACGCCGCGGTGTGCTGCACCACCGGAATCCTCGGTCTGCTGACCGAGCGTGAGCTGCGGGCCGTGCTCGGGCACGAGCTTTCGCACGTCTACAACCGCGACATCCTGATCTCGTGCGTGGCCGGCGCGCTGGCCAGCATGGTCAGTGTGCTGGCCAACCTGGCGATGTTCGCGGGGATCTTCGGCGGCGGCGACCGCGAGGACGCCAACCCGCTGGTCTCGCTCCTGCTCGTGCTGATCGGCCCGATCGCGGCCGGGGTGATCCAGATGGCCGTGAGCCGGTCGCGGGAGTACCAGGCCGACGAGTCGGGCGCCCAGCTCACCGGCGACCCGCTGGCGCTGGCGTCCGCGCTGCGCAAGCTTGAGTACGGGACGCGGGCGGCCCCGCTGGTGCCGGAGCCGCAGCTGGTCTCCCAGTCGCACCTGCTGATCGCCAACCCGTTCCGGCCCGGCGACAACTTCACTCGGCTGTTTTCCACACACCCGCCCATTCCGGACCGCATCCGCCGCCTCGAGGAGATGGCCCGCCGCGGGTTCTAGGAAGTGGCGCCCGCCGCCCGCGCGACGGAAACGACGTATTCGCCGTATGGGGATTTCGACAGCTTGAGGCCGAGGGCGAGGCACTGGTCCGGGTCGATGAACCCCATCCGTAGCGCGACTTCCTCCAGGCAGGCGATGCGCACGCCGGTACGGTGTTCCAGTACCTGCACGAACTGGGCGGCTTCCAGCAGCGAATCGTGCGTGCCGGTGTCGAGCCAGGCGAACCCGCGGCCCAGGTCGACCAGTTTCGCCCGGTTCTGCCTCAGGTAGGTGAGGTTGACGTCGGTGATCTCCAGTTCGCCTCGCGAGGACGGCCGCAGCCCGCGGGCGATCTCGACCACCTGGTTGTCGTAGAAGTAAAGCCCGGTGATCGCCTTGTTGGATTTGGGCAGCGCCGGCTTCTCCTCGATGGAGATCAGCCGTCCGCCGTCGTCGGTTTCGCCCACGCCGTAGCGCTGGGCGTCCTTCACCGGGTAACCGAACAGCACACATCCATCCAAAGAGGACACTTCCTGCCGCATGCGTCCGGAGAATCCCTGGCCGTAGAAGATGTTGTCGCCCAGCACGAGCGCCACGTCCTGGTCGCCGATGAAGTCGGTGCCGATCAGGAACGCCTCGGCGAGCCCGTTGGGACTCGGTTGCTCCGCGTAGCTCAGGCGCAGGCCGAACTGGTCGCCGGAGCCGAGCAGTCGCTGGAAGCTCGGCAGGTCGGTGGGGGTGGAGATGACCAGGATCTCCCGGATTCCGGCGAGCATCAGCACCGACAACGGGTAGTAGATCATGGGCTTGTCGTATACGGGCAGTAGCTGCTTCGACACGGCCTGCGTGATCGGGTGCAGGCGCGTTCCGCTGCCACCTGCCAGCACGATGCCTCTCATGCGCCCCACCCTATCGGGCGCCATTTACATACCCGGGGAATGTAGGTGAATGGCCGCGAGAAGCGTGGAGTCCGGCGATTTCGGGTTTTTCGATGCCTCGACTGCCTTCGAAGCCGCGGATCGCCGGTGCCCTCGCGCAGTTGGTGCTCAGCGCGGCGATGGAGGCGGCTCGCATGATCGCCGAGGCGCGGGATCCGGTCACAGCTCGGGCCGGGGCAGCGAGGTGCTCGGCACCTGGTTCACCGCGCTGCGCGGGAATAACGCGGGATGCAGTCACGTTCGCCCGAACGTGCGCGTTGACATCTGGTCCGATGTGGTCTGTCCCTGGTGCTATCTCGGCAAGCGGCGCTTCGAGCGTGCGCTGGCCGATTTCGAGCACCGCGACGAGGTCGAGGTGGTGTACCACTCCTTCGAGCTCGACCCACGGCACCCACGTGAAGAGGTCGTGCCGAAGGCGTCCATGCTCGCCGCCAAGTACCAGATAAGCGAGGCCGAGTTCCAGGCCATGGAGGACAGGCTCGTCGGCTTGGCCGCCGCCGAGGGGCTCGAATACAAGCTCGACGGCAGTGTTATCGGTAACACCTTCGACGCGCACCGCGTGCTGCACCTCGCGCGTGAGCGTGGTCTCGCGGTCGAGGTGGTCGAGCGGTTCTTCCGGGCCTACTTCACCGAGCAGCGTTCGGTCTTCGACGACGAGTCGCTGGCAGACCTGGCCGCCGAGGCCGGGCTGGACCGTGACGAGACCGTGCGTGTGCTCAAGGAAGGCACGTACGCCGACGCCGTCCGCGCCGATGCCGAACGCGGGCGAGCGCTGGGTGCGAACGGGGTGCCGTTCTTCGTCCTTGCCGACCGGTACGGGATTTCGGGCGCGCAGCCGGTGGAAACGTTCGCGGCCGCACTTGGCCGGGCCTACGCGGCACCCTTGCCGAAGTAGGTCGTGCAGATGCCGTTTTCGTAGTCGGCCGCGATTTCGAGCACGTTCCGGCCGCCGTCGACCGGGAGCAGGGTCGAACTGTAGTTCGGGCAGTAGTCGTTGAACGGGTCCGGCACGGCCACCGGCGCGGGCAGCTCGTACCAGTGGCCCGCGCCGGAAGTGTCATTGGCCAGCAGCACCTGGCCGTTCGACGGCAGCGGCTGCCCGTCGCGGTCGGTGTAGATCTGGCCGACCATCACCAGCCGCCCGTCAGGGAACACGGCCACCGTCTGCGCGTGCTGGAAGTAGGCACCGCTCGCGGTGGTCACCCGGGTGCCCGGATCTGCCGGATCGCCTAAGTCGGCGCCGTCGGCCGAAATCTTGTAGTACGGGTCGCAGTAGCGGTCTCCGTAGTTGCAGATCTCGTATCCGAAGTAGTAGCGGCCGTCCGGCAGCCTCCGCACGATGGGCATGCCGGGCCGGGCCGCGCTGGGCGACACGGCCATGGTCAACTGCCCGGGACCCCAGGTGATTCCGTCCGTCGATGCCATCCGGGTCAGCACCTGGCTGTGCCGGGGCTCCAGCGTTTCGTCGGCGAAATGCAGCCACAGCGTGCCGCCGTTGTCCACGGTCAACTCCGGCTCCCAGATCCCCGTGTGATCGGGCGACCGCACCGCTTCCGACAGGAACGACCAGTGCCGCCCGCCGTCGGTGCTGGCCCAGATCCTGATCCCGACCTGCCGTGCCACGCCCGCTTCCTGGCGGTAGCTGGCCCCCCACAGCAGCGTGCCCGCGGGCATCCGGCCGACACGTCGCGGCAGCTCGTACAACGTCCCGCAACATTCGCCCCAGGCGCCCTCGGGATCGCGCACCTCGCCGATCTTGTGGAAGCTCGCGCCCTCGTCGGTGCTTTCGTAGATCGGTGCGAACGGCCCGCGACCGTCCCAGCCGCTCACCGCCGCCACGATCCGTCCCCGGAAGAGCAGGTTGTACTGCAACCGCAACAGCCTGGGGTACGCCCCGGTCACCAGGCGATGCCGATCGGCCGCCTCGGCCGGCGTCACCAGCCCTCCGATCAGGAACACCGACACCAACAGCACGAAGCCGCTCCCCAGACGGCGCATTTAGCGTCCCCCTCACGTTGCGCGCCGGAATGACAACCAGAGTGTAACCACCGCAACCCGCGCGAGTCGGTCTTCCAGGCCCCGCGAGTCGGTCTTCCGCGACGTACGAGTCGGTCTTTCGGGCTCCGCGAGTCGGTCTTTCGGGACGTGCGAGTCGCCCCGTCAGCCTCAGCGGCTGCCGGATGTCGGGCCGTGTCGAGACCTAGCGGTAGTTGGTGAACTGGAGGGCAATGTCGAAGTCCTTGTCCTTGAGCAGGGCGATGACCTCCTGAAGGTGGTCCTTCTTCTTGCCCGAGACGCGAAGCTGATCACCCTGGATCTGGGCCTGGACGCCCTTGGGCCCCTCGTCGCGGATGAACTTCGCGATCTGCTTCGCCTTGTCGGTCGCGATCCCCTGGATAATCTTGCCGTTGACCTTGTAGATCTTCCCGGAAACCGCGGGCTCACCGGCGTCGAACGCCTTCAGCGAGATCCCCCGCTTGATCAGCTTCTCCTTGAACACCTCGACCGCGGCCAGCGCCCGCTCCTCGGTCTCGGCCTCGATGGTGACCGCCTCCTCGCCGGCCCACGTCACCTTCGCGTTGACGCCGCGGAAGTCGAAGCGCGTGGACAGTTCTTTCGCGGCCTGGTTCAGCGCGTTGTCCACCTCCTGGCGATCGACCTTGCTCACCACGTCGAACGACGGATCCGCCACGTTGTCCTACCTCACCTACGCTCGTTTGTCGGGTAGCCCACACCTTAGACCGCTCCGGTAACCCGGTTGCCCGGACCGGTGGAACGTTGGGTACTCTGTTCACCGGCTGGCAAGACCGGCCATGGCGGGTTGCCCGAGCGGCCAAAGGGATCTGACTGTAAATCAGACGGCACTGCCTTCAGAGGTTCGAATCCTCTACCCGCCACCCTCGCAAAACCCCTGGTCATCCGGGGGTTTTCTCCATTTATAGATCCGCTTACGCACGGCCAGTCCTGTATTCCTATACCGCTTCGGTGCCTTTTCGGTGCCATCTCGGGGGTTCACACCGCCTGTCCGGTGCCCTTGCGTGGGATCGCCGACCGAGTCGCGGTGACGATCTCCCGCGTCATCTCGTCCGCCACCACCACGTAGTGGTCTTCGGTGACTCCCTCCCGGGCGTGCCCGAGCATCGCCGACACCCCCTTCACCGACTGGCCCGACGCAATCGCGATCGACCCCGCACCACGCCTCAACCCGTGGATCGTGACTGGTGGCAGATCGGCCTTCTTCACCATCCGCACGTGCGCGTCGTAGACCCTGTCCGGGTTGAGCTGTGACCCATCCGCCCGGCAGAAGACACGGCCGCTGTCGACCCACGCCGTACCCAGCCCCAACCGGGCCTCCGACTGGCACTTCCGCAAACGCCGCAGACCTGCCACGGTTTCCGAGTCGAGGGGTATGCGTCGCTGGCCGGCGTCACTCTTGACCGGGCCCTCTTCCACCTTGCCCTCGATCACGACGAGCTGGATCTGAACGTCCAGGCATCCCTCGTCGAGGTTCACGTCCTCGGACCAGCGCAACCCGCACAACTCGCCGCGTCTCAAACCGGTGTAGCTGGCCAGATCGAAAAGGTCATACAAGACTTCTTCCTCACGGCCAGCCGCGACTTCCTCCGCCACCACGTCCAAGTAGTGGCCCGTGTGTGCTGCGGTCCACACCATGTTCCTCTGCGGCACCTCACCGGTCTTGCGCCACTTCGCCTCAAGCTCCTTCGTCCAGAGCTTCGGCTTTGGTGCTGCGCCGGACTCAAGTTCCACGAGAGCGAAGGGGTTCGGGCCTGACACTGCCCCAGCCCTCATGGCGTCGTTGTACGCCTTTCTGCCGGTCGCTCGGATCCTCGCCAGCGTGGGCGGCCCGGCGACGCGCCGCTGTTCCCGCTTCACTCCCGCAGCCTTCTGCGCCTTGGTCAAGTTGGAGTGGCGCATACCCCGCGGGTTGACCTTCAGAGACTCCCGAATCCGCTCGTTCTCATCCTCAATAGAGCGGAACATCTCGGCCACGTCGTCTACCGACAGTTCACGCCACTTGATCTTGCCGAGGTATGGAATCAAATAGTTGTCCACGTGGCCGGTGTAGCTGACCAGCGTGTTCTTGCGGACCTTCCGTGTCTTCAGCCACTGCGTCAGCGCATCCTCGGTTGTCAGGCTCGTCAGGCCGACACGGCGGGTCTTCGCGCTAGTGCCCTTCGCTTCGATCTGAGCACGAGCGTTCTTCGCTTCGGTCAGCGTCTTGAAACCGAACTTGCGCAGGCGCTGCCTTTCCTTGCCCGACCCCCGTGGCGCGGCGATGTCGATCTGAAATCCCCATCCGCCGTGCTTCGAGTCAAAGTCCCACAGGGCGCGGCCCTTCTCGTCAACCTTTAGGTTGCCAGCACCGTCGAACTGGAGCTTCACCAGTTTCTGGCAGGTCATCCCAAGTTCGCGCCGCTTACCATCGGCCCCGATCTCGGTGCAACCGCAACGTTTCGTCAGCCCGTTGTGCTTACCAGGCGCGAGCTTCAAGGCGCGTCTGTCGATCTCTCGCCCCCGGTCGTTACTGCCCATCAGGTTCCCCTTCCAGGTAGGCGAAGTCTGGCCACAATTTTGGAGGAATCAAGTCAGCGGCCCGCATGTCATCTCGTACTCTTTGCAAAGATCGCTCTGTGCGCTCGACCTCGCGCCTAAGTAGGTTGACCATCTGCTTCCGCGAGGACCGGCCAGACTCGATATTGTCGTAATACTCGTTCTCCTGTAGCCAGGCGGGGTTTGGATCCTCCCCTGTCGCTTCCGCAGCGATAAGGTTCTGCTGAGCTTTCAAGAAGTTTGCTTGTGCCCGAACGAGCTGTGCAGACCAATGATCGTGGTCTCGAAATAACTCAACCGGAAGCCTCCCGTCCTTGTGCCATTCTTGACCGGACTTATGGGGAAGGACATCTTCAAGATCTTCCTCTCCCGAGAACCATCGGGCAGCAATCCACGGCTCCGCCTGTGCGCCGGGCAAGAACTCGCTTCTGTCGACGCGGCCGATGGGAAAGATCAGCAGTATGGGCGGAACTTCCAGTGCCCGCGCGATGACCAGCAATTCGGCCAAGCTGATGGTGGGCCGTCGTCCGTTCTCGAAGTTCGACAGCACAGTGCGGGGGATAGGCGCTCCAAGTTCCGCTGTCGCATCGGACAGCCGCTGAGCGCTCATCCTCCGCCGCTTGCGATGTCGCTTGATCTCGGTGGCTACCACCTCGGCCAAGTGCTTGTGCCACTCGTCGTTTTGGGTCACAGGAGCACAATAACACGGACTATTTGACACAGGGCGACCCTAAGCGTAATGTTCCGACATGACCCAACACGACAGGGAGTTTGAGTCATGAAGACCCAAATCGGGATGACCCAGGCCGAGTTGCTGGCACTACCGGTCATGATCGACCTCGTGACGGGCGGCCGGGCGTTCGGATTCGGACGCACCAAGACCTACGAACTGGCCCGAACCGGGCAGTTCCCCGTCAAGGTGCTTCGCCTGGGCGGCTCATACCGCGTGGCAACCGCCGATGTGCTGCGGGCACTGGGGCTCGCCAGTGACACCGACGAGTCGGCCGCAAAAGTCGCTTGACCTGCGACAACCCACAAAAAACGGCGGGGCCCGCTGCCACGGGCCACCCGCCAACTCACAACCAACAGCCGAAAGGAACCGGCAATGACGATTGTAACCGCCAGCCCGGCCATCGCGAGCCCGGAGACCACCGCCAGCTTGTTGAAGATCGCCGCCGAGCGGCCGTGCACCGCCTCGTGGTGTGAGGGTGGCTGCGAGCCGATCGATGACATCGACGGTGTGACCCGCCTCCACACGAAGACGTTCTGGCAGTCCGGCGACCAGATGGTCGTCTGGTCGCGGCAGGACGACCACACCGCCGATGGCGTGATCGAGGGCCAGGCGCAGTTGTGGGTCGACTACCCGGCCGCGGGCGAGGAGTCGGCCCACCGGGACGGGCTCAGCGCCGCGTTCGCGCACGTCTATGCGATGGGTCGCGCCTCCGTGTCGGATTCGGCGGAGCGGGACCACCTGTGACGACTTCCTTCTCCGGGTGCCACCCGTACCGCCCTCAGTGCCTCCTCGCGCACCTGGAGCGGTATGTGGACGAGGACGACGCGGTAGACATCGCTGCGCAGGTGACCCTGGCAATCAGCCAGGGCATCTGCGCCCGCTGGCTGCCACGGCCCACTCCCCGATGGGGACCCGATCAAGCCCGCGGGCTCCCGCGTCACCAGTTGCCGCTGCATCCCGATCTGCGGGGCCTGTGGCGGCGACGAAGCACTGAACGAGCAGCCCACCCACTTGTGGCCGGTCGCGGGGGTGGCTGAGCGGGAGGCCGCTGACCGCAAGCAGGCGACGCCCGCTGTGGTCACCGTCGCGGACGACAAGCCGGTGCTGCTCACCAACGACGGCGTCATCGAACCCAGCCCACGCCCGAACTCCGGCGGGTGGGCGGAGTTCGGGTTCGACGACACCCAAGACCAGG
>NZ_DATELF010000112.1:0-36946 GCF_035276945.1 Amycolatopsis sp. | reverse complement strand
GGTCGGTCCGCACCGGGCCATTCTGACGGGCCGATGGTCGGTCCAGGAGGTGGACCGAGGTCCGGCTGGTGCACGTGCCGATGGGCCACTCCGGCCAGCCGGAGGAGATCGCCGCGGTCGCCTTCCTGGCCGGCGACGACGCCTCGTTCATCACCGCTTCCCAGTTCCTCGTCGACGGCGGGATCTCCGGCGCCTACGTCACACCCCTGTGACGCCGTCGATGCCCTCGCGCAGGAAGTCGGCGTGACCGCTGTGCCGGGCGTATTCGTGGATCAGGTGCAGCATCACCAGCCGGAGCGACACGTCCTCGCCCCAGCGGACGTTGTGCCCGATCACGTCGAGCGAGGGCGCCTCCCGCTCGATCCGGCGCGAGTGCTCGACCTCCTCCTGCCAGGCGGCGAACGCCTCGGTGCGGGTGGCCGTGCTCGCGTCGTAGGCCACCTGGTAGTCGCCGTCAGGTGACCACACGAGCGGCAGGTCTTCGCCGTTGATCACCCGGCGGAACCACGTTCGCTCCACCTCGGCCATATGCCGCACCAGGCCGAGCAGCGACAGCGTCGACGGTGGCATCGACCGGCGGCGCAGCTCCTCGTCGGACAGGCCGTCGCACTTCATGGCCAGCGTCGCGCGGTGGAAGTCGAGGAAGGCGCGCAACGTCTCGCGCTCGTCGGCGATCAGGGGCGGGGAGATCCGTTCGGTCGGCAATGCGGCTCTTTTCCCTGGTCGTAGGTGGTTCGCGGGCAGTATCGCGAGCACAACACTTCCCAGCCTCGCGTACACGCCGGTTATACTTGGCGGCACAACCGAATATCGGGCCGCGACGAGCCGGAGCGGGAGAGTCCCCAGCCCAGTGGGGCACCGAAGGAGCAACCTCCCCGTCAATCTCTCAGGTACCAGCTACCGCTTCAGGCCAGGCCACTCTGGAAAGCAGGCGCACCGTTGGCGTCTCACCCAAGGTGAAAGCCGCGCGAGCGGTGAAACTCTCAGGTGCCATGACAGAGGGGGAGTTCCCGTACCCGAGTAGGAGGAGCTCCCGGTGTCGACCACCTTTGCCGATCGTCACATCGGACCGTCAGAGCACGAGCAGGCCAAGATGCTCGCCGAATGCGGGTACGGCAGCATGGACGCGCTCGTCGACGCGGCCGTGCCCGCCGTCATCCGCAACCCGCGCGAACTCGACCTGCCGCCCGCCGCGTCCGAGGTCGAAGCCACGGCCGAACTGCGCGCGCTCGCCGCGAAGAACCGTCCGATGACGCAGATGATCGGGCTCGGCTTCCACGACACCGTCACCCCGCCGGTCATCCGCCGCAACGTGCTGGAGAACCCGGCCTGGTACACCGCCTACACCCCGTACCAGCCGGAGATCTCGCAGGGCAGGTTGGAGGCGCTGCTCAACTTCCAGACCATGGTCTCCGGGCTGACCGGCCTGGACATCGCCAACGCCTCCCTGCTCGACGAGTCCACCGCGGTGGCCGAGGCCGTGTTGCTCATGCGGCGGGTGTCCAAGGCGAAGTCGCACCGGGTCGTGCTGGATGCCGAGTGTCTGCCGCAGACCATCGCGGTGATTCGCACCCGGGCCGAGGCGGTCGGCATCGAGGTCGAGGTGCGGGACCTGGGTGCCGGCCTGCCGGACGAGTTCTTCGGCGTGGTCGTGCAGTATCCCGGGGCGTCCGGGGTGTTGCGGGGCAAGGGTTTCTACGAGGCGATCGGCAAGGTCGCCAAGCGGTCGGGCGCGCTCTACACCGTGGCGGCGGACCTGCTGGCGCTCACCATGATCACTCCGCCGGGCGAATTCGGGGCGGACATCGCCGCGGGCACCACCCAGCGGCTCGGCGTTCCGCTGGGCTACGGCGGCCCGCACGCCGGGTATCTCGCGGTCCGCTCCGGACTCGAACGCAACCTGCCGGGCCGGCTGGTGGGCGTGTCCGTGGACGCGGACGGCAACCCGGCGTACCGGCTCGCGCTGCAGACCCGGGAGCAGCACATCCGCCGCGAGAAGGCGACCTCGAACATCTGCACCGCTCAGGTGCTGCCCGCCGTGCTGGCCGCGATGTACGCCGTCTGTCACGGGCCGGACGGGCTCAGGAGCATCGCCGAGCGGGTGCACGGGCTGGCCGGCGGGCTGGCGGCCGCGCTGTGCGACGGCGGTGTCGAGGTCGTGCACGAGAGCTTCTTCGACACCGTGCTGGCGCACGTGCCAGGCCGGGCCGGGGAGGTGATCGCGGCCGCGCGCCGGTCCGGGATCAACCTTGGGCGCGTCGACGCCGACCACGTTCGCGTGGCCTGCGACGAGGTGACCACGGTGGACATCCTGGGCCGTGTCCTGCGGGCCTTCGACGTCGACACGGATGCCCGGTCGGGCCCGGCCGCGCTGCCCACCGGGCTGGTGCGCGGCCGCGACTACCTGGCCCACGAGGTGTTCCACACGCACCGGTCCGAGACCGCCATGCTGCGCTACCTGCGCCGGCTGTCCGATCAGGACTACGCGCTCGACCGCGGCATGATCCCGCTCGGCTCCTGCACCATGAAGCTCAACGCGACCGCCGAGATGGAGCCGATCAGCTGGCCCGAGTTCGCGGGGCTGCACCCGTTCGCCCCGGCCGAGGACGCCGCCGGCTACCGCGAGCTGATCGACCAGCTGTGCGGCTGGCTCGCCGAGGTCACCGGCTACGACCAGGTGTCCGTGCAGCCCAACGCGGGCAGCCAGGGCGAGCTGGCCGGGCTGCTGGCCATCCGCGCCTACCACCACGCCAACGGACAGCCGGAGCGGGACGTCTGCCTGATCCCGTCCTCGGCGCACGGCACCAACGCGGCTTCGGCCGTGCTGGCCGGGATGCGCGTGGTGGTCGTGGCCTGCAACGCCGACGGCGATGTCGATCTCGCCGACCTCAGGTCCAAGGTGGACAAGAACGCCGAACGGCTCGCGGCGGTCATGGTCACCTACCCGTCCACGCACGGGGTGTACGAGAACGACATCTCCGAGATCGCCCGGATCGTGCACGGCGGCGGCGGTCAGGTCTATGTGGACGGTGCCAACCTCAACGCGCTGCTCGGCCTGGCCAAGCCCGGTGAGTTCGGCGGCGACGTGTCGCATCTGAACCTGCACAAGACGTTCTGCATCCCGCACGGCGGGGGCGGTCCCGGCGTCGGGCCGGTCGCGGTGCGCGCGCACCTCGCACCGTATCTGCCCAACCACCCGCAGTTTCCCGGAGCCGGTCCGGACACCGGCGTCGGGCCGATCGCCTCCGCACCGTTCGGATCGGCCTCGATCCTGCCGATTTCGTGGGCCTACGTCCGGATGATGGGCGCGAAGGGGCTGACCGACGCGACCAAGGTCGCCGTGCTCGCCGCGAACTACGTGGCCGCGCGGCTGGCCCCGCACTACCCGGTGCTCTACGCGGGACGGTCCGGACTGGTCGCGCACGAGTGCATCCTCGACCTGCGCGCACTCACCAAGCGCACCGGCGTGACCGTCGAGGACGTGGCGAAGCGCTTGGTGGACTACGGTTTCCACGCGCCGACCATGTCCTTCCCGGTGGCCGGCACGCTGATGGTGGAGCCGACCGAGAGCGAGGACGTCGCCGAGATCGACCGGTTCTGCGACGCGATGATCGCGATCCGGCGCGAGATCGAGGAGGTCGCCGAGGGCCGGTGGCCGGTGGAGCGAAGCCCGCTGCGCAACGCGCCGCACACCGCGGAGATGCTGACCGGCGACTGGGACCTGCCATATGACCGCAAGCTGGCCGTGTACCCGCAGTTCGCGGCGCGAAGCTCCTCCGTCGAGGATGGTGGGCGACGGGTGGGCCGGTCGAAGGCGAAGTACTGGCCGCCGGTCCGCCGCATCGACGGCGCCCGCGGCGACCGGAACCTCGTTTGCTCCTGCCCGCCCATCGAAGCCTACGGGAGCTGACCATGCACACCGCGCTCTATGCCGTCCACAAAGGACTCAATGCGCTGTTCACCGGATTCGCCGGCTGGGAGATGCCGGTTCGCTACGGCAGCGAGTTGGCCGAGCACCGCGCGGTTCGCGAGGCCGCGGGGCTGTTCGACCTCTCGCACATGGGCGAGATCGAGGTCACCGGGCCACAGGCCGGTGAGGCACTCGACTACGCGCTGGCCGGGAAGCCGTCGGCGGCCAAGGACGGCCGCGCACGGTACACGATGATGTGCGACGTGCGCGGCGGGGTGCTCGACGATCTTGTGGTGTACCGGCTGGGCCAGGAGCGGTTCCTGGTCGTGGCCAACGCCGGGAACGTGGCCGTGGTGTTCGCGGAACTGCTCAAACGCGCCGGATCCTTCGACGCCGACGTGCTCGACCGCTCGGCCGAAACCGCGCTGGTAGCGGTCCAGGGGCCGCGTTCGGCCGACATCGTCGGCTCGGTGACCGACGTGGACTTGGCGGATCTCAAGTACTACGCCTGCACGCCCGCGAACGTTCGCGGGCATGAAGTGCTGCTCGCGCGCACCGGCTATACCGGCGAGGACGGCTTCGAGCTTTACGTTCCGGCGGTGGAAGCCGCCGACCTGTGGCACGTCCTGATGGAGGCCGGTGCGCCCTCCGGGCTGCTGCCGGCGGGTCTCGCCTGCCGCGACACGCTCCGGCTCGAGGCCGGAATGCCGTTGTACGGCAACGAACTCAGCACCGAGCGGACACCGTTCGAGGCGAACTTGGGCCGGGTCGTGAAGTTCGACAAGCCGGACTTCGTCGGCAAGGCGGCGCTGGAGCGGCGGCGTGAGCCCGCCGACGTCCTCATCGGACTACGCGGGACCGGCCGGCGGGCGCCGCGGCACGGTTACCGCGTGCTCGACGGCGACCGTGAGGTTGGAGAGATCACCAGTGGCGCGCTGTCGCCGACACTCGGGTACCCGATCGCGATGGCGTATGTGCCGAAGGAGTTGAGCGAGCCGGGGACGTCCCTGCGGGTCGACATCCGGGGCCGTGTCGAGCCGGTCGAAGTGGTTCCGCTGCCCTTCTACCAACGATCGTGACATGGCGATCAGCGTTTTCGACCTGTTCTCGATCGGTATCGGGCCGTCGAGTTCGCACACGGTCGGCCCGATGCGCGCCGCGCGGATGTTCGCCGAGCGGCTGGTCGAGGACGGGCTGGCCGGCCGCACCCGCCGGGTGCGCGTGGAGCTGTTCGGGTCGCTCGGCGCGACCGGGCACGGGCACGGCAGCGACAAGGCGGTGCTGCTGGGCCTTTCCGGGGAGCGGCCGGAGGACGTGGACACCGATGCGGTGCCGGGAATCGTCGCGGGCATCCGTTCGTCGGGCCGGCTGAGCCTGCTCGGCATCCACTGGGTTCCGTTCGACGAGGACACGGACCTGGTGCTGCACCGGCGGAAATCGCTTCCGGCCCACCCCAACGGCATCATCTTTCGCGCCTACGACGAACAACTGCTCGCCGAGCGGACGTACTACTCGGTCGGGGGTGGCTTCGTGCGGGGCGAGGACGCGATCGTCGAAGACAGCACGGAGGTGCCCCACCCCTTCGCGACGGCCGCGGAAATGCTCGCGCACTGCCGGGAAACCGGGCTGCCGATCAGCGAGATCATGCTGCGCAACGAGCTGTCGTGGCGTTCCGCGGATGAGATCCGGGACGGGCTGCTGCGCATCTGGCAGGTGATGGCCGGATGTGTGCGCAACGGCTGCGAGCACGGCGGCGTGCTGCCCGGTGGGCTGAAGGTGCCCCGGCGCGCGAAGGCGTTGTACCGCAAGCTGCTCACCGAAGACGGCGTGGGTGATTCCCTCTACGCCATGGACTGGGTGAGCCTGTACGCGCTGGCCGTCAACGAGGAGAACGCCGCGGGCGGCCGGGTCGTGACCGCGCCGACGAACGGGGCGGCCGGGATCATTCCCGCCGTGCTGCACTACTACCGGCGGTTCATCCCGGGCGCGGGCGACAGCGGCGTGGTCACCTTCCTGCTCACCGCCGGTGCGATCGGCTCGATCCTCAAGCAGACGGGGTCGATCTCCGGCGCCGAAGTCGGCTGCCAGGGCGAGGTCGGCTCGGCGTGCGCGATGGCCGCGGCCGGGCTCACCGAGGTGCTCGGCGGGACGCCCGCGCAGGTGGAGAACGCCGCCGAGATCGGGGTCGAGCATCACCTCGGGCTGACCTGCGACCCGGTCGGCGGGCTGGTGCAGATTCCGTGCATCGAACGCAACGCGGTGGGCGCGTCGAAGGCCATCCACGCGGCGAGGATGGCGCTGCTCGGCGACGGGAGCCACGTCGTCACGCTCGACAAGGCGATCAAGACCATGCGCGAAACCGGCGCCGACATGAAGGTCAAGTACAAGGAGACCGCGCGGGGCGGCCTGGCCGTCAACGTGATCGAATGTTGACCCCGCCCGTTCCCGTTCCGCCGCGTGAGTCCCCCTATCTGTTGTGGGTGTGTCCCACATTCCCGTCGCGCCAGTCCCACCTTCGCGGCGTTTCTAGGTCAGGAACGCGCGCAGGAGCGACGCTGTGCCATCGAGATGCTCGGCCATCGCCTGCCGGGCGGCCTCCCCTTCCCCGGCGAGGATCGCGGCCACCACGGCTTCGTGCTGGGCATTCGAGTGGTTGAGATTCGGTTCCAGCAGGGGGATCTCGTCGAGGAACTGGTTGATCCGCGTCCGCACATCCGCGACCGCCGACGTGAGCAGGGCCGACGCGGTGATCTCGGCGATCGCCAGATGCAGCCGCGAGTCCCGGCGGCGATAGTCGGTCAGTCCGGCGGTGCGGGCGTCGGCGAGGGTGCCGGCCAGATGCTCGCGCTCGGTCTCGGTCAACTCGCGCCGCGCGGCCAGTTCGGCGGCTCCGGTCTCCAGCACGTGCCGCAGGCTCAACACGTCTTCCAGATCCGAACGGTCCGGGGCCTGGCCCACGCCTTCAAGCGGCGTGGGCAGCGTTTCGTTGACGAAGGTGCCGCCGTAACGGCCGCGGCGCGACTCGACGTACCCGGCGTCGGCCAGCACCCGGATGGCCTCGCGCAGCGTGACCCGGCTGACCCCCAGCCGGTCGGCCAGTTCCCGCTCGGGCGGCAGCCGCTCCCCCGCGCCGACGACGCCGAGCCGGATCGACTGGAGCAGCCGTTCGACCGTCTCCTCGAAGGCGTTTCCGGCACGGACCGGACGGAACAGGGTTTCGGCGGCGGAATCCACGCCTACCACCGGTCGAGCCGCGGTTCCTCGGATGCCATTCCGCCATCTTGCCGCAGCGAGCGCCGGACTCGCGCGACGGGAGAGGCGGACTCGCGCGTCGGGAGACGCGGACTCGCGCGACGCGGAAGCCGGACTCGCGTGTCGGGAGAGCCCGACTCGCGCGTCGGGAGAGCCGGACTCGTGTGGGGCGGGGTCAACTTGTCACCAGGACGACGGCGAAGCCGTCGTGTCCCTTGATTCCGACCGTCTGCAACGCGGTGGCTTCGACGCGCGGTTCGGCGGCGATCAACTCGTGCATCCGCCGCACGCCCAGCACGAGCGGGTCGCTGGTCGTCGCGTCGGCGACCTTTCCCTGACGCACCACGTTGTCCGCGATGATCAGCGTCCCGCGGTGGGACAGCCGCAGCGACCACCGGAAGTACTCGGGGTAGTTGTTCTTGTCGGCATCGATGAAGATCAGGTCGAACGCTTCGTCGATGCCGGGTAGCAGGTCGAGCGCCGCGCCCACGCGCACCTCGACAATCCCCGCCAGCCCGGCCGCGGCGATGTTCGCCCTGGCCACCTCGGCGTGCTTCGGGTTCGCTTCGAGCGTGAGCAGGCGCCCGTCCTCGGGCAGCGCCCTGCCCAGCCAGATCGTGCTGTAGCCGCCCAGCGTGCCCAACTCGAGCGCAGTCCGCACGCGCCCGAACCTGGCCAGCAGGTTGAGGAACTTGCCCTGGTTCTCCGCCACCGCGATCGAGGGCAGCCCGGCCGCGTCGCTGTTGGCCCGTGCCTCGGCGAGCACCGGATCGGGCTTGATCAACTGGCTGGTCAGGTAGTTGTCGACTTCGGCCCACAGCTTGTCGTCCATACCCGCGATCTTCTCATCGGCGCGCCTTCGGGATGACCAGCGGCGACCCGATCATGTTCGCCGACGATCTGCGAGTGACCATCCAGCAGATCGGCGCCGACCATTTTCCTGATCGGCGAGGACGAGCGGCCGGCGAAGGTGGAGGCACAGGGCAGCGTCGCCGCGCACGGGATGAACCGGGAGCGAGCCGCACCGCTTCTCGCCAGTGGATTTTCGAGCGGGTGGACGACTACTGCGCCGCCGCGTGCACGGTGTGCGCCGAGCCTCAAGCGGTGCCGTGGGCCGACGTGGAGGCTGCCATCGCCGATCTCGAACGTCGCCCGTACGAAGACCCGGACGAGCTTGAGGTCCTGTTCGGGTGAACCGTACCGAGTTGCGGGCGGGCGGGTTTCTTGCGAGAAACGACGCACACGCACAGGGAACGCTATTCGAAACGTGATATGGCACCCTGCTGAGGGACGGCAGTGGTATTCGGGGCAGGGAGGCAGGCCGACTGACAGCCGACCTGGCTACGCGCACACTTGTCCTGAACAACGCAGAAGGGAGCGCGGGCATGGCGGGCATCTTGGAGCCGCAGCGAATCGTGATCGTCGGCGCGGGGCTCGCCGGCGCCTCCGCGGCCGCGGAGCTGCGGGAACGCGGCTACCGAGGCGGGGTCGTCGTGCTCGGCGGCGAGACGCATCGCCCCTACGAGCTGCCTCCGTTGTCGAAGGGGCTCCTGCTCGGCGACACCGACGAACCCGACTGGGTCCGTGACGAGGACTTCTACCGCGAGCACGACATCGATCTGCGCCTCGGCACGGTCGCCAACCGGGTCGAACTGGGCACGCGGGTGGTGCGGGACAGCGACGGCGGCGAGCATCCCTATGACCGCCTGCTGCTGGCCACCGGTTCGCGGCCGCGTACGTTGCCGGTGCCGGGAATGGGCGTGCCCGGTGTGCGCACCCTGCGCACCCTCGACGACTCGCTATGGCTGCGGAGCGCGTTCCACACCGCGCAGCGGATCGTGATCGTCGGCGCGGGCTGGATCGGCACCGAAGCGGCCGCGGCCGCGCGACGGCACGGCCTCGACGTCACGGTGGTCGATCAGATCGGCGCGCCCCTGTTGCCCGTGCTCGGGGCCGAGGTCGCCGGTGTGTTCCAGGACCTGCACACCGACAACGGTGTGAACTGGCGGCTGCGCGGCGGCGTCGCCGAAATCGTCGGTGACTCGGACGGGGTCCGCGGCGTGCGGCTGACTGACGGCACGGAACTGGGCGCCGACCTGGTGCTCGTCGCGGTCGGGGCGGCGCCACGGGTCGAGCTGGCGCACGCGGCTGGGCTGGAGCTGGCCGACGATGGCGGTGTCTCCGTCGACGCCGGCCTGCGCACCGCCGCGCCCGACGTCTACGCCGCCGGGGACATCGCCTCCCACTTCCATCCGCGATACGGCAGGCGAATCCGCGTCGAGCACTGGTCGAACGCCAAGGACCAGGGAACGCATGTGGCCGGAAACCTGCTGGGCGCTCAGGAGCCGTACGTGACCTCGCCCTATTTCTTCTCCGATCAGTACGACCTCGGCTGCGAGTACCGCGGCCTCGCCGACCCCGGTACCGACCAACTCGTGGTGCGCGGCGACCTGAAGTCACGGGAGTTCATCGCGTTCTGGCTGCGCGAGGGGCAGGTGAGGGCGGCGATGAACGTCAACGTCTGGGACCACGGGGACGCGCTGAAGCGGATGGTCAACGGTCGGCTCAAGGTCGACGAGGAGACCTTGACCAAGGGCGACCTGTCCAGCGTCGGGTAGATCACGCGCCGAGAGGCGAACTCGCACGCGCCGAGAGGGGACTCGCGCACGCCGAGAGGCGAACTC
The DNA here is from genome assembly GCF_035276945.1 of Amycolatopsis sp. Lineage (GTDB taxonomy): Bacteria > Actinomycetota > Actinomycetes > Mycobacteriales > Pseudonocardiaceae > Amycolatopsis_E. Next base: position 27,100 of record NZ_DATELF010000112.1, on the reverse strand, counting down.
GTGCACGTCGAGCGGGGGACTCGCGCACGCTGAGAGGCGAACTCGTGCATGTCGAGCGGGGGACTCGTGCACGCCGAGAGGGGACTCGTGCACGTTGGATGTGGGATTCGGGGGTTTGCCTTTGCGAATCAGGCTTCGCGGGGCCGGCGGGTCATCGTGGCGAAAACGGTCAGGGAGGCGGCCGCGAAGCCCGCCATCACGAGGGCCACGGGGATCGCGCTTCGCTCGCCGCCCAGGCTCACCAGGGGCGTGGCCAGGCTGCCGATCACGAACTGGCACAGCCCGAGCACCGCCGATGCGGCCCCGGCATGGTGCGGGTGCTCGGCCAGCGCGAGCGACGCGGCGTTGGGCATGACCAGGCCGATGTTCGACACCAGGAGCAGCCACGGCACGAGCAGCAGAGGCAGGGGGAGCGCGAGCGACGCGGCGAGCACCAGCCCGATGCCGGCCAGCACGGCGATGATCAGGCCGCTGGCCAGCAACCGCCGTTCCCGGAACCGGCCGACCAGGCGGCCGTTGAGCTGGCTCGCGATTATGATGCCGACCCCGTTCGCGCCGAACACCAGGCTGAACGCCTGTGGGCTGAGGCCGTAGACGCCCTGGAGCACGAACGAAGAAGCCGAGATGTAGGCGAACAGGGCCGCGAACATCAGGCCGCCGGCCAGCGCGTAGCCGAGGAAGGCCCGGTCGGCGAGCAGGCTGCCGTAGGTGCGCAGGGTGGCACCGAGCCGGGCGGGCCTGCGGCGGTGCGGCGGCAGCGGCTCGGGCAGCGCGGCCGTGACGGTGACCAGCAGCAGTACCCCGAAGACGGTCAGCGCCACGAACACGCCACGCCACGACGTCAGGCGCAGCAACTGCCCGCCCAGCACGGGGGCCAGGATCGGCGCGACGCCGCTGACCAGCATGAGCATCGAGAAGAACCGGCCCATGTCGGTGCCGGAGAACAGGTCGCGCACGATCGCCCTGGCGATCACGATTCCGGCTGCGGCACCGAGTGCCTCCAGCGCCCTGGCCGCGATCAGCAGTTCGGCCGACGGGCTCAACGCGCACAGCACGGACGCCACCGCGTAGAGCGCCAGGCCGATCATCAGTGGCCGACGGCGGCCGATCGCGTCGGAGACCGGACCGGCGATCAGCTGGCCCAGGGCGAGCCCGATGATGAACGCGGTCAGTGTGAACTGGACGGTCGAGCTGGCGCTGTGCAGATCCGTGGTCATTTGCGGCAGCGCGGGGAGGTACATGTCGGTCGACAGCGGGGCGAAAGCTGTCAGACCACCGAGAATGAGCGCGTAGCGCACGGTTCGAGGCTTCGTTGGTGCTCCGGTCACGGACCCGTCGAGTGTGCTCGCCGTCATGGGCCTCCCGTCTTCCGTTACTGGCTAGTTGACAACAGCGGGTGGGAGGCGCGCATTCCCTGTTGTGGCGGGAAACACCCGCAAGGATCGCCGGCGGCGGTGGCCGTGTTCGCGATCTTCTGCACGATCGACGGCTGCCGTTGACCGTGGCCTTCATCAGCCCTCGGCCGCACAGGGCGGGCGGTCCGTGCCGTAGCCGGCACCTTGGCCGGGGAGAGCACGGTGTTCCGGTTGTCGACTATCCACTGTGGATCTGAGAGCCCTGGCTCGATGACCACGACCGACCCCAGGCCTGGTCGGGGTGACCACGTAGGCTGCCGGACGTCGATGAGGAGGTGCCCGTGGCCGAGCGATTCGGTGACTACCAGAGCGAGATCTACCTGCGTGGCCTCGCCGGGACGAAGCCGCCGTTCACCACCGACCTGGCCAGCCTGGACACGGTCGCGGCCCGGTCGCTGACCCCGGAGACGTTCGCCTACATCGCGGGTGGCGCGGGCTCCGGCGCGACCATGCGGTCCAACCGCGCGGCCTTCGAAAAGTGGAAGATCGTGCCCCGGTTGCTCACCAACGCGACCGAGCGTGACCTGTCCACCACCGTCCTCGGCACCGAGCTGTCCGCGCCGGTGCTGCTCGCCCCGATCGGGGCGCAGTCGATCATGCACCCGGACGCCGAACTGGCCACCGCGCGTGCCGCGGCGTCGTTCGGCCTGCCGATGATCCTGTCCACCGCGGGCTCACGCACGATCGAGGAGGTCGCCGAGGCGAGCCCGGTCGCCCCGCGGTGGTTCCAGTTGTACTGGCCCAACGACCCCGACGTCTGTGCGAGCATCCTCGACCGTGCGCGGAGGGCCGGTTACTCGGTGCTGGTCGTTACCCTGGACACCTGGACGCTGGCCTGGCGCCCGCGCGACCTCGACAAGGCCTACCTCCCGTTTCTGCGTGGGGAGGGCGTGGCGACCCCCCTGTCCGACCCGGCGTTCCGCGCTCGGTTGCCGAAGCCGCCGGAGGAGGACCTGGCCGCCGCGCTGCTGCTGTGGACCGCGATCTTCTCCGGCACCGACTTCGGCTGGGACCAGCTGTCCTTCCTGCGTGACCGGTGGCCAGGGCCGATCGTGCTCAAGGGCGTCCAGCATGTCGACGACGCCCGGCGGGCGGCGGACGCCGGGATGGACGGGATCGTGGTGTCCAACCATGGTGGGCGGCAGGTGGACGGCGCGCTCGGCGCGCTGGAAGCGCTGCCCCCGATCGTGCGGGCGGTGGGGAGCCGGATCGAGGTGCTCTTCGACTCCGGTGTCCGCAATGGCGCCGACGTGATCAAGGCGCTGTCCCTGGGGGCGAAGGCGGTCCTGTTCGGGCGTCCGTACGCCTACGGCCTCGCGCTCGACGGCGAGGAGGGTGTCCGGCACGTGTTGCGCTGCCTGCTCGCCGACCTCGACATCACGCTCGGTCTCAGCGGCCACCGCACCCCGCACGAAGTCTCACCCTCGGTACTGCACCGGAGCTGACCGCTGAAATGCGGTCGCGGGCGCCGGTATCCTGGAAGCCGTATGTCTCTGCATTCCCCCTTGGACGAGTTGCGGGCCCGGCTGCCCGGGTTGACCCTGCGCGACGAGCACCGGCTCCGCCGCCGGATCGACGGTGCCCGCAAGTCTCGCGACAAGGAGCGGGTCGTCGGGCGGCTCGCGGCCGACGTCGAGGCCGCCGAGCTGCGGTTGGCGCGGCGCCGGGAGAGCGTGCCGGAGGTCAGGTACCCGCCGGAGCTACCGGTCAGCCAGCGCAAGGACGACATCGCGGCGGCCATCCGGGATCACCAGGTGGTGATCGTCGCGGGCGAGACCGGGTCGGGCAAGACCACCCAGCTGCCGAAGATCTGCCTCGAACTGGGCCGCGGGGTGCGTGGCCAGATCGGGCACACCCAGCCTCGCCGGCTCGCGGCCCGCACGGTCGCCGAGCGCGTCGCGAGCGAGCTGGGGACCGAACTGGGCGGCGCCGTCGGCTACAAGGTCCGGTTCACCGACACGGGCGGCGACGACACCCTGGTCAAGCTGATGACCGACGGCATCCTGCTGGCCGAGATCCAGTCCGACCGGATGCTCCGCCGCTACGACACGATCATCATCGACGAGGCGCACGAGCGCAGCCTCAACATCGACTTCCTGCTCGGCTACCTCAAGCAGTTGCTGCCTCGCCGCCCGGATCTCAAGGTGATCATCACCTCGGCCACGATCGACCCTGAGCGGTTCTCGAAACATTTCGGGGGGTTGTCCGCCCAGAATGGACACGGCGGTGACGCGCCGATCGTGGAAGTGTCGGGACGGACGTATCCGGTGGAGGTTCGCTACCGGCCGGTCGCGGACCCGGACGATCCCGGCGGCACGGACCGGGACCAGGTCCAGGCCATCTCCGACGCGGTTGACGAGCTGTGCGCCGAAGGCCCCGGGGACATCCTCGTCTTCCTCTCCGGCGAGCGTGAGATCCGGGACACCGCGGAATTTCTGTCCAAAAAGGACGTAAAGAACACGGAGATCCTGCCGCTGTACGCGCGGCTGTCGGCGGCCGACCAGCACCGCGTGTTCGCCCGGCATACCGGTCGCCGCATCGTGCTGGCCACCAACGTCGCCGAGACCTCGCTGACCGTGCCCGGCATCAAGTACGTGATCGACCCCGGTACCGCGCGGATCTCCCGCTACAGCCACCGGACCAAGGTGCAGCGGCTGCCAATCGAGCCGGTCTCGCAGGCCTCGGCCAACCAGCGCAAGGGCCGCTGTGGCCGCACCTCGGACGGGATCTGCGTCCGCCTCTACGGCGAGGAGGATTTCGCCACCCGGCCCGAGTTCACCGACCCCGAGATCCTGCGCACCAACCTGGCGTCGGTGATCCTGCAAATGACCTCGCTCGGACTGGGCGACATCGCCGCGTTCCCGTTCGTCGAGGCGCCGGACCGGAGGCAGATCAGCGCCGGTGTGCAGTTGCTGCAGGAGCTCGGCGCGCTCGAAGAGTCCACAAAGGACAAGCTGACCGAGGCGGGACGGCAGCTCGCACAGCTTCCGGTGGACCCGAGGCTGGGCAGGATGGTGCTGGAAGCGGCGAAGAACGGCTGCGTGCGCGAGGTGATGATCATCGCCTCCGCACTGTCTGTTCAGGACCCCCGTGAGCGGCCGGCGGACCGGCAGGAGGCGGCGGCGCAGCAGCACGCGCGGTTCACCGACAGGACCTCGGATTTCCTCGCCTACCTCAATCTGTGGGAGTACCTGCGCGAGCAGCAGAAGACGTTGTCCGGCAACCAGTTCCGCAAGCTCTGCCGCACCGAGTTCCTCAACTATCTGCGCGTGCGGGAGTGGCAGGACATCTACACCCAGCTCCGCCAGCTCGCGAAGTCGCTCGGCATCACGGTGAACCGCGAGCAGGCCGACCCGCAGGTCGTGCACACGTCGTTGATCGCGGGCCTGCTGTCGCGGATCGGCCTCAAGGACCCGGAAAAGGGCGACTACCTTGGTGCCCGTGGCGCCCGGTTCGCCATCTTCCCCGGCTCGGCGCTGTTCAGGAAACAGCCGAGGTGGGTGGTCTCCGCCGAACTGGTGGAGACCTCGCGGTTGTGGGCGCGGGTGAACGCCCGGATCGAACCCGAATGGGTAGAGCCGCTGGCCGGTCATCTGGTCAAGCGGAACTATGCGGAGCCGCACTGGGAACGCAAACGCGGCGCGGTGGTGGCCAACGAGCGGGTGACCCTTTACGGGGTGCCGCTGGTCGCCTCCCGGAAGATGGACTACGGCCGCGTCGACCCCGGGCTGTGCCGGGAGCTGTTCATCCGGCATGCGCTGGTGGAAGGTGACTGGGAGACCAACCACCGGTTCTTCCACGAAAACCGGGCCCTGCTCGACGAGGTCGAGGACCTGGAGAACCGTGCCCGGCGGCGGGACCTGCTGGTCGACGACCAGACACTCTTCGAGTTCTACGACCAGCGCGTCGGCGAAGAGGTGGTGTCGGCGCGGCACTTCGACACCTGGTGGAAGAAGACCCGCCACGAGCAGCCCGACCTGCTCAACTTCGAGAAGGCGATGCTGATCAACGCCGGCTCGCGGGCGGTCTCCAAGTCGGACTACCCCGACACCTGGACACAAGGCTCGCTGTCGTTCGGCCTGACCTACCAGTTCGAGCCGGGGGCCGGCGCCGATGGCGTGACCGTGCACATCCCGTTGCCGGTGCTCAACCAGGTCAGCCCGGCCGGTCTCGACTGGCAGGTGCCCGGCCTGCGGGAGGAACTGGTCACCGCGCTGATCAAGTCGTTGCCGAAACAGTTGCGGCGCAACTTCGTGCCCGCACCCGACCACGCCAAGCTGGTGCTGTCGCGGGTGCGCCCGGAGGACGGGCCGCTGCTCGACGTACTCGCGGACGAGTTGGCCGGGTTGCGCGGCGTCGCGGTGCCGGGAGACGCGTGGCAGTTGTCGAACGTGCCGGACCATCTCCGCGTCACCTTCCGGGTGGTCGACGAGAAGGGCCGGAAACTGGCCGAGGGCAAGGATCTGGAGGCGCTCAAGCGCGAACTCAGCGGCCAGGTCCGGGAAACGATCTCGAAGGCCGCCGACAGCATCGAACGCGCCGGGCTCACCAGGCCCGCCTTCGGCGAACTGCCCCGGGTGTGGCGCGGGGACCAGCTGAAGGCGTACCCCGCACTGGTCGACGAGGGCGGCACGGTGGCGGTACGGATGCTGGACACGCCCGCCGAGCAGCGGCAGCAGATGTGGCTGGGCACGCGCAAACTGCTCCGGCTCAACCTGCCGTCGCCGATGAAGTTCATCACCCGGAACCTCAGCAACCAGGCCAAGCTGGCCCTGGGCCGCAACCCGCACGGCAGCGTGGTCGCGTTGCTGGAGGACTGCGTCGACTGCGCGGTGGACAAACTCGTCACCGACAACGGCGGCCCTGCCTGGGACGAGGCCGGATTCGGCGTACTACTGGAAAAGGTTCGGGGCGGCCTCAATCCGGCCGTCCTGAGTGTACTGTCCGAAGTAGAGAACACCCTGCGTGTCTCGAATGAGGTGGAGGCCCGCCTCGCCGACGCGCGCGGCCCCGCCGAGTCGCTCAGGGACATCCGGAGCCAGTTGAACGGCCTGATCTACCCGGGCTTCGTGACCGCCACCGGCTTCGACCGGTTGCCGAACCTGGTGCGCTACCTGCGGGCCATCGAGCGCAGGCTGGAGAAGCTGCCAACCGCGGCCGCGCGCGACGTCGAACTGCTGCGGGACGTCCAGTGGCTCACCGAGGAATACCAGCGTGCGGTCGAGGCGCTGCCACCCGGTATCGCGCCCGGCCCCGAACTGGTGGAGGTCCGCTGGATGATCGAGGAACTGCGCGTGAGCTATTTCGCGCAAACCCTCGGCACCGCCTACCCGGTCTCCACCAAACGCATCCTGCGCGCCCTCGACGACGCCGCCTGACCGCGAGTCGGGCTTTCGTGACGGGCGAGTCGGGCTTTCGATGCACGTGAGTCCCGGTTTCGGCGCGCGTGAGTTCCGGTTTCGGACCAGTCCGGCAGGCACCCGAGTTCCCGCGCGGTCGCGGTGGGCGCCGAGATCAAGGCCTGGACCGGTCGGGGGCGGGCGGGCGGCCGTAGATCGCACCCAAGACGTGTCGGCGCTCGCCACACTGCCGGCGTTTCGCGAGCGGCTCGAGGGTCAGCGGTGACCGTGGCGTGCGACGGTGACAATGCCGGTCCCGCGGAAATCGTCGCGGCGACTCACTTCGCGTCGGCGTAGGTGTCCACCACCGCCGTGTGCATGGGAAAGCGAACCGGGCAGGACGCACCGAAAACCAGGGACACGGTGTCGGCCACGCAGGAGTCGATGACCGTCGGCACCTCGGGGGCGACCTCGTCGGGTGCGTGCACGATGACCTCGTCGTGCTGGAAGAAGACCAGTTGCGCGGAGGCGGGCAGGCGCTGGCGCAGGGTGGCGAGCAGCACCGCGGTGAAGTCGGCGGCGGAGGCCTGAACCACGAAGTTGCGGGTGAACCTGCCCCAGTTCCGGGCGGCCTGCCTGGCCCTGCCCTCGGTCGCCTCGTCCTCGGCGAGGCCACCGGTCAGTGCCCGCCACGCCGCCGACGGCGCCGGCGAGGTGCGGCCCAGCCACGAGCGCACCCGTTCGCCCCGCTCACCGGCTCCCGCGGCACGCTCCACATAGGACACCGCTGCTGGGAAGCGCTGCCGCAGCAGGGCAAGCAGCGAGGCCGCCTCCCCGGCCGTGCCGCCATACATCGCCGAGAGCATGGCGATCTTCGCCCGGTCCCGGGACTCGTGGTCCACTTTGGAGAACATCGCCTCCGAAAGGCGCGCGTACAGGTCGGTGGACGCGGCCACCTCGGCGAGCTTGCGGTCCCCGGACAGGGCGGCGAGGATCCGCGGTTCCAGCTGGGCGGCGTCGGCGACCACCAGCTTCCAGCCCGGATCCGCGCGGACGCAGACCCGCAGGGTCTTCGGGATCTGCAGGGCGCCGCCGCCCTGGCTGGCCCAGCGTCCGGACACCACGCCGCCCACCACCCAGGCCGGCCGGAACCGGCCGTCGCCGACCCACTCGTCGAGCCAGTTCCAGCCGTTGGCCGAGTGCAGCCGCGCAAGCTCCCGGTACTCCAGGAGCCACGGCACCGCGGGATGGTCGATCTCTCGTAGCACGTGGGCACGCGCCGAGCGGATCGAGATGCCTTCCCGGGAGAAGGCGCGGACGATCGTGGGCGGGCTGTCCGGGTTGATCGGCTTGCCGCCGAACGCCTCGCTGATCCGCCCGGCCAGCTCGACCAGCTTCTTCGGGCGCTGGCCCGCCGGCACTCTCGGCCCGAGCAGCTCGGTGAGCAGGGCGTCGTGCACGTCGGCGCGCCAGGGCAGGCCGTCGGCGGACATCTCGGCCGCGACCAGAGCGCTCGCCGACTCGGCCGCGATCAGCAGCCGCATCCGCTCCGGATGCCCGGCCCGCCGGACCCGGCGTTCCTGTTCGGCGAGCACGGTGGCCATCGCGTCGACGACCGAAACACCTTGCGGCAGGCCCGATCCCTGCGTTTCGAACAGGGCCGGCTGGTCGTCGGTGTGCGCGGGCGCGTCCGGGGGCGGCTCCAGCCCGCTCGCCCTGGCCAGGGCGGCGGCGAGCCCTTTCGGCTGGCCGTCGCGGCCCTCGTGGGACAGCAGCAGTCCCTCCGCCAGGCCGAGGTCGTGGCACCGGCTCAGCCGCACCCCGGCCGACACCAGCGCCGGATAGCCGCGCTCGACCGAGGCGAACACCCACCGTGGGCGCCGCTCGCGCTCGACCGTCGCCACGCGAGTCACGAACTCGCGCTCGGCGAGCCCCTGAACCATTTCCCGCGGTGCCGCGTTTTCCGGCGGCAAGGTCAGTACCGAGTAGCTGCCGTCTCCCTCCTGGCCGACAATCGTGTGCACAGGGTGATTGTGCGCCGGGGCACCGACAATCCGGGCGCTGGATCGGCCGGGACTGTTGGGCTACTGTCAAGTAGGTTGTGTTGCAAAGGGGAGGTACCCGTCCATGCTCGTCGGCAAGGTGACGGAAACGGCCCGCAGCATCGAGGTGATGTGGCGGGCGGGACTCATCCCGTTCCCGAGAATCAGCGAGGGCATCCACGCGCTGATCGCGATGCGCCGGTTCGGCCCGATCGCGGCGGCCGCGCAGAACGCCGCGCGCCGCGACCCTCTCGCCATCGGCCTGGTGGACGAGCGCGGGTCGCTCACCTTCCGGCAGCTCGACCTGCGGTCCAACGCGCTGGCCAGGGCGCTGGCCGAACGTGGGGTGCGGGCCGGCACCGTGCTGGCGACGCTGTGCCGCGATCATCGCGGCCTGGTGACCACGATCGTCGCGGCGGGCAAGCTCGGCGCGCGGCTGCTGCTGATGAACACCGGGTTCGCCAAGCGGCAGCTGGCCGACGTCGCCAAGCGCGAGGGCGTCGAGGTCATGGTCCACGACGAGGAGTTCACCGACCTGCTCTCCGCCATCCCGGACCACGTGACCAGGTTCCTGGCCTGGGTCGAGGGCGAGGCGCCGGGCGACGTCCCGGTGCTGGACGAGCTGATCGCCGGCACCGACGACCGCCCACTGCCGGCTCCGTCCCAGCGCAGCGGTTTCGTGCTGCTGACCAGCGGTACCACCGGGACGCCGAAGGGCGCGTCGCGCGAGCACACCTCGCTGTTGAACATCGCGCAGTTCCTCGACCGGATCCCGTTGCGCCGGGGAGAGGCCACCTACCTCGGCGCGCCGATCTTCCACGGCACCGGAGTCTCGCAGTTCATCCTGTCCTACGCCCTGGGCTGCAAGGTGGTGCTGCGGCGGCGGTTCGACCCGGAGGCCACCGTGGCCGGGGTGGCCGAGCACCGGTGCACCGCGCTGGTGGTGGTGCCGACCATGCTGCAGCGGATCGTCGACCTCGGGCCCGAGGTGCTCGGCCGGTACGACACCTCGTCGCTGCGGATCATCTTCGTCGCCGGTTCGGCGCTTTCACCCGCTCTGGGCAACCGCGCGACGGAGGCGTTCGGCGACGTGATCCACAACCTCTACGGGTCCACCGAGGTGGCGGTGGCCACGGTCGCCACGCCCGAGGACTGGCGGAAGGCGCCCGGCACGGTGGGCAGGCCGCCGGTCGGCTGCCGGGTCGCGCTCTACGACGAGAACGGCAAGCGGATCAGGAAGCCCGGCGTGATCGGCCGCGTGTTCGTCGCCAGCGGGCTCAGTTTCAGCGGCTACACCGACGGCCGCCACAAGGAGATCATCGACGGGCTGCTCGCCACGGGCGACGTCGGACACTTCGACGCCGACGGACTGCTGTTCATCGACGGCCGAGACGACGAGATGATCGTCTCGGGGGGCGAGAACGTGTTCCCGGTCGAGGTGGAGAACCTGCTAATGGAACGCCCCGACGTGACCGAGGCCGCGGTGGTCGGTGTGCCGGACGAGGAGTTCGGCCAGCGCCTCAAGGCGTTCGTGGTGCCTGCTGCGGGCGCCACGCTGAGCGCCGAGGAAATCCGAACCTATGTCAAGACCAACCTGGCGCGCTACAAGGTTCCGCGCGATGTCGAATTCCTCGACGCGCTGCCCCGCAACGCGACCGGCAAGGTCCTTCGCGGGCAGCTCGGCTGAGCCGACAAGGCCGACCCCGCCTTGTGGCGTCTTCGCTCGCACACCAGGCTGAGTTCACTCCCAGGCGATGCCGAAGACGCCGGGTCCGAAGTCGAGCGCGACGGAATGGACGCCACCCATGGTGTCCAGCTGCCGGTCCTGGCATTCATCGGGACCGTCGCCGGTTCGCGCGTACTGCCAGCATCGGGCCGGCGGAATGTCGAACTGGATTTCCAGCAGGTATTCACGCACGGGCCGGCGGAACTCGCGGTAGTGCGTGTTCTGGCAGTGCGGGTACGGCGGACCCTCGTTGACCAGCGTGTATTCGATCAGCTGTGTTTCGCCCCGGTCGATCGGGCGGTCGAAGAGCAGTTCGGCCGCGGTCAGGCCGTGTTCGGTGTCGACCTCGACCCGGCCCGCCCGGCAGTTGCGAAGCGCGTGCAGCGCCGGTGGTGTGCTGTTCGCGCCTCCGTGGTCGTACACCAGCAGCCAGCGGTCTTGGCCGCCCTCGGTGGCCTGGAAAACCGTCCGCGCGGTCGTCGAGCGTTGCCCGCCGTCGGCCGCGATTTCGCAGCGATCGTGCAGGCTGACCAGGTCGAGCCGGTGTCGCTGCTCGAGAGCGTGCGGGGCGCCGACGCGCGCGAGCAGCGTACGCAGCGCGTCCTTGGGGAACTTCAGAGTGTCACCGCAGGTCCGGCGGCGCGGGGCGCCACGGGGGCGGGGTGGCGGGAGCAGGCTGAGCAGCTCACCCGGGCAAAGACCCAGCACGTCTTCGAGTGCGGCCACCGCCGAGATCGAGCTTTGCCGTTCGGGCTGCCGCTTGCCGGATTGCCAGTAGCTCAGCGCGGTCACGCTGATCGGAAAGCCTTTCGCGCGCAGCCGTGCCTGGACCCGGTCGAGGCTGAGCCCGCTCGCGGAGATGGACGATCTGAGGGCGCTGGCGAAGGCGCTACCGGCCGCGTCTCTTGAAATGGCCACCCGCCGTCTCCCCAGTAGTCACCCAAGTGTAGATCATCCTAACACCCGGACGGAGTAGTACTGGTAACTGTGAATCCCTGATAATCGTGGTGTCCGTAGTGATCATCGCCCCTTCGAGTGGCACCATGATTACTACGAACTGGTTATACCCCGGGAACAACGCAATGGGCGCTATCTACCTGATCAGGCACGGCCAGGCCTCCTTCGGCGGGCCGGTCTACGACCGCCTCTCCGCGAACGGAGTCGAGCAGGTCGCGGTCGTCGGCGCCGAACTGCTGCGCCGCAAGATCCGGTTCACCGCGGCGCGCGCCGGTTCGCTGCGTCGGCAGCTCAAGACGGCGGAGTCCGTGCTCGACTGGCTGGGCGTGTCGGCGATCCTCAAGGAGGATCCGCGCTGGAACGAGTACGACCATGTCGACATCGTGGCGCGGCACGGCGGTGGGGTGCCGCGGCAGAGCCAGGATCCGCGCGGCTACCAGGCCGTGCTGGACGCGGCGCTGGCCGAATGGGTGGGCGCCGCCGACGACAGCCCGTGCGCGGAGACCTGGCCCGCTTTCCTGGCCAGGGTGACCGGCGCGCTCGGTGACCTCGTCGCCTCGCTGGGCAAGGGAGAGAACGCGGTCGTGTTCACCTCGGGCGGGGTGATCGGGGCGCTCGCCGGCCACCTGCTCGGTATCCCGGAGGCCGGGCTGCTCAAGCTGAACCGGGTGGCGGTGAACGGCGGCATCACCAAGTTGGTGTCCGGCCGCGGTGGTGTCACACTGCTCTCGTTCAACGAGCACGCGCATTTCGAAGGCCGGGCCGCCCGGCTGCTGACCTACCGTTGAGGAGGGTCATGGGATTCGGCGAGGTCCGGCTCATTCCGGTCAACGGGCGCGGGCCGGAGGACGTTCTCGTGGACACGGACGGGCGGATCTACACCGGTCTCGACGACGGCCGGATCCTGCGCATCAGCCCGGACGGCCGCCGGATCGACACCATCGCCGACACCTGCGGCCGCCCGCTGGGCCTGGAGTTCCACGGCGAAGGAGAGCTGCTGGTCTGTGACGCCAACGCCGGGCTGCTCGTGGTCGAACTCGCCGGCGGCAAGGTCACGGAGCTGGCCGCCGAGGCGCTCGGCCGCCGACTGCTGTTCTGCAACAACGCGGCGGTCGCCGTGGACGGCACGATCTACTTCACCGATTCGTCCTGCAGGTTCCCGCTCGCCCAGTGGCGGGAGGACCTGATCGAGCGGACCGGCACCGGGCGCCTGCTGCGGCGGGCCACGGACGGCGCGATCGAGCTGATCGCCGACGGGCTCCAGTTCGCCAACGGTGTCGCGCTAGCCCCCGACGAGTCGTTCGTCGCCGTCGCCGAGACCGGTGGTTACCGGGTTCGGCGGGTGGGGCTGTCCGAACCCGGGGAAAGCCTGCTGATCGACGGCCTGCCCGGCTTCCCGGACAACATCTCGACCGGCAGCGACGGGCTGATCTGGATCACCCAGGCGAGTCCGCGAGTGCCCGCGCTCGAATTCGTCCAGAAGCTGCCCGCGTTCCTTCGCGCGGGCGTGCGCCGAATGCCGCGGTGGGCGCAGCCCAAGCCTGCCCGGACCGTCGGCGTGCTCGGGGTCGGCCCCGACGGCAAGGTGGTGCACGAGCTGAGCGGCGAGATCGAGGGGTTCACGATGCTCACCGGAGTCCGGGAACGAGCGGGCACGCTCTACTTCGGCAGTCTCGTCGGCACTTCCACCGCGGTCACTTCACTGCCACCCGTTTCTTGAATATTCCCTTCACAACGACCCAGCTGAACAGCTACGCGGTGCGAGCTTTTCGCGATGGTCGCCCGCATCGAGCCGGACACCGACGCATCCGCAAGTTGGATCCCCCGGCTATCCCTGGCGGTGCCGGGATTCCGGGTGGTCGTGCTCGCCCCGGTGCAGGTGCTGCTGCCGCTGCGGATCGAGCGGATCGACGCCGGCCACGAAGAGACGAATCTGGCCATCGTGAGCGCGGCCGCGGCGGTCGTGTCGATTCTCGCCGCACCGGTTTGCCGGGGCACTGTCAGACCGCATTACCGTCCGGTTCGGCCGGCGGCACCCGTGGATCCTCGGTGGCGCGGCCGTGTGCGCGGCGCCGCTGGTCGTGCTGGGGGCGCAGGGCAGCATCATCGGGGTCGCGGCGTGCTGGATGGCGGCGCAGGCCGCGCAGAACGCGATGTTCGCCGGGCTGACCGCGACGATCCCGGACCAGGTTCCGGTGCGCCGGCGCGGCGTGGTGTCCGGGTGGGTGGGGCCGGCCGGGCCGCTCGGGCTGGTGCTCGGGGCGCTGTTGGTGACCCGGGCCGGAGCCGGGTACGTCGCTCTCGCCGTCCTGTTGGTGGCCCTGACAACACCGTTAGTCCTGACCACAAAGGACGCTCGCACGGACCGGGCGCCCCGGTCCCTTCGCCTTCTGGATCAGCCCGCGCAGGTATCCCGATTTCGCGTGGCCGCGGTTTCCCGCCTGGCGAACGCGATGGCGACGCTGTACCTGTTGTACTTCCTGCGCGATTCGGTGCGGATCGCGGACCCGGTTGGCGGCGTATTGGACGTGCCGGTTCCGGTGGTGGTTCGCCGTGTCCTCTCGGGCACTTGCCCACACGCCCCCGCTTGGAGCAAGCATCCCCGCCCAGCGCGGTAGCCGGACGGTCGATCGTGGGGTGTTCCCAGATGAATGTGCTCGGCAGGGAACGGTTGAGTGCTTCTTCGAGTGCACCGGCGAGTTCGACGGCGTCACGGGAGGACAGACCGTACTCGTCCAGCGGGCGGCCGGGTCGGTTTCCGGTTCGGGCACGGCGGTGGCCTCGGCGACTCGCTCGATCAGCCAGCGCCGTAGTTCGTCGATGTTCATCGATTCGAGTCCCAGTGCTCGCTCCGCGTCGCGGCTCGGGCGATCTTGCCGCTGGAGGTGCGCAGCACACTGCCCGAGGGGACCAGCTTGACGCCACGCAGCTTCACGTCGTGCACCGCCGAGACAGCGCGCTGGATGGCACGGGTGACCTCGGTCTGGTCGGTGTCGGGCTGGATCAGTTCCGCGACCACCGCCGCGCCCTCGACCCCGTCGGCGTCACGTACGGAGAAGGCGGCCACGTGGTGGCGGCGGACGGCCGGGTGGGCGCCGCTCACGGTCGCCTCGATGTCCTGCGGGTAGTGGTTCCTGCCGTCGACGATGATCAGGTCCTTGAGCCGCCCGGTGACGTAGAGCAGCCCGTCGTGGAACATGCCCAGGTCGCCCGTGCGCAGCCACCTCCCTGGCTCTCCGGGGATACTCCCGCCGAAGGTCTCCTCGGTGCGCTCCGGCCGGCGCCAGTACCCGTCCGCGACGTTCGGGCCCCGCACCCAGATCTCACCGACCTCGTCGTCCGCACGCGGCACGCCCGTGTTCGGATCGACTATCCGGACCTGCTGGGCGGAGGGCTTCCCCGCCGCCACGAGGTCCACCGTGTCAGGCCCCGGCTCGGTCGCGACACCCCGGTCCGCGGCCAGCGCGGCCCGGTCGAAACTGGTCACGGTCGGGCCCTCGTCCCGGGTGGCGGTCACCATCACGGTCGCTTCGGCGAGCCCGTAGCAGGGCCGGTGCGCCTGCGGTCGCAGCCCGTACGGGCCGAGCTCCTCGTCGAATCGCGAGATGGTGGCGGGATGGACAGGCTCGCTGCCGTTGAGCAGCGCGCGTACCCCCGAAAGGTCGAGCCCGGATCGGTCTTTTGTCTTCCGTACGGCGTATTCGAACGCGAAATTGGGTGCGGCGGAGAACGTGTTCGGATAATTGGCCAACTGCCGCAGCCAGCGGGCCGGTCGCATGATGAAGTCGAACGGGGTCATGAATACCGAACGCACCCCGAACATCAGTGGTAGCGCGATCAGGTGACCGAGTCCCATGTCGTGGAAGAACGGTATCCACCCGACGCAGGTCCAGTCCGGCCCGGTGCCGAACGCCGAGGCGGCCTGCCAGGCGTTGGCCGCGATGGCCCGGTGGGTGATCATCGCGCCGGACGGGTCACCCGTCGAACCCGAGGTGTACTGAAGGTAGGCCGTCTCGTCCAGGTCGAGTTCCGGCGCGGTGGCCTCGCCGGCCGGCGCGGTCAGTTCGTCGACCGCGAAAATCTGCTTCGGCATCGGCACCGGGTGGCCCTCCGTCAGCGCGCGCACCTCGCCGAGCGCGCCCGACGAGGTCAGCCACACCTGCGGCGCGCAGTCCGCCAGCACGTTGACCAGGCGTTCGCCGTGCTGGCCGACCTGCGGCGCGAACAGCGGTACCGCGACCGTCCCGGCGTGCAGCGCGCCGAGGAAACCGATCACATAGGTCAGGTCCTGCGGGGCCATGATCGCCACCCGCTCGCCGCGATCCGTGACGCGGGTCAGCCCGGCGGCGACGGATCTCACCCGTTCGGCCAACTCCGCCCAGGTGATCGTACGCTCGACGCCGTCACGGTCGGCCGAATAGTCGAGGAACGTGAACGCGGGCTCGCTCGACTCCGCCCTGGCGAACAGATAGGACGTCAGCGGCCGCAGATCAGCCAGCAACATGGATATTTCACCCGTATGTAATCCGGTTTAGCTCGTCAGCTGTTCCGCTGACAGAAGTTCCGCTGTCCGGAGTGGCTTTACGCCGGCCGGCCGGACCCGGCCGTACAAGGTCGACCCAAACTATGTGCCCCGACGGTGGAAGTTTACAGCGTTCCCACTGAATTTTGTCCGTTCGCACGGCATTCTCGCCTCCGTGAAACCGTCGACAGTTGGACGCCCGTGGCTGACCCCGCTCGCCTCGGTGCTCGGCGGGGCCATGGTGGGCCTCGACGGCACCGCCACCACGATCGCGGCACCGTACATCGCCCACCCGGTGGGCGTTTCGCTCGGGGACCTCGAGCTGATCGCCAACGCCTATCTGGTGCCCTCGCCGCGTGCCTGCTCCCCGCGGGACGGCTCGCCGACCGGATCGGCCGCCGCCGCACCTTCCTGCTCGGCGCGGCCCTGTTCGGGCTGTCCTCCTTCGCCCTCGCCGGCAACGTGCTGGTGCTGTTCCGTGCCCTGCAAGGGATCGCGGGCGCGCTGCGGCAACCGTCGGCGCTCGCCTTGCTGCGCAGCGCCTTCCCGGCGGACCGGCTCGGCCTGCCGCTCGGCGTGTGGGGCGGGGTGAGCGCGCTTGCGATCGGGCTCGGACCGGTGATCGGCGGGGTCATCGTCGAGGGCCGCCGACCCGTGTCGTCGTGCTCGGCGCGCCGGCGGGCGGAATGCTGGCGCAACGGTTCGGACCGCGCTGGCCCTGTTTGCGGGGGACTGGTGCCGGTGGCGGCCGGACTGGCCGGGCTGAACTACGCGGTCGAAGATCCGTGCGCGGACTGGCGATGCCTGACCGCGCACGGTTTCATCGGCCAGAACGCGGCCCGGGCCCAGCAGCACCAGCGCGGCGGGCAGGAAGGTGAGCGAGGCCAGCAACGCGCCCACGATGCCGATCGACGTGATCGGGCCGAGACTGCGGTTCGAGGTGAGTTCGGACAGCAGCAGGCACAGCATGCCGAGGATCACCGTGCCACCGGACGCGCCGGTCGGCTCCACCGACCTGCACAGCGTTAGGCGCATCGCATCGAAGGCGGTTTCGTCGCGTGTGAGTTCTTCGCGATAGCGGGTGACGAGGAGCAGTGCGTAGTCCGTCGCCGCGCCGAAGACGAGGATCAGCAGGATGCCCTGGGTCTCCCCGTTGAGCGTGAGCACGCCCCGGCGGGTCAGCCAGTAGATCAGCATGGCCGAGGACCCCGGCGCGAGGCCGCCGAGATCAGCACGACCACCGGCAGCGAGGGGCTGCGGTAAACCAGTACCAGGATCACCTCGACCACGGCGGCGGTGACCAGCAGCAGCCTTCCGTCGATCCCGCGGAAAACGTCCGCGAAATCTGCGCCGTAGCCGCCCGGCCCCGTGGTCGGCGCGCGCAAACCGTCCGGGAGCCCGATGCCGAGCATTTCCCGAATTCGATTCACGTCTTCCCCGGCCTGATGCGGATCTTTGCCGGAAACCGGCAAAATCAGCGCTTTTCCGTCCGCGGAAGGAAACGGCGACGTCGGTTGACCGTCCAGACCTGGCGCGTTTGCGAGTTCGGCGGCTTCGGCGGTAATCGCCGCGGAATCGGCCGGGGTCAGCCCCGACGCGCGCTCGAAGACCACCACCGTGGGCAGCAACCTGTTCTGCGCGAAGTTTTCCTGAAGTCGCTACTCCTTCGTGGACTCCGCGCCCGCGGGCAGGAACGAACTCGGATCGTTGCTGCTGACCTCGCTGAGCTTTCCCGCGAAGGGAATGGCGAGGAAGCCGATCGCGAGCCAGGCGAGCACCACCAGGACGGGGAACGGCCGTCTCATACCGACGTGCAATGCCCCGTCAGGTCGAGAGGTTCCTTCAGTACTGTCGGGAACACATCCAGGAGCAAAGTGACCAGTGATTTGTGCAAAAGAGTGTGCACCTGATCGCGATCCAGGGCACCGCGCAGGAGCCACTCCCGGCCGGCTCCCTTGATCATCCCGTTGTAGGCGCGAAGCAGCGCGTTCAGCTTGGACCGCTCGGCGGCGTCCGGCGGTACGCCGACCGCGTCGAGCACCCGGTCGGCCGACTTACGTTCGGATTCGAAGAGAATCTGCTCGACCTCCGGGTCCCGGCCGAAGCCCTCCGAGGTCGCGGTCAGCCACATCTTTCCCTGGTTGACCACCATGTCCAGGAACCAGGACACCGCGGTCGACGCCCGCTCCTCGATCGGGCCGCCGCCGTCCGGGAAAAGGTTGGGGCGCACGTTGGGCATGGTGGTGGCACGCCGGATGACCGCCAGGTACAGCTCCCGTTTGGTGCCGAAGTAGTGGTTGATCAGACCTCGCGCCACTCCCGCCTCGGCCGCGATATCCGATGTGGACACTTCGGCGTACGGCCGTTCGGCGAACAGGCGCGCCGCGCAGGTGAAAATCTGCTCCCTGCGCTCGTCGGGTTCCAGTCTTCGCCACCGTGGCTCGGATGGGGTCATGGCCGCCATCGTGGCATGACCCCACGCGTTACGTTGCCCTTTCCCGGCAGGTTGGCGAAATGTCAGTCGTTCGGACGCACGGCGTTGCCCGCATGTCTCTGGTGTGTGGCGCCGGCCCGCCCGCGCACTTCGTCCGCCGCCTTGTTGTTTCCCCTGATCAGGCGCCTTGGTTTTCGTCCGGAAGGTAGAAGAAGCGCAAGTGCAGGCGCCGGGCATTCGGCGGAGCGTCTTCCCTCGAATGGCCGTATTTGTTCAGCAAGCTGATGTAATCCTCGAATAACGCCTCGAGGTCGTCGACGGTGTAGTACGCGCTGCTTCGCGACAAATTCAGCCATTTGCCGTGCTTGTTGTACTCGTCGACCATCCTCTGCGAGAGGCGCAGTTCATCCGGAATGCGCAGTTGTGTCCACGCGTCGTAGGCGGCCTTGTCCTCTTCCGGCAGGCTGTCGTACTCCGGCGCCCGCCGGTCGGTCGGCACCGTGCGGTACCAGCGTTCGCGGCCGGTGGAGTGTTCTGGAATGTATTCGATGATCCCCGCGTCGGCGAGCACGCGAAGGTGGTAGCTCGTCGTCCCGGTGTTCTCGCCGAGCGCCTTGGCGATGGTGGTCGAGTTCGCCTCCCCGTGGCTGTCAAGGGCTCGCAGCATCTTCTGTCGCAGTGGGTGTGCCAGCGCCTTCAGTGTCGGCGCGGTCGCCGCGGGCATGGTGCCGTGGGTGTTCGTGCTGGGGCGGACCCTGCCCGCGACCACCGAGGTGCGGCACTGGTCCACCGCGTGGATCGGGCTCGACCTGATGATGGCGCTCGGCTGTGCGGTCACCGCCCGGTTTCACCACCAAGGCGACTCACGCGCCCGGCTTTCCGCTTCGGCGGTCGCCGCACTGGCCGTGATGGACGCGTGGTTCGACGTGCTGACCGCCCAGCCCGGCGCCGAACTCGCCCAGGCGCTGGCGTGCACCGTGCCCGAGTGGCCCTCGCGGGCCTTTGTGCCTGGCTGGCCCTGCGCCCGTGAGTCAGCGGCGACGGCGGCGGGCGGTGGACTCGCGCAGCACGACCTCGGCGGGCAGCCTGCGAACGCGGCTGCGGGTACCGCCCCCGTTGTTCAGGGCGAGTTCCATGGCCTGCTCTCCGAGGCGCTCCAGGGGGAGTGCGACGGTGGTCAGCGGCGGGGACAGGTCCCGCACCACGGGAATGTCGTCGAAACCGGCGAGCGACACGTCCTCGGGCACCGAGCGCCCGGCCTCCCGCAGCGCGGTGAGTGCGCCGATCGCCATCACGTCCGCCACGGCGAACACGCAGGTCGCCTTGTGCTTGGCGGCCAGTAGGTCGCCGGCCGCCGCATAGCCGCCGTCGCGGGTGAACGAAGCCTCGAAGATGTCCTGGTCCGACAACCGGACACCCGCGGCTGCCAAGCCCTCGGTGAACCCTTCCAGCCGGTCGAGCACGGTGGTCAGGGACCGCGGCCCGGACAGCACCGCGTACTTCCGGTGCCCCAGCCGCAGCATCTCCTCGGCCAGTGCCTTCGCCCCCGCGCGGTTGTCCGGCTGCACCGTGTCGACCCGGAGGTTGCGGTGCCTGCTGACCACCGCGACGTGCCCACCACCCCGGCGATACGGCTCCAGCTCCGCGGTCAGCGCCCTGGCCCAGGTGCGGTCCTCGAAACCGGAGCCGACCAGGAGGATCGCCGAGGCTCGCTGCGCCCGCAGCATCGAGACGTAGGCGATCTCCTTCTCCGGTTCACGGAAGGTGTTGGCGAGCATCACGAGCAGGCCGTTCTGGTCGGCGACCCGCATCACGCCGCGCGCGACGGCGGCGAAGTACGGGTCGCTCACGTCATGGCACACCACGCCGACCGTGCGGTGCGAGGCGCCGGCCAGTGCCTGCGCGTGCGCGTTCGGCGTGTAGGCCAGATCGGCCGCCGCGGACAGGACGCGCTCGCGGAGGTCCTGGCGGACGTTGGTGGTGCCGTTGAGCACCCGGGAAGCTGTGGCGAGTGAGACGCTGGCCACCTGGG
This sequence comes from Amycolatopsis sp., assembly GCF_035276945.1. Lineage (GTDB taxonomy): Bacteria > Actinomycetota > Actinomycetes > Mycobacteriales > Pseudonocardiaceae > Amycolatopsis_E. The sequence goes on along the minus strand of NZ_DATELF010000112.1, from coordinate 6,633 downwards.
CCACGTCCTCCAGGGTCACGTGGGGCCTGCCGTTCATGGGGACCTCCTGGCCGGTGATTCACGAAAATTCTAGGTCGATCCGCCCGTTTCGCCTGGTCATGTCCACTCCATCGGGGGGAATACGCGGCGTGCCGGATGCGTGTAGTCAGTGGAGGAACGACGCGGTCAGGAAGGAACAACAGATGCTGTTCGGCGATGAGCACGTGCGCCGGTACGAGGAAACCAACGGTGAGGTCGGTCACGACTGGGAGCAGGGCGCCCCGGTCCTGATCCTCACCACCAAGGGCCGCAAGACCGGCGAGGATCGCAAGTTCCCGCTCATCTACCAGGAGCACGACGGCGGCTATCTGGTCGTCGCGTCCAAGGGCGGCGCGCCCGACCACCCCGGCTGGTACAAGAACCTGCTGGCCAACCCCGAGGTGAAGGTGCAGGTCAAGGGCGACAAGTTCGCCGCGACCGCCCGGGCGGCCGACGACGAGGAGCGGGCGGCGCTGTGGCCGAAGATGACCAAGGTGTGGCCCGCCTACGACGAGTACCAGACAAAGACCGACCGGCAGATCCCGGTAGTGATCCTCGAACGGGCCTGACGCTCGGGGTCCGGCGTTCGGCATAGGCTGCATAACATGAGCGCACATTTCGACGTTGTGGTGCTGGGCGCCGGGCCCGGCGGGTATGTCGCGGCGATCCGGGCGTCGCAGCTGGGGCTCCGGACGGCGGTGATCGAGGAGCGCTACTGGGGTGGCGTGTGCCTGAACGTCGGGTGCATCCCGTCGAAGGCGCTGCTGCGCAACGCCGAGTTGGCGCACCTGGTCACCAAGGAGGCCAAGACCTTCGGCATCTCGTCCGACGGCGAGATCCGGTTCGACTACGGCGCGGCGTTCGACCGCAGCCGGTCGGTCGCCGACGGCCGGGTCAAGGGCGTGCACTTCCTGATGAAGAAGAACAAGATCACGGAGTTCACCGGCCGCGGCACCTTCACCGACCCGCACACCATCCAGGTGACCGGTGAGAACGGCACCGAGACGGTGACGTTCGACCACTGCGTCATCGCCGCCGGCGCGACCACCAAGCTGCTGCCCGGCACGTCGCTGTCCGAACGGGTGGTGACCTACGAGGAGCAGATCCTGTCGCGCGAACTGCCCGGCAGCGTCGTCATCGCCGGTGCGGGTGCGATCGGCGTCGAGTTCGCCTACGTACTGCACAACTACGGCGTGCGGGTGACCATCGTGGAGTTCCTCGACCGGATGGTGCCGCTGGAGGACGCCGAGGTGTCCAAGGAGCTGGCACGCCGGTACGCCAAGCTCGGCATCGAGGTGCTCACCTCCACCAAGGTGGAGGCCATCGACGACAGTGGCGACAAGGTCACGGTCACCGTCGTCTCGGACGGCACCAAGCGGACCCTGGAGGCAGACAAGGTGCTGCAGGCCATCGGCTTCCAGCCGAGGGTCGACGGCTACGGCCTGGAGAACACCGGGGTCGAGCTGACCGAGCGCAGGGCCATCGCCGTCGACGGCCGGTGCCGGACCACCGTGCCGCACATCTTCGCGATCGGCGACGTCACGGCGAAGCTGATGCTCGCGCACGCCGCCGAGGCGATGGGCATCGTCGCCGCCGAGACCATCGCGGGCGCCGAGACCATGGAGCTCGACTACACGATGATCCCGCGGGCGACCTACTGCCAGCCGCAGGTCGCCAGCTTCGGCTGGACCGAGGCGCAGGCGCGGGAGCGGGGCTTCGACGTGCAGGTGGCCAAGTTCCCCTTCACCGCCAACGGAAAGGCGCACGGGCTGGCCGACCCAGGTGGCTTCGTGAAGATCATTTCCGACGCCAGGTACGGCGAGTTGCTCGGCGCGCACCTGATCGGCCCGGACGTCACCGAACTGCTGCCCGAGCTGACCCTGGCCCAGCAGTGGGATCTGACCGTGCGCGAGGTGGCCCGCAACGTGCACGCGCACCCGACCCTCGGCGAGGCGGTCAAGGAGGCCGTTCACGGCCTGGCCGGCCACATGATCAACTTCTGAGGAGGCCGGATGACCGGGGTGGCCGTGGTGACCGGCGCCGGTTCGGGCCTGGGCAGGTACATAGCCCGGGCCCTGCTCGATGCCGGTTACCGGGTCGCGCTCGCCGGACGGCGGGCCGAGCCGCTGCGTGAGTCGGCGGAGGGACACCCGGACGCGCTGCCGGTGCTCACGGACGTGGCCGACCCAGCCCAGGTCGAGGCCCTGTTCGACGCCGTGCGCGCCCGATGGGGCCGGCTCGACCTGCTGGTCAACAACGCCGGGACGTTCGGGCCGTCCGGCGATGTGAGCGAGATTTCGGTGACGGACTGGCAGCGCACCGTGGACGTCAACCTGACCGGGTCGTTCCTGTGTGCCCGCCAGGCCTTCCTGATGATGAAGGAGCAGCGGCCGCGGGGCGGGCGAATCATCAACAACGGCTCGATCTCGGCCCACAGCCCCCGCCCCGGCAGCGTGGCCTACACCGCGACCAAGCACGCCATCACCGGCCTGACCAAGTCGATCTCCCTCGACGGCCGGCCGTACGACATCGCCTGCGGCCAGATCGACATCGGCAACGCGGCCACCGACATGACCGCGGCCATCAGCCGCAGCGCCCGTCAGGCCGACGGACGTGAGCTGCCCGAACCCATTTTCGACCCGGCCCACGTCGCGAGCGCCGTGCGGTACATGGCTGGCCTCCCGCTGGACGCGAACGTGCAGTTCATCACCATCACCGCGACGAAGATGCCCTTTGTCGGCCGGGGCTGAAACGATTGGCTGACGTTCAACGATACGAGGGTTGGCGATGACTAAACTGCAGGCGTGCTCGTGGCCGGCAGCGGTCGTCGGCGCTGGCCCTGGTAGCTCAGCTGGATAGAGCAAGAGCCTTCTAATCTCTAGGTCGCAGGTTCGAGTCCTGCCCAGGGCGCTAGCTGGGAAAACACTGTGAACGTAGCAGGCACAGCGTTCCTACAGCAAGAGATTTAGGTTACGATCCGGCGCATGACGACCCCGGATCTGACCGACCTTCGTGCACTCCTCGACGACTGGAAACGATCGCTACTCGCCTCCGGCAAGTCCGAGGGAACCGCGAACCTCTACCTGCGCCACGCTGGTTACCTCCTCGACTGGCTCACCGAGTCCGGCCTACCCACCCGGGCCGACGAGATCACCAAGGACCACTTGGAGACCTACTTCGTGGGCCTGCTGTCCCGCAAGACCCGCCGCAACGGCAGGGAAGGCGAGACCGTCAAACCCACCTACGCGGCCACCCAGTACCGGTCCCTGCAACAACTGTGGAAGTGGCTGGAGACCGAAGAGGAAATCACCACCAACCCCTTCGCCAAGATGTCACCGCCCAACGCACCGGAACAGCCCGTGCCCGTGCTGCCCGAGTCCGCCATCAAGGCGCTCCTGGGGACATGTGCCGGCCGCGAGTTCGAGCAACTACGCGACACCGCCATGATCCGGCTGTTCCTCGACTCGGGCGTCCGCGTGTCCGGCATGGCCGGCATGCAGCTCGACGACTTCGACTTCGACACCGACACTGTCCGCATCGTCCTCAAGGGCGGCCGTCATCACGTGCTTCCGTTCGGGCCCAAGACTTCCGACGCGCTACGCCGCTACCGGCGGGTCAGGGCGAAGGAGCCGAAGTCGGAGCAGTTCGCGGCGTTCTGGCTGTCGACGCGTGGTCGTGGCCCCTTGAAGCCGGGTGGGATCCGCCAGATGCTCGAACGCCGTGCCGCTACGGCCGAAGTCGACGGCAGGGTTCACCCGCACCTGTTCCGGCACTTCTTCGCCCACACGTGGATGGCCAACGGCGGCCAGGAGACGGACCTGATGCGGCTGGCGGGGTGGAAGTCGAGGGCGATGGTGGGCCGCTATGCCGCATCCGCGGCCGACGAACGGGCGCGGGACGCCCACCGCAAGATGCGGCTCGGCGACCGGCTCTGAATCGTACAGTGTTGGTACTTGCCAGTGGTTAATGCCGACTTTCTGGCAAGAATGTACCTATATTCGAACGCAATTCCGTGCACCCTGCGCACCCTCTTGAAACTTCTTGCAACCTCTTGCGATTCTCTTGAAATCTCTTCGCAGGTCACGCATATCGAACACGCGGCACGCCGATGATCGAGTCCGTTTGTGCCCTGTGCTAGCGTTCGTCCCGACAACGCAAAAAGGCCCGACCCCCTCAGTTTCCTAGGCCGTAGGGGTCGGGCCCCACCCCTTTCGCAGGAGCGTGCACCATCGTGTCATACCCTCTCACGCCCGACCAACGAAGCATGCGGTCGCGTGTCGCCGCCCACGCCATGCACGCGGCCGGCAAGACCAACACCGCGCCCGCCAGGGACCGGTTCCTCCAGCGGTTCCTCGACCAGGTCGACCCGGACCGCACCCTGCCCGAGGCTGAGCGAAACCGGCGTGCCGAACACGCCAGGAAGGCGTACTTCTCCGCGTTGGCGTTGAAGTCCTCGGTCGCCCGCCAGCGCGCCAAGGCGCTCGTGGCCGAGGCCGACGCCGCTGAGGCCAAACTCGGCGAGCTGGACGCCGCGGAGACAGCCTGACATGGCGCGCGAGAAAGCCCCCTGGCACATGCCGGGGGGCCTCGAAGTGGACGCGGCCAAGCTATCCGACGACATTCTGGCCCGGCGCCGCGCTGCTGCCCGGCGGCTGCCACCCCTCGCCTGCGGATACGTGGACCCGTGGCGTAGCGAACCGCTGGAGCCGGCACCGCGCAATCTTCAGGCGTCCCGCCGCACCTGGTGGCACCTGAAGGACCTCGGCTTGCTGAGCGAGGACTCCGAACGCGTCCTGGCCGAGTCGGCACGTGGGGCTGCCGCGTGACCGCGGTTCCCACTGGCTTCTACGGCCACGACAACCCGGAGACCGAGCAGTGGGTCGACCAGGACGGAACCGTCCACTATGCCGGTTCCAGCTCGGGAACCGCTCGGGAACCGGAACCGGTTCCGGCGCGTCCGGGAACCGGTTCCCGGAACCATTCGGGAACCGGGATACCAGCGGAAACGCTGAACGGTGAAGACGTTTCCCCGGAACCGGTTCCCGGTTCCCCACCCTATATACGGGAACCGGGAACCGCTCCGCGCTACGCGGACGTGGCCGCGCTGCTCGACGGCAACCGGCCCGAACCACCGGCGCCCGTGCTCCTGCGCCGCGAAGACGACATAGCGCTCTTCTACGCCGGACAGGTCAACCTCGTGTTCGGCGACCCGGAGGGCGGTAAGACCCTGCTCACGTGCGCCGCTGCCGTCGAGGCACTGGAGGCCGGCCGCCGCGTGCTGGTGATCGACCTCGACCACAACGGTGTTGAAGCCATCGTCTTCCGGTTACTCGACATGGGCGCACCCGAAGAAGCGCTCCGCGACCCGAACCAGTTCCGTTACGTCGAGCCCGAGGACCGCGCCCACCTGGCCGAGGTGGTCGCGGACACCAAGCAGTGGCGGCCCGCGGTCGCCGTCGTCGACTCGATCGGGGAGTTGCTGCCCCTGCTCGGGTTGTCCAGTAACTCGCCGGACGAGTTCACCCGCGCCCACGCGAACGTCCTGAAGCCCCTGGCGATGGCCGGCGCCGCCGTGCTCGCGATCGATCACCTGCCGAAGAACACGGAGACACGGGCCAGCGGCCCGACTGGGACCGTGGCCAAACGGCGCGCCATCGGTGGTGTCGCTGTCCGGGTCACGATCAATGAACCGTTCGCGCCAGGCCGGACGGGTTCGGCGTTCCTGACCGTGAACAAGGACAGACACGGCGGACTGCGGCAGCACTGCCACAGCGATGGCCGCGAACCGGCGGCCGGCCTGTTCATTGTGGACAGTCGCGGCGACGGGATGGAATGGCGAATCCGGCCGCCCCAGCTCGGCGACACGGGCAAGGCCCAAGGTGTGTCCGATGACGATGTGGCCGAGCTCGATGCGCTCGACCCGCCGCCCGGGTCCGTTCAGGACGTACAGACACGCATGAAGTGGCGTCGCCAGCGTGCCGCGGACGCGTTGCGTGCCTGGCGCAACGGGCGACCCAACGGAGCGTGCGCCGAATGCGGACGTGCAGCTCCCCTCAACCTCAACACCAGAACGTGCGCGACCTGCGAAAGCGAGACGAAAACGGCATGACCCCCCCAACGGACTTGCCCGGCGTCACGCCCAGAAACTGCGGAACCTCCGCAACTCCAGGAAGGACAGTGATCATGACCGACCCGATGATCCGGGCGCAGCAGGTGCGCGAGTTCATCGTCGAACAACGCAAGCTCCTGCCGCCGGTGAACAACCAGGGCAGGCCCACCGGCCAACCCACACAGGCTGAACTCGACATGCTCCGGGATGACGAGAAGTGGCAGAAATTCGGGCCCGGCTGGCAGGAGAAGAAGCGCCACGCCGAAGCGCAGGCCGCCGGCCTCAACCCCGCACCGACCGTGCCCGAGCTCGACGGCACGCTCACCCCCGCCGAACGCCAGACCGCCGCCGACCAGCTGAACGCGGCAGTCACCGCGGCCACCACACCGGCACCACCCGCACCCACCACGACGCAACCACGCGCACCACGCCCGGACAAGAGCCAAGGCGGGGGCGGTGGTGGGGGTGCCAGCTACGAGACCCAGATCGCGGACGCACAGAAACGC
>NZ_DATELF010000111.1:0-49466 GCF_035276945.1 Amycolatopsis sp. | reverse complement strand
GCGTTTCTGTGCGTCCGCGATCTGGGTCTCGTAGCTGGCACCCCCACCACCGCCCCCGCCTTGGCTCTTGTCCGGGCGTGGTGCGCGTGGTTGCGTCGTGGTGGGTGCGGGTGGTGCCGGTGTGGTGGCCGCGGTGACTGCTGCGTTCAGCTGGTCGGCGGCGGTCTGGCGTTCGGCGGGGGTGAGCGTGCCGTCGAGCTCGGGCACGGTCGGTGCGGGGTTGAGGCCGGCGGCCTGCGCTTCGGCGTGGCGCTTCTTCTCCTGCCAGCCGGGGCCGAGTTTCTGCCAGTTCTCGTCGTCGCGGTACCGCTCCAGTTCAGCCTGGGTGGGTCCGGTGGGCTCGCCCTGGTTGCCAGGCGGAGGAAGCTTCCTCCGTTGTTCGCTGATGAACTCACGCACGTGCTGCATCCGGGTCATCGGATCGGTCATGGTCGCTGTCCTTCCTGGAGTTGTTGAGGTGGCGAAGTTTCGCCTCGCGGCGTCGGGCGAGTCCGTGGCGTCGGTTGGCGTCGAATTCGGCGCGCGCGGCACGGTTGGCCGCGCGGCGTCCACAATGGCCAGTCATGGGTGTGCTCGGGTCGGGGTAAGTCATGCTGGTTCGTCCTCCCCTGTATGGCTTTCCCATCCGTCCCGTTGTCCCAATTCATCACCCACAAGAGACAGAACCCCACGAGTGGTCTGATCGGTTTGGGACGTTGAGACAGTGGGGACAGGGGTATAGAGGCCCCGTTTCGGCCGGAGCAGTCGACCGGACTCGGCGAGCCGGGCGAGATACCGCCGGGAATCAGGGCCGAACACCTGCTCAACCTCGGACGGCCGAACACCCTCTGGCCGTTGGGACACGAAGGCCATGATGTCCGCGGACCGGTCGCCGAGCGCTTCGGTTTGCTGGCGGAGCTGGGCGGCCACGGCCGCGGCGTCGAGGTCGTCGCCGTCGAGCGTCCACCGGCCATCGGTGAGGGTGAGCGCGTACTCGCCTTCGGGCACGTCACGGCCGGTGATCTTGAACAGGGCGGCGTCCCGGCCGCGGGGCCGGGCGAGCACGGCGATGGTGTCCGCGGACCCGGCGATGCCGTGCGTGCCGGACACCGAGTCCACGAAGTCCTCGGACCCTGCCTTGCGGTCGTGGTGGACCACGACGAGCGAGGTTCCCGGGAAGTCGTCGGCGAGCCGTTTCAGGGCTGATCCGACGCGGTAGTCGCGCGCGTAGGCCGATTCCCCCGCGAGAGCGGGTGGCATGACCTTGCCCAGCGTGTCCAGGATGACCAGCTGGCCCGCCTCGCCGGCCTGCAGTTCGAGCCACACGCGGATGGTGTCGAGCACCGACCCGGCGGACAGGCGAGTCAGGTATTGGAACCTGCCGGGGATGCCGTCGCCTGCCAGCAGCGCCCGGCACCGTTCCTGAAGCCGCCGGTCACCGTCCTCGAGCGCGAGATAGAACACCTGCCTTGCGCGGCCGACCGCCAGGCGGCCGAGCGCGCGCCCACCGGCCGCGACGGCGAGCGCCATGTCCAGTACGGCCCAGGACTTGCCGGCCTTCGGCGGGCCGACGAGCACGGTCATACCCTCGGGGATCAGGCCGGGCACGGCGTAGCGCAGCGGCGGGAACTCCTGCTCGTCGAGCCAGGTTCCGTTCCGCAGTCCGGACAGCAGGTCGCAGCCTGGGAGCAGGATTGCCCCGGTACGGTCCACGGTTGCTTCTGCCGGGTCGATCACGCGGCCGCTCCCCGCACGGACTCGGCGAGGACGCGTTCTGAGTCCTCGCTCAGCAAGCCGAGTTCCTTCAAGTGCCACCAGGCGCGCCGGGATGCCTGGACATTCCGCGGCGACGGTGGCAGCGGCTCAGCGTGCCAGGGATCGCCGCAACCGCAGTCCAGCACGGGCAGGCGCCGGGATGCGGCACGGCGGCGGCGAAGCTGGGCGGGAAGGTCGACGGTGTCCGTTACGATGGCACCCGATCGTCCGTCGCCCGCGGTGATCTCGTGGCCCGCCCGGCATTCCCCCGCCGGGCGGGTTTCGTCTGTCTGCATCAGGCGGCCTGACCCCCGCCGCCCTTGACCTGCTGCTCAGCCAAGAGGCGGTCCAGGTACTCGCGAAGAGAGTCGACCGGGATGAGGCGGCGACGGCCGATCTTCACGCTCTTGATCTCGCCCTCTCGTAACAGGTCAAACAGTTGTGTCCGACCGATCGAGAGGGCTTCGCACGCGTCCTCGGTGGAATACGCGAGCTTGGGACTCAATGTGATCAACTCCAACCACCACTGAGGGGTATAAGTGCTGGAACTTGGTCGCCCCTGCTCTCAGAGAGGTATCACGGCAAGCGATCAAGGTCAAGTACGCACACTTGCGCGCGGACGGTTGCGAACTTGTGCGGACGGTCGGTAAAGTCCGCGCGGTGGCACGAAGCGCGAATTCAGATGGCTGGACAACAATGAGCGGGTCCGATTCCGGTTTGCACGTCCGCTTCCGCGAACGCGACGGTCGGCTGGTAGTCACGGACCTCTACCTGCACGGGGAGCAGATCACCCCCGAAATCCTGCGCGGCATCTCGATCAGCCGCCTTGAAGCGTGGGTGAATACTCCATCTACAACAGACGTCGTCGCACACCACGCGGCAGAGTCGGCACGAACAAAATGGTCCGGCACGAAGCCCGAACCTTCGCTCGCGAAGCTCCGAGACAGGCATAAACGCAACATGGAGCCGGAAGAGCCGCCGACGTCGTCTCGCCCACGGCTAACTCGGCCGTCCTCCATGCCGACCGAAGAGTTCTACCCACTCGTGGCCGAGGCCTACGCCGAGAACGCACAGCAGACACGGGCACCTGCAAAGGAGATCGCCGCGGAAGCGGATGTACCCGTGACGACCGCTCACCGGTGGATTCGTGAAGCCCGGCGACGTGGCTTCCTCCCGCCCGCGCGAAAGGGCAAGGCAGGATGACCGAGAAGCCACGGGCACCGAAGGGCGAGGGCAGCGTCTACCAGCGGAAATCTGACGGGAAATGGTGCGCGTCGGTGACGCTGCCGTCCGGTCGACGCAAGACCGTATACGGCGACGACGAGAAGGCGGCTAGCAAAGCTCGGCGTGATCTCCTCGCCGAGATCGAGGCCGGCCGCCCGGTAGCGCTGGGCCGGGCACCGAAGCTCGGCGACTACCTGAACCGTTGGCTGGACGTGCGGATCGCGTCGGAGGTCGAGGCCGGCCACCTCGACGAGAGCACGGCCGACTCCTACAGGCAGATGGTCGAGGGCCACATCCTGTCCACATTCCTGGCCAAGGTGAAGATCACCGCGCTGTCTACCGACGATATCCGGTCGTGGCAACGAGAGCGGCTAAAGACGAAGTCGGCTCGATCCACCCCGGAAAATCCGAAGACGTACTCTCCGCGCACGGTGGGCATGGCGCACGCGGCGCTCCGGCGGGCGCTGAACGACGCTGTCCGAGATGAGAGCTACGGACTCGGCCGCAACGTCGCGGCGCTGGTCAAGCTGCCCGCTGGCCAGAGCAGGAAGGCCGAACCGCCTTCCGAAGAAGATCTCGCGAAGGTGTTCGCGGAGATGGTCGCCGACAAGCGGCGCGCGCTGTGGTTGACCATGCTCGCGCTCGGCCCGCGGCGCGGTGAAGCGCTCGGTATGCGTTGGTCGCTGACAGACCTCGACGACGCGTCAACGAAGCTCCGCAAGCAGATTCGGCGGGTGCGCGGGGAGATCAACCCCGAGACCGGCAAGCGGCGCGGGAAGCTCGTCGAGAAGGACCTGAAAACCGACGCGTCGCGGGCGAAGCTCGGACTACCGGCGGCACTCGTCGAGGTGCTTCGCGCCCACAAACGCGTCCAGGCCGTCGAGCGGATGGCCGCGAAGATGTGGGCTGATCCAGACCTGATCTTCACGACGACGATCGGTACCGCGCTCGAACCACGGAACGTGAACCGCGATTGGGACGCGGTGTGCAAGCGTGCCGGGGTCAAGGTGCGCTTGCACGATCTCCGGCACGCCGCGGCGTCGCTGGCGTTCCAGGCCGGCGCGACCATGAAGGAGGTACAGGCAATGCTCCGGCACACGCGCATGGCGACGACGAGCGACATCTACGTCGAGGTCTTCGAAGAGGTGCGGCGCGGGACCGCTGACCGCATGGACGGCGTTCTGCGGAAGATCAGCGGCGCATGAGCTACATATCACGCTACAGACCGCCGGATGTCGATCATGTTTCCGATCTTGGAAACGAAAAAACCGCCTGCTCAGAGGCGGTTTTCCAAAGCGCGCCCGAAGGGATTCGAACCCCCAACCTTCTGATCCGTAGTCAGATGCTCTATCCGTTGAGCTACGGGCGCTTGTTCAGTTGTCAACCTAGCACACGGCGAACCGGGCGCTGAGCGGAGGCTCCGGGATTTGAACCCGGGAGGGGGGGTTACCCCCAACCGCATTAGCAGTGCGGCGCCATAGACCAGACTAGGCGAAGCCTCCCGGATCAACGACCACTGCCTGGATAGGGTACACAGCCCCTCGATCCCGGGGCAAAGCACCCCCTTACCGCCGCAGCATCCGCATCAACCAGCGCGAACGTCCGCCGAGGCCTTCGGCTTCGAAGACGGCGACGCCGACCCGGGGGAGTTCGCGGACGCCTGGGTAGACGAGGTAGCGCGGGGCCCAGCGGGGCTGGAACTTGGCGTTGAACCGGTAGAGGGTCTCGATCTGGATCCAGCGTGACGCCCAGTGCAGCACCTTCGCCGAGATCCGCGCCACGGGGCCGGCACCGATCCGCTGGCCCTGCTCCATGAGGCTGCGGAAGGCGGCGAAGTTGAGGGAGACGTGTTTCACGCCACGGTCCTTGGCCGTCAGCAGCAGCTCGGAGATCATCAGCTCGTTGACGCCGTTGTCCGCCGTGCGGTCGCGGCGCATCACGTCGAGGGACAGGCCGCGTTCGCCCCACGGCACGAACTGCAGCAGGCCGCGGATCCGCCCGTTCTGCTCAACCGTGACGATGACCGAACCCGGGTCGCCCATCCGCCCGAGTGCCATCGAGAAGCCGCGTTCGGTGTCGCTGCCGCGCCAGTTGACCGCCAGCGCCGCCAACTCCACCAGCTCACCCTCGCCCAGCTCCTCTGCTCGCCTCACGCGCACCTCGTATCCGGCACGTCTGGTTCTCGACACCGCTTGGCGGACGCCTCGCATCACGCGGCCGTCGAGCGTGAACGTCTCGGCGTCCACAATGGCCTCGTCCCCGATCTCGAGGACGTCCAGGCCGAACCGTGCCCAGACGGTGGCGCCCAGCTCGGAACAGCCCATCACGGCGGGCACCCAGCCGTACCGCCGGCACACGTCGAGGAACTCCTCGATCGATCCTGGCCATGCCTCGCTGTCGCCCAGCGGGTCCCCGGAGGCGACCGCGGCGCCGGCGATCACCCGGTAGGTTACGGCGGACTTCCCCGTCTTCGAGAAGACCACGAACTTGTCGTCGCGCAAGGCGAAGTAGCCCAGCGAGTCGCGCTCGCCGTGCTGTGCGAGCAGGTCCCGCAGGCGCGACTTCTCCTCCTGCGACAGCTGTGGCGCGGGCTCGGCCGACCGCAGCAGGAAGTACGCCGCGAGCAGCACCGCGCCGAGGCCGAACAGCAGGCCGACGCTGGCCGTCAGGTCGTCGAGCCAGACCACGTGGTACACCGCCGGGCCACTGATGCCGATGAGCGCCAGCGCCGATTCGGCCAACCGCCCCTCGATCGCCAGGGGCTCGAGCAACCGTGGTGGGGCGAACGTCAGGAGCGCGAAGTTGATCAGGAGTCCGGCGATGATCAGTTGCAGGAACACCCGGACCGCTCGCCACTTGCCGGTCACCGGGTCGGGCAGTGCGATGAAGTACCGGCGGTTCATCACCAGCAGCACCGCCAGCGCCACCGAAGCGAGCCCCGCCCCGAAGACGTGGCGCAGGCCGAAATGTGCCAGCGCGAGCAGCACGCTGGCGGCGAGTGTGAGCTGCCATGCCCGGCGTTTTCGCCGGCTCAGCCCGGACGCGAGTTGCATCAACAGCACGCCGGTGACCAGCGCGACCGCGGCGGCGCCGGTGGTGGCGTCCTGCGGCAACTCCAGCCACTGCGCGACATGACCGCGCATCTCACGGCGGCCGGCAGGCAGCACGACGGAAAGCACCGTCACCAGCCCGACCAGCCTGGTCACCCAGGTGATCGCGCCCACCGAGACGACTCCGGTCACCCGCCAGACGGCCGGCAGCCGCTCCTCCCCCGTCGACCCCCGCTGCGCCGCGGCCATCCCCCCTGCGCGCTCAGTGGTCGCCTCACCGGCCTCCCGCCTACGCCCGACCAACCGGTCCTCCCCCGTTATCTCCCCCTGGCCAGTTCCACGAACGGCCGCAGCGCGTCCGGGTTCGCCAACGCGTCCCGGCTGACCGCCCGCTCGGGCTCGGTCCCAGCCAGGATCTTCTTCACCGGCACCTCACATTTCTTACCGTTCAGCGTTCGCGGTACCTCAGCCACCTCGACGAACCGGTCGGGCACGTGCCGTGGCGACAGCGCGCGGCGCAACTCCCGCCGCAGCCGGGGCTCGACCTCGCTCAGTGCCGCGCCCTTCGCCATCACGACGAAACACAGCAGCTCGCCATCGGTATTCCCGGCGCCCGAGGTGTCGATCACCAGCGAGTCCGCGACCTCTTCGAACCCTTCGACGACGCGGTAGAACTCCGCGGTTCCCATCCGCACGCCGCCCCGGTTCAAGGTCGAATCGCTACGCCCGTAGATCACCGCAGACCCGCGCTCGGTGATCCGGATCCAGTCACCGTGCCGCCACACTCCGGGGTAGTACTCGAAGTACGCCTCCCGTAGCCGCGAACCGTCCGGGTCGTTCCAGAAAAAGACCGGCATGGACGGCATCGGCCGCGTGATCACCAGTTCGCCGACCTTCTCGACGACTTCGTTGCCGTCGTCGTCGAACGCGGCCGCGGCCGCGCCGAGCGCTCGGCAGGACAGCTCGCCGAGCCACACCGGCACGTCCGGTGCCGAGCCGACGAGCGCCGCGCACAGGTCGGTGCCGCCGGAAACCGAGCAGATCTGCACGCCCCGGCCGACCTCGTCGGCGATCCAACGGAAGCCCTCGACGCTCAGCGGCGCACCGGTCGAGCCGATCGCGCGCAGCGCCGACAGGTCGTGGTGCCTGGCCGGCTCCAGATGGGTTTTGAGGCAGCTCTGAACGTACGGCGCCGAGATGCCGAAGAAGTTGATCCGATGCCGCTCGGCCAGCCGCCACAGCGCACTCAGGCCGGGATGCGAGGGGCTGCCGTCGAACAGCACGATGGTCGCGCCGACCAGCAACCCGCCGAGCAAGAAGTTCCACATCATCCAGCCGGTGGTGGTGAACCAGAAGAACCGTTCCCCCGGACCGAGGTTCATCTGCAGCGCGGTCGCCTTCAGGTGCTCGACGACGATGCCGCCGTGCCCGTGCACGATGCCCTTGGGCAGCCCGGTGGTACCGGACGAGTACAACACCCACAGCGGGTGATCGAAGGCCACCGGCTCGAATTCGAGCGCGGAGCCTTCGTGTTCGGCGAGCGTGGCCGCCCAGTCGAGCGTGCCGTCCAGCGTGCCACCGCCGACGTAGTCGACGAGCAGGATCGCCTTGATGGACGGGATTTCCTCACGCAGCAGATCGATGGTCGGCCGGACGTCGAAAGATCGTCCATTGTAGACATACCCGTTGACGGCGACGAGCACCTTCGGCTCGATCTGGCCGAACCGGTCCGTCACCGCACGCACCCCGAAGTCGGGTGAGCAGGACGACCAGACCGCGCCGAGGCCGGCCGCGGCGAGGAAGGCGACCAGTGTCTGAGGGCAGTTGGGAGCCAGCGCGACCACCCGGTCTCCCTTGCCGACACCGAGATCGATCAGCGCGGCCCGCGCGGCCGCGACCTGCGCACGTAATCCGCCGTAGGTGAGTTCGTCTCGTACGCCGTCCTCGCGCTCGAAGATCACCGCGAGGTCGTCGTCGGCCTTTCCCGCCAACGCGTGTTCGGCATAGTTCAGGGTTCCGCCGGGGAACCACCGAGCGCCCGGCAAGCTCGCCTCGGCCAGCGGCTCAGTCGGCCGGGTGTGCCAGCGCACCCCGAGGAACTCCGCCGCCGCGTCCCAGAACTCGCCCGGCTGGGTCACCGAAAACCGCCACAACTCGTCGTAGTCGGCGACACTGACATCACGGTTCGCACCAAGCCACTCACGGAACGCTTGAATCCTGCTCTCGGCGACCTCCTGGGCGGACGGGCGCCAGAGAACTTCCGGGGTGTCGGCGGCAGCGGTCACCAAACGACTTTAGCTTGCGAAACGTCGCAATGAGACTCGAAACCGGCGTCAGCGAAGGTGCGCGTCGAACCAGCTCAACGTCCGCTGCCACGCCTCGACGGCCGCGTCGGGATCGGCGTCGAACCGGTGATTGGCACCGGGATACCGGACCACGTTGGTCACCACTCCCGACTTCGCCGCCGCGTCCCGGAGTTGCTCGACCTCCGCGGCGGCCAGCTCGCCGCCCGCGTCGCCATAGATGCCCAGCCACGGGCTGGTCAGCTTGCCCGCGATGTCCACCAGCGCCGGCAGTTCACGCCCACCACCGACGCTCACCGCGGCTCCGAGCTTGCGGTTCGACGCCACCACCAGCGCGGCGACCCCGCCGAGATCGAAGCCGACCACGCCGAGCAGGTCCGCCTGCACGCCCCGCTCGACCAGCCACGCGAGAGTGATGTCGGTGGCGGACAGGATGTCCTCGCGCGTGGGCTGGGCGGTGTTCATGTGCGGCGCGACGGCCAGCCACCCCTCCCCGGCCAGACTCGCGATCAGCAGCCGTACCCCGTCGTTGACCCCGTCGGCCTCGTGCAGCACTACCAGGCCACCCCGGAGCGCGGACTCCGGCTCGGCGTAGGTCAGTACGATCGAGCGGCCGTCCTCGCGCTCGTAGTGCTCGGTGTACGTCTGCGTCATCTCCCCACCCAACCACCTCACGGTGAACAGAAGTCAACATACGCGTCATAACCCAGATCGGGTTAACGTGACAACAATCTCGGTTCGTCCAGAAGGAGCACCCGATGCCCGTCCAGCCCCGCGCCCACCTCGAAACCCTGCCTGCCTACGTCGCGGGACGGAGCCTGCCCGGAGCCATCAAGCTGTCCAGCAACGAGTCGCCCGGCGGGCCGCCGCCCAGTGTCGCGAAGGCGATCTCCGAGGCCGCGGCGGAGGTGAACCGCTATCCGGACATCGCGGTGACGGAGCTTTCGCGCCGGCTGGCGGCCAAGCACGACCTTGCGGCCGAACGGATCGCCGTGGGCTGTGGCTCGGTTTCCCTTTGCCAGCAACTCGTTCAGGCGTTGTGCGCGCCGGGTGAGGAGGTGCTGTTCGCGTGGCGCTCGTTCGAGTCCTACCCGATCGTCACGCAGATCGCCTCGGCCTCGGCGATCCAGGTGCCGCTCGACGAGACGCTCACGCACGACCTGTCGGCCATGGCGGACGCGGTCACCCCGCGCACCCGGCTGATCTTCGTGTGCAACCCGAACAACCCGACGGGCACGGCGGTGCGCCGGGACGCGCTGGTGACCTTCCTGGACGCTGTGCCCACCGACGTGCTGGTGGTGCTGGACGAGGCGTATCGCGAGTACGTCACCGACCCCGAGGTTCCGGACGGCATCGAGTTCGTCCGCGACCGCGAGAACGTCGCGGTGCTGCGTACCTTCTCGAAGGCCTATGGCCTGGCCGGACTGCGGGTGGGTTATCTCGCCGGGCCGGCCGTGATCGCCGAGGCGGTGCGGAAGGTGTTCGTGCCGTTCAGTGTGAACGCGCTCGCACAGAAGGCCGCGCTCGCCTGCCTCGACGCCGAGGACGAGCTGATCCCCCGCTGCGCGGAGACCGCGGCCGAGCGGGACCGGGTGCGTGCCGAGCTGCGCAAGATGGGTTACCAGGTGCCGGAGTCGCAGGCGAACTTCGTGTGGCTGCCCCTGGGCGAGCGGACGCTGGAATTCGCGGAGCACTCGCTCGCCAACAAGGTCGTCGTCCGCGCGTTCGCCGGCGACGGTGTCCGCGTCACGACCAGCTGGCCGGAGGAAAACGATCTTTTCCTCCAGTCCGCGCGCACCTTCCCGCACTGAGCGTTTTGCCGTGTCACTCGCGGGGTACCTCCGGCGCATGCACACGACGACGTTGCGACCACTGGTCACCGCGCCGGGCCCGTTCACTTCGGTCTACTTCGACGACTCCCACCACACCGAGGACGCCGAGAAACAGCTGGAGCTGAAGTTGCGCGCGGTGCGGGAACAGTTGGCCGCGCAGAACGCTCCGCCAGGCGCGCTGGCCGCGATCGAGGCAGCGGTCCGGGAGACCGCGGCCCCGGCCGGCCGGGGTGGTCGCGCGGTGGTGGCCGCCGGCGACACCGTCGTGGTGAACGAACGGCTTACCGAGGGCCCGGCCGTCCCGGTCGCGAGGGTGTCCGACCTGCCCTATCTGCTGCCGCTGATCCGGTACGGCGAGCCGGCCCTGCGCCACGTGGTGGCCGCGGTCGACCGGGTAGAGGCCACCGTCAAGGCGTTCGACGAGCACGGCCGGGAGATCGAGTCCGGGACCGTACGCGGTCGCGAGCATCCGGTTCATCAGGTCGGCGGCGGCGGTACGGCGCACTACGAGATGCGCGAGCACGTCGAGGAAACCGTGCGGCGGAACGTCTCGGAGATGGCCGACACGGTGGCGAAGGTCGCCCAGCGCAGCGGCGCCGAGTTGGTCGTGATAGTCGGTGAGGTGCAGGTCCGCAACGCGGTACACAGCGAATTGCCGAAGGCGGTCCAGCCCATCACCCACGAGGCGACCCACGAATCCGCGGTCAGCCAACTGGTGGAGGGCGCGCGGCAGCGGAGGCTTGCCGAACTCGATGAACGGTTCCACGCGGAGCTGGGCCGACAGCGTGGTCTGGCTGCGGAGGGCCTGGAGGGCGTGACCACCGCACTGCGCGAGGCGAATGTCGAGGTGCTGTTCGTCAGCGACCCCGGCGACACCACGGTGTTCACCGGCGACGAGCCCGCGCTGATCGCCGTGACGGAACCGGAGCTGGCGGCGATGGGCGTGGACCAACGCCGCGAACACCGCGCGGACGAAGCCATCCCGTTGGCCGCCATCGCGGGCGACGCGGAACTCGTCGCGCTGAACGAGAAACTCGCCGACGGCATCGGTGCGGTCCTGCGTCATGACTGAAACCGGGCGAACAGGTCTCGATCAGGGCATGATGGTCCGCAGGTTGCAACCGAACGTAGGTGAGGTGAACGTGATCGACTCGGAACCTCCCGATCTGCACACCCCCGGAGACCTGGGGCTGGAGGACATCGAGCTGCGGCTGGCCGCGGACCTGGTGAACCTCCCGATCGTGCGATCGGTCGTGGCGACCATCGCCACCCGCGCCGACTTCGACCTCGACGCGATCGCCGACCTCCGGCTGGCCGTCGACGAGGCGTGCTCGACGCTGATCACCCGGGCGGTGCCCGGCACGGTGATGCACTGCCGGTTCACCGTGTCCGGGGACTCGCTGTGCTTCGTGGGCACCGTGCGGTCGGAGACCGGGGCCGAGCCGAGCACCAAGTCGTTCGGCTGGCGGGTACTGACCACTTTGACCGATTCGGTGCACAGCCGGATCTCGTCCAACGGGCAGTTCCACCGGCTGGACATCGAACTCGCCAAGCGGCGGGTGGTGGTGGAGGTGCCAGGGGCGGGCGCGTGAGGAGTTCTCGACCCGAAACAGCACACCCCACATCGTCGAACGAGTACCAGCATCTGGCCCCGCTGTTCGACGAGCTTGCCGAGCTGCCCGAAGACGATCCACGGCGCTCGGAAATCCGCGACAAGCTGGTCACCGGGCATCTGCCGCTGGCCGAGCACATCGCGCAACGCTTCTCCGGTCGTGGGGTGGCCAAGGAGGACCTGGTGCAGGTCGCCACGGTCGGGTTGATCAACGCGGTCGACCGGTTCGACGCGGAACGCGGCTCGGACTTCCTGTCCTTCGCCGTGCCCACGGTGATGGGCGAGGTCCGCCGGCACTTCCGTGACACCGGCTGGCTGGTCCGGGTGCCGAGGCGGCTCAAGGAACTGCACCTGTCCATCTCCAGCGCGAGCACCGAACTCGCCCAGCGTCTCGGCCGCGCGCCGACACCGAGCGAGATCGCCGCGCATCTGGAGATCAGCCAGGACGAGGTGTACGAGGGGCTGGAAGCGGGGAACGCGTACCACTCGATGTCGCTCGATGAGGTGCTTTCCGGCGACACCGACAACCTCGCACTGGGGGACACGCTCGGCGAGGAGGACTCCGGCCTGGAAGGCGTGGAAAACCACGAAGCGCTGTTACCGCTGATCAGGGAGCTACCCGAGCGTGAGCGCAAGATCCTTGGGCTGCGGTTCGTGCACAACATGACCCAGACGCAGATCGCGGAGCGGATCGGCGTGTCCCAGATGCACGTGTCCCGGCTGCTCGCGCGGACCCTTGAGCGGCTCCGCGAAGGCCTGATCGGGCAGGAAGAGGAGTAGCCTCTTCACGAGTTTGCACTCAAAGGTGCGGTTCACCGAAGGAAAGGCGACGGTGCTCGGCACGCTGTGGAGCCGTGCGAGCCCGATTTCGGAAGACAAGGCGGCCGAGACCTTCGTTGCCCCGCCGCCATCCGAGGATACGACTCCTGTCTGCGCGAATGTGGTGCCGTAGTACTCCTCGGTCACCGTGTTCTTGCCTGCGGTGTCCATCTTCAACAGAGCAACGCCGTGGTAGACGAAGTCTTCCCCGGTGGCCGTCATGCGCGGGAGATCTTGGACGAATTGTCCCGTGCCGACGAAAGTCATGACGGCGCCGTCCTCGGTCGCATGGATCTCGCACGGCGTCATGTGGAAGTTACTGATCGCCAGATGGCGCAAGGCTCCTCGATGGCTTTGCGTCCTGACCGGGCGCTACGGAAAGGCGTGATCGAGGTACATGGCGTCGTCGGTGTATCGCGCGGCGATGGCTTGCGGGCTCGCACCTTCCCAAGCGAGCGCCCATGAGCGGCAGATCTCCGCGTGATTGGCCATACCGCTAATCTTCCATGTCGAACGACATTTCGTCCGAAGCCGCACCTCGTGGCTCAGCGCGATCTGCGAACGTCCCAGGATCTTCGTCGACCCCGGGTCCACTCGCCACACCCAGCGGGCGTGCTGGGCCGCCACTGACCCGTCCGAACGGCCACGGTGACCGGAGAGGAACCTCGCGTGGCTCCTCCGTTACCGGTTTGACCTGCGAAATCGCGGGTAACCGGTGATCATGAGCGAGCCCGGCTGGCACGAGCCGATGCTGGCCACCCTCACCCAGCGCCCGTTCTCCGCCGGGAGCTGGATGTTCGAACGCAAGCTGGACGGGGTGCGGGCGATTTGCTCGCGGGCGAACGGCAGGCCGCGTTTGTGGTCCCGCAACCACCGGATCATCGACCAGAGCTACCCCGAGATCGTCGAAGCGCTGGCGGATCTCGGCGGCCCGGAGTTCACGGCGGACGGCGAGATCGTCGCCTTCGACGGGGCTCGAACCAGTTTCGCCAAACTACAGCAGCGCATCCATCTCACCGACCCGCGGCGGATCGCGGCGACCGGCGTGCGCGTGTACTACTACCTGTTCGACCTCCTGTCGTTCGGTGGTACCGACGCCACGTCACTGCCTTTGCGACAGCGCAAGAAACTGCTGCTGCAGGCCTTCGACTGGGAGGACCCGCTGCGCTACTCCGGCCATCGCAACGATGACGGCGTCGCGTTCTTCACCCGTGCCTGCGAGCAGGGCTGGGAAGGGGTGATCGCCAAGCGCGCGGACGCACCGTACCGATCCGGCCGGTCCACGGACTGGCTGAAGTTCAAGTGCGCCAAGGACCAGGAGTTCGTCGTGGGCGGGTTCACGCCGCCGGGCGGTTCGCGGATCGGCTTCGGCGCGCTGCTGCTGGGGTACTACGAGGACGGGCGGCTCCGCTATGCCGGAAAGGTCGGCACCGGATACAACGAGGCCACGCTACGGAAGTTGACCGCCAGGCTGACCGCCACGCAGCGGCCACGCTCGCCGTTCGCCGACCCGGTCCCCGAACGGCACGCGCAGTGGGTCGAGCCGGAACTCGTGGTGCGGGTGACGTTTTCGGACTGGACGAGCGACGGCAGGCTCCGGCATCCCCGGTTCACCGGGGTGCGCGAGGACAAGGCGGCCACCGAGGTGACCCGAGAGTTACCGTCCACAGTGGAGTAGTGGACCATGAGGAGGGAGCATGGCGGCGCGAGCGATTTGGCGCGGTGCGATCAACTTCGGCCTGGTCACGGTGCCCGTGGAGCTGTACAGCTCGACAGAGGACCACACCGTGCACTTCCGGCAGTTCGAGCGCGGCACCGCCGACCGGATCCGCTACAAGCGGGTCAACGAGCGCACCGGCAAGGAGGTCGACTACGCCGACATCGTCAAGGGGTACGACCTGGGCGACGGTGAGTACGTGCTGGTGGAGCAGGACGAACTGGACGAGATCGCGCCCGGCCGCTCCCGCGCGATCGACATCGAGGCGTTCGTGGACCTGGACGACATCGACCCGGTCTTCTTCGACCGAAGTTACTGGCTGGCGCCGGCGAAGGAGGAGTTCGGGCGCGCGTACGGGCTTCTCGTGCAGGCGCTCGAGAAGACGAACAAGGCGGGCGTCGCCCGGTTCGTCATGCGCGGCAAGGAACACATCGCCGCCGTTCGTGCCGCCGACGGCCTGCTCATCATGGACACCTTGCTGTTCCCCGAGGATCTCCGCAATCCCGCGGAGGAGCTGAAGCCGCTGCCGGAAAAGCCCGAGGCGCGCGGCAAGGAGCTGGACCTGGCGGTCAGCCTGATCGGCTCGATGAGCGAGGACTGGCAGCCGGAGGCATTCCACGACACCTACACCGAACGCGTGCTCAAGCTGATCGAGGACAAGAAGGCGGGGCGGAAGGTGACCGTCGAGCCGCCGCCCGCCGAGCCGACCAGGGTGGTCGACCTGTTCGAGGCACTTTCGCGCAGCGTCGAGTCGAGCAGGGCGCGCAGGAAGGGCCGCGAGCCCGCCAAGTCCGTGGGCAAGACGAACGGTCGCAAGTCCCGCCGCCCGGACCTGAGCGAGCTGAGCAAGGCGGAACTGGACCGCATGGCCAGGGAGCTCGGCATCAAGGGTCGTTCGAAGATGTCCCGCGCAGAGCTGGAAAAGGCCGTCGGGGAGGCCGCCCCAGGTGCCCGCCAGGCGTCCTGACCCCGTTCAGTCTCAGCGCGCGGGTTTGACGTCGGGCCAGGTGAGGACCGTCGACCCCCAGGTCAGGCCGGCACCGAACGCCGTCATCAGGACCCGATGACCGGGCTGGATGCTGCCCTCCTCACAGCCGTCGGCCAGGGCGAGCGGAATCGACGCCGCACTCGTGTTGCCGGTGTGGCCGATGTTCACCACGAGCCGCTCCTCGCCGAGCCCGAGTCGCTTGGCCGTGGCCTGCAGGATCCGGATGTTGGCCTGGTGACCGACGAACCGGTCCACCTCGCCCAGCGACATGCCCGCGCGATCAAGCACCGTGCGCGCCGACTCAGTCATCCGCGCGCAGGCGTGCCGGAACACCGCGGTGCCATGCATGGTGACGAAATGCTCGTGCGGATCGTCCGAGGTGCGCTGTTTGGCCCCACCGGCCGGGACCATCAGCAGGTCCGCGTGCTCGCCCTCGCTGTGCAGGTCGAACGGGCCGAATGCACCCGGCTCATCGGCCAGCCCGACGCGCAGCACGACCGCGCCCGCGCCGTCGCCGAAGATCGGCACCGTGGTGCGGTCGTCCGGGTCGCACAGCCTGCTGAACGCGTCGGAGCCGACCACCATCACCCGGTCGGCGATCTCGCCCGCGATCAGCCCGGCCGCCGTGGCGAGCGCGTAGACGAAACCGCTGCACACCGCATTCACGTCGACGGCCGCGATACCGCTCAGCCCGAGACCGGATGCCACCTGCGGCGCGCTCGCCGGGCAGAGCTGGTCGGGAGTCGTGGTGGCCAGCACCAGCGCGTCCACCACGTCGCAACCGGCGCTGCGCAAGGCGTTCTCCCCCGCCCGCACCGCCATGTCCACTGTGGACGTTTCCGGATCGGCGATGTGGCGGGCGCGAATCCCGGTCCTGGTCCTGATCCACTCTTCGGAGGTATCCAGCCGCCGCGCGAGTTCGTCGTTGTCCACCACTCGCGGCGGCAGCCAGGCGCCGAGCCCGGTGAGAACCGCGGAGTGCTTCGTCATGGGACACTTGTAGGCGCTACCCCTGGGTAGACTGGTGAGTTGTGTTTCAGCTCACGAATTTTCGGCCGGGACCCGCCGTCCGGGCCTGATTGTCCGGGTTCGTCTTTACGGTATGAGTGTGGAAGTCCTCGGTCCCCGCGCGCTCAACCGGGCGCTGCTCGCCCGCCAGTTGCTGCTGCGGCGGCAAAGACTTCCCGCGCTCGACGCGGTGGCAAACCTGGTCGGCCTGCAGGCCCAGGCGCCCTTCCCGCCGTACTACGGGCTCTGGTCCCGGCTGGACGGGTTTTCGCCGGACGAACTGGCCCGGTGCCTGCTCGACCGGAGCGTGGTGCGGATCGTGCTCATGCGCGGCACGGTGCACCTGGTCACTGCGGACGACTGCCGGTGGCTGCGCCCCCTCGTCCAACCGATCATGGACCGCGACCTGGGCACCAACACCACGCACGCCAAGGAACTGGTTGGTCTCGACCTGTTCAGGGTGGCATTCGAGGCGCGGGCCTTGCTGGCGGAGCAGCCGATGACCGCCGCCCAACTCGGCAAGCGGCTCGCCCAGCGCTGGCCCGACCGCAAGCCCGCCTCGCTGGCCCACGCCGCACGTGGCCTGCTGCCCCTGGTGCAGATTCCGCCGCGCGCGGTGTGGGGCAAGAGTGGCCGGCCGACCTTCGCGACCGCGGAGGACTGGCTCGGCGCTCCCCTGGACACCAAGGCGACCCTGGAAAACCTCGTACTGCGGTACCTCGCGGCCTTCGGCCCGGCGACGGTCAACGACATCCAGGCGTGGAGCGGGCTCACCAGGCTCGGCGAAGTGGTCGGGCGACTTCGCGGCCGACTCCGCGTTTTCGCCACCGAACGGGGCCGCGAACTGTTCGACGTGCCGGAAGCTCCCCGACCGGATCCGGAAACCCCAGTCCCACTGCGACTTGTGGCCGAGTTCGACAACCTCATCCTGTCCCACGCCGACCGCACCCGGGTGATATCGGAGGAGGCACGAAAGCGCGTGTTCGCCGTGCCCAACGGTGTCTTCCCGGGCACGGTGCTCATGGACGGCTTCGTCCAGGGCACCTGGAAGATCGTCCGGCGTCGTGGGGAGGCCGCGCTCGAAGTCCGGGCGTTCCGGCGCTACCCCGAGAAGGCGACCGCGGCACTGGAAAGCGAAGGCGCGCGGCTCCTGCGCTTCGCGGCTCTCGGTGACACTCACGACATTCGTTTGGTGCACGTTTAGTGATCGATTTTGGTTACCATGCGAAGATGCCCGCCGCTGACCTGGACGATCTCGACCGCGCGATTCTCCGCAAGCTCCAAGAAGACTCCCGCACGATCGCCGAGACGATCGGCGCGGAGGTCGGTCTCTCGGCCGCGGCCGTCCAGCGACGGATCAAGCGGCTGCGGGCCTCCGGGGTGATCTCCCGCGAGGTGGCGGTGCTCGATCCGGAAGCCGTCGGGATCGGCATGACGTTCGTGGTCACGGTGGAAATGGAGCGGGAACGGCTCGAAGTGCTCGACGCGTTCCGCAAACAGGCTCGCGCGGAACCGGCCGTGCAGCAGTGTTATTACGTCACGGGCTCGACCGATTTCGTGCTGGTGGTCAACTGCCGGGACATGACCGAGTTCGAGGCCTTCACCCGGCGCATGTTCTTCGACAACGGCGAGGTCCGGCACTTCACGACGGGCGTGGTGATGGACCGGGTAAAGGTCGGGCTTACAGTTCCCCTGAATGGTTGCTGACCGGGCCACGCCCGGGTTGTTACACATTGCGCGCGGTTACACCGGATCGCGTGAAAGTGTCTCACGACGCATCATCATCGGCCCCCGGTTCCGTCTCCTGCCTGTCCGTATAGTTCGCGCCCGCGAACCTTGACGCGAGGAGTGACACGTGAACACCGATGCCGTCACCCAGAGCCAGTTCGTGTCACTGAACGGCTCTGCCCAGCCCGTGCTGTCCCGACTGTCCTATCTGGGCGGCGAGCCGTTCGCGGTGAACATCGCCTTCCGCACCGACCGCGGCCGGTGGGTGGAGTGGACCTTCTCGCGAGACCTGCTCGTGACCGGGTTGTCCGAACCAGCGGGAATCGGGGACGTGCGCGTGCGTCCGGACCTGGCGGCGGACGAGAGCATCCTGATCCTCGAAATCGAGTCTCCCGACGGCTACGCGCTCGTCGAGATCGAACGCGAGGACGTCGAGCGATTCGTCGCGGCCACTTCGGAAGTCGTCCCGTTCGGAGCGGAAAGCGACAGCTTCGACATCGACGCCTTCATCGCCGAGATCACCAGCGTCTGAGGGATCCGGCCGCCGCGACGCCGGGCGCGACGGCCATCCGATCTTCGATGCGTCAGCGTCCCGGGAAGACGGGGTACGGCGGAAGGGAGCCGTAGTGGGAGTCCGGGTAGCTCTGACCACTCATCCAGGCGTTTACCAGCTGCCGGAACTGTGCCAGACCAGTCAGCGGGGGCTGCAGGGCCGCCGTGTTCTCGAGCAGGTCGGCGCGGGGCCCGGGTGCGGCGCTCGTCGGGGTCGAGGACGTGGTTTCCGGCGTCTGGCTGGTCCGCGTCGCCCCACCGTCCGGTTTGCCGGCGCGCTGTTTGGGCGCGGAAGGCGGGCCGCTCGCCGGTTTCGGCGGTTGGCGCGTCGTGCCGGCCACCGGCGGGTTGACCGGTTGCGCCTGGTCCTTGTCGGTGACCACGCCGGCGGCGACCGCGGGCGTCTGTTCGACGTCGTGATGGCCGAAGGTGCCGCCGCCGATCCACCCGACGACCAGGAACAGCGCGGCCGAGCAGGTGAACAGCACGTTGCGGCGGACGGCACGCAGCCCCTCACCGCGGAACCGCGGCGCGATGTCCGGCCCCCCCGGCGCGACCGCGGAAACGGCGGGCGGCGCGCTGGCCGCGACGATCCCCGTGCGGTCGGCAAGTTGTACTGCCCTGACGAGGTCACCCGACCCGCCGCACGTGACCGTCCGCACCATCAAACCTCCATCGGCACGCCCAGTGGCCAATTCCCCAACCTCGCCGCGAACGACGCCACCCACCGCATCGCGCCGCGAAACGAGACTTGGCCGAAGCTACCAGTATCACTGCGCCAACGATGGTGAACCACTCTTACTTTCCCCCCTACCTGTGGCAAGTTGACTCGATTGGGTGATCGGTTTTGACTTGCCCCAGCACAGGGTAACCAGCTGAGTCACCCTGAGGCGTGATTTCGGGTGGGTTCCTTACTTACCTAGCTCCTAACGCCGTGAGTCTCCCACATACGGGCAGGCGACCACGGGGACGGCGTGGCCGCGCAGATGATCACTCGAAAGTGTTAGAACGTGAGTTCGATATCTTGGTATCCTGGGTGGCATGGGCCCGATCCGGGCGCCGAACCCCACCAGAACGCTGAGGAGTTGCTGTGTCTTTCGTCCCGAGCCCTGCGAAGTCGACCCTGTTGTGTTCATCTGGAAACCGTGAAGAGCTTCCACCCGGTACTGGTGGCGCTGAGCTGCGTCCTGCTGGCGGTCGCCGCCGCCGGCCTTCCCGCGCCCACCACGAGCGGAGACCGCCAGCACGAGGACGTCCCGGGCCCGGTCGAGCCGGACAACCAGGTGAGCACGGTTTCCCCCACCGCGAGCTCGGTGTCCTCGATCGCCGGGGCGCTGTTCATCGACGGCACGCACTACTGCACGGCCAGCGTGGTGGACAGCCCGGGCGGCAACCTGGTCCTGACCGCTGCGCACTGCATCCACAACGGCGAAAGCGGATACCGCACGGGCATCTCGTTCGTACCGGGCTACCACGAGGGGGCGGCACCGTACGGGGTGTGGACGGCCACCCGGCTGTTCGTGGACCCCCGCTGGGCCGCCGACTCCGATCCCGACCTCGACTTCGGCTTCCTGACGGTGTATCAGACGGGCAACCCAAGCTCTCTGGAGAGCGAGACCGGCGCGAACCGGCTCGGCACCGACCGCGGTTTCGCGAATCTCGTCACCCTGAGCGGCTACCCGGACGACAGCGAGACCCCGGTGGTCTGCCAGGACACGACCACTCGCGAGGACACCTACCAGACCAGGATCGACTGCCCGGGCTTCCCGGACGGCACCAGCGGTGGTCCGTGGGTCATCGGGGCAGGCGCCCGCGGCGGGGGCACGGTGGTCGGCGTGATCGGCGGCTACCAGGAAGGCGGCGACACGGCCGACGTGTCCTACAGCA
Source organism: Amycolatopsis sp. (assembly GCF_035276945.1). Lineage (GTDB taxonomy): Bacteria > Actinomycetota > Actinomycetes > Mycobacteriales > Pseudonocardiaceae > Amycolatopsis_E. The sequence continues at coordinate 29,012 of NZ_DATELF010000111.1, read as the reverse complement.
GCTACTTCGACCAGGACATCGCCACGCTGTACAAGACGGCCATCAAGGGTTGACGTCAGCGCTCGGGACACGGAAGCCGAATGGCTCCCACTGGATAACCCAAAATTTCGGCACACACACCCTGCGTCGTCATGGATGGCTTGACTTCTACCATGACGGCGAGAGTTGGACGAACTCCGCTCGGCAGCCCTTCGAGGAGGTGGAGGTACGACCCGCCGAGATACAACGAGTAGCTTACAACTGCGCGCGCGAAGATTCAATGAATGCCGACTGGTTCCTCGTCAAATACATGCCAGACCCTTTCCGGGCCGAGCCCAAGAACATCGGTTTCGTGCGGGGAGACGAGGAGTCCGCCGAACACTTCGCCAGGAAAGTCAACGGCAGGTTCGTGGTCGGCGCGTCAAGGGTGTCGTTTCCAGCCCCGAGGTGCTGAGATCCGCTCCTTGGACAACCATCTGATCGAGCATCGGGGAACTTTGCTCGACATCGAAGGAACAGGCGACGCCAAGGCGGCCGTTGACAGCTTGCTTGAAGAACTTGTGACCGTCTCGAACTCGTCGATCTCGTCGACACTTGGAGGACAAAGTTCACCGAATTCCGTTCGACAAACTCAGCCCTCCACCCGGCCATGAAATCGAAGTAGACGTCGCATACAAAATCAATCTGCGCGGCCGGGAACGGCTGCTCCGGTTTGGCTATCCCGCACTCGTCGCCGAAGAACTGGATGTTCTGGTTCTAGGGTCTGCGTAGCAGGCTTTCATCCCAAAGCCTGGCCGTGCACTGATCGTGTGATCCTCGGAGGCGCACCGATGGTCAGTTCGGGTGGCGTGCCGGGGCATCGCTCGATCTCGACCAGCACATGCTGCCCGGTGCAGCCCTGTGACAGCCGCGAAGACGGCCGGTCGGCGGTGAGCACGTTCGGGTTGCCATGGACGCACAACGATCCGACGGGATCGAACCACGCGCCGGTAGGTAACTGCACGACACCGAACCGCAGGTCGTCGGTCAGCACAGCGCCGGCCAGGCAGGCGCCGCGGTCGTTGAACACGCGGACCACGTCGCCGTCCGCGATGCCCCGGACGGCGGCGTCCGCGGGATGCAGGCGGATCGCCTCCCGGCCGGCGATCTTGCTCGCCTGGCTGACCTGACCGCCGTCAAGTTGGCTGTGCAGACGGGTGCGGGGCTGGTTCGCGATCAACAGCAGTGGAAACCGGGCCGCGCGCGGGCCGCCCGGCCACTCGGTCGGCTCGAGCCAGGCCGGGTGGCCGGGACAGTCGGCATAACCGAACGACCGAACGCGCTGGGAGGTGATCTCGATCTTGCCGCTCGGGGTGCGCAGCCGGTGCGCCACCGGGTCCTGCCGGAACGCCGCGAACAGGGTGCGGTCGGCATCCCGCGCGGGAATCCGGTACTCACCCGCGGACCAGAATTCCATAAAGGACGGTACGTCGATTCCCTTGCCCAGGAGGCCCTTACGCCAGGATTCGTAGAGATGTTCCAGCCAAGCCCGAGGTGAGCGTCCCTCGGTGAACCGGTTCTCGATGCCCAGCCGGGCGGCGAGCCCGGCAAGGATGAGGTAGTCGTCCCGGGCCTGCCCGTACGGCTCGGCCACCCGGTGCATCGCGATGAGGTGCGTGTCGCGGCGTCCGGCGCCGAAGTCCTCCCGTTCCAGCGACACCGTGCTCGGCAAAACGAAGTCCGCATGCCGGGCCGTCGCGGTCCAGAACGGCTCCTGCACGACGACGGTGTCCGGCCGGGCGAACGCGGTCCGCAACCGGTTGAGATCCTGGTGGTGGTGGAAGGGATTGCCGCCCGCCCAGTACACCAGCCGGATTTCCGGGTAGCGGCGCACGGTGCCGTCGAAGTCGTAGGGCTCGCCGGGATGCAGCAGCATGTCGGCGATGCGCGCGACCGGGATGAACTCCTTCACCGGGTTCGCCCGCTGTGGCAGGTGCGGCACGCGGAACTCGGGCCCGATGTCGCCGGTGTCGCCCATCGACCCGTAACCGTGGCCGAAGCCGCCGCCGGGCAGGCCGATCTGACCGAGCATGGCGGCCAGCGCGATGCCCGCCCACACGGGCTGTTCGCCGTGCTCGATGCGTTGCAGGGACCAGGTGACCGTGAGGAAGGTGCGCGAGGACGCCATTTTCCGGGCCAGCGCCACGATGTCCGCGGCGGGCAACTCGGTGATGGCGGCGGCCCACTCGGCGTCCTTGGGCACGCCGTCCTCGGCGCCGAACAGGTAGCGCTCGAACTCGTCGTAGCCGGTGCAGTACCGGTCGAGAAAGGCGCGGTCGTGGAGTCCCTCCGCGGCCAGGGTGTGGGCGAGCGCGAGCATGAGCGCGGCGTCGGTGGCGGGCCGGAGTGGATACCACCGGGCGTCCACATCGGCCGGGAGGTCGGTGCGGATCGGGCTGACCAGCGCGACCTCGACTCCTTGCTCGGCGAGTTGGGCGAGGAAGGACGGGGTGTGGTGCCAGGTGACTCCGCCCGGGGTCACGAAGACGTTCTTCTCGGGCACCCCGCCGAAGGCGACGAGCAGTTCGGTGTTCGCCACGATCGTCGGCCAGCTCGACCCCCGGCGCAGCACCTCCTCCGCGCTGCCGACGATATGCGGCAGGACCACCGTGGCGGTCCCGGTGCTGTAGGTCTCGCGCGCCGAGGTATAGCCGCCGAACGTGTTCAGGAACCGGTGCAACTGGCTCTGCGCGTGGTGGAACCGGCCGGCGCTGGCCCACCCGTAGGACCCGCCGAAGATCGCCTGGTTGCCATGCTCGTCGCGGGTTCGACGCAGCTCGGCGGCGAGCAGATCGAGGGCCTCGTCCCAGCCGACCTCGACGAAGTCGTCGCGGCCACGGGAGGCGTCCGGGCCGGGGCCGCGTTCCAGCCAGCCGCGGCGGACCGCCGGTGCCGCCACCCGGGTGGGGTGCCGGATCGAGCTGGGCAGGTTGCCGAGCAACGGGGAGGGCGACGGATCCCCGGGGTGTGGCGAGACGCGCAGCCGCCCGTCGGCGTCAAGGCCCGCGGAGAAAGCGCCCCAGTGCGACGTGCTCGGTTTCAGATTCACAACACCACCGCCTTCCTCACAACGTTCTACGCCTACCAGGAGGTTTTACGTGTGAGAGTGTGATCGCATGGACAGGACAGCGCTCACCGCGAAGGTGTTCGGTGGCCGGATGCCGGCGCGTGCCGGTGATCTCGCGGTCGAGTCTCACGGGATCGCGCCGATCCCCGAGGCCAACCGGTTCGGACGTCCGGTCCGGCTGCTCACGGTGTTCTTCGCGCCCAACCTCACGATGACCGCGGTGTTCTCCGGAACCCTCGGTGCCGGTCTCGGTCTTGGCTTCCGGACAGGCTTGATCGCGCTGCTCGTGGGGACCGTGCTCGGCGCCGTCCCGGTGGCCTACCTGGCCACCTGGGGCCCGCTGACCGGGACCGCGCAGCTCCCGCTGGCCCGGTTGCCGTTCCGGCGCACGGTGGTGCTTCCCGGCCTGGTGCAGTGGGCCAACTCGATCGCCTGGGACGCCCTCGTCGGATTGTTCGGCGGCGACGCGCTGGCCCAGCTCCTCGGCCTGCCGTTCTGGCTGACCGTGGCGATCGTGCTGGTGCTCCAGTGCGCCGTGGGCGTGCTCGGCTACGAGGTGATCCACCGGGTGCAGGCGGTGATGACCGCCGTGACCGCGGTCTTCTTCGTGGTGTTGACCATCCGCTTGCTCGGCGGGCATCCCGTCGTCGTCGCCGACTCCGCGTCCGGAGCGGACCTGGCCGGGGCGTTCATCCTGTTCAGCACGATCGCGCTGAGCCTGTCGATCTCCTGGGCCAGCTACGCCTCCGACTTCAGCCGCTACCTCCCGCCGACGACCTCGCGTCCCGCCGCGTTCGCCTACACCGTGCTCGGCCTGACCCTGTCCTTCGCCTGGGGTGAGGCCCTCGGCCTCGCCGCCGGGCAGTCCCTGGCCGACCAGACGACGGCGGGCATCAGCGCCCTGCTCGGCGGGGGTGTGCTCGGCGCGATCGCGCTGCTCGTCATCACGCTCACCGCGGTGTCGTCGAACGCCATGAACGACTACAGCGGTTCTCTCGCCCTGCAGACCGTGGGTGTCCGGGTCCGGCGCCCGGTGTCCGCGGTGGTGGTCACGGTGATCGCGTTCGCGCTCATCCTGTGGATGCACAGCGGTGATCTGGCCTCCAAGTTCGAGGACGTGCTGCTGATCGTCGGCTACTGGATTCCGCCGTTCGTCGGCGTCGTCACGATCGACTGGTGGGTCCGGACCCGGCGCGGCCGACGGTTCGACGTGCTGGCGGAGGTCGCGCGACCCGAGCCCGGCTGGCCCGCGCTGGCCGCGTTCCTGTTCGGGTGCGCGGCCGCCGTCCCGTTCATGAACACCAGCATCTACACCGGGCCGGTCGCGGCCGCCCTGCACAACGCCGACCTGGCCTACTACGTCGGGTTTGTCGCCTCCGCGGCACTGTATGCGGTGTTCAGGACGGCGCTGCGGAAGCCAGCGCGGTAGTGCCGATCAAGGCCAGGGCGACGTCGTCCTGCGGGGCGTGCACGGGCGCGCACTGAATGTCCCGGAAGTGTCGCTCGAGCGGGTAGTTCCGGCTGAGCCCTGGATTGCCCAGCAGCCGCACCGCGGTCTGGACGGCTTCGACGATCTCCCGGACGGCCAGCACGCGGGCACCAAGCAGGTCCGTCGCCGTCGGTGGTTCACCGAGCGCGACCCGGTCGGCAAGGCCGAACAGCAGGTGCCGCGCGCCGGACAGCCGCACTTCGATCTCGCCGGCCGCGGACTTGAAGCGATCGGTTTCCGCCACCGGACGGCCGAGATTGCCGGGCACCCGTTCCCATGCGAAGCGGTGAAACGCCTTCTGCGCCGCCCGTGCCACGCCCAAATACAGCGAAGCCAACGCCACTCCGTGCGCGGCGACGGCGGTGTTGTCCTGCTGCGCCTCGGCACCCACGTGGACCGCGCCGATCACGTTCTCCGCCGGGATCTCGACATCGGTGAACACCACGTCGTGCGATCCGCTCGCACGCAGCCCGAGCTGATCCCAGGTACGCACGATCTCGATTCCGGGCAACCCGCCGGGCACGACGAAAGTCGCGATCCGGGGTTCGGGCTCGTCGGTGCCGGCCCACACCAGGAAGTAGCTCAGCCCGTCGGCACCGGTCACAAACCGTTTCCGGCCGCTGATGGCCCACCCGGTCGCGGTCCGGCGAGCTACGGTGGTGGGCAAGCCACCGCGCGCCGGCGAGCCCAGGTCCGGCTCGACCCGAGCGGCGTTGAGCAACGTCGGCCGCAGCTTCGACTCGTCGAGCACCTGCCGGTACAGCTCGGTAGGCCACTGCGGCGCGACGGCTTCCCTGGCATGGGTGAACAGGGTCATCGCGCTGATCAGCGCCACCGACGGGTCACCCTCGCCGAGCGCCGCGAGCAGCCGCGCGGTGCCGCCGAGGTCGAGTTCCGCCCCGCCGAACCGGGACCCGGCCGTCATGGTCAGCAACCCCGCGTCGTGCACCACCTGGATGCCCTTGGCCGGGAACTCGCCGGCGCGGTCGTAGTCGGCGGCGAACCGGGCGAGCGCGGCGGTGACCTCGTCCAGCGACAGCCCTACCGCGGTGGTCACTTCGTCAGCGCCTTTCCGAGGTCGGCGTTCAACGCGTCCGTCCAGTACGCCGAGACGTCAAGCTTCTTCGGAAGCGCGTTGATCTCGGTGAACGAGTCGGCCACCCGTTGTTCGGACGCGATCGCGTCCGGGCTGGTCGTGCTCAACTGGGTCGGCCGCTGTTGCTCCTGCTGGTGGATCTGGCTCAACGCGTCGCCGACCGGCTGGTGCGTGCCGTTCGCCGTCGCCTCCGCGAACTGTCGCTCATGACCGTTCCGGACGAACGCGTAGGCCTTGTCGATCCGCGAGAGGAGATCGACCAGGGCCGCCTTCTTCGCACTGTCGGCGAGCAGCGCATCCGATGCCGCCCACAGGAAGTTGCCGGACAGGATGTTCTCGGCGGATCCGATCGTCTTCGCCCCGCCCTGGTGCGCCGAGATGATCGAGTTGCCGTAGCTGGCGAAGGCGTCGATCGCTCCGCTGTTCAGTGCGGCCAGGCCGTCGTTGGGCAGCAACGGCGCAGCGTCCACGTCCGTCCACTTCAGACCGCTCTGCTTGAGCAGTTCGTTGAGGAAGTACTGCGCGGTGGTGTTCTTGACGTAGCCCACCTTCTTGCCCTTGAGCTGGGCGATGCTCGTGATCGACGAGGTCTTGCCCACCACCAACTCCTGTTGCAGGGTGCTTCCCCGCTGCACGGCGACCACCTTGAAGTTCGGCGCACCGCCGACCGCGACGAAGATCGGCGGGATCTCGCTGCTCGTGGTCACGTCGAGCGCGTTCGACCGCAACGCCTGGAGTTGTTGGTCCCCGCCCGAGAACACCGACCACTCCACCTTGTAGGGTGTGTCGCCCAGACCCGCGACGTCCAGGACAGCCTTGTACCTGGTCCAGCCGGTGTCGCCGACTTTGAGCGTCACCGACGAAGGCGTGTCGGCGCTCGACCCTCCACCACACGCGGCGAGCAGGAACACCGCCGCGAAGAACACCGCAACCCGTTTCATACCGACTGCCTTTCTCGTTTCGCGAGCTCTTCCCGGACCAGCGGCAGCACGTAACGTCCGAGGTCGAGCGCATCGTCAAGTGGGTCGTAGCCGCGAATCGACAGCAGCTCACACCCGATGTCCACGTAATCGAGCAACGCCTGCGCCACCGTTTCCGGCGAGCCGACCAGCGCCGTCGAACTACCCGCCGCGTTGGTCGCGGCGGCCGGAGCCGTCCAGAGCGCCCGATCGTGCACCTCGCCACGCTCCGCGACCGCGAGGAGCCGCTGCGAGCCGACGTTTTCCGGCTTGGCCGCTTGTGCCCGGCCATTGCTTGCGAAGTTCCGCTGGATACCGCCCAAAATTTCGCGCGCGCGCCGCCAGGCGAGGTCGTCGGTCGGCGCGATGATCGGCCGGAACGAAACCCAGATCCGAGGGTGCGGGCGGCCTGCCGCCTCCGCGTAAGCGTTTACCGACTCGATCTGCTGCCTGGTCTCGGCCAGCGGCTCGCCCCACAGTCCGAAGACATCCCCTTCGGCACCCCCGAGACGGTAGGCCGCCTCCGACGAACCACCGATCGAGACCGGGATACCGCCGCGCACCGGCCGCACCCCGGGGTCATAGCTCTCGAACTGGTAGAAGTCACCAAGATGGCTGATCGGTTCGACGGATGTCCACACGTTCTTGAGGATCCGGACGTACTCGCCCGCGCGGCGATAACGGTCCTCTTTGGATAGATAGTCGCCCTCACGGTGCTGTTCGGCCTCCGAACCACCGGCGATGATGTGGATGCCCAGCCTTCCGCCGGACAACTGGTCGAGCGTGGCGAAGGCGCGGGCCGCGTTCGTGGGATGCAGCACGCCCGGCCGGTGCGCGAGCATGACCTTGAGCCGCTCGGTCTGCGCCAGCACGGCGGCCGCGAGCTGGTTCGACTCCGGCGCCGCCGAACTGTAGGGCACCAGTGTCCAGTCGAAGCCGTACTCGTCATAAACCCTGGCGAACCGCCGCAGGTAGCTGACATCGACCGGTGCCCCCTGCCGCCCCTTGGCCTCACTCACATATCCGGCACCGATCATGCCGACGAATTCAACAGTCACAATCCTCTCTCCTTGAGCCCTTCCCGCACGAGCGGTAGTACGTGGCGGCCGTAGTCGATCGCGTCGTCGAGCGGGTCATAGCCGCGGATCGACAGCAACTCGCACCCGATGTCCACGTAGTCCAGCAACGCCTGCGCCACCGTTTCCGGCGAGCCGACCAGCGCCGTCGAACTGCCCGCCGCGTTGGTCGCGGTGGCCAGCGGTGTCCACAGTGCACGGTCGTGCAACTCGCCGCGCTCGGCCACGGCCAGCAACCGCTGGGAACCGACGTTCGCGGGCCTGCCATCGCCCGGCTTGAAATAGTGCGCGTTACCCGTCTTCGCCGACTGCGCGGCCTGCACCTTGCCGAGAATTTCGTGCGCCTTCTCCCAGGCCAGTTCGTCCGTGGGCGCGATGATCGGCCGGAAGGACACCCAGATCCGCGGCCGGGGACGGCCCGCCGCGACGGCGTAGGCGTTCACCGAGTCGATCTGTTGCTTGGTCTCCGCCAGTGGTTCGCCCCACAGCCCGAGGATGTCGCCCTGCCGCCCGCCGACCCGATAGGCGGATTCGGAGGACCCGCCGACCGAAACCGGGATCGCCTCCTGATACGGCCGGATGTCGGACCGGAAGTTCTCGAACTGGAAGTACTTGCCGTGGAAGGAGAACTCATCGGTTTCGGCCCACACCCGACGAAGGATCCGGATGTACTCCTCGGAGCGCTCGTAACGCTCCTCTTTGGACAGATAGTCGCCTTCGCGGCGCTGCTCGGAATCCATCCCCCCGGAGATGATGTGGATGGCGAGCCGCCCTTCACCGATCTGGTCCAGCGTCGCGAACATGCGTGCGGCGTGCGTCGGGAAGATCACGCCGGGCCGGTGCGCGAGCATCGGCTTGAGCCGCTCGGTCTCGTGCACCACGAACTGGGCGAACTGGTTCGCGTCCAGCCATGACGAGTGGTAGGCGACCAGGGTGTAGTCGAACCCGGCGTCCTCCAGCGCATGCGCGTACTTGCGCGCGTATCGGATGTCCAGCTCCCCGCGAAGCCCGGGACGGGTGTCCGAGTAGTCGTTCGGATTGATCCCACTGATGAACTCGACGGCCATTGCGCTACCCCTCGTACTCGCCGGAATCGGTGATGGACGCGACATCCACCCGGGCGGTCAGGGCGCCGACGGAGCTCATCGTGTCCGAGACCTGTTGCAGGGAGGCCTGAATCTCCGCCGAAACGGCCTCCAGTTTCGCGTAGCCCTGGTCGACCAGCGCCGCGGCGACCTGCTCGTCCACCCTGTTCTCCCGCTGGACCGCGCTGACGTACTCGGCGCGGTGTGTGGAGCCCCACTGGTAAGCCTGGTTCACCCGCTTCAGGAACTCGTTGATGGCGGTGCGTTTGCGCTGGTCGTTCAGGCTGTTCGTGGCCGCCGAGATGAGACTGACGCCGCTGGTCCGGCCGTTCGTGCCATCGGAGATCTTGCTCGCACCGTCCTGTAGTGCCTTGATCCCGTACACCCCGAAGGTCGCCCAGACGTCGATCTTGTGGCCGCTGAACGCGGCTTGCGCGTCGGTCGGCAGCAGGTAGCGCACGTGGACGTCCGAATAGGACAACCCAGCTTCCTGAAGCGCCTTGACCAGCAGGTACTCCGCGATACTGCCCTTGGCCGAGGACACCACCACGTCCTTGCCCTTCAGGTCCGCGACCTGGTGCACGGCCGAGTCGGGCTGCACGAGCAGGACCGTGGAGACCCCGGAATTCCGCACCGCCGCGACGGACTTGACGGGCACTCCGCCGGCCTGGGCCTGCAGGGTCGGCAGGTCCGCGGCGACGGCCGTGTCCACTGAACCGGCCTTGACCGCCTCGAACAACGGCGCCGCGCCCTGGAACTGCGCCCACTTGTACTCAAACGGGGCGCCGTCCAGGGCCTTCGACGCATCCAGCAGAGTTTCCAGGGTCTTGACCTGGTCGCCCAGGGTGAGGGTCACCTCACCGGCCGCCGCGCCGCCGCCGCATGCGGTCGCCATCAGGGCAGCGGCCAGCACAAAAACCAGCTTTCGCAACAACAAAGAGTCCTTTCAGGCAGAGGCAGCCGAGGCGTCACGAACCCCGAGCCAGGACAGCAGCCGCGCCCGCGCCGACACGAAGGCGGGATCGCCGACATCACGCGGGCGGGGCAGGTCGACGTGGATCTCGTGCGCGATCCGGCCACCGTCCATCACCAGCACCCGGTCGGCCAGCAGCAACGATTCCTCGACGTCGTGGGTCACGAGCAGCACCGCGCACCCGTGCCGCTGCCACAGCTCGGCCACCAGCCGCTGCGCCTTCGCCCTGGTCAACGCGTCCAGCGCGCCGAACGGCTCATCGAGCAGCAGCAGGTCGGGTTCACGCACCAGCGCCCGCGCCAGCGACACCCGCTGTGCCTCACCGCCGGAAAGCGTTTTCGGCCAGACCCCGGCGTGCTTGGTGAGCCCCACCTCTTCCAGGTATTTCTCGGCCCGTGCGCGATCCGGCCGCCCGGGCAGGCCCAGCACCACGTTCCGCCACACGCGTTTCCACGGCATCAGCCGCGGCGCCTGGAACGCCACCGCGCGCTCCTTCGGGACCCAGACCTCGCCGTCGATATCCGGGTCGAGCCCGGCGAGAATGCGGAGCAACGTGCTCTTACCGCAGCCGCTGTGTCCGAGCAACGCGACGAACTTGCCGGGCTGGATGTCGAGGTCGAGGTCGTCGAGCACCAGCCGGTCGCCGAACTGCCTGCGCAAACCCCTTACCTGAACCCCCATCACGCCCCCTCGAAGGAGGAACGCCAGGCCAGCAGGTACCGGCCCAGCGACCGGACGACGAAATCGGAGATCAGCCCCAGCACCGCGTACACCACCAGGCACAGCACCAGCACGTCGGTGAGGAAGTTTTCCCGCGCGGTGTTCATCAGGTATCCGATCCCGGACACCGCGTTGACGGTCTCCCCGAAGACCAGGGCCAGCCAGGCGTTCCCCAGCGCATACCGCAGACCGACCAGCGCGCTCGGCAATGCTCCAGGCAGGATGACGTGCCGGATCAACCCGGCCCGGTCGAGCCCGAGCGCCTTGCCCGCCTCGATGAGCTGGGTGTCGACCGTGCGGATTCCGCCGTAGAGGTTGAAGTACAGCGGAAACGCCACCCCGACCGCGACCAGCGCGACCTTCGGCGCCTCGTCGATGCCGAACCAGATGATGAACAGCGGGATGAGGCCGACCCATGGGATCGTGCGGATCATGCCGACGGTGGCGTCCACCAGGTCCTCACCGAGCCGGAACAGGCCCGCCACCAGCGAAAGCGCCAGCGCTGCCGAGCCGCCGACGAGAAACCCGGTGAACACCCGCTTACCGGAGACGAAGATCGCCTCCGGCAGCTCGCCGTCCTTCATGAGATCGATGCCCTGTTCGACCACATCCACCGGAGACGCCAGCACGTCCGACGGGAGCAGGCCCGTCGCGCTGGCGAGGTACCAGAGCAGCAGGAACGCGACCGGACCCGCGGCCCGGCGCAGCGACCGCGGCGGCCGCCAACCGCGCTTGGCCCGCTCAGGCCTGATGGTGACGATCTCGATGGTGTCCGGTGCTCTCGCGATGGTTTCGGCCCGGGGCATGCTTACTCCTACGGTTGGGGACCAGTGGCGACGGGACGATCAGGCTGGTTGGACCATTGGGACCAGGAGCCCGGGTAGAGCGCGGCCTCGATTCCGGCGATGGCCAGCGCCGCGATCTCGTGCGACGCCGTCACGCCGGATCCGCAGTAGACCCCGACCGGGCCCTGCCCGGCGCCCAGTTCACGGAAGCGGGCGGCCAGCTCTTCAACCGGGCGGAACCTGCCGTCCGGCGCCAGGTTCTCGCCGGTCGGGGCGCTGATCGCGCCGGGAATGTGACCGGCCTTGGGGTCGACCGGCTCCTGTTCGCCGCGATACCGCTCACCTGCCCGGGCGTCGAGCAGAACGCCGTTTTCGGGCAGGGCGGCGGCTTCGTCGATGCTGAGCACGGGCAGGTGGCCAGGCTTGAGCACGACGTCACCGGGCTCCGGAGTGCGCCCGAATCCTGTCTCGAGTGGACGGTTCCAGGCGCCGAGTCCGCCGTCGAGCAACCGCACGTCGGCCACGCCGGCCCAGCGCAGGAGCCACCACGCCCGGGCCGCGGCCAGGTTGCCGCCGTTGTCGTAGACGACGACCCGTGACCCTTGCCCGATGCCCCAGCGCCGGGCGGCGGCCTGGAGGTCGTCGAGCTCGGGAAGCGGGTGACGCCCTTCCACCGGGACGGGTGGCGCCGCGAGTTCGGTGTCCAGGTCGACGTAGACCGCGCCCGGGAGGTGGCCGTCGAGGTAGTGCTGGTGCCCGTGCGGGTCGCCGAGCGCCCAGCGGACGTCGAGCAGCACCGGCGGTTCGGCCGACGCCAACTGCGGGGCCAGTTCGTCAGCGCTGATCAACACTGGCGGAGCGAAGATTTTCAGCTCACCGATGTCGGCGGATCCTGGCGCATCCCCGCGTTGCGCGGCGATGGCCAGCCGCCGTTGAAGGGCCGCGTTGAGCGGGGTGGGCACGCCGTGCAACCGGCCGAGCAGCACGATTTCCCCGTTGAGGAAGTCGCCCTCGACCGAGCCCGCGCCACGCGCCAGGCTCTGCCAGGTCGAGCTGCCACCCCTGGTCTGGCCGGGAGTCCTCGCCGGCTCGACAACCGAATAGTCCACTTCGGACTCCACGGCCAGGGCGGCGACGTCGACGCCGGCGGCGGCGAAAACGCGCAGCCCTTCCGCCCGCAGTTCCCGCGTTATCGACGGGGACCACTCGCCGTAGAGCGCGTTGACGGCGTTACCGAGATTGCTCAGCAGCTTCATCGCCTTCCACCGCACCAGGTCCGGGACGATCTGGACCGCGAAATCCGCGGCACGGAAATCCTCGGCAATCCGAGCCAACCGGGGATCGGTGCCACTCGGATACCGGCCGATGTAGAAAACGCCGGGCTTCTCGACCCCGACCGCGCTGACTTCCCCCGGTACGATGTAGTTGGAGGGCAACAGCAGCGACACCCCGAAGACGGTGGCGAACCGCCGCAGCGCGGCCCGCTCGTTCTCCAGCCCGTTCTGCAGGACGACCACCGGCAGGTCGGCGGCCACACCGTCGCCGGCCGGGCGCCACGACCATTCCTGCAGGACCTCTTCCGTGTGCTGGCTCTTCGTGGCCAGCACGAGCACGTCGTCAACCGTCAGTTCGACTTCTTCGGCGCTGGCGGCGACCGGCACCCGCACCCGCTGTTCGCCGCTCGGACGCAGATAGCGAAGGCCGTGCTCGCGGATCGCCGCGCCGTGCTCGCCCCGGGCGATCAGTACGGCAGGGATTCCGGCCAGGTGTAGTTGCGCGGCCACGGTCGAGCCGACGCCGCCGGCCCCGATGATGATGTATCGCATGCCGCTCATCCTGCTTCCAGGTGGCTGCGGTCGCCACGCAGCTCCTCGAGGAACAGCACGATCCGGGCGGCGGCGGTCCGGTGCGTGGCGTCGTTGAGCGCGTCGTGCTTCCCGCCTTCGATGCTGATCAACTGCGCGTTCGGCAGCTGGGCGTACCGGGCGCGGACCGCGTGGAAGGGGCTGATCAGGTCCGCGGCGCCATGTACCCCCAGGACAGGCACCCTGACCGCGGAAAGATCGATTTCGCGCAGCTCGGCGGGGATGCGCGCATCGGTCAGCGCACCGCGGGTCAGCCTGCCCCGGTCACTGATCCACGCTTGGTGGGTCGGGCAGGAGGTGCGCTGGTTCAGCTCGTTCTCCCAGCTCCGCGGCGCTTCCCGGCCGGGTGCCGGCAGCCCGGCGAGTACCAGGACGTCGGCCGCGACGGTGCCCGTCGCCCGCAACCACAGCGCGCGCAGCGCGCCGGTATCCGAACCGACGAGGACTTTGGGGGACACGGCCCCCGCCGCGATCTCCTTCACCGCCGCCGTGGTCGTCTCCAGATCGCCGTCGGCCACCGCGCGGACGCGGTAGGCGTCGGCGGCCAGCCGGCGGCCGAAGCGCTCGTACACCTCGGCCTGCTCGCCACGCCCCGCCAGCACGATCAGCGTGCCCCGCGGTGCCAGGCCCTCGGGCTCGTCCCAGGTCATGGCAGTGAGGACACACCAGGTCCTGGTGAGCCGTCAAACCACTCACGCATAGTGGGAAATCGTGACTTAAGCTGGACTTTTCGCCATTGGTACGGTAGGGCTGGTCCGTGATTCCGACCTCGAACGACCTGCGGCGGCTGGGGTTCCCGTTCCGTTCGGGGCGGCTGTGCCTTGACTTCGTCGCAACCGTGGCCAAGCGGGCTATCGCCGACCACGACATGCTGGTGACACCGGAGGACCTGGAAACCTGGTTCCAGGTCGCGGAGCTTCCGCCCGCTCGTGGCCGGATCACCCACGAGGGCCTGGAAGCCGCGCGCGAACTGCGGGAAGCCATTCACAGGCTGACCAGGACCCGGGTGGACAAACGCACCCCGCCGCGTGCCGCGATCCGCACGGTGAACACCGCGAGCCAGGCCGGGACACCCACGTCGACGCTGGGTCTGGACGGGCTGACCGCGATACCCGCGCCCAGCGCTCCGCTGGAAGCGATCCTCTCGACCATCGCCCGCGACGCGATCGATCTGTTTTCCGGGCCGTACGCCCACCGGATCCGCGCGTGCCTGGGCCACGACTGTTCGTTGTTCTTCGTGGACCGGTCGCGGCCAGGCTCCCGGCGCTGGTGCGCGATGGCCGCGTGCGGCGAGAAGGCTAGCTCCGCAGCGTATCGCCGCCGTCACACGAGCCGTCCGTGATTTCTCGCGACGAAAACGTGATCACCGGTGACTCAACCTGCGGCATAATCTGCGCGTCTGTCCTGGCATAACGAACGAACCCGGCATCCTGGGGAGCTGAGCGTGCGCAACATCCTGGTTTCATTGGCCGTACTGGGCGTGGCTTCGGTGCTCGCCGCCTGCTCCTCGAACACACCGGGCACCGTCGCGATCCAACCGGCGGCCGCCCCGGTGACCACGACCGAACCGAGCAGCCCCGCCCCGGCACCGACCACCACCCTGCCGACCATCACTCCATCGACCACCACTCCGCCGGCCGTCACCACGACCACCCCGTCGACCAGTTCGACGACGCCGAAGAAAATCACACCCAAGCCGAAGCCGACCACCCCCGCCCAGGCCCCCAGCACCGGTACCCCGTGCAAGATCACCGACGGCGCCTGCGTGGACATCTCGGCGGCCAGAGCGTGGCTGCTACACGACGGCAAGGTGATCTACGGCCCGGTCCAGCTGACCTCCGGCCGCAAGGGCTACCCGACGCCGACTGGAATGTTCCACGTCATCTCCAAGGAGAAGATGCATTACAGCACGGAGTTCGACAACGCTCCGATGCCGAACTCGGTCTTCTTCTACCCAGGTGACGCCTTCCACACCGGCAGCCTGTCCACGCCTTCCCACGGTTGTATCCACCTCTCGAGCACTGCGTCCGCCAAGTTCTTCGCCACGCTCCAGATCGGCGACCCGGTCCAGGTCGTCCCGTAAGGACAATTCGACTCGAAGCGGCGAGAGGCAATCCCTCCCGCCGCTTTTCACGTTCGAACTCACACACCACCGGCGTGGAACTCGCCGACACGAACGTGGGACACACGCCCGGTCAAAGTAGGACTCGCGCGGGAGGTGAGTTGTCCAGTTCGGACGATTTGGGTGGCCGCGCGACGAAATCGTGACCACATCGGACTCAACCGCACGGTTCCCGGCAGCGTCATGATCGGCATAGGCGAAACAAACCCGAAACCCTGGGGGCTGAGCGTGAAGAAGATCTTGGCGGTGCTGGGTGGAATCGCCGCGGCGGCGGTGCTGGCCGCCTGCTCGTCGGCGGCGGGCAGCACCACGGCGCTGCCGATCAGCGAGCCGCCGAGTACCACGGTGCCGAGCAGTTCGGAGGTCCCGGCAACGACTACGCCGCCTCCGGCGACCCCATCGACCCCCAAGACCACGACGAAGACGAAGACCGCGCCAGCCGGCGGCACGCCGTGCGAGATCACCGACGGCGCCTGCGTCGACCTGTCGGCGAAGAAGGCTTGGCTGCTGAAGGACGGTCAGGTGAGCTACGGGCCCGTACCGATCATGCCTGGCAAGAAGGGCAGCACCACGCCGGTTGGCATGTTCTCCGTGATCGGCAAGGAAAAAATGCACCACAGCCATGAGTTCAACAACGCCCCGATGCCGAACTCGGTCTTCTTCGCGCCCGGCGACGCCTTCCACACCGGCAGTCTCGACAACTACTCCAACGGCTGTGTGCACCTGTCGAGCACGGCATCGCTCAAGTTCTTCAACACGCTCCAGGTCGGCGACAAAGTGCAGATCGTGAACTAAGCAAGCTCCGCGCGCAGTTCGCTCAACAATTCGGAACGGCTCGAGGCGCCGAGGCGCTGACGCATCCGGGCCATATGGTGCTCGACGGTCTTGGCCGAAATGAACAGCCGGTCCCCGATCTGCTTGTAGGTGAGTCCGGCGAGCACCAACTCGGCGACCTGACGTTCCCGGTCGCTGAGCCGGGCAGGGCCGGGAGCGGGGGTGGACTCCCGGCCCTGCAGCACGCGGGCGCAGTCGAGCAGCGCCACCATGGCCTTGCGGTCGGAAGTCCGGATCGCCGCCTGACCGGCCAGGCGCGCACCGTCCCAGCACAGCCCGGCCCCGTGCAGCCCCCGCGCCGCGGCCTCGACGGCCATCGGGTCGACGTCGCCGGCGAGCACCTTCAGCCAGCAGCCGGCCGCCTCCGCCATCACGGAAAAGTACGGACCGAAGTTCACACTGGCCGCCAGCGCCGCCGCGTGTTCCGCGGCTTCGCCGGGCTGTTCGGCCAGTATCGCGGCGTGCAGGCCGCTCCAGTGCAGCGCGCTCGCCCACAACGGCGGCTCACCCAGCGCGGCCAGCAACTCCCGGGCCTGCCGCAGATGCGGGGCGAGCCGGGCACGTTCGCCGAGCCGCGCCGCCGCGACCTCGAACTCGCCGAACGGCAGGAAGGTGAACAAGTCGACCGGCTGCCGGATGACCGCCTCGCGTGCCTGCCCCCAGATCTGCCGCAGCCGGGCCAGATCACTCGCCCGGCGCGCCAGCCCGACCCGCAACCCCACCGCGAACAGCCAATCGCGCGGCGCCAGCTCCTTGCCCGCGGATCGGAGCCTGGCGGCGGCCAGTTTCTCGTCACCCCGCACCATCGCGATCCAAGCGAGCAACAGGGTGTGCCGGGCGACCAGCGAACCCGTTTCGACGGCACGCTCCAGCACCGGTTCGGCGATCGACGCCTCGCCACAGTTCAGCGCGACGAGCGCGGCGAGCGCGGCCGGGCTGTCGGGCAGCAGCATGCCACCCGAGACCGGTCGCAGCGTCTCGGCCGATCTGACCAAAGTAGACAGTGCGACGGTGGGCTGCCCTTTCACGGACTCGACCACGCCCTCCGCGGCCGAGCACGCCGCACCGGACAGCAGCGTCGGCGGCCCTTCCGCGGCGGAGGAGTCGAGCAGCGTCTCGGCTTCCACCAGCCGTCCGGTCCCGACCAGACCGATCGCGGCGAAACACGCGCGGCCCGACCACTGAAGCAGCTCGGCGCTGTGGCCGAGTTGGCCGCGATGTGCCAGCGCAGTGCCCGCGACCCAGGCACCCTCGGCCCGGTCCGGCGCAAGCTCCGCGGAAATCACCTGGTCAGCGAGCCGGAGCGCGGCATCGAAATCCCCGGCCCGCGCCGCGGCCTCGGCCCACCGGGCGCCGACCGCGCGGTCCGGCATCAGCTCCCGCAGGGCCCTGGCGACGATCGGCAGAACGGTCCCGTCGGCGGCGAGAAAACCGGCCGCGCGTGCCGCTTCCCTTGTCTCGCTGGGAAAATCCGCCCTGCTGTCGAGGGCGAGGAGGTACCGCAGCACGTCTTCGCCGAGCAGATCCAGTTGCTGCCGGAACCCCGACAGATCCGGCTCTTCGACCATCAGGCGCACCAGGCCCGGCACGCCACCGGTCTGCGCCCGCACGGATGCGGGCGAGGACTCCGTGCCCGCACGGCTCAGGAACTCGGCGGTTCGCGCCTGGTCGAACGGGCGCAGCACCACCTGGCCACGTAACCGCCCCAGCACTTGGTTCAGACCACCGGGCCTCGGGTAGGGACGCGCGGCGATCACCACGTCGGCCCGCTCGTCGTCAAGGAACCGCAGCAGCTCGGCGAGTTCCGCGTCGCCGAGCAGGTGGGCGTCGTCCACCAGCCGGACATCCGAACCGCCGAGATGGTCGAGCACGGTGGTCTTGCCGTAGCCGCCCGGCGCGACGATGGCGAGCCGGACCGGTTTCAGCCGGCCGGACCGGATCGCGACACAGACTTTCTCGGTGGGCTCGTCCAGCAGGATCACTCGCGGCCCCCCTTGACGAAACGGCGCTTCGGCCGTTCCAGCGGGGTCACCACGACCGGCGGCCGAGGCGGCGCGGGTTCGATGTCGTACAACTCGTCCGAATCAAGCTCGGGAAGGCTCGTCACCCGCGGCACCAACGCCGTGGACTCCGGCAATGCCTCGGCCGGGGGCCGAGCGGCCAGCGCCGCACCCCGGCACACGACGGTGCCGGGATCGGGATCCACCACGACACGGCAGTTCAGGGCCTCCGCGGCGATCTCGGCCACCAGCGGGATCTTCGCGGTGCCCCCGGCGAGGAGGGCGGCCGAAACCGGTTCGTACCGCCGCAGCTGGGCCAGGGACGCCTCGATCAACGGCCGGATCAGGCGCTCGAACTCCGGACGCGCGACGCGCACCAAGTCGTCGGGGGTGGGGACGGTGACCTCGGGTGCCATCGACAGCATCTCCTTCGCCCTGACACAGACGGTCCGCTCAGCCTGCCCACCGACGTACTCCGCGAGTACATCATCGATCGCGGCGCCGGCCCGCGGTTCGGCGGGTTCGCCGTGCGCGATCAGCTCGAACACGGCCGGACCTCGCCGCAGGACGGCGGTGTCGACATGTTCGCCGCCCAGCCGGCAGACCGCCACCGTGGTCCCGACCTCCACCCGCTCGCGGACCAGGTGGTTCTCCGCGGCGGCGATGGGACCGGGCAGGAGCAGCACCCCGGACAGCCCCGCGTCGGCCAGCGCGGCCTGAAGCAGACCACGCCGGTACGCGCCCCAGCCGGGCGGATGGGTCAGGGCGACACGCTCCGGCTCCGCACCCCTGGCTTCCGTGATCTCGTCGACCACCCAGCCCGCCGCGGCGGCCGTCAGCGCCTCGGGCGTGTAGAACTCGTCGCCCAGCAGGAACGGAACCTCATCCCCGACCCGGCGCAAAAACCCCCGCGTCAGCCGGTCGCGTTCGTCTGGTACCGCCTGGCCCAGCCGTATTGTGGCGTCCTCCGCCACGTGCAGCACGGACTCGGTCAGCCGCACGACCTCCGGCTCGGCCCACGATTCCCCGGCACGGCGGCATATCGCGGCCGCTATGCGGGTGCTGCCGATGTCGATCCCGAGGACGTAGCGCATAGGGCCCCTTCGTACCAGCGCCGATCATTGGGGCCTCATCCCCTAATCCCCTAATCGGACCCCCATCGCGTTGGGGTGCCCAACCCGGTCCGATCCCCGATGCCCGCGCCGACGCGGTTCCCTAAGTTTTGCCGCGACCTGTTCATTCCAATGTTGCGGAGCATTCGTTGTCCCACGCTGCTCAGAACCTGCACGAGTTCGTGCTCAACCTGCTGACCGACGAGACCGCCCGGTCGGCCTTCGCCGCCGATCCGACCGCCGCGCTGGCACAGGCCGGCCTGAGCGACGTCACCCCCCAGGACATCCAGGAAGTCGCCCCGCTGGTCGCCGACTACGCCCCCGACCTGGGCTCCCTCCCGACCTCGGCGCCGGAGCTGGGCTCACTGCCGGTGTCCCTCCCCGACGCCGGATCCCTGCCCGTCTCGGCACCCGACCTGGGCTCCCTGCCGACCTCGGCACCCGACCTCGGCACCCTGCCGACCTCGACACCCAACCTCGGCGAACTCCCGGTATCCCTCCCCAACACCGGCTCACTCCCCGTCTCGGCCCCGGAGCTGGGTGACCTGCCGTCCCTCCCCGACGCGGGCTCGCTGCCGATCTCGGCGCCGGAACTGCCGGGCGCTCCCGACCTGGGCGAGTTCCTGACCCAGACATCCGCCTCCAGCCAGGGGGTCACCACCGGCTTCTCCTACAGCGGCCAGGAGGGCGAAGGCTTCGGGATCCTCAACGCGGGCACCGAGGGCGTGGCCATCACCGGCGGGGACGCCTCCGAACTGGGCTCGTTCTCCGGTTCCGTCGTCGCCACCACCAACTCCTTCGACGGCAGCCTGGCCACCAGCTCCGCGCTGGGCAACTACGCGCTGAGCACCGAGGGCGCCCCCAGCTCGCTTGGGGACCCGGCCGGCAGCCTCGACTCCGACATCCTTGGCAAGAGCGCGCCCGCCGCCGGCACCGTCGCCAGCTACGTGGCCGAAGGCGGTGCGGTGCTCGGCGAGGGCATCGCCTCGGGTGCCAGCACTCTCGGCGGCTACCTGACCACCGGTGGCGCCGAGCTCGGCAACGCGGTCGCCACGGGTGGCGCGGAGCTTGGCGGCCAGATCAGCACCGGTTCCGCCACCGTCTCGGAGGCGATCTCGCACGCCCCGGCCGTCCCGGCGCTGCCGGCCGTGCCCGCGCTGCCGGGCGAGTTGCCGGCGAGCACCCCGGCCGGCCTGCCGGTCCACATCCAGGCCGACATCCCGCACACGCTGCCGCACCTGCCGGTGGCCAACCCGCTGCCCGAGATCGAGCACGCGACCGCACCGCTGACCGAGGGCGTTTCGCACAGCCCGCTCGGCGACCCCACGGCGGTTCTGGACCACACCGCCGCCCTGCCCGAGATCGGTGACCTGCACGGCGACCTCCCCCTTGGTCACTGATCTCTCGATTGAGTAGCCGGCTTCCTGCCGCTTGCGCACGGCGGCAGGAAGCCGGCTACTTGCCGTTCCGGGCAGAACGTCATCGACGACGAGCGTCCCGGCCCGGCTACCCGCACCTGCGTTTTGGACAACACAGACACACTTGGGGATACCTGATTTGCCCTCCGTGGCACACTCCTCAACCGTGATGGCACCGTCCTGGCTCGAAGTACTGGACTCCACCACCCACGCATGCGCCGCCCACCGGCGCGACGATCTGGTGGAGCGGTTGCGCGAGCGCAGATCCCGGTTGCTGGACCCCGAACTGCGCGTCGCGGTCATCGGCGAAACCGGCCAGGGCAAGAGCCAGCTGATCAACGCGCTGCTGAACGCGCGGGTCTGCGCCGTGGGCGAGGATTTCACCACGGCCGTCCCCGCGATCATCTCGCACGCCGAGACCCCGACCGCGTCCGTGATCACCAAAGGTCCACGGGCGATAGCGGGCCGCTCGAGCGAGCCGGCGGACGTCGAATCGGTGACCGCACAGGCGAATCGCGAGCCGAACGTGCTCCGGGCGGAGATCGGTCTGCCCCGCGCCCTGCTGGCCGGTGGTCTGGCCCTGGTCGACACGCCGCCGCGGTCGATCGAAATGGTCGGTTCCGCCGACGCCGTGCTGATGGCGAGCGACGCCACCAGTGAACTGTCGGCCGCCGAACTACGCCTGCTGGAACGGGTCGCGCGGCTGTGCCCGACGATCGTCCTGGTCCTCACCAAGATCGACCTGGTGCCCAGTTGGCGCACGGTCGCCGAACGCAACCGCGCGCACCTGGATCGGAGTGGCTTCGGCGTGACCGTCATCCCAGTGTCGGCGACGCTGCGCCTCGCGGCCGCGCGCACCGGTGACAAGACCCTCAACGAGGAGTCGGGATTCGGCGCGCTGATCCGCTGCCTGCATGCGGATCTGCTCGGCCAGTCGGATCTGCTGGCCCGGCGCTCGGTGGCCACGATGAGCATGGTGACCATGGACGCCCTGCTCGCGCCCCTGCAGGAGGAGTTCGCCGAAACTCAACAGTCCGGCAGCGGGCCCGCGGTGGCACGCTGGCATGCCGAAGCCAAACGGCTGGAGAAACTCCAGCGCGACGCCGCCCGGTGGCAGACCCTGCTGGGCGACGAGGTTTCCGACCTGATTTCCGACGTCGAGTTCGATCTCCGTGACCGGACCCGCCGGATCCTGGTCGAGGTCGACGAGTACTTCGAAATCGCGGATCCGGCCAGGGTCTGGCCCGAGTTCGAGGACTGGCTGCGGGAAAACCTCACCGCCGTCGCCGAGACGAACTCCGAATGGCTGCTCGACCGTTTCGAGTGGATCGCCCGAAAAATCGCGCGGCAGGTCGCCCCGCACCGCGACGACGCGCTCCCGGATTCGCTTCCCCGGGAGGTGCCCGTCGATTCGGTCGGAGACCTCCGGATGCCGCGGGTGGAACGGTTCGGGGTCGGCCAAAAGTTGTTCGTCGGGATGCGCGGGTCCTACAGTGGTCTGCTCATGTTCGGCTTGGCGACCACGATCGCCGGCCTCCCGTTGATCAACCCGATCTCGCTCGGCGCCGGCGCCGCGTTCGGCGCGAAGAGTGTGTTCGAGGAGCGCGGCAACCGGCTCAAGCGCCGCCAAGCCGTCGCCAGGACGGCCGCTCATCGTTACGTCGACGACTTCTTCCTCACCTATGGCAAGCACAGCAAGGACACGGCACGACAGATCCACCGCGCGCTGCGTGACCGGTTGTCCGGAGTCGCCGACGAGTTGCGCGCGGAAATCACCGAAACCGCCAAGGCGGTCAAGCAGTTCATCGACGACGATGCGGCCCGCCGCGCGGCCAGGGCCCAGGAGATCCGGCACGACATGGACGAACTCGGCCGGCTGCGGATCCACGCGCAGAGCCTCGTCGGCGTAGGGCGGCCGCGGGGGCTCATCGCGTGAATCTCGCTTCCCGGACGCGAAGCATGTTGGCGCAGGCCATCACGATCTACCAGGACAGCCCGCGGGCGACGCACTGGCTCGGCCGGCACCTGGAGCGGTTCGAAGAGCCGGTGCGGCTGGCGGTGGTCGGGCCCCCACGGTCGGGCACAACCACACTGGTCCAAGCCATTGGGGACAGCCCTGGTGAGCTGACGGTGGTGGACGCTCCGGCACCGGCACCCGGCACCATCGAAGGCACGTTGTCGGAAGCCGACGCCGTGCTCCATCTCGTGCGGCATCCACACCACGCGGAGCTGGATTTCCTGCACACCGTCCAGGACCATCCGATCGCGCGGGCCGCGGCGGTCAACGCGATCATCGTGCTGTCCCGCGCCGATGAACTCGGCGGTGGCCGGGTGGACGGGCTGATCTCGGCCCGCAGGCTGGCCAGGAGATACCGGCGCGAGCCGCAAGCGCGGGGACTGTGCCAGGACGTGGTCCCGGTCGCCGGCCTGCTCGCCCGCGCGGCCCGCACCCTGACCCAGGCGGACGTCGACGCCTTCGTGGAGCTGGCTCGGGTACCACGCGCGCAGCTGGAAGCTCATCTGCTTTCGGTGGACCGGTTCGCCGCGCTCTCGGCCGGTCACGCGGAGCTGTTGGCACGCTTCGGAATGTTCGGTATCCGCGTGACGCTTCCGATCGTGCGGCGGGACGTACGCACGGTCGAGGATCTGTTTGCCCAGCTCGTCCCACGAAGCGGGCTCGCCGAATTACTGGAGTCCATCGAAAAGAACTTCACCCGGCGGCGGTCGGTGCTCAAGGCCCGTTCGGCGCTCCTGGGGCTGGAAGTCGTGCTGCGCATGGAACCGCGGCCGGCCGCGGCCGAGCTGGCTTCGCAATTGGAGCAGACGCTGGCGAGCGCTCATGACTTCCGCGAGCTACGACTGCTCGCCGCGATTCACACCGGGCGGGTGAAGCTGCCGGAAGATCTTCGGGCGGAGGCCGTGCGCCTGACCGGGGGCCAGGGGACCGGATTGGCCGAGCGGCTGAGCGAGGTCGACCTGCGCGGCGCGATTCAGCGGTGGCGGCATTACGCGGAAAATCCCGCGCTCGGCTCGGCCGAGCGGCGTGCGGCCACGGTCGTGCTGCGCAGTTGCGAGGCGATCGCCTCGGGCACCCTTCGCTGACAACGCGGCAACATGCGGGATGCTGCCGCGTCGACGCAAGCTAGTCCTGGGTGTCGGCGGGCTTGAGGTAGGCAGTGCTACCACCGGTGGGCATGCGGCGGAAGAAATCCACCCGGCTGATCGTTTGGTCGTAAGGTTGCCTGCCGAAATCAACATTCGGCGAACCAATCCCGATTTGGGATTGTGACGCTGCCGGGCCTTCGGACCGGTTTCCCTCTCTCCGGCGAGATTCCATGAATTGTCCCTTTCGATCAGTGAACGTTTCCGTCCGAAGAGGACGGTACTCGCCGGCGAAAACGGTCAGGTCAATGGCCTTGCTTGTTTACTCCACTCGGTGTACCAAGGACGACTCGACCAGGGCCGAGAGTGCCCTCACGTACTCCGATCCCAACTCGGCGGCGGACAGCGATTCACCCGACAGTCGAACGACGACGTCACCCGCGTCCCCGCTGAGCCAGTGAAGTTCGGGCGGTGAACCCGGCCGCGCCAGCAGGACCCGTCTGCTGTGCGCCATCCTGGCCACCCGGAGCAACGGGTCGAGTGCGTACCGTCCCTCGGGCGCCATGGCCGTGCTTTCCTGCGTGAGGTCCGCGGTGTCCTCCTCGAGGAATGTGCGCAGCAGCCAACGCGCGTCCAGCTCGAGTGCCGTTTCAGCCGCCAGCAACCACTCTCCTATCTCTTCCTCACGTTCACGAGCGACCGGAAGCAATGAGTTCACTCCGAGGGAAGCGCTTTCTCCCGCGCGTGCCACGTCCTCGTTGAACTGGGCCAGGCAGGCGTAGGCGTGGAAGGCGGCGATGACCTGCTCGACCGGCCAGCTCGCGCCCGACCAGGACGGGTGGAACGTGCGGCCTTCCGCCGGATCCGCGCCGAGGAAGTCGTGGGTGATGGCCAGGTCGAAGAACTTCTGGTGTGCCCCCTCATGGATGAGCGCCTCGGCCACGTCGAACGGGTTCACCGGCCGGTCGATGAGGATCAGTCCGGGGAAGAACCGGGAAGACGCGGAGATGAGGCCGCCGGAGGTTTCGGGGTCGAGGATCACCAGGAGACCGACGTGCGGGAGCAGGTCGTCGGTCAGCTGGGGGCTCACCGCACGGGCCTTGTCCAACCCGGCTTGGATCGTGTCGAGTGCCCGCGTGAACGGCTCGCCGTCGGCCCCGGTCAACAGCCGGGGCGGGGTGCCGTCCGAAAAACTCTGCGCGCGAATAACCCGCATAGCCCCGGCGAGCAGGTCGTTCGCGCCCATCCCGATGGCCACGCGCAGCCGCGCCTCGCCGGACCGTAGTTCGGTGGTGACCGGCGCAAGATCATCCTCGACGGTCGGATCGAACAAGGCCCGGCCGGCCAGCGCCTCGCCGACACGGAACCGGAACAGCGGATTGTCCAGCTTCTCGTCGGCCGGTTCCCGCTCATCGGAAGCGAACATGTCGGCGGCCAACCGGTAGAGGGCCCGGCGCTCGGCCAGCAAGGCACCCACGGGAGCGAGCGCCGCGTGCACGGCCGTGGCGTCGGGCCAGGCGGATCGTCGGTTCATCTTGCGCGGCTTCCACTAGGAGGGTGGACCGCGCAAACCTATCTCTTGAACGTAGCTTCGGCTCAGCAGGGCAGATGTCAGACAACATCCGCCGCTTCAGGCCACCGTCCCCAGGAGCGAGACGAGCTCGACCAAACCGAGCAGGGCCAGCGTGGCGATGCCGGCCAGCGCCCACGTCAGGACCTTCCGCCACCCGATGATGGTGATCGCGAGGGCGATTCCAGCGACGACAACCAACATGCTTTGCGAGTTCATCGTGCACCTCCGGGAAGTGAGGCGAGGTGGGCCACGAGGATGGGGAAGGATCCCGTGTCCCCTCGATGACCCCAGGTTCCCGTGAATGTCGGTTGTCTGTCAAGTGATTACTGTTGACAGACAACTTGCATCTGTTGTCAGTTTTCCTTACCATCAGACGATGCTCAGACACCCCAAGCGAGCATGAGGCCAAACATGAATGACGAGAGCTGGGCGCTCTCACCAGACACCCGCAAGCCACTGCCCGAGCTGATCGAAGAGAAGCTCCGGGCGCTTATCGAAAGTGGGCGGTTCAAGGCTGGTGACCGGCTGCCCACGGAACCCGAACTCGCCCAGAAGATGGAAGTCGCGCGCAGTTCCCTGCGCACGGCGCTCCAACGCCTGCAGTTGCAAGGCGTTGTCGAGGTCGTGCGCGGCCGCGGCTGGTACGTCCGCTCCACCGACGTGTCGGCGGAGGATCCGCTGGTCTTCGATCGGCGGATCAGCGAACTGGACCTGATGGAGGTTCGCATCGCGCTGGAAAGCACCGCGGCGAGCATCGCGGCGCTGCGTGCCACCTCCGGCGAGCTCGATGACATCGCCAAGCTGGCCAAGGCACACCAGCAGGCCTCGATCGACGACAAGGACGGGCTGCTGCACACCGACGAGGCGTTCCATGCCGCCGTCGTCAAGGCGAGCCACAACGAGTTGCTCGAGCAGTTGCACCGGTCGCTGGTGCCGCAGTTGCGCGCTTATCGCCGCAACAGCTACGGCACCTCCGAGGTGCACAGCCGCTCCGCGGCCGAGCACAACCAGGTGGCCTGGTTTCTCAAGCGGCGTGACGAGGGTGGGGCCCGTGCCGTGATGACCACCCACCTTCTGGGCCTTTACAACGATCTGGCGACGCAGTCGGGGATGCCGGCGGAGTCGCGCGCCGCGTTGTCCACCTACCTGTCGGAGAAAGAACCGGACTGGCACCAGCGCTGAACCAGCCAAACGGCCCTATCAGTTACTCCCTCTCCACCACGATCATTGGCAATCAATGCTCGGGGCGGAGAGGCAGTTGATGCTGGGGCAAGTCGGGCGGCCTGGGGCCCAACCACACGCTTCACGATCCCGTCGTCGTGTCCGGCAGATCGCCCTGACGCTGATCTCGCTGGGCACGGCCGCGCTGGTCTCGGTGGCGGTCTGGCAACCCACACCGGGCTGGCAGGCCGCGCTGCATCGCCTGCTCGAACTGGCCTTTCCGGTGCTCCTGCTGACCGGAGGCACGCTCGTCGGCTACGAGACGTACCTCCGGCACCGGCTGGTCGAAGAACTCGCGAGGCTGTCCAGTTCACGAATCGTGGCCGCGCAACTCCCCCAACAGGTGATGAAGACCTTCCTGGACTCCATTTACGGCGCGAACGAGGCGAACCGGGACGTGGTCACCGGCGTGCTCGGCGGGGAAGGACTCCTGCCGCAGGGCGGCGACCTGACGATCAGCACGGACACCAAGGTCGACCTCGAACTCCGCGCGGTGGACCACAAGCTGTACCACCTCACCACGTCGGTCACGTACAGCTTCAAGGAGAACGTCCGGGTCGACCGGTTCATCGTCTTCGCCACCTGCAACGCACTGCTGCGGGACTCGATCACGTCGGGCTGCCGGCTGCCGCTGTTCGAGCTGTGGTTCGTACCGGACAGCGCACTGTTCCAGGACTCGGTCGACGACATGGTGACCGCCGTCCGGCTCGGCATCTCCTACCTCGACCATGATGGCAGGCACTACGCCGCGCCGTCGCACAAGCTCGCGCTGCGCGAAGTCAAGTTCCAGCGATGGGCCGACTACCTGTCGTTCTTCCGCGAGGACATGGGCCCGCTCGCCAAGCAAAGCGCCCACGACCACCTCGGCGACCTGCGCATCTTCGAATGCGACCTGAATGACATCGCCGGGGACGAGCACACGGTCAGCGCGATCCAACGGCTCTCCATGCGGGTGACCGCGCTCCAGCGAATCAACGATGGCGGCTGCTACTGGCAGGCGCCCTATCCCTGCTACGTCGACCGGATCACCTTCGATGCCCGCGAACTCGACATCGACGGCACGAACGACCTGGAGTTCTACATCGACTCGTTCATCTTCCGGTCGAACACCGCGCTCGCCCGGTGGGTCAAGGCCGAAGACCTCCCCGACCTCGACGTGCGATCGTGGCTCCTGCCCGGCCACGGCGTCCAGCTCCGCTGGCGCTCCAAGCCGGACTGGGGTTGACGCCTGGTCGTAGAACGTTGTTCAGGCGATCAGGCCCTGGCTGGCTAGCGGTAGTCCGGGTTCTCGAAGTCGAACCGGCAGCCGGCGTCCCACTCACTGCGCTGGTTACCGTGCGCCGGGATCCCGCCGGCGTCCTTCAGCATCCTGGCCAGGTGCAGCAAGTTCCAAGTCATGAACGTCGTGTTGCGGTTGGTGAAATCGTTCTCGGGCCCACCCGACCCGGGATCGAGATAGGAGGGGCCAGGACCGGCCTCGCCGATCCAGCCCGCGTCGGCCTGCGGCGGGATCGTGTAGCCGAGGTGCTGGAGGCTGTAGAGGACATTCATCGCGCAGTGTTTCACGCCGTCTTCGTTCCCGGTGATCAGACAACCGCCTACACGCCCGTAGTAGGCGTACTGGCCGACGTCGTTGAGCAGGTGCGAGGACCCGTAGAGCCGCTCGATCACCATCTTCGTCACGGAACCGTTGTCGCCCAGCCAGATCGGCCCGGCAAGCACCAGGATGTCGGCGGCCATCACCTTCTCCTGGATCGACGGCCAGGCGTCACGGGCCCAGCCGTGCTCGGTCATGTCCGGCCACACACCGGTCGCGATGTCGTGGTCGATCGCGCGCAGCACCTCGACCCTGACTCCGTTGGCGGCCATGATGTGCGCGCTGAGGTCGATCAACCCCTGCGTGTTGCTGCGCTCCGGAGACCGCTTGAGCGTGCAGTTGATGAACAACGCGCCGAGATCGTCGTACCGTGGTTCCGTCACAACGGCACCTCCTCGCTTTCGAGCCGCGACGGTGACAACTTCACGATCGCAGGCTCCCGTCCCACTCACCGCCGTAGCGGAAATCGGCTTCGGCCTCGGCCCTCTCCTCTCCGCCGAGGACACGACAGCCTGGCCGCGAGCCCGGACCGGGAACGCGAACTCGACGGCGGCGACTCCGCGCGCCGCCGCCGAAGGGTCGAGACCATCGCGGCAGCCGAACAGGAGCTCCCCGAATTCGAACACGGCCAATTCCGGAGATCGGATACCTCACGACTGCCGTCGGTGGTCGATATCCGTCACTCGCCAACGCTGGCGGGGGGCGGCGTTCCCTGAGACCACCGAGCCCACCCCACCTCAACCAAGTCGGCTTCGAAGAGGGCGAGAGTATGTGCCCCGCACCGGCCGGGCTTCGTGCCTGTCCGCCCTCGATCTCCCGGACCGTGCTTTTCCGCGAGAAGGTCACACCTCACGGACTCAGGTGAGGCGCTTTTCAGGCGTCAAGCCTTCCTTTGATCTC
>NZ_DATELF010000110.1:0-51943 GCF_035276945.1 Amycolatopsis sp. | reverse complement strand
TTCACGAGCTTGGGCCGAGCAGGACGCTGGACGGCGCCCGACGCGGCCGGCCTCGCGGTTCTGCATCTGGCCGCCTCAGCGGCGGCAGTAGGGTTCTTCATGGGTCGCAGCTCCGATGCGATCAAGGCCTCCGGCGAGTGTTCGCAGCACTGCCGGGGGCCGCTTTTCTACAGCAAGAGATTCGGCGGGGACGCTCCCCGCCTCACCTGCGTTTTCCCAGGTCAGCACACCGTTCAGGTGGCAAGAGCCTTCTAATCTCTAGGTCGCAGGTTCGAGTCCTGCCCAGGGCGCAGCCGTTGAGCTGGGGGAACCGGCCGCTTGACGCGGCCGGTTTGATCTTCGTGACACGGAACGTGACCAGAAGTGTCGGTATGGTGCTGGTCATGGCGTCGTACACGAAGGGGAAAGGTCGCGACCGAGGCAGCATCGACGTGCTGGCCGGCGACGCGCTACGGGTCCGTGTCTACGCGGGTGTCGATCCGGTCAGCAAGAAAGAGTTCGCCTCACAGAGACCGTGCCGGCGGGGCCGAACGCCGAACGGGAGGCGAAGAAGGTCCTGACGCGGTTGCTGAGCCAAGTCGACGAACGACGCAACCCACGCACCCGGGTGACCCTCGATCAGCTACTTGGCGAGTACCTCGCCGTGGCCAACCTCGACCCCGGCACCCTTCGTGGCTACCAACGGAACCGCAAGAATCACGTAACGCCACGGCTCGGTTCGCAGAAGCTCGCCCGGATCGACTCTCACGTACTCGATTCCTTCTACGCCGAGCTTCGCCGATGCCGGATGCACTGCGACGGCACACACACTGCGCATCGATCATCGAACCACCAAGTCTCACGAGTGCGACGAGCGCTGCAAGCCCCACGAGTGCGAGGGGCCCGCGCCGTCCACGGTGTGGCGGATTCACTTCCTGCTGAGCGGAGCGTTCAAGCGCGCCGTCCGCTGGGGCTGGATCGCCGTCAATCCGGCGTCTGTCGTTGAGCCCCCTGCAGAGAGCCCAAGCCGAAGCCGCCGACGCCGGAGGAAGCCGCTCGGATCGTCAACGAGGCTGGGAAAGATCCGGCTGGTGCCGGGATGTGCTCGGTTGCGGGGAGTCGGCTGAGGTCGCGGTCTTTGACGGCCACGAGGTCGTCGCCGAACACCTCGCCCGGATTTTCTGGAAGCGTCACACTACGTCCACTCGTCGTGCGGGCGTCTCCCGAGTCTTGACCGGGGACAGGGCCAACGGCGCGAACTTCCGACTCAGGGCCTACAGGAGGAAGACGGTTTTTAGCCATTGGGAGAGGGTTTCGCCGCGAAGCCGGGTGCGGCGGGCCGGACGTTTGGAGCTGCCGAGACGGCCGTCCAGTGCAGCTTCCATGGCCTCGCTGGTGTGCGCGATGTCGAACGGATCCAGGGTGACAGAATATTCGCTCAATTGTTCGTGGGCGCCAGCATTGGCCGACAACAGGAGCCATGCGTCATCGCTGATCAGGTACGCGGCCTCCTTCGCGAACAGGTTCAGCCCGTCATAGGTTGAGTTGACCAGCGCGACGCTGCTCATGGTCAACCCGGCGAGCACGCAGTTGCGCGAGTCGGTGCCGCGGCCGGGCCGGATCAGCGAGACCGCCTCAGGTCCTGCTGGCGCGAAGCGCGAGTTGATGCGGCGCACCATTTCTTCGGTCGCGGCGGCGTAATCCTGGTGCCGGCCGGCGGCCCGGCTCGGCGGCGTCACGACCGCGGCGAACCAGCATTGCTCCGCGAGTTCGGGCCTGCGCTCCAGCAGCATTTCGTAGGCGAGGAAACCGCGTGGGATGTTCTTCCACAGGTCAAGCCGGTCGGCGCGCAGCATCAGTTTGCGGCCGCTGGAAAGTTCGGCGAGCCGCTCGCGCCAGCTCGCGGTGGCCGGTTCGTCGACCATCGTGTCGAGCACGCCGGTGTCGAGCGGGAACGGCGTCGCGATGAGTTCGGTGCGGCGGCCGGAATACGTGACCGTCCGGCCTTCGACGCGAGCGTTCTCCAGGTAGCGTGCGCAGCAGGCCAGGAAGGCGTCGGCCCACCGTGTCGCGTGGAAACCGACCACGTCACAGCGCAGGAGGCTGGCGAGGATTCTCGACCGGATCTGCCCGGGAATGATCGAGAAATAGTCGGGCTCGGGCCAGGGCGTGCCCAGGAAGTAGGCCAGCCTGCCGGCCCGGTTCGTCTGGGGCGGCACGAAGAACTCTGGCACCAGCATCAGGTGCGGGTCGTTGATGAGGACCAGCTCGTCGGCGGAACCGTCCGACAGTTCGCTGAGCCGTTTCGCGTACGACTGGTTGACGGCCTCGTACCCGGCCCAGGCGTCCCGCATCGCCGAGTCGAACACCGGCTGGACCGACGTATCGTGCATATAGTGCAGCAGGCCCAGCAGAAGCTGGATCGACACGACGTCGTAGTGCTGCCTCCGCAGCTCTTCACCGGGTTCCACCGGATGCAGCCAGATCCCGTTCCCCACCTGGATCTCCTCCACAGTACCGGGCCGGTCCGGCGGCGCGGTGAAGATCCAGTGACCACCGTGTTCGTTGAGCAGCGAGACCATCATCGGTACGAGCCCGCCGGGTGAGCGCGGCGCAAGACGGCCGTCATCCCAGCGCGGGCAACTGTTGCTACAGGCCAGAATTCTCATTTTCAGCTACCTCTAACTCGGGCGCGCCGGCAGGAGAGGGTCAAACCTGCGGCCGCGCTGACTCCGAAACAGATCGACAGTCCCGCATAGCCGGTCAGCACCGAGACGGCTCCGGCGAGCGGTGCGGCGGCGACGGCGGCCACATTCATCGCCGCCTCGCCGATTCCTTCCAGGTGTGTCCGCAACCGGACCGGCGCGGTCGCGCTCAGCAGCGCGCTGCCGCCGACCATGCCGCCGTTCCAGCCCAGCCCGATCAGTAACAAGTGGACGGTCATCACGACGGCACCGTGCTCGCCGGCGAACATCCCTACCGCACCGCCGGCGAGCAGCAGGACGCCGCCCGCCACGATCACCACGATGGGATGGAACCGGTCGGCCAGGTACCCGGTGACCAATGACGGCCCGAACATGCAAACGACGTGCAAGGCGACGACGAGACCGACCATCTCCAGCCCGTTTCCGTGCGCGCCGAGCTGGACCGGTGCCACGGTCATCACCCCGACCATGGCGAAGTTCGTCACGGCCAGCGTGATGATCGCGGGCAGCGTCTTCGGGTCACGTATCGCCAGTGCCAGGCCGCGCCCGGCCCCGGGCTCGGTCCTGCCGGCGGCCAGCCGGCCCGCCAGCGCCCAGAACACCACCGCGGCGCACCCGAAACCGGCCACCGCCACCAGATAGGCTCCGGTGGGCTGGGCCAGCCCGATCCCCGCCGCGAGGGAACCGCCCGGTCCCAGCAGCATCGGGCTGATCACGGCGCCGACCGAGGTCGCGAACAATACGCGGCCGAGCGCGCGGCCGCGCCGGTGCGGGGGCACCGCCACCACCGCCGCGTACCGTGAAAGGAAGACGGCGGCGTTGGCGCACCCCAGCAACATGCTTCCGGCCAGGACCAGCCCGAAACTCCAGGCGGCCGCGGCCACCACGACCACCGCGGCGCCGAGCGCACCGGTCGCGAACCCCAGCGCGAGACCCTGCCCGCGACGGCCGAGCGCGGCCAGGCGCGAGATGAGCAGCGCGCCCACCGCCGACCCCGCCAGGTTCAACGCCACCGGCACGCCCGCCGCCGCATTGGTCCCCGTCATTTGCACCGCCAGCAGCGGACCCGCGGTGCCGCCCGCCGCGAGACCCATGCTGCCGACAGCGGTCGCCGTGCCCAGAAGAGCCAGTGTTCCGCGCAACTCGCGCGCGGTGGATTCGTCCTCGCGTACCGGGACGCGAGCCCCAGATGACACCTTGATTCCCCTCGAAGGAGTTTGGGTGAGTTCGCCACGTCATACCGCGGCGACAATCTCTTCCATGGGTCCGGACTCGAACGCCAGCCGCCCGGCCACCGCGGCCTGGCGCATCGCTTCGGCCATCTTCAGCGGCGTGTGCGCACGCACCAGCGCGGTGTTGACCAGGGTGGCCGCCGCACCGAGTTCCATCGCCTGCGCCACATGCCCGGCGGTGCCGAGCCCGCCCTCCACGATCACCGGGATCCGTGCCTGATCGATCACCTCACGGATCGCCTGCGGGTCAACGATCCCCCGGCCCGAGGCGACCGGTGAAGCCATGACGCGCAACGCCGCACAACCGGCCTGTTCCAGTTCCCGGGCGGTTTTCGGATCGGGCAGGATGAACGGCATCAACTCCATGCCTTCCGAGCGTAACTGGCAGGCGGCCTCGACGGTCAGCGCGTTGTCCGGCATGTTGTCCTCGCCCCGCACATCCAGCTTCAGTATGTTGATCCCCAGCGATTCGCGAATGATGTGGGCAGTTTGGATAGCGCTTTCCTTCGACCTTGCGAACGAGGTCGTGCCGATCCAGATGAAATCCTCCAGCGGCAACTCGTTGTCCAGATCCATCAGCAGCAGGCTGGACCGGCGGTTGTCCGGATCGACCGTTGTGATGAACACATCCGCGCCGACGGCCCGCAGAATGTCCCGGACGAGCGGCACCGAGTCATACTGCTCGATTCCGACGATAACCCGCGCTCGGAACTCCTGATTCCCGATTCTCAGCCAGGTCTCGTCCGGTACCACGATCTTTTCGACAGCGTCCATGTTGGCACCCATTCCTTTCTGTCGACAGGTCATAACCCATTGCTCTGCGGCACCGTCGCCGGTGCTGCCGGCACGGCGATGAAACGCTTGCGAGCAAAGCGTTTCATCGCCGGACGTTCCACGAATGTGTAGAGAAGGTGGCCCAGCACCAGCGTGATCGTGAAGAGGCCGCACATCACGATGAGTGCCCCCAGGACGGACCACGAGCCGCCGCCCAGCGCGAGGTGTCCATAGGTGAGCACGGGCACATGCACCAGGTAGAAGGCGAAGGAGACCTCGCCGAGCAACACCATCCGAGGACCGGCGATCACCGAGTGGCGCCCCGTGACGTCGGCCGTCGCACCGGCCCCGATCAGCAGCGCGAGCCCGATCGCCATGGTCGCCGAGGCCGAGTAGAGCGCGGGGGCGACTACGGTGAGCACGTAGCTCGCGAGGGCCACACCGGCGGCGGGCAGCAGTCCGATCCGGACCCAGCGGCCGGTGAGTACGAGCCGTGCCAGCACGATGCCGAGCGTGAAGTCGGCGACCCGCACCACAGGGAACCCGTAGACGAACCATAGCCGCGGGAAGGAAACCGGTGGGTTGACGCCGATGAGCGGCTGCGCGGGCATGACCGTCGCGACCGTCGGCATGACCAGGATGAACGCGAAGATTCC
This sequence comes from Amycolatopsis sp., assembly GCF_035276945.1. GTDB lineage: Bacteria > Actinomycetota > Actinomycetes > Mycobacteriales > Pseudonocardiaceae > Amycolatopsis_E. Next base: position 46,597 of record NZ_DATELF010000110.1, on the reverse strand, counting down.
CCCGGCCAGCCACCAGAGACGTGGCGCCGGCACGCGGTTGACCAGCCGCAGCAGCAGCGGGAACAAGGCATAGAACAGCACCTCGCAGCTCAGCGACCAGGCGGGCGTGTTGACGCCGTTGATCACGGTGACGTTCGGCAGCCAGCTCTGCACGAGCAGCAGGTTCGGGATCACCTGCACGGCGGTGAGCGTGCCGCCGGTGGCCAGCGCCAGCACGATCGCGGCGGCGGACACGACGAGGTTGTTCGGGTACAGCTTGGTCGCGCGCCGCCGCCAGAACGCGGTCACCGAGTCACCGGTCTTCGCTGACCAGGTCAGCACGAAACCGCTGAGCATGAAGAAGAACTGCACCCCCGCCCAGCTCGCGCGAACCAACACATTCTGCAGGCTGCCCTGCAATGCGGTGTCCGAGAGGAACCCCTGGACCGAGCAATGCGCGAGGAACACGAGGAACGCGGCCACGAACCGCATTCCGGTCAGCGAGGGAAGCCTGCTGCTCCGCGGGTCGGCGTCGTTTCCGGGCAGCATGCCCGTACCTCCATGGCGTCGGGGTCGTTACCAGGTGACCGGGATGGATTTCAGGCCTCCGGTGAGCAGATCGGCGCGCGGTTCCAGCTCCTCCACCGGCACGGCCAGCGAGAAGCCGGGAAACCGCCGCACGACACCGGCGAAGAGGATCTGCAACTCGAGACGGGCCAGCGGGGCGCCCGCGCAGAAATGCGCGCCGTGCCCGAAGGTCAGGTGCCTGTTGGGGTGCCGTGCCACGTCGAAGCCCTGGTAGTCCCCGACGAACTTCTCGTCGACGTTCGCGTGCGCGAGCCCGAGGAGCACCATCTCGCCCTCGCGGATCGTCACGCCGCCGACCTCGAGATCGGTGTTGGCCCAGCGGGGAAGGGCACCGCCGATGTCGTCCGGTTCGGGGGTGGCGAAATAGTTCGCCCTGGGCAGCGAGCCACGCAGGATCTCCTCGACCGCGTCTGGCAACTGTTCGGCCTCACCCAGAACGGCCCGCTGCCCGGGATTGGTGGCGAGCAGGACAGCGCCGGTGTCGATCGCGGTGACCGTGGTTTCGTGCCCGGCGAACAGCAGTGTCATCCCCAGCCCGATGACCTTTTCGAGGGTGAAACCCTCTGGTTCGGCCCGGTGCGCGGCCACGAGATCCGACAGCAGGTCGTCTCCCGGTTCCCGCAGCCGCTGCTTCACCGTGTCCGAGATATACCCCTCCAACTCGGTGCAGCCGTGTGTCGAACGAGCGTGGTCGTGCATGTCGGCTGCCTCGTCCGACCACTGGCGGAACTGCTCACGGTGAGCGAACGGGACGCCGAGCAGGTCGCTGATCACCAGTGCGGGCAAGGGAAACGAGACGATGCGGTGGAAGTCGGCAGGTTTCGACGCGGCGGCGAGTTCGTCCAGGAGCCCGTCGACGAGTTCGCGGACGCGGGGCTCGAACGCCGCGAGACGCCGTACGGAGAACCTCTGTCCCAGCAGCCTGCGCATCCTCGTGTGGTCCTGTGCATCGGTTGGGGTCGGTTCCCGCGGCCGCCCGAAGATCACCGAATTGGACAGTCGCGCCGCCTGTTCGGGGTCCTTGTGGGTCAGGCCGAGCCGCGTGTCGGAAAGCAGGTCGCGCACGGTGTCGTAGTCGGTCACGATCCAGGCGTCGTGCCCGGCCGGCGTCGTGGTCCGGCACATCCGGGTCCTCATGGTGTTCCCTCCGCGATGGGGGTCAGGCAGCGGGGACGAAGAAGTCGCGCAGGATGGCGGGGAACGCGTCGGCGTCGGCGGCAAGTCCGACGAACTGTCCGGCCAGCCGGGTGAGCCGTCGCGTTCTCTCGGGGCCGAGGTACTCGTAGGGGGACCGGTCGAGCCGGTCGGTTTCGTGTTCGATGTCTTCGCGCAGCCGGATACCTTCCGTGGTCAGTGCACCGGTTTCGTCCATCAGCGCGCGTTCGACCAGCCGTCGCTCCGCGGCCGACCAGTCCATTTCGGACCAGCCACGTTTGGACATCACCAGCTCCTTGGGCATCCCGGCCGGACTCGCGCAATGGGTCACGAGGGCTTCGAGGCCGCTCAGCTCCGCGTAGCCGAGCGCGATCACGTGTGCGTCGCCGCGGTACTCGCGCAACAGCGTCGAGGCGTGCCACAGCGCCAGGTGCGGCCTTTCGGGGGCATCGAGGTCGGCATTCGCGGAGTACATCGGACGGCCGGGACGCGAGCACGCCTGTGCCGCACGGTTGGCGAGCGTGGCCGCTTGCGCCAACTCCGGTGAGTTGAGGACTTCGATGCCGAGTAGCCGTTCGAGAACGGCGTCGGCGGCGCGAGTACGGGCGGCGATGGCCTCGTCCGGCGTCACTTTCTCCCACACCGCGGGGATGTGCTCGCGGATGAGCGGGACGGCGAAGGCGTTGAAGGCCGCGGCGACGGTGCCAGGCCCGACAGCGCCGAGCGGTGCCGCCCGGCCCGCGAGGTATGCCTCAGTCGGGTCTCCTATGCCGCGGGTGGCGAGTTCGGCATCGAGATCCGGGGCGAAATAGAGGATCGAGTGGAAGGAGTTGACCGCTTCGGAGCAGCGGCGCGCGGGGTTCGTCATCGCTTAGCCGACATTTCGGTTGAAGTAGGTGAGTTCGTGCGGAGGAACGTCCGGTTCGTCGACGCCGAAGCTGATTATTCGCTTTGGGTGGATTCGGATGATTTCGTCGTCGAGTTCGGGATAGGCGGCCGGATCGATCGCCGTTTCCGCGACGCCGCGGATCTCCACGCAGCGGATCCGCCACGGGTCGGTCGAGACGACGTCATCGACGACGAGCGCGGCCTTGCCATTGTCGGCCACGTTGCGGAATTTGCGGCTCGCGGCGAAGCTGAACCCGCCGATGTCGATCGTGCCGAGTGCTGGGTTGTAACGGAACGAGACGGGATTGACCTGAACGTTTCCGCCGGGCTGGACGGTCGCCAGGCGGCCGACCAACTGGTCTTCAAGATATTTCAGCTCGACATCGGTGAAAATCATTGAGGAATACCTCGCAGCGACGGGCCGGGAAGGGCTTTCCCAATATATGTCGGCGATGTTCTTGGTGGCAAGATGGCGGTTGTCATTTGACTGTAAGAAGATCCTGAAATTTGGGTCAATTGCCAGGTCTTGCGCTGCATTGACGTAGTCTTGTGAATTTATTTTCCGGTGAGGTGTTGATTCGGCGCGATCAGCGCTGGCAGGCTGTCCACCGAGTCAGCGAACAACATCCACTGGAGGCGATCGCCGTGCCAGATGCGCGACCACTGCTCATAAAGTCCACTGTGGACAAGCTCGTGGCGCCGGAACTGGCCACGCCGGGCGTCACGACGTTCCGGTCCGAGACCACGGCCGAGGGCCAGGGCTGGATCGGCCTGGCGCGGCTCGAACTCGGCGTGGACTGGGCGACATTTCGCAGCCACCTTGCCGCAACGGTCTCCGACGATCAGGAGCGCATTGTCAAGGGAATGGCCGCCCTCGACGGCAGCGCGAGCTTGCTCGGCGGCGCGGTCATCCACCCCGGCAAGCCCGGCGAGTTCACCGTCGAGCTGGCCCCGGGCCGGCATGTCCTCTTCGACTACCCGTCCACGGCGGGACCCGGTGACGAGCCCCGCTACCAACTGCTGGCCGTCGAAGGGGACGCCGAAGACGTCGCCGCGGTGCGACCGGCGGGCACCATCCGGGCTGTCGGCGCCGGCGCCACCCCCCGGTTCGAGGTGCTCGGCACGCCCACCGCTGGCCGGCCGCTGGCGTTCGAAAACGCCCTGCCCAGCCCGTATGTCGTAGAAGCAGTGCTGTTCGCGATCCCGCCAGAGGTCACGGACGAGACGCTCGCGGGCTACTTCGCGCAGTTCGTCGATGGCAGCAGCGACTGGCCGCCGGACCCGCCGTTTGACCCGACCACCGGCACCGGCTGCCTCCCGCTTTCGGCCGGCCGGGCATCCGTGATGTCGCTGGCCGTGTCACCCGGCCGCTACCTGGTCGCCAACTGGCTGAAGGACCCGGCCGACGGCGTCCGCCTCGTCAAGCGCGGCCACTACCGGATCCTCGAGCTGTCCTGACCCGACCGACCACGGAGGAACCATGACCGACCTCGCGAACACGGTGGACGCCCGGCTGTCCAGCTTGCTCGACAAGGCCGAGATCAGCGAACTCATCGACCGGTACCTGGTCACCCTCGACACCGCCGAACTCCCCGATCGCGACCTCGAGTGGTATGGCCGGATCTTCACCCGCGACGTGCGGCTGTGCTTCCCGATCGGCGAGCGCACCGGACTGGCGGGGCTGCCGGAGTTCCAGCGCACGGCCCGGCTCACCTGGCAGATCACCCACCACGTCAGCGGCAACCACGTTGTCGACCTGGACGGCGACCGGGCACGGGCAAGGGTCCAACTGATCGGGACGCATGTCGACTACGACACGAGCACGTCCGGAGTCGGGGACGCGCACCGTATGGATATGGGCGGGCATTACGACGTCACCGCCGTGCGTACCGAGGCGGGCTGGCGGATCGACTTCCTCGAGTTCATCGTCTCCTGGACCTCGGGCGGGGGAAAGCCCCGGTCCGACTACTCCACCGCGCTCCGTGGCTGAACCTTTTTCATCCGGCTGTGACTTCGTAGTTCTGTAGTACGTGGATGGCTTTGGCAAGTCGGCCGGCGCGGTGGGTGCGGCAGCGGAGTTCGCGCAGGATGCGCCGGTATTTGTGCTGGGCGTTGGCGCGTTCACCGGGGCCGTAGAGCCGGGAGCGGGCGCGGTTGGTGTCTTTGCCGGATTCGGGCTTGTTGCGGCCCTTGTACGGGGTGATCACGTGGTTGCCGGTCTCGTCGTAGCCGTGGTAGCCCTTGTCGCCCAAGACGATGAGTCCGGCCTTACCGCGAGGATGGTCCAGATCCGGGCGGCCGCAGTGTCATGGGTGCTACCCGGTAGTTCACTCGACACCCACCGGATCGTGCCGTCCGGGGAGGCGACGACCCGCGGATTCATCCCGTGCATCCGATGCTTGCCCGAGTGGAACGGCCGGTCGGCGGCGATCCGGTCGATCGGAATCAGCGTACCGTCGGTGATCACGTAGGTCATACCCTGCCGTTTCGCTTCCGTAGCGCAGTACGAAGTTTCGGGGCCCGCGCGGCCAGCAGCTTGACGGTTTCGTCGACATACCGCCAGCATGTGGTGGTGGAAACCCGAAACCGGGACCCACCTCGACGAACGGCTCACCCTTGGCGCAGATACACCAGCACCAGCAGGGCCTGCTGGCCCGGGCCGAGCTTGCGCCATGGCGAACCCAGCTTCTTTCGGTGAGCGTGGATGGGACCGGACACGAAAGTCAGGGTCTGATGTGACAACGGCAGCGCGGCACGGTCGTATGGCGTACGAAGCCCTTGGGCCGGATGTGGATCTTGGTCGATTGCTGTCCTACCAGGGGCTTCGTCGCGCCCCCGGCAGCGACACACCGAGGATCAAACTCACCCGTGACCTACAACCCGTACCCACCAACACCTCCACACCAGGATGAAAAGCGCTCACGGCAGCGTTCTGGGACATGATCCCAGGACGCTGTCTTTTTGTCGAAATATGATTACATCCATTTTGGGAAAGTTTTTCAGACGCGTTCGCTGGTGGGTCTTGACGTTTGGCGGTGCGCTGAAGAACACTTGGGGTGGATTCGGTGAGGGTATAGCCGGTATTGGGGGTACAGGCGGACCGGACATGGTTCACCGAAATAGTGTACGAATTCGGCGATTCGCCGCGAAGGCGCGAAATCGCGGTCGGCTTGGTCGCGTTCGTGTCATTTCCGCATTCGTCCAAGGAGAGGTACATGGACGCACCAGTCATCGTCGTCGGCGCCGGGCCAGCCGGGCTGACGGTCGCCGCCGAACTGCGGTTGGCCGGGATCGAGGTCATCGTCCTCGAGCGCCTCGCGGGGCGTACCGGGGAGTCACGAGGGCTCGGCTTCACCGCGCGGACCATGGAGGTCTTCGACCAGCGTGGCCTGCTGCCACGGTTCGGTGAGTTCGACACCAGCAATGAAGGCCATTTCGGCGGCATCCCGGTCGACTTCGGCGTGCTGGAGGGCGCGAGCCAGGCCGCGAAGACGATTCCCCAGTCCACCACGGAGTCCGTCCTCGAACAGTGGGCTCTCGGGCTCGGCGTGGAGCTGAGGCGCGGCTGCGCGCTCACCGGGCTGCGGGACACCGGCAGCGCGGTCGAGGCCACTGTGGACGGTCCCGGCGGTGAGCGGACGCTGGTCGCGAACTGGCTGATCGGCTGCGACGGCGGGCGCAGCACGGTCCGCAAGCTCGCTGGGTTCGATTTCCCCGGCACCGCTGCCACGATGGAGATGTTCCTCGCCGACGTCCGCGGCGTCGACCTCGAACCGCGGATGATCGGCGAGACGCTGCCCGGCGGCATGGTCATGGTCGGCCCGCTGCCCGACGGCTCCACGAGAATCATCGTGTGCGAGCGGGGAAACCCGCCGCAGCGGCGCACCGAGCCGCCCCCGTACCAGGAAGTGGCCGATGCGTGGAAGCGGCTCACCGGGATCGACATCTCGCAGGCCGAGCCCGTGTGGGTCAGCGCGTTCGGCGACGCCACGCGCCAGGTCACCGAGTACCGCCGCGGCCGGGTGCTGCTCGTCGGCGACGCCGCGCACATTCACCTTCCCGCCGGGGGACAGGGCATGAACACCGGCATCCAGGACGCGGTGAACCTCGGCTGGAAGCTGGGCGCGGTGGTCCGCGGCACCGCGGGCGCCGAACTGCTGGACACCTACCACACGGAACGGCACGCGGTCGGCCGCCGGCTGCTGATGAACACCCAGGCACAGGGCCTGCTGTTCCTCACCGGTGCGGATATGCAGCCACTGCGGGACGTTTTCCGCGAACTGGTCCGGCATAAGGAGGTGGCGCGTGATCTCGCCGCGATGGTCAGCGGCCTGGAGATCCGCTACGACGTCGGCGGCGGAACCCACCCGCTGCTCGGGATGCGGATGCCGAAGGTCGGCCTGACCACACTCGCGGGGCGGGAAAGCACGAGCATGGCGTTTCTGCGCCAGGGCCGGGGCGTGCTCTTCGACCTTGCCGACAATCCGGTGCTGCGTGCGTGCGCGGCGCCGTGGGCGAGCCGCATCGACATCGTGACCGCGTCCGCGACGGGGATCGTCGAGGGAAGTCCGTTGCACGGCACCGCGGCCGTGCTCGTACGGCCTGACGGATACGTGGCATGGGCCGCGCCCGGAAGCCACCACGATCTGTCCTCGGCGTTGCGGCGCTGGTTCGGGCCGGAAAGTCAGTGAACAGGAAGGCAGCGAACATGCACAGCACGTTGATCGTGGCGCGTATGCGACCGGAGTCGGCGGATGATGTCGCGGAGCTGTTCGCGGCGTTCGACAAGACCGAGATGCCGCACCGGATGGGCACTCTACGGCGTCAGCTCTTCCGCTACCACGGCCTGTACTTCCACCTCCAGGACTTCGCGGAGGCCGACGGTGGGGAGCGGATCGAGGCCGCCAAGAACGACGAGCGGTTCATCGGGATCAGCCAGGACCTCAAGGCACACATCACCGCGTTCGACCCGGAGACCTGGCGCTCGCCGTCGGACGCGATGGCGCAGCGTTTCTACGATTGGAGTACGACGTGAGCGAGCGGAGCGTAGCGATCACCGGTATCGGTGTCACCGCGCCTGGTGGGATTGGTACCAAGCAGTTCTGGAGCTTGCTTTCCGAAGGCAGAACAGCGACACGGCGGATCACCTTCTTCGACCCATCGCCCTTCCGCTCGCAGGTCGCCGCCGAGGTCGACTTCGAGCCGATGCTGCGCGGCCTGAGCCCGCAGCAGGAACGCCGCATGGACCGCGCCGCGCAGTTCGCCGTGGTCACCGCGGCCGAAGCGGTCGAGGACAGCGGGCTCGAATTCGAACTGGTCGGCCCGCACCGCATCGGGGTGACCGTCGGCACCGCGGTCGGTGCGACCACCGGGCTCGACACCGAGTACCGGACCGTCAGCGACGCCGGGAGGCTGGAACTGGTCGACCACGACTACGCCGTCCCGCATCTCTACAACTACCTGGCGCCCAGCTCGTTCTCGGCAGAGGTGGCCTGGTCGGTCGGCGCCCAGGGACCGAACACCGTGGTGTCGACCGGATGCACGTCCGGGCTCGACGCCGTCGGTTACGCCGCGGAGCTGATCCGCGAAGGTTCGGCCGACATCATGGTCGCCGGTGCCAGCGACGCCCCGATCTCTCCGATCACCGTCGCCTGTTTCGACGCGATCAAGGCGACGACGCCGCGCAACGACGATCCCGAGCACGCGTCGCGCCCGTTCGACCGCAGTCGCAACGGTTTCGTTCTCGGCGAGGGCGCGGCCATGTTCGTCCTGGAGGATACCGGGCACGCGAAGCGGCGTGGTGCGCACATCTACGCGACCATCGCCGGATTCGCCTCGCGGTGCAACGCGTTCCACATGACCGGGCTGCGGCCCGACGGGCGGGAGATGGCCGAGGCGATCACGGTCGCGCTCGACGAGGCCAAAGTGGACGCCGGCGGGATCGACTACATCAACGCGCACGGCTCCGGGACCAAGCAGAACGACCGGCACGAGACCGCGGCGTTCAAACGCAGCCTCGGAACGCGGGCCTACGAGGTGCCGGTCAGCTCGATCAAGTCCATGGTCGGGCATTCCCTCGGTGCGATCGGTTCGATCGAGATCGCGGCCTGCGCGCTCGCCATGGAGTTCGACGTCGTTCCGCCGACGGCGAACCTGCGTACCCCGGACCCCGAATGCGATCTGGACTACGTGCCGCTGATCGCGAGAGAGCAGAAGGTCGACACCGTACTCTCCGTCGGCAGCGGGTTCGGCGGGTTCCAGAGTGCCATGGTGCTGACCCACGGCGGCGGGAGCGCGGCATGACCGGGCGCGTGGTGGTCACCGGTCTCGGCGTCGCGGCCCCGAACGGCCTCGGCTCCGACGACTACTGGGCCGCGGTGCTCGGCGGGGTGAGCGGGATCGGCCGCATCACCAGGTTCGATCCGACACCGTACCCGGCGCGGCTGGCCGGCGAGATCCGTGGGTTCGACGCGGCGGAAAGCGTGCCCGGCAGGCTGCTCCCGCAAACCGACCGGATGACGCAGCTCGCGCTGGTCAGCGCCGAATGCGCGTTCGCCGACGCCGGAGTGCGCCCGGAGGAACTGCCCGAGTACGACATGGGCGTCGTGACCGCGAGCTTCTCCGGCGGGTTCGAGTTCGGCCAGAACGAGCTGCGGAACCTGTGGAGCAGGGGCGGTCAGTACGTCAGCGCGTACCAGTCGTTCGCCTGGTTCTACGCGGTCAACAGTGGCCAGATCTCCATCCGCAACGGGATGCGCGGGCCAAGCGGGGTGCTCGTGAGCGACCAGGCGGGCGGGCTCGACGCGGTCGCACAGGCGCGGCGGCAGGTCCGCAAGGGAACCCGGCTGATGGTCTCGGGCGGGATCGACGCGATGCTGTGCCCGTGGGGCTGGGTGGCGCTGCTGACCAGCGGGCGGCTCAGCACCAGCCAGGATCCCGCGCGGGCCTACCTGCCCTTCGACGCCGAGGCGGCCGGGCACATACCGGGCGAGGGCGGTGCGCTGTTGGTTCTGGAGGACGCGAATACGGCCGAATCCCGTGGCGCGCCAAGGATCTACGGTGAGATCGCGGGCCACGGCTCGACCTTCGACCCGAAGCCGGAGGCGGGCCACGCACCCGGCCTGCAACGCGCCATCGACATCGCGCTCTCGGACGCCGGGACACGGCCGGACCAGGTCGATGTCGTCTTCTCCGACGCCGCCGCGGTGCCGGAGCTGGACCGGATCGAGGCCGAGGCGATCACGAAGACGTTCGGGGTAGGAGCGGTTCCGGTCACCGCGCCCAAGACGACCACTGGGCGGCTCTACTCCGGTGCGGCCCCGCTGGACCTGGCCACGGCGTTCCTGGCGATCCGCGACGACGTCATCCCGCCGACCACCGCGGTCTCACTGTCCGGCGAATACGACATCGATCTGGTCACCGGGTCCCCGCGCACCGGAAAACCGGTCGACGTCGCGCTCGTCCTCGCCCGCGGGCAGGGCGGGTTCAACTCGGCTGTCGTCGTCCGGAAATACGAAAGCTGATGGCAAACCACCAAGGACAGGACGTATTTCCCATGTCTGCCAACGAATTCAGCATCGCCGACCTCAAGCGCATCCTGGCCGAAGGCGCCGGCGAGCCAGACGGGCCCGGTCTCGAAAACAAGAGCCTGGACGCCGACTTCGAACTGATCGGCTACGACTCGCTCGCGCTACTCGAGACCAGCGGCCGGATCGAGCGCGAATACGGCGTGCGGCTCGAGGAAGCGCAGCTGGCGGAGATACGGACCCCGCGTGCGCTCATCGCGTTCGTCAACGACCACCTGGCCGAGAGCGTGAAAAGCCCGCGCTGAGCTTGGAACCGAGCGAACAAAGGGAGTGACCATGACACAGAAACGGCGTACCGCGATCGTCACCGGGGCGACGAGCGGGATCGGGCTCGCGATCACGAAACTGCTGGCCCAGCAGGGCCACCGGGTATTCGTCTGCGCGCGCACAGAGGAGAACGTGACCACCGTCGTCAAGCAGTTGCAGGCCGACGGCCACGAAGTCGAGGGCGCGGCCTGCGACGTGCGCTCCGGTACGGAAATCAGGCGGTTCGTCACCGAGAGCGTGCACCGGTTCGGGCCGATCGAGATCTTGGTGAACAACGTCGGTCGCTCCGGGGGCGGGGTCACCGCCGAGATCGCCGACGAACTGTGGTTCGACGTCATCGACACCAACCTCAACAGCGTCTTCCGGATGACCCGCGAGGTGCTGACCAACGGCGGCATGCGAAACCGCGGCTGGGGCCGGATCGTCAACATCGCCTCCACCGCGGGCAAGCAGGGCGTGGTGCTCGGCGCCCCGTACTCCGCCTCCAAGCACGGTGTCGTGGGCTTCACCAAGGCACTGGGCAACGAGCTGGCGCCGACCGGGATCACCGTCAACGCCGTGTGCCCCGGCTACGTCGAAACCCCGATGGCGCAACGGGTCCGGCAGGGTTACGCGCAGGCGTACAAAACCTCCGAGGACGAGATCCTCGCGAGGTTCCAGGCGAAGATCCCGCTCGGGCGCTACTCGACGCCGGAGGAGGCCGCCGGGCTGGTCGGCTATCTCGTGACCGACACCGCGGCCTCCATCACCTCGCAGGCGCTCAACGTCTGCGGCGGGCTCGGCAACTACTGATCCGGAAGGAGCACGCGATGACCAGCAGGGAAGTCGAACACGAGATCGTCATCGACGCGCCCGCGGAACAGGTGTACCGGATGATCGCCGAAGTCGAGAACTGGCCGCTGATCTTCCCGCCTTCGGTGTACGTGGACTACGTTGAGCGCGGCGCGGACCACGAGCGCATCCGCATCTGGGCCACCGCGAACGGCGAAGCGAAGAACTGGACGTCACGGCGGGTGCTCGAACCGGCCGCCCGGCGGATCACCTTTCGGCAGGAGACGCCCGCGCCGCCGGTGGCGTCGATGGGCGGTACCTGGATCGTGGCGCCGCGCACGGACACGACCTCGCACGTCCGGCTGCTGCACGACTACCGCGCGATCGACGACGCCCCGGCGAGTCTGGAGTGGATCGACAAGGCCGTCGACCGTAACAGCCGCGCCGAACTCGCCGCACTCAAGCACAACGTCGAGCTGGCCACCGGCGTGGCCGAGCTGACCCTGTCCTTCACCGACAGCGTCGAGGTCAACGGCTCGCCCAAGGACCTGTACGACTTCATCAACGAAGCCGGCGCCTGGCGCGAGCGGTTGCCGCACGTCGGCTCGGTCGACCTGCGCGAGGCCACGCCCGGGCTGCAGGTGCTGCGGATGGACACGCTGACCAAGGACGGCAGCCGGCACACCACCGAATCCATCCGGGTCTGCTTCCCGCACCACCGCATCGTCTACAAGCAGACCACGCTGCCCGCGCTGATGGACCTGCACACCGGCTACTGGCAGTTCACCGAGGAAGACTCCGGTGTCACGACCGCGACGTCCCAGCACACCGTCGTGATCAACCCGGACAAGATCGCCGGGGTACTCGGTGCGGGATCCACTGTGGACGACGCGAGGAAGTTCGTGCGGGACGCGCTTGGCGGTAACAGCAGGGCGACCTTGGAACATGCCAAGGCGTACGCGGAAGCGCGACGCTGACCATGCGCACGCGAAACCAGCTGGACACCGATGTCGTCGTGGTCGGCGCGGGTCCCGTCGGGCTGCTGCTCGCCTACGAGCTGCGTACCTGCCGGGTCGGGGTCACCGTGCTGGAGCAACTGACCGAGCCCACAACGGAGTCGCGTGCGTCCACATTGCACTCCAGGACAATGGAGCTGTTCGCCGAACGGGGACTGCTGGAGTCACTCGGTCCGCCGGTGCCCGGCGGCAAGGGTCATTTCGGCGGGATCCCGCTCGATCTGGCCGACGCCGATCCCGCGCATCCCTATGCCGGGATATGGAAGGCGCCGCAGACCAGGATCGAGGCCGTCCTGCAGGAGCACGCGATCGCAGGCGGCGCGAGGTTGCTGCGAGGGCACCGGGTGACCTGGCTGGCTCCGCGCGAGGACCACGTCGAGGTCGAAGCCGTCGATCCCGCTGGGAAACGGGTGCGGTTTCGCTGCGCCCACCTCGTCGGCTGCGACGGCGAGCGGAGCACCGTGCGGCGGCTGACCGGGTTCGATTTCCCAGGTACCGACGCGTCGAAGGAACTGTTGCGCGCGGACGTCGGCTGCATCGACATCCCCAGCCGGCGCTTCGAACGGCATCCTGCCGGGCTCGCGATCTCGTCGCGGTTCCCGGACGGCGTCACCCGTGTCATGGTGCACGTGTACGGCAGACAGCCGCGACGTCGGCACGGTGAACCGCCGTTCGGCGAGGTCGTCAAGGCGTGGCGGGAAGTGACCGGTGAGGACATCGGTGACGGAATCCCATTGTGGGTCAACGCCTTCGGCGACGCATCGCGGCAGGTCACCCGCTACCGGGAGGGCCGGGTGCTGCTGGCGGGCGACGCTGCGCACATCCAGCTTCCGGTCGGCGGCCAGGCGATCAACCTCGGCCTGCAGGACGCGGCCGATCTCGGCGGGAAGCTCGCCGTGCAGTTCGGGCCGAACCCGGACGAACGGCTGCTCGATTCCTACCATGACGTGCGGCACGAGGCCGGACGCCGCGCGCTGACGAATATTCAAGCGCAGGCCCAGCTGCTGCTCGGCGGGCCGGAGGTGACCCCGCTGCGCGAGGTCGTCGCCGGGCTGCTCGAACTCGAACCAGTACGCCGCGGTCTCGCCGCGGCGATCAGCGGCCTTGACAACCCCTATCCCCAGCGGGCGGCGCCCGTGACCGCCGCGCGCTCCACCGACAGGAGGAACACCATGGGTACTTTCGCCGGCAAGACCGCGCTCGTCACCGGCTCCAGTCGGGGCATTGGGCGTGCCACCGCGCTCCGGCTGGCCCGCGACGGCGCGCTTGTCGCCGTCCACTATGGACACGACAGCGCGGCGGCCGACGACGTCGTCGCCACCATTGAAAAGGACGGCGGCGCGGCCTTCGCGGTCCGCGCCGAACTCGGCGTACCCGGTGACGTTCACGAGCTGTTCCTCGGGCTCGAAGCCGGGCTCAAGGAACGCACCGGCACCACGGATCTGCACATCCTGGTCAACAACGCCGGCGTCATGGGCGGCGTCGCGCCCGAGGACCTGGTGCCCGAGCAGTTCGACCGGCTCTACGCGGTCAACGCCAAGGCGCCGTACTTCATCGTGCAGCGCGCGCTCGGCAACATCCCCGACGGCGGCCGGATCGTCAACATCTCCTCCGGCCTGACCCGGTTCGCCAATCCGCAGGAGATCGCCTACGCCATGACCAAGGGTGCCATCGACCAGCTCACCCTGCACTTCGCCAAGCACCTCGGCCCGCGGGGGATCACGGTCAACAGCGTCGGACCGGGCATCACCGACAACGGCAGCGCGTTGTTCGACATCCCGCAGGCCGTGGAGCAAATGGCCCAGCTGTCGGTCTTCGGCCGGGTTGGCGAGACGGACGAGGTCGCCGCGGCCGTGGCCTTCCTCGCCAGTGACGACGCGCGCTGGATCACCGGTTCGTACGTCGACGCCAGCGGCGGCACGCTGCTCGGCGGCTGACGCGGCATGGCCACGACAACGCCCCTCCGGTGGGACGCGCGGCAATGGGCGCTGCTGTTCGTCCTCGCCGGGAACATGCTCATCGACGCGCTCGAGGTTTCGATCGTGCTGCCCGCGCTGCCTTCGATCGCCGGTGACCTCGGGCTCACCATCGGTGGCGTGCACTGGCTGATGAGCGGGTTCGCGGCGGGTTTCGCCGCGGTCCTGCTCGCGGGTCCCGCGCTCACCGCGCGCTGGGGACGGCGTCGGCTGTACCTGTTGGCGCTGTTCGTCTTCGCCGCCGTTTCGGTGGCCGGCGGGCTGACGGGCAGCATCGCCGTGCTCATCGCAACCCGGGTGCTCAAGGGTGCGTGCGCGGCGCTCACCGCACCCACCGGGCTGGCGATCATAGGCCGCACGTTTTCCGGGGCGGACGCGCGCGGCCGGGCGATCTCGGTGTACTCGCTGTTCGGGGCGGCCGGGTTCACCGTGGGGCTGCTGCTGTCCGGGGTGCTCACGCTGGCGAGCTGGCGCTGGGTGCTGATGTTCACCGCACCGGTGGCGCTGCTGCTCGTGGCCTTCGCGGCCCGGCTGCTCCCGGTCGATGCCGCCGGGAGCGTAGCGGCTCCGAGGCCGGGTAGGCGGCTGCTCACCCACCGGCCGCTGTGGCGGGCGGCTACGGGCGCCGGACTTCTCAACGGAACCTACCTCGGGCTCCTGCTGGTGACGACGTTCGCCGTGCAGGAGCGACTCGGCTGGCGCCCGTGGCAGGCCGCACTCGCGTGCCTGCCGGCTTGTCTGCCGCTCGCCGTCTCGTCATCGCTGTCCGGGCGGCTGGTCGCGCGCTTCGGTCCGGCTCGGCTGATCGCGCTCGGCGCGCTGGCCGCTGCCGCCGGGTACGCGCTGCGGTTCGCCTCACCGGTCCCGGACTCCTATGTGCTCGGGATCTTGCCGACCTTGCTGCTCGTCGGTGCCGCGTTCGTGCTTTCGTTCGCCGCGTTGAACGCTCGTGCCCTCGACGGCGTCGAGGACGGGGACCGTCCGGTTGCCGTCGCGATGTACCAGTTCGCCGTTCAGTGTGGCGCGGTGCTGGTGCTGTGGCTGGTCGCCACGCTGCGGGCGAACTTCGGCACCGACCGGCCTGCCCTGTTCGTCCTGGCCCTCGGCGGCGCACTCGCGTTCGCCGTCGCGGTCACCGGAATTCCGCTGAGTAGACGCTTTCGACCGGAGGTGCGCCCGTCATGACCGAGATACTCGACCTGCTTCAGGACAAACGCACAGCGGCACGCGAAGGTCCCGACCCCGCGGCCACCGCACGCCAGCACAAGAAGGGCAAGCTGACCGCGCGGGAGCGGATCGAACGGCTCCTCGAACGACGTGCGCCGGGTGAGCGCGGAGATCGTCGACGACGGTGACTACTTCGAGGTCAGCGCCGCGTGGGCGGACAACATCGTCTGCGCGTTCGCCAGGTTGGGCGGGTACACCGTGGGCCTGGTCGCCAACCAGCCGCAGTCGCTGGCCGGAGTGCTGGATATACACTCCAGCGAGAAGGCCGCCCGGTTTGTCCAGTTCTGTGCCGCCTTCAACGTCCCGCTAGTGACCCTTGTGGGCGTTCCCGGCTTCCTTCCCGGTATCAATCAGGAGCACGGCGGCATCATCCGGCACAGCGCGAAACTGCGCTATGCCTACTGCTACCGTGCCGCGTGTCCGTAGTGCTACGCAAAGCTTACGGTGGTGCATCGTGATGGACTCGCGGTCGATCGGCGCCGACGTGTCGCTGGCGGGGTTTACCAACGAGGTCGCGGTGATGGGCGCCGAAGCCGCGGCCAACGTCATCTTCCGCCGAGAGATCGCGGCGGCCCGGACAACGCCGTCCAGGTCCGCACCGCTCCCGCCGTGACCTGGCGGCGCCGGGAGCGTGTCCCAGGGTTCGCCGATCCTCGGGGCTGGGGAAGCCGGTGACCTGGACAAATGACCAAACGGCACTGATCAGGGGAGGTCGCGCAGGCCGACACCAAGAAGCCCGTCGGCGACAACGACAGGCAACAACAAGCAACAACAAGCAACAACAACAGAATCACGAACGTCAGAACCACCTCCGGAGAGTGTACGAAAATTGATCACCTAATCCCTTGGCCGGGGTCGGCGAAGAGGTATAGTGAGGGAGGAAGTCGCTGGGGGCTGGTGGCTGTGGGACGTTCTTGCGCCGGAACCCGACGATGCGTCGGAGAAGGGTTCCGATGAATCAGCACATCAACACCGATCGTACTCGGATCCGCGACGCTTTCGTGCGCACGATGCTCGCGCGTTTCGAGCCTGCCCGGTCCGGTTGGCTGGAACGGCTGCTGCGCAGACACGGGCACGACGTCCGCACGGTGGCAACGGACGCCGAGGCATACCGAAGTCGCCGGGAGATGGACCTCGCTCTGATCGAGATAGACGACGGCGAGGGCTCCTTCGACCTGTGCCGCATGATTCGCTCCGCCACCAGGGACATCTCTTTGATAGCGGTGTCCAGCACGGACACCGAGCACGAGCGGCTGCAGGCGCTCGAGGCCGGGTTCGACGATCATCTGTACGCCGACTGCAGCCCCGCCGAGGTGATGGCGCGCATCGACGCTGTGCTCCGGTGGACCAGATTGCCGGGCAGCGAGCCGTCGATGGTCGTGTACGGCCCGCTGCGGATCGACACGGACTCGCGTGAGGTCCGGCTGCACGGCGAGATCGTTCACCTTACCCGCAAGGAATACGACCTCCTTTTGCTGCTTGCCACGCGGGCCGGTGCGGTCACCGACCGCACCGAGGTCCTGGTGAGCATCTGGGGAGAGGACTCCCGGTTCGCCAGCAGGACCTTGGACACCCACGTCAGCAGGTTGCGGCGTAAGCTGGGCCGCTGGGTATGCATCACCGTCAAGGGTTACGGGCTGCGGATCGGCAGCCCGCCGGAAGTTGCCGAGGCCGAATGACGTTTTCCATGCCGCGAGTTCGCCTAGCCGAGGCGAGCGTTTTCCACGTCCTCGCCGTTTAGCGCTCGCCCGGGCGTAGCGATGCAGGCCACGCAGTCGAGACTGGAGAACTGGAAGCCCACACCGCGTTGCGTGCGGATAGCCTCGCTGCAGCCCAGTTTCCGACGGATACTGTTGACGTGGGTGTCAATGGTGCGGCTGCGCTGCATCCACGAGTTGTCGTCGTGCCAAACCGCGGACAGAATCTGTTTTCGGTCGAAAGTGACACCGGGACGAGAGGCGAGCAGGTACAGCAGGTCGAACTCCTTCTTCGTAAGCCCCACGGGGTGCCCGCACATCCGGACCTCGCGGGTGTGCGTGTTGATGACCAAATCCCCGTAGGACATCGATTTCCCGGCCCGCCGGTCCGGCCGGTTCCGGCGAGTGAGCGTGGCGATCCTCGCCACGAGTTCGGAAACGCCGAACGTCGGGGCCATGCACACATCGAGCCCCGCGCGCAGCGCGAGCACCCGTTCGAATTCACTGCTGCCCGCAGTGATACCAATCATCGGCACGGTGCTGACCGCGCGGATTCGACGGCAGACCTCGACTCCGTCCAGGTCGGGCAGTTTCAGGTTCAGGACGACGATATCGGCACTGGGCGCGGCGGTGATGGCATCCATCCCGGTGTGCAGGTTCCACGCGGAGAAGCCACGGCGGAGCTGACCGCTGATCAGTTCCGTGCGCGACAGGTCATCGTCGACGAGTAAGACGCGAACCATTCTTACCCCCAAGAATGAGTACGATTAATACGGATAATACGGATCGATCGTGTTCGTCTGGTCGTCTTGGGTAGTTGCGCAGGCACGCGAAAGCACGCACCCATTTGGTGCCGGCATGCGCCAACAAAGGAGCCCGTGCTTCCCGGGTTTACGATTTTCCAGCCCTGGTCCGGTTCTTGGGTGGAGTCGCCTCCTCGGTGGCCGGGCGTTCGATCAGCTTCCGTAGTAGCGCATTGAGCTGGCTACGTTCCTCCACGGTCAGTTGCCGCAGTAGTTCATCCTGGGCTGCGTCGACCACGACGTCGAGTTCGAACAGCACCTCCTTTCCCTCCGGTGTGATGTCGACGGCGTTACGGCGCGCGTCCTTTGGATCGGGTAGCCGCCGGGCGAGACCCGCGGCCTCGAGCTCGTTGAGCACGGACACGGCGTCGCCGCGGTCAATCCCGAGCCTACGGCAGATCTCGGCCTGGCTGAGCGTCCCGTACTGGTCGAGCCCGGCCAGAATCGCATACCACATCCGCCAGCCTGGCCTGCCGAAATGCTGGGTGACCACTCGGTTCGCGCGGGCGTTGACGTGGTGCAGCAACCACGACGTCAACCGCCACACGCGTACGGGCGGATCGACGCCCGGCTTCAGCAACGGCTCATCCATGCAAGGAACTATAGCAGTTTTCGTTGGACAACCAATGCAAAGAAGCATACCGTTGGGAGTCCAACGATAATCCGCTCGAGGGAGGGGCCATGAAGACGGCAACGGATGGCGGCAGCCGGCCGGGCGGTACAGAGCCCATACCGGCGGCCGTGTGGCGAACGGCGATCGTGCTCGCCGCCGGCTCGGTCATGTCGGGTCTGGATACTTCGCTGGTCAACGTCGGCATGGACGCCATCGGCACGAAGCTCGGTGCCTCGCTGGCCGCGACCCAGTGGATCAACAGCGGCTATCTGCTCGCGCTCGCCGCCGCGCTGCCCGCGTGCGGCTGGATCAGCAGAAGGATCGGTGCCGGACGGCTGTGGCTGTGGGCGCTGCTCGGTTTCACGATCACATCGGCACTGTGCGCGATCGCGCCCGGGATCGGCACGCTCGTCTTCGCCCGCGTGCTACAGGGCATCACTGGCGGCCTGCTCATCCCGTCCGGCATGGCCATTCTCGGCCAGATCGCCGGGCGTGCGGGCATGGGCAGGGTGATCGCGACGTCCAATGTGCCCGCCATCCTGGCGCCCGCGATCGGCCCTGTCGTCGGGGCCGTGCTCATCGCGAGCCTGTCCTGGCGCTGGCTGTTCCTGATCAACGCCCCGATCGGCGTGCTCGGACTGGTGGCTGGGCTGCGCTGGGTGCCGCGCGGCGAGCGGGGCGAGGCGGGACGGCTCGACGTGCTGTCGCTGGTGCTGGTCGTCGCCGGGCTGCCGTTGACGGTTTTCGCCATCACCGAGGCGACCGACCGGCGGTCGCTGGTCGCCACCACCGTGTGGATCCCGCTGGTGGCGGGGCTGCTCGCGCTCGGTTTGTTCGTCCGCCGGTCGCTGCGCTCGGCCGGACCGCTGATGGACTTGCGGCTCGGCCGCAACCGCGTGTTCGGCTCGGCCTCGGTCGCGGTGTTCTTCACCAGTTCCACGTTGTTCGGCGGGCTGATCGTGATGCCGCTGTACTTCCAGCTCCAGCTGGAGCGGGACATCGTGCACGCCGGCCTGCTGCTGATGGCGTTCAGTCTCGGCGCGGCGATCACGTTCCCGGTGGCGGGCTCGCTCAACGACCGCTACGGCGGCGGCATCGTCACCGTCGCCGGGCTGGTGCTCAGCATCGCGACGACGGTGTCCATGGCACTGCTGCCCGCCGAGGCGAATCTCGCGCTCGTCGAGGTGATCCAGGCGCTGCGGGGGATCGGCATGGCACTGGCGGGTTCGCCGGTGGTGTCGGCGGCGCTGTCCGCCGTCGACCGGCACCAGATGTCCGATGCCAGTGCGCAGGTCAACATCCTGTCGAGAGTGGGTGGTGCGCTGGGCAGCGCGATCTTCGTGGTGATCCTGTCCAGCGGTATGTCCGCGGCCGCGCCCGAGGCCGCCGTGGACGCGTTCCACCGCACGTTCTGGCTGATGGCTGGGGCCACGGTGATCGCGTTGGCGTCCGCGCTCTGGCTGACCCTGGAACAACGCGGGACACGTGTGGCCGAGCCCATCTGACGCAATCGTTAGAAGTCCCAACGAAGTTGCCTGTATCGTTGGGCACACCAACGACGATGATCCGATATTCGCCCATTGTCTCCGGAAGGAAACCTGTCATGACACGCATCGCTATCATCATAGGAAGTACCCGGCCCGGTCGTAAGGGCGTGGCTGTGGCCCAGTGGGTGCACAAGCTCGCCTCCCAGCGGACGGACGCCACGTTCGACGTCGTCGATCTGGCCGATTTCGACCTGCCGCATCTGGACGAGCCCGTCCCTGCTGCCATGGGATCGGACTACGCGCGGGAGCACACCAAGCGGTGGGCGGAGACGATCGCGTCGTACGACGGCTACGTCTTCGTGACCCCGGAGTACAACCACGGAATCACGGGCGTGCTCAAGAACGCGATCGACTTCCTCTACCACGAGTGGCGCAACAAGACCGCCGGCTTCGTCGGATACGGGCTGCTGGGCGCGACACGGGCGGTCGAGCAGCTGCGGCTGATCATGGCCGAGCTGCACGTCGCCGACGTCCGCGACCAGATCGCCCTGTCGATGTTCACCGACTTCGTAAACGGGACCGACCTCGCGCCGGGTGAGCACCACGAACCAGTCCTGCAGCGGATGCTCGACCAGATCATCGCCTGGACCAACGCCTTGGCCCCGCTGCGCACCGATTCCTGAGGCTGGAATGCGCGAACCAGTTCGGGGAGCTGCTGTATTCGCCGACGTGCGATGGGGCTCCTGCTCAGCTACCGGATAGAACAGACGGACACCGGCGCTACCCCTCGCTACCAGGCTGGCGGATGTGGCGGTATCCGTCCCGCCGGATCTTCGCGTGTGCGGCTTCACGGACACCGGCATGCCGCTGAGCAGGAGGTTTGGGTTTGTATGTCGGCTTGTTGGGTTCGTGATTGGTGGTCTATATGTGGTTTGGTTTGCGAGGTTGTGTTGTTTTTGTGGCGTTGGGGGTTGAGCCGGTGTGTGGGTTTTATGTGGAGTCGTTGGTGTGGTTTTTGGTGAGTGTGGGCTTCTGCTTTGGTGTGGAGGTTGTTGTTGTGGAGCCGGTTCGGCGGGTTGACGTGTTGAGATTGTGATGGTGTGGGGTTGGTCTTGTTCGGGTGTTGGTGCGTTTTTTGGTTTAGTGGCCGTGGTCGGTGGGGGTGGCTGGTGTTGTGGGGTGGTGTCGGAATGTTCGGGGGCCGGGTTGGATGGGGTTGTCAACGGTTCGGGTTGGTGGTGGCTGGGTGGTTGGGGTTTGTTGGGTTCGTGTGTGTGTGCAGGATCCGCCAGGACAGGTAGATGCAGGCGCATGCCGCGGGTGCGCCGCCGAGCAGTGTGGCGGTGATGCCGAGTGGTGTTATCTGTCCGGCCAGGTACAGCGGTACCAGCACTATCGTGGCGATGCCGTTCTTCGCAAGAAAGATCGCCGTGCACATTTGGTAACGCCGTCGCCGTACCGGATCTCGTCGCCAGCCGAACCGTTCGCCACGTGCTGCCTCCACCACCAACCCGATCACCGGCCACCGCACCAGCATTGATATCAGGAACACCGCGCTCCCGCCCGCCTGCATGAGCACGGCTGGAAGGTAGAAGTCGACCGCGTGCCCGGTACTGCCCGCCAGCAACGCCGAGGCCCCTGCGATGACCAGCCCGACCGCTGCCTGCCAGTACTTCCGGTCGGTGAATATTCGAACCACGGCGAACACCACCACGCCACCGATCGCCACCAGCGCGGAGGTCAATACCTGATCGGTTACCAGATAGGCGATCAGGAACAGAACCCTGGACGCGACTCCTTCGGCGACCGTGCGCCAGCCGCCCACCGCGGCGAACAAGGACCATGACTTCTGGGTCAGCACTCTCAGGTTCATGTGCCCGCCTTCACCGGGACAGGGGTGGAGAAGCTGTTGCGGCGCATCGTGTCCTCGTATGTGCCGATCGCCTCGGGCAGGTCGAGCCGGCCGCGATCCGTGTCGACCAGTGCCTGGCACAGGCGGTGCGCGTCCTGCATCGCCAGGTTGCCGCCGAAACCGGGGGCCAGGTGGATGGCGTCACCGATGAGGGTCACGGGGGTGGCGGGCCAGGCCGGCATCGGCGGGATCATCCCGATGCGCAGCGCGACCGTGACGTCCGGCCACGCCTCGGTGACGACCAGCCGCAGGGCGGGGGGCAGGTCCAGGACCACTTCCGTGGCCTTGTGCCACACCGTGGTTGGTGATTCGGCTGAACCGAGCCGCTCCTGGGTGATGGGCAAGGCCCACATCACGTAGTCCTCGACCTCGGTGACCGAGCTGAGGTGCAGGGCGGGTAGCCGTCGCTGCCGGGCGGCAATGGGTGACTCGGTGAACCGCAGCACGCTCAGCGCCATTGTGGTGTCGCGTACCCTCACGGTGGCGGGGTTGTCGCCGATCAGTCCGGGCAGTCCGGTGCCGGTCACCGCTCGCAGCGAGGTCGCGCCCATCAGCATGCGTTGTCCGGTGTCGACCACCCGCACGTGCGGCAAGTGCTGGTGGCGGATGACCGAACCGATTCCGTCCGCGCCGACCAGCACGTCCGCCGTGTCCGTGCCGCCGTCGGCGAGCCACACCCGGACCGTGCCATCGGCTCGCCGCTCGAACCGCGTGACCTCCGCCCCGAACCGAACCACGTCCTGCAGTCCCGTCAGCAGTACCGCACGCAGCAACGGACGATGAGCCTGCCGGCCAGGCCGCGCCCGGCCCGCTACGCCGTCGGAGGACTGAGCGCCAACGATGGTGAGTGTTCCCTCCACGTCCGACAGGGTCAGGGTCTGCTCGCGCGGTCCGCCCATCGTGGCCTCGGCCATCGCGGCGTGCGCCGGAGGTAGGCACCCTCTCAGCGCCGAGGCGCCGCGTTCGTCGATATGCACGCTGACACCCTGCGGACGTCCCAGCGCGCCGTCTCGCTCGTAGACGACGACATCGATCCCCGCCCGGCGTAACCCGTGCGCCAGTGTCAACCCGCCAAGACCTGCGCCGACCACGATCACTCTCATCCCGTCGCCACCTTTCTTCATCGCTGATGAAGTTCACGCTACCGCGCGTTGAGGTGAAACACCACCAGTGGTGGAGAAATGTTCGATAGACTGGTCCCGCCATGGCAGAACACAGGTCCTCCGCTCGCCCCGGGCGCTGGCGATCAGGCGCGGAGAGCAAGCAGCGGATCCTGGACGCGGCGCGCGCGCTGTTCCGCGAGCAGGGCTACGGCGGCACCACAGTGCGCGCGGTCGCCGCCGAGGCGGGGGTCGACCCGGCGATGGTGTTCTACTTTTTCGGCACCAAGCAGGGCCTGTTCGCCGCGGCCATCGAGATGTCCGCCCAGCTCCCGCCGGCCATCGAATCGATCTTCACCGGCGGTCTCGACGGTATCGGTGAGCGCATCATCCGGACACTCGTGGAGAACATGGACACATCAGGCCGCGCTCCGCTGGCGATGCTCACCCGGTCAGCCCCACCCAACGACCAATCCGAAACACTGCTTCGTGAATACATCGACCGGGAAATCACCGGCCGGCTGGCGGCGCTGCTGGGCACACCGGACGCCGCATTCCGGGCTGGCATGGTCAACGTCCAACTCTTGGGCCTCACGGTGGCGCGATACATCGTGCGGATCGAACCGATCGCGTCATCGCCCGTCGACGAACTGGTCAACCGGTTCGGACCACTCGTCCAACACTGCCTGACCGGACAAACCACACCACCCTGAGTGACACTCACCAGCACACCACCGAACATCGACACTTCACCAATGGCGCCTTCGGACAGGCCGTCCCACGACCCGACGGACCGCGCCCACCATCAACAATCACCCTCGGCCACATGCCACCGAGTTCGCCCGTCCCGCCGGATCTTCGCGTGTGCAGGTTCACTTCGACCAGTTGGCCGCTGACCAGCAGGTTTAGGTTCGTATACTGGCTTGTTGGGTGCGCCACCTGGCAAAACGCTGTTGAGCGTATTGCCGTACTCGTTGTCAGCAAGAGAGTGGCCGCCAGCACCGTCGATCTCTACCTGCAATCCGCACTTGTCGCGTCACTTGTTCGCGCACACCTGGCTGGCCAAGCGGAGGCAGCGAGGTCGACCTGATGCGGCTGATGGGTTGGACGTCCCGCGCCATGTTGGAACGCTACGGCGCCTCGGCGCCCGCCGAGCGGGGCCCGTAACGCCCACTGGCAGAAAGCGCTCGGCGACCGGTTTTAGCCACCGCACGCCGGTCATGACGCCGAGCGGTGTAGGCCCGACAGACACAGGTCGAGGATCGGCGGGAGATCCACATCGAACAGACACACCGGGTCGTCGGGCGTCGCCGACGGGGTACCGGGGGAGACGCTGATGGTGACGACGACGTCGGCGGGGTCATGCTGGATCTGGCCCTCGCACGCGGAGAACCTGGTCGAGCACCGCGATACGGGCTCTTGGCTACCCGGTGGCGTTCGTCAGCCAGGAAGGCTCAGACCAACCCGGTATGATCCCGTGGGACGACATCGACGCCCTGTTCATCGGCGGCGGCGACGCCTGGAAACGGAGCCGCGAAGTAGCCGTGCTCTACCTCAAGGCGAGGGCACTCGGCAAATGGTGCACTTCGGGCGCGTCAGCTCCTGGGAGCACGTCGAGGCCGCGGCCAACCGCGGTGCCAACTCGGCCGACGGCACGTTCCTCACCTTCGGGCCTGACAAGAACCTACCCCAAAGCCGAGTACTGGTTCGACTGCGTCAACGGGCAAATCTCGCTGTGGGAGGTGGCATCGTGACACGCCGACCCCACGGGCGACACGGCTTGTGGCGCGACTGGACGCCCGACGGAGACCTCGAGAGCGGCGAGATCGTCACCAGCCCGCGCGCACGCCCGGGCTCGTCGTGTGGCGCACGCACCGGCGAGAGTTGCACCCGACCGCCCCGTGGCCGCAAAGCTGCGCAAGGTCGCCGAGCCGGTCGCGCTCGCGAGACCACCGACATGAACCGCCCCGCTGCCCCGTCACCGGGCTACTCAGCTACCCGGACGAGGCCGCCGCCGGCGCTGGGCTCGCGCGATCTGGAATTGGTGCCGGCCCGATCCTGCTCAATCCGGTTGTATCGCCAGCAGGCTGGCTGCGCGGAATGCGCTTCAGGACTGGGTCGCGTGCACTGGTGCCGGGGGAATCACCAAGACCTGTCCGGGGTGAATGACGTTCGGATCCTTGATCCAGTTGAAACTCGCGATGATGGGGTAGAGGTTCCCGTTGCCGCAGAATCGTTCTGCGATGCCCCAGAGTGTGTCGCCGTGTTCGACGGTGTATTTCTTGGTCACGTTTCGACTCCGTTGGTTGAGGTTATGCCGGATTCGCGCGACGTCCGCGGACCGGAGCGGGCGGATGCGGTGACTGGCGGATCCGGCCCGGGTGCGGGCCCGTCAGGTCATTTCCGCGCCGTTGGAGCAGGGGTTGGGAGATCTACCGACAGTCGAGGCCCCATCCCACCACCCCTTTCCGCTTGTCATCTCGGGGGTGCAGCAAACCGTTGTGGGAATTCCCGCGATAGTGGGGTAGCCTGCCCTACCCATCACCTGTTTCGGGTGACGCTGCGGATACGCCGGCGCACCACTTACCACGCTGAGGCTTGCCTTCACCCACAAGAGGGGAACCGGGGCTGGACATGTCTTCGCGGTCCGCGGGCGCGGGTCCCGGCTTGCGCTTGCGGGTCGTGGCGTACCGCTCTGCGGCCGTCTTGATCCACCAGCCCACCGGCGTCGGGAACGGATGCCGGTCTCCCTGTGAAAGCGTCTCCTCACCCTCGGAGGCCGGTCGGCCCGGATCTGGGGCTTCCCGGTTGCCGAGTGTGCCGCTGTCACCTTGGGTACGGCGCTCGCCGGGGACTACGCCAACTTCAGCGAGTTGTCGGTGCGGCGGGGGTCGCTTCATGCGGCTGGTCCCACCGTCCGCGGGAGTCCCTCGTTGGGAGCGCGCGAGTCTGCCTTCCTGGCGCGCGTTTCCCCACTCCCGTCGGGTTTCAGTCGCCGTCCTGGGTGGCTTCTTCGACGGCCACCGCGAAACCGAAGGCGCGCAGGATCTTGCCGGCGGCTGAGGCCACCCTGGCGGACCCGACGATGGGTGCGATGGCGATAAGGGTTCCTTGCGCTTCTTCGAGGGTTACGCCCGCGTCGGCGGCGAGTCCGAGGTTGGCCAGGTACGACACCGGGGCGGCATCCTGAGCCACGAGTGCGGCCAGCCGGACCAGGAAGTACGTCCGCTCGTCGAGGCCGGAGTTTTCCAGCGAGTCGAGGTTCATCGCGACGAGACGTTCGAGCACGGGCGCCTCGCCACGTGCCACGCTGGTCAAGGTCTCTTGCGGAGCGGCTTGGGCGGTCATGATTCCTCCTGGGATTTTCCAACACACAGGTGCCGTCCAGGCTCGTCGCCCCGGGCGAAACCGCAATCATCCGGAGAAGGTGAAACTTTACGAACCAGCGGGTCCATCGGGCGCCGGTCTGGGCGACGACGACATGGATGAGCCCGGAGCGTCCGATCTCGCGCCGGGTCCTTGAGTTCGGCGAGTACCGGGCTGGTGCCCTGGCGTGTCCGGGTCGGCCGCCTGATCAGCCCCGGACATGCGACTCAGGCGGGCACGGGATGTACGGAGGCAATGGTGAAACCCAGCGTCTGCGGCCGGCCGATTACCCCGTACAACTGCGCCTGGTCCAGGATCTCGCCGTCGATGACGGTCTGCTCGGCACGTTGACGACCCGCATCCCGGAGAACGCGTTGCCCTCCGACTCGGTCGGTCTGCCGTCCACCCGGAACTCGTAGCCCATCGCCGCGGCGTGGATCCCGCCCACGAGAGATCCCTCGCGTCGTGCGTATCACCTCGTCCGGGTGTTATCCGGACCAAAACGATCGTGACCATGCCGCGCTGCGAAAGCGATCGTGGCGGGCGAGATCACCGCCGAATTCGGGGTATGAGACGTCACCCGGAACATGCGAGGCGCCGGGGGAGCAGGCACCGCATCATGAGGCATCATGGTTGTTCCTCAGCGCCGCCTGTTCGCCGCAGTGATCCTTTCCGTGCTGACGCTGGCCGGATGCGGTCCAAGCGGCGGCGGTGCCAGCCCCACCCCGCCACCGCCGGCCACGACCACGGCGGGGACCTCCGCCCAGATCCGACAGGAATGCGCGAACCTCGCCGCCCAGGGACAGGCCCTCCGCACGCAGGTGGACCAGCTCGTCGCCGGGCAGACGTCACGGGACCAGGTGCGTGCCGCGGCGCAGAGTTTCGCTACCGAGCTGAACACCGCGGCCGGTACGCTCGGTTCCATGGTCGGCTCGAGCATCGACGACGCCAAGGCCTCCGTGCAGGAAATGCTCGCCGCGTTGAACGCACAGCCGGTCGATGTCGCCGGGGCGCGTGCCGCGGCCGCGGACGCGCTGGACGGGTTGCACGGCACCGGCCAGGTCTGCCCGGAGTTCTCGAGGTCCGCGACCCCGACCTCGTGAACCTCGCCAGCCGCGGATCTGGCGGCTGACCAATTGTCGAAAGTGGACTCGGCGACGGTCATTGGAGTTCGGCGAGTTTGTGCGAGAGTAGAAAGTGGAGCAATGCCGGTGGTGTCTGGGGTGCGGTTCGGACACCTGGCTGGGGCTGGGAGGCGCGATCCACTCCAAGCTCGGCGTCAACAACCGGCGCGCCGCGTTGGTCGAGGCGCGGGCCCGCGGCCTCGCGTAAGCGCCCGATCCCGCCCGTTGCGGGTGATGACCAGCCCGTCCGCAGGAACTATCCTGCGCGCAAGACCGCCGGGAGGAGCCAGCCGTGCGACGTTTCTTCGTGGGCCTGTTGATCCTCGTCAGCGCCTTGACCCTGATCGCGTCCAGCACGTCGCTGTGGACGCGACGGCACATCGTGAACACCGACGTGTTCGTCGCCGGATCCGAGAAGATCCTCGCCGATCCCGCCGTCCAGGCCACCCTGCAGACCAGGCTGGTGGACACGATCATGGCCACTCCGACGGTCCAGCAGGCCATCGACCAGACCGTCGCCACCCTGCCGCCCCGGCTGCAGGCCTTCCGTCCCTCGATCGAGGAAGGCACTCGCAACCTGCTCGGCAAGGGCGTGCAAACGATCCTGACTTCGGCCGCCTTCGCCACGCTGACCACCGCGGTGCTCCGGAACGCGCAGACCGACCTGATCAACGGGCAACCCGTCGCGCTGACCGTTGGCGAGGCCAAGGCACTCGTGCCCCCGGAGAACCGGACCGGCCTGGCCGGGCAGGTCCTCAACCTGATCCCGGACGACGTCGGCATCACTGTGCTGACCAAGGAGCAGGCGCCCCAGGTGTACACCTCGATCGACCTGCTGAGGTCGCTCTGGTTGTGGGCGGGCCTGATCTCGCTCGCGGCGCTCGTGGGTGCGCTGGTGCTGTCACGGCGGCGCCGGAGCACGCTGCGGGCGTGGGCGGTGACCACGGGTGTGCTCGGGCTGGTGCTGGTGCTGGCGCTCGCGGTCCTGCGAGGACCTTTGCTGGCTCAGGTCAAACCGGCCAACGTCGACGCCGCCGACGCGATCTATCAGGGCGTCACGGCCAGCCTGCGGAGCTGGACCCTTTGGCTGGTGCTGATCATGGCCGGCATCACGGTGATCACGCTGCTATGGGGCCGGATCGGGATCATTCCCGCGCTCCGACGCGGTTATCGCGCCACCCGCGCCCGCGCCGCGCGCCACCGTGAGCAGCGAGCGATCGCCAAGATCGACGGCAAGCCGGCTCCGGAGCAGTCCTGGCCCCGCCGTTTCGCCGCCGATACCCGCGAATTCGTCCGCGGCCTGAACCTGCCTGAGCAGTTCGAGACGTTGGGCACTTTCCTGCGGAACCACCTCCGCATGGCTCGCTGGACCGGAATCGTGCTTGGGGCGCTCGTCCTGCTGTTCTGGCCATCGCCGACGGTGTCGGTGTTGATCTGGGTGGCCGCCGCCGTCGCACTCTACCTCGGCCTGCTCGAGTTGATTCTCGCCGTCGCCGCACGTGCCCAGCCCGCCATCATGGCTCCGGAGCCTCGTGTCCCGGCCGCGGAGGCGCCGCACGTTCCCGCCCCGCGCGTTCATCATTCGGTCACCCCGGAGGACCTGTCGGTCCTGGGAAGCCGGCTGGATCTCTTGATGCGGCTTGGTGACGCGCGTACCGCGGGCGTTCTCACCGAGGAGGAATTCGCCAGGGAGAAGGCCGAACTGCTGGATCGTTGAGTCCGCGGGCGTCAGGGGCGGGCGTGTTTGGGGTTGTAGGAGGGGGGTGCGGTGGGGCGCTGGAAGAGGGTGTACAGCCACACCAGGGACGGGACCAGCAGCACCCCGCCGGCGCCGAGGGCGATCAGGGAGTTCCAGAGCACGGCGGGGGTCGCGGCGGCGGCCTGGATGGTGATCTCGGGCAGCAGCAGGTAGGGGTACTGACCGGCGGCCCAGCCCCACAGCAGGGTCGCGACGGACAGCGCGGCGGTGACGCGCACGGCCACGAAACGCCACCGCAACAGGAGTAACAGCGACGCGGCGCCGGTGACGGCGGAAGCGATGATGACGGGCAGGCCGTGATGGGTCAGCCCGTCGAACAGGGCTGGTGCGTCGGTCCGCAGGACCGCGATCCCGGCCGCCGCGACCACCCCCAGCACGAGGCCGGTCAGCAACGCCCGGCGGCGGAACCAGTTGGCGAGGTCCGGGTGCCCGGCGCGGACCGCGTCGGCGCACAGGTAGGTGGCCGCGAGGTAGGCCGCGGCGCCGACCGCGAGCACCCCGCCCAGCACCGAGGTCGGGTTGAGCCAGCTGGTCACCAGGTCGCCGCCGGCGATCGTCACCGGTACCCGCCCGGAGGCGATCCCGCCCGCCACGGTGCCCAGGAAGAACGGCGTGACCACGGACGACAACGCGAACGCGGCACCGAAGAGCCGTTGCCTGCGCAGGGTGTCGCTGGCCTTGCGGAAGGCGAAGGCGGCGCCCCGCACGATGATGCCGAGCGCCACCAGCGTCAGTGGAATGTACAAAGTGGACATCACGGCGGCGAACACGGTGGGGAAGGCGGTCCACAGCAGGACAAGCACGAAGATCAGCCACACGTGGTTGGCCTCCCACACCGGGCCGATGGAATGCTCGATCAGCTCCCGCCGCCCCCGCCCGGCCAGCGCCGACCCGGCGAACAGGTCCCAGAACCCGGCGCCGAAGTCCGCGCCCGCGAGCAGGACGTACAGCGTCAGCCCGATCCCCAGCGTGGTGGCGGCCCAGTCGGCAAGCGTCACGGGAGGGCTCCGGCTTCCTGGGGCGCGATCGGCCGGGGGGTGCGCGCCAGCAGGCGCAGGATGGCGATCGTGCCGATGGTCATCACCATGTAGACGGCCAGCACGACGACCAGTCCCGTCGCCAGGCCGGGGGCCGGATTCACCGCGTCGGCCGTACGCATCAGTCCCCAGACGATCCATGGCTGCCTCCCGACCTCCGTGGTCACCCAGCCGGCTTCCAGCGCACAGCACGCGAGCACGCCGCTGATCGCCGCGAAACGCAGGAACCAGCGACTCTTGGGGAGGTCGCGGCGGCGCCACCAGGCCAGCGCCTGCCACACGCCCAGGAGCAGGAGGAGCACCCCGATGCCGATCATGATGTCGAAGGCGAGGTGCACGATCCCGACCGGCGCCCAGTCCGTCATGGGGAACTGCTCCAGGCCGGTGATCACGGTGTCCGGGCTGTATCCGACGAGCAACGACAGCCCGTTGGGGATGGGCAGGCCGTATCGCAGCTCGCCGTTCACGGGGATGCCCAGGATGACGAGCGGGACGTGCGAGCCGGTCTGGTACACGCCTTCCAGGGCGGCGAGCTTCGCGGGTTGCGCGGAGGCCAGAAAACGCGCGATGTAGTCCCCGGCCACGAGTTGCAGCGGGGTGACGATCGCGGCGGCGGTCAGCGGGATCAGCAGGCCCAGGCGGTGATGCCGGTCCTGGCGGCCGCGCAGCATGCCGGCCGCGTAGACCCCGGCGATCAGATAACCGGACACCATGAACGCGGCAAGGATCATGTGCACCGATTCCGGTCCGGTGGCGGGGTTGAACATCGCCGCCCACGGGTCGACCTGTGTCACGGCGCCATCCGCCAGCGTGAAACCGCGCGGCTGGTTCATCCACGCGTTGGCGCTCACCACGAAGAAGGCGGAGGCGATGCCGGCGAGGACGATCGGGATGCCGGTGGCCAGGTGCACGCGCGGTCTCAGCCGGTCCCAGGCATAGAGGTAGATGCCGAGGAAGATCGCTTCGAGGAAGAAGGCGATGCCTTCCAAAGTGAACGGCAACCCGATGACCTGGCCGTAGACGCCCATCATGCCCGGCCAGAGGAGACCCAGTTCGAAACTGAGGATGGTGCCCGAGACCGCCCCCACGGCGAAGAGCACCCCCATCGCCTTCGCCCACCGGCGCGCCAGCACCGCATATGCCTCGTCGCCGGTGCGGAGACCACGCCATTCGGCGAACAGCACCAGCGCGGGCATGCCCACGCCGAGGCAGGCCAGCACGATGTGCCAGCCCAGCGAGACCGCCATCTGCTGCCGCGCGGCCACCAGGTCCAGCGGTGCCGCGGCGGCGGTGAGCAGGCGCATTTGTTCCTCCCGGCCGGCGGGGCGCGGGGGCTGCCCCCACCCCGAGACCGGCGGCTGACTGCAGGGAAGTGTCCGTTCGTGCACGCATAGCGTAGGCCGGGAAAGGGGGATTCACATGGCGAGCACAACCCCTGAAGTGGGTAAATCGAGAGCGACCGTGGATGCTGTTGCTCGCGGTGGTAGCCGGATTCGTGACCTTTCCCTGCCGCTGTATCTCGAACTGGACCCGGCCGCCTCGCGGGTTCCGGTCTCCGCGGATGTTCCTGGCTACTTACCCCATGCTGGTCGCCCATGTGGTGTTCGCGAGTGTCGCGATCACGACCGGTTGCCTGCGGATCTGGCCGTGGCTCCGGCGCCGCCATCCCGTCGTGTACCGCCGGATCGGGCGGGTATGTCTTCGGCGGGTGCTCCCCGCGGCCGTCATCAAGCCGCAACTGGACAGTACGTTCTGGGGACCTCGGACCAGCTTGGAGTGCCATACCGGCCGACCCCAGTGGCGGCCGGTGTGGCTTCTTTCAGCATGTAGTGACGAGCTTTCACCACTCGTACAGCTCTCTGACATCGAGCGGCCCGACATCACTCATTCGGGTGTATCTCGTCGTGATTGGTTGACCTATTCCCAAATCCTGTCCGGGCGGAAAACGCGGGAAACCATTCGGCGGCAGGAACTGGCGGTGTCGGCGGAAAAGGCGGTTTCCTGCCGGGTGAAACTGACCGATCACGGCTTCGACCCGGCCAACGCCACGTTGCCTGTCTCGGAACGCTTCCAGGGTCGTACCGGACTCGGTGACGAGGTCGCCATCGAGGACGCGCGGATCTTCCCCGTCAGGCTGCGCGACGGGTGGCACCTGCAAAGGGCCCAAAGTGGACGATATGGTGAGGGCGAATTCGGCCCGGTCGTCGATTCGGCCACGAAATCACTGCTGGCGGCCAGCGTTCCTCGCCGGTGGGAAAGCGTTTACTCTCGCGTCAGCAGAATGTCCCGGGTCACTTCCAGCTGGCCGTGATGCTGGGCCAGTTCCTCGTAGACGTGCTGCAGCGCCCCGGCCTGGGTGAGCCCGGCCTTCGTGTTCACGTAGCCGGGAGGCGGTTCGGCGTGGAGCGGGGCGCGGGGATCGGCCCTGGCGAGATCCTCTCGCAACTGGAGCTTGGCGGCCTCCGTCCTGGCCACCAAATCCTCGACGGGCCCGGCTGCGGTGAACTCCGCGTCGCGGTCCCGCACCACCTCGCGGCCCGCGACCAGCCGCCCGACCCAGTAGTTCACCACGCCGAGGCAGTGCGTCAAGATCACGTACGGCGGATTGGCACCGGGCAGGTCCGGCCGCTGGTTGGCCAGGTCGTCCCCCAGGTCGCGCAGGATGCCCGCCATCCCGTCCAGCGCCCGGTCGGCGAAGTACAGGTACTCCTCTTCAGAGATCACCCTGACATTCTGCCGAAATGACCGGCACCTCGCTCGCCTGACCGCTTTCGCTGTGCCGGACGCCACGGGAATGGCCGGGCAGCGAACCGGTCGGCCGACTTGTCAGCCCCCGCACCGTCCGCCGGGATATCGAACGGCCCAGCTCGGGCAGGTGCTGCCGTCACGGCTGCGGCACCGCGTGCGGATCCGCCGCCCGCCGGCCCTCGCACCCTCCCGCGTGAGCTGCCGGAAACCGGATGCCGTGACCTTCGTGACCAGCAGGTTGTACAGTCTCGCGCCCACCTGGGTGCGACATCAGGCGAGTAGTCAGTGCTTGTTTTGTCCGCTACCGTCAATGATCTGGGCCGATGACTCCACGAGCGGAGGGCGCCTGCGATGCGATCGATGTGGAAGGGTTCCGTTTCGTTCGGGTTGGTCACCATCCCGATCCAGCTCTACGCGGCCACCGAGAACAAGAACGTCTCGCTCCGGCAGGTGCACGAGGCCGACGGTGGGCGCATCCAGTACAAGCGGTTCTGCTCCATCGAAGGCGTCGAGGTGCCCTACGGCGAGATCGCCAAGGGCTACGAGCTGGACGACGGCGAGATGGTCGTGCTCACCGACGCCGACCTCGACGGGCTGCCGCTGAACAGCTCGAACGCGATCGACGTGCTGGAGTTCGTGCCGCTGGAGTCCATCGACCCGCTGCACTACGACCGGCACTACTACCTCGAGCCGCAGAAGTCCGCCGCCAAGCCGTACGTGCTGCTGCGCGACGCGCTGCACAAGTCGGGACACGTCGCCATCGCGAAGGTCGCGCTGAGGCAGCGGGAGACGCTGGCCCTGCTCCGCGTGCACGCGGACGTGCTGGTGATGACCACCATGCTGTGGCCCGACGAGGTGCGCAAACCCGAGTTCGCGTTCCTGCACGAGGAGGTGCCGCAGGTGCGGCCGCAGGAGCTGAGCATGGCGGGCTCGCTGATCGAGTCCATGTCGGAACCGGTGTTCGACCCGTCCAAGTACACCGACCGCTACCGCGAGGCCCTGGAAGCCGTGATCGAAGAGAAGATCAAGGGCGGCAAGGGCACCACGAAGCCGCGCAAACGGGCCGCGACCTCGGACGTCGTCGACCTGATGGCCGCGCTGGAGGCCAGCGTCTCGGAGGCGAAGAAGGGCCGTAAGGCCCCCGTGCGCAAGACGCCCGCCAAACGCACCAGCCGCTCCGCCAAGACGAAGAGCGCCTAGACACGCCGGGGGAGGTCCCGGGAATTGTCGGGCTGGCGTGATAGGAACGGCGGTATGGATTGCCGTAGTTGCGCCAGCGGGCTCGACCACTGCCACGGCACGCTCGTCCTGCACGAAAGCGGCGTCGTCGACTGCACCGAGGCGTGCTCGGACCTCGACCAGGTACGGCACTCGCTCCGCATGACCTGCGCCGAGATCGAGGGCGGCTGCCGGTGCGTCGCCGAGTTCACCGAGGAATTCGCCCGCGCCTCCTGAGCGTCACCGTGGGTCGGGCTCCGGGTTGACCCCGGCCCTGGCCAGGAAGTCGAAGTCACAGCCCTGGTCAGCCTGCGTGATGTGCTCGGCGTACAGGGCGCCGTACCCGCGTTCGTAGCGGGGCGGTGGTGCGGTCCATGCCTCGCGGCGTCGCTGGAGTTCGGCGTCGTCCACGTCGAGCAGCAGGGTCCTGGCCGGCACATCGAGCGTGATCAGGTCACCGGTGCGGACGAGTGCGAGCGGCCCACCAACGTGCGACTCGGGCGCGACATGCAGCACGCACGCGCCATAACTGGTGCCGCTCATCCGCGCGTCGGAGATCCGGACCATGTCACGGACGCCCTCGGCGAGCAGCCGGTCCGGGATCGGCAGCATCCCGTACTCGGGCATCCCCGGCCCGCCCAGCGGCCCCGCCTCCCGCAACACCAGCACCGAATCCGCGGTGATCTCCAGCTCCGGGTCGTTGATCCGGCGTTTCAGCTCGGCATAGCCGTCGAACACGACCGCTGGACCGGTATGCCGCAGCAGGTGCGGCTCGGCCGCGATGTGCTTGATCACGGCACCGCTGGGCGCGAGGTTTCCACGCAACACGGCCAAGCCGCCCTCGGGTGCCACGGGTTTGTGCGCCGGCCGGATCACGTCGTCGTTGTGTACCCGTGCGCCGTCGAGTTCCTCCCCAAGTGGGCGGCCGGTGGCCACCACCCGGTCGGGGTGCAGCAGACCGAGCCCGGCCAGCCGGGACAACAGGCCGCGCAGCCCACCGGCGTAGTAGAAGTCCTCCATCAGGTACTCGCCGCCGGGCCGGATGTTGGCCAGCACCGGCACGCGCCGCGCGATCTCGTCGAAGTCGTCCATGCCCAGCGGGATCCGGCTCCGGCCCGCCATGGCGATCAGGTGGATCACCGCGTTGGTCGACCCGCCGAGTGCCAGCACCGTGGTGACCGCGTCGGCGTACGCCTGGGGCGAGAGGATCCGCGAGATCCGCAGGTCCTCCCACACCATGTCGACGATCCGCAGCCCGCTCGCCGCGGCCATCCGGTGATGGGCCGAGTCGACTGCCGGGATCGCCGCCGCGCCGGGCAGGGCCAGGCCGAGCGCCTCGGCGGCGGAGGTCATGGTGGACGCGGTGCCCATTGTCATGCAGGTGCCGGGGGAACGGGCCAGTCCCGTCTCCAGTTCGCCGATCTCACGGTCACCGATCAGCCCGGCCCGCCGGTCGTCCCAGTACTTCCACATGTCCGTGCCACTGCCCAGCGTCCGGTCGCGCCAGTGCCCGTGCAGCATCGGCCCGGCGGGCACGAAGATCACCGGCAGGTCCGCGCTGGCCGCGCCCATCAGCAGCGCGGGCGTGGTCTTGTCGCAGCCGCCCATCAGCACCGCGCCGTCGACCGGATAGGACCGCAGGATCTCCTCGGTCTCCATGGACAGCAGGTTGCGGTAGAGCATCGGCGTCGGCTTCTGGTAGGTCTCCGACAGCGTGGCCACCGGGAACTCGACCGGGTACCCGCCGGCCTGCCACACCCCGCGCTTGACCTGTTCCGCGCGTTCCCGCAGGTGCATATGGCACGGGTTGATGTCGCTCCAGGTGTTGAGGATGGCGATCACCGGCTTGCCCAGGTGCTCCCCGGGGTTCAACCCGAGCTGGCGGGCCCGCGTCCGGTGGCTGAAGTTGCGCAGTTCCTCCCCGCCGTACCAGCGGTTGCTGCGCAGTTGATCGGGCTCCTTCACCCCGCGATCTCCCACGTCTTGAGTATTCGGACCACCCGTTCGCGGCCCAGCTCGTCCAGCACGTGGCTCGGCGGGCGGACATCGCGGCGGCAGACGCCGAGCTGCGCGAGGGCTTCCTTGACCACGCTCACGTTGTTCTGCGACGCGCCGTCCGCCCGCATCCGTTCGAACGGCTGGATCAGTCGCCACAGCCGTTGCACGGTCACGCTGTCGCCGGTCCGCAATGCCTTGAGCAGGCGGACCGACAGTTCGGGGTGGACGTTGGCCAGCCCCGAAGTGAAGCCGGTCGCGCCGAGCGCGAAGTAGCCCGGCGCGGCGAGCTCGGCCAGGCCCGCGATCCAGACGAAAGAGCCCGCCGCTCCGCTGTTCGAGGCCACTTCGCCGAAGCGGACCGGATCAGGGACGGAGTACTTCACCCCGACGACGTTCGGCGCCAGCTCGCACAGCCGGGCCAGGTCCGCCCCGTCGATGCGCGGGCTGCGCAGGTACAGCACTACGCCGAGGTCCGGCACCGCTTCGGCGATGGCCCGGTGGTAGTCGACCCACCCCGCGGCCGACACGTACGGGTGCACGGGCTGATGGACCATGATCGCCGCGGCTCCGGCCCGTTGCGCGTAGCGGGCCGCCTCGATCGCGTCGGGCACCGAGCCGCCGACACCGGCCATGATGGTGGCGCGTGACCCCACGGCACTCGTCGTGACGTCCACGGCCTGCCGCGCTTCGTCCGCGGTCAGGGCGTAGAACTCGCCGGTGTTGCCGTTCGGGGTGACCACGTCGATCCCGCCGTCGACGATCCGCGCCAGCACCTTCTCCAGCGCCGGCAGGTCCAGGTCGCCGTGGGCGTCGAACGGGGTGACCGGGATGGCCACCACCCCCGCCAGAGCCGCGGTGATCTTGTCCAGAGCCATCTGCTGCCTTTCGTCCTCAGGAGGCCGTCGCGGCCGGCTTCGTGGCGCCGCCGCCGACGCGGGCCCGCAGGTCCAGTTCGATCTGTTCGAGGCTGCGGCCCTTGGTCTCCGGCACGAACTTCGCGACCAGCACGTACAGCACGACGCTGACCGCGGCGAAGATCCACGCCGAGTAGGCCAGCCCGAGGCCGTTTTCCATCACCGGGAAGACGAAGGTGATGGTGAACGTGCCCGCCCACAGCACCACGCTACTCACACCCATGCCGACGCCGCGCGCCTTGAGCGGGAAGACCTCCGACATCATCAGCCACACGATTGCGCCCCAGCCCAGCTCGTAACCGGCCAGGTAGACCATCAGCAGGACGAGTGTCGAGATGCCCGAGGCGATCGGCGAGTGCAGGGTCAGCACAGCGACGCCGAGCAGCAGCAGGGTGGCCGCCATGGACACGTTTCCGATGAGCAGCAACGGTTTGCGGCCCCAGCGGTCCACCACGAACACCACCCACGCGGTGAAGGCCAGCTTCACCACGCCGAGCACGATCGACGCCAGCAGGGAAGCCGAGTTGCCGAAGCCGAGGTTGGTGAACATCGTGGGCGCGTAGAAGTTGACCGCGTTGACCCCGCAGAACTGCTGGCCGATGGCCAGGATCAGGGCGACCACGAGTGCGGGCCGGACCAGCGGGGTGATCAGGTCGCGCAGTCCTGGTCGCTGCTCCTGGTCGAGCCGGATGACCTCGCGGATGCCCGCGACCTCGGCGTCCACGTCCACGCCGGAGCCCTGAGCGTCGCGGATGACCTGCCGCGCCGGCTCCTCGTGCCCGCGGGCGAGCAGCCAGCGCGGGGTCTCCGGCAGGAAGATCATGCCGATCAGCAGCGCGATGGCGGGCACGATCGCGGCGGCCAGCATGGCTCGCCAGTTGGCGGAGAACGAAAACGCCCAGTCCACTATGTAGGCCAGCAGGATCCCGGTGACGATCATGATCTGGTTCAGCGAGGAAAGCATGCCGCGCGTCTTGGCCGGTGCCAGTTCGGCCAGGTAGGTCGGTACCGTCGCCGAAGAACCGCCGACCGCGATGCCGACCAGGAACCGGAAGATCACCAGGGTGACCACGTCCGGCGCGAAGGTGCAGCCGTCGTGCCGATGGCGAACACCGTCGCGGCGAGCATGATCGAGCGGCGCCGGCCCAGCTTGTCGCACAGCCTGCCGGCGAAGGCCGCGCCGATCATCGCGCCGACCGCGAGGCAGCCGCCCACCACGCCCTGCGCGACCGAACCGAGTGACCAGATCTTCTTGATGTAGAGCAGGACGCCGGAGATCACGCCGAGGTCGTAACCGAACAGGATGCCGCCGAGGGCACCGAAGAAGTACAGCGTGGCTCTGTTGATCTGCCAGCGTGGCACCGTTGCCGATTGCCGCACGCCCCATCGTCTCTTTCGTATAAGGCCAGAATATTGCGTATCGCGTCTGATATATGATCAGCCAGAACCCCGCACGGGTCAATAGCGGTCCGCCTCACCTGCGGTGCTGCTAAGATCTGATATACCGCCACCGCCCATCGAAACCCTCCATAGAACTCGTTTGACCACTGAGGACGCGCCATGCCCGAAATGCTCAGCCTCCCGGCCTCCCGGACCGAGCTGGTCCTGGAGGAGATCCGGAAGGCCATCCTGACCAGGGAACTCCTTCCCGGTCAGCCTCTGGTGGAGATGGAGCTGGCGCAGCGGCTCGGTGTGTCCAAAACCCCGGTGCGCGAGGCACTGAAGCTGCTGTCCGGGTCGGGTCTGGTCACCTTCAGCCCGTACAAGGGGGCGTCGGTGAGCGTGGTCGACGAGGATCTGGCCCGCCAGGTCTACGACGTCCGCCTGCTACTGGAGCCCGAGGCCGTGCGCCGTACCGTGGTTGCGGGCGAAACCGGCTACCTCACGGAGGCGACCGAGGCGCTCGACGCCGCCGCGATCGCGCTCGCTGGCGGCGACCGCGCGGAGCTGAGCCTGCTCAACCGCCGTTTCCACCGGGCGCTTTACTCCGGCTGCGGCAATCCGCTCATGGTGCGGATGCTCGACGACGTCCGCGACCGGGCGGCGTTGATCAGCGTTGCGGGCTGGGAGGTCAACCCGAGCGCCAAGCGCGAGCTGGACGAGCACAAGGCCGTGTTGCGCGCGGCCCGGTCGGGCAAGGCCGACCGGGCCGCCGAACTGCTCCACAAGCACATCGCCGGCTTCGTGGACAGGCTCGTCGCCGGTATGCGTCGCTAACGCCCGCGCGGCCCGTCGTGGGCGTAGGTGAACCTGAATCCCGCGACGCCGCGCGTACCGGCCGGATTGTCGGTGAGCAGTCCGAGCTTCTTGGCGAAGTCAGCTTGACCGGGCCACCGATCCGCTGGAAGCCGGTCCCGTCGAGGCCGTATTCGAAGAAGGCGTCGGCGTCCTGGATCGACAATGGTGCCTGACCACACAGCCGCCTGGCGAGCACGGACCGTCCACCGTGGACCCTCCGACGAGGCGCGGATCCGCCGCATGCCTGGACGATCACGCCGGCCTACTGCGCGCTGCCACTGAAGTGCGGCAGGTCCGCCACCTGACCGTTCGAGCCACCGCTGCTGCCGTCAGTCCGCGGCACCGGTTTCCCGCGCGCGGAGCCGAGCTGCGGGGCCTGGTCGAATCCGCGGCAGAGGACGGCCGGGCGAACCGTACCTCGGCCGCGGACGGCCCCGCCGGAGTGGAGAGCAGGGCCGCCAGCAACAGGGAGATTACCTTCGTCACGTCACAGCTCCGGGAAGCTCGGCACGCTGCCTGATACATCGAGGCCGCCACGCCCATGCCGAGGCGGTGATGTCCGAGTTGTAGAGTGCCCGACCGGGGAATTCGCCTCCCGCTGACCGACGGGACGACAGACGGTCAGCCGACTGTCAGCCGATGGTAGGCGGCTCTCGCGAGTCTCGGATTCACAGACACCGAGACTCAACGGAGTTGACCAATGCGTAACAAGACCGTCCTCATCTCCGGCGCGAGCATTGCGGGCCCGGCAACGGCTTTCTGGCTCAACCGGTACGGCTTCACCACCACCGTCGTGGAGCGGGCTCCCGAACTGGGGAAAGGCGGCCAGGCCGTGGACTTCCGCGGCGCCCAGGTCGAGGTGCTGCGGCGCATGGGCCTGCTGGAGGAGGTTCGCCGCAACCAGACCGCCATGGGCGAGCAGCGCATCCTCGACGCCGACGGCAGGCACGTGTTCAGCCTCCCGTCGAGCTTCGCCGCCGGCGAGGTGGAGATCCAGCGTGGTGACCTCAGCCGCATCCTCTACGAGGCGACCAAGGATCGCACCGAGTACGTCTTCGGCGACCGGATCACGTCGCTGACCGAGACCGGCGAGGGCGTGCGGGTGACCTTCGCGCACGGCGCGCCGCGGACGTTCGACCTGGTCGTGGGCGCGGACGGGCTGCATTCCGGGGTGCGGACGCTGGCGTTCGGGCCCGAGGAGAAGTTCCGCAAGGACATGGGGTACTCCTTCGCGGGCTTCACCGCGCCCAACCATCTGAAACTCGATCACGTCGGCCTGATGTACAACCTGCCGGGCCGGGGCGTGATGGTGGCCAGCCACCGCAACGGCGCCGAAGCGACCGTGGGCCTGGTCTTCGCGACGGACATGCGCGAGGTCGACCGCCGTGACATCAAGAAGTTCCTCGCCGAACTGTACCGGGGTATCGGCTGGGAGGTGCCCAAGCTGATCGAGGCGATGTGGCGCGCGGACGACCTGTTCTTCTCGCCGTTGTGCCAGATGCACCTGGAGCACTACACGCGCGGGCGGATTGCGCTGGTCGGCGACGCGGGCTGGGGTGCGGGACCGGGCGGTTCCGGCACGGGCATGGCCATGGCGGCCGCGTATGTCCTGGCAGGGGAACTCGCCGAGGCCGGAGGAGATCACCGCGTCGCTTTTCCGCGCTACGAGCGCGAAGTACGTCCCGGCGCGGAAGCGGGCTTGAAACAGGCGAAGAACACTGGACCGTTCCTCGCGCCGAAGACCGCGAAGGGCATTTGGTTACGCAACCAGATGCACCGGCTCCTGGCCTCGAAAATGATGGTGGCGCAGCTCGACAAGATGGCGCTCAAGGCGGCGAACGTCCTGGCCCCCAGTGATTATGTGGTCGCGACGAACGAGACCGCCTCCTCCCGGGACATGGAGGCTCCTCGCCCGAAGGCGGCGTCGTAGACCGCGTCGCCGGCGAGCCGCCGGACCTCATTGGCGATCACCGGGGCAAGGGCCATGGTGCCCGCAGCCGTGGTGACGCCGAGCAGGTAGGCGGCACGCTCGCCGTCCTCGTCGAGCAACGCCAGCGAGATCAGCACCTCGCACCGCGCGCCGAGGCTCTGCCAGTCCGGTCCGCTCGCGCCCAGAGCCTGCCGGAACCGGTGGCGCGCCTCGGCGCGGTCGCCGCGGCGCTCGGCGAGCTGTCCGTAGCCGTGGTGCACCATCATCAGGGTCGCGGGCACGCCGATCCGGTTCGCGAGTTCTTCGACCCGCTGGTAGCCGATCTCGGCCGCATCGAGTTCACCGCCATGCATGAGCAGGCTCGCCCGGCGGCAGGAGAGCTCGGCGATCTCTTCGACCGCGCCCAACTGGGTCATCTCGCCGATCGCCTCCTCGGTGAGAGCGAGGGCGCGTTTCCAGTCGCCCTGCCGGCCGGCGAGCTGGGCGAGCCCGTCGAGCACCTGGGCGATGCCCCAGCGGTCGCCGACCGAGCGGAACCAAGCCAGCGATTCGGCGAACTCCGTTTCGGCCGCCGCCAGGTCGCCCTCGAA
This sequence comes from Amycolatopsis sp., assembly GCF_035276945.1. Taxonomy (GTDB): domain Bacteria; phylum Actinomycetota; class Actinomycetes; order Mycobacteriales; family Pseudonocardiaceae; genus Amycolatopsis_E. The sequence goes on along the minus strand of NZ_DATELF010000110.1, from coordinate 4,610 downwards.
GATCCGCAGGTAGCTGAACGAGAAGTGGACCAGCGCCCGCATCCAAGGATCCCGGGCGGTGGCGAGCTGGTCGTGCAGCGGGATCAGCGGCACGTCCGGATCGGGAGGTCCGGCGAACAGCGACCACGCCACCACCAGGTACGGCTGGCGCAGCGGCAAGTTCCGTGTGCGCATTATGGCCTTGGCGCGCTCGAGTGCGTCCTCGGGCGGGGGCAGTGCGTTCAGCACGGCCAGCACGTATTCCTCTTCGAGTCCTTGCTCCGGTTCGAGCCCTGTGATCAGTTGCCCGGCCAGCGGGGAGATCTCGCTGCGCACCCCGCGCAGACGCCAGTACAGGGTCAGCGCGCCGATCAGCCGCAATGCCAGCCGCGGGTCGGCGCCGACCGCCCAGCGTAGAGCCGCGTGCAGGTTGGCGTGCTCGGCGGTCAGCCGGGCGAGCCAGGTCGACTGCTCGGCTCGTCGGAGGTGCGGGTCGGCGGTCCGGGCGAGGTCGAGGAAGTATTCGGCGTGCGCCCGCGCGAACCGTTCCTGCTCCCCGGTCTCGGCGAGCAGCTCGGCGCTGAACTGGCGAATGGTCTCCAGCATCCGGTACCGGCCCGCGGACGCCTCGATCAGTGACTTGTCCGCCAGGGCATCGAGCAGGTCTTCGGCGTCCACTTCGGACAGCACCGCGGCGGCGGCCGTCGCGGTCGCCCCGCCGGCGAACACCGAGAGCCGCCGGAGCAAGCGCTGTTCGCGGGGGTCGAGCAGGTCCCAGCTCCAGCTGACGACCGCACGCAGCGTCTGGTGCCGGGGCGCGGCGGTGCGGCTGCCGCGAGAGAGCAGGCGGAACCGGTCGTCCAGGCGGGCCTCCAACTGGGCCGGGGTCAGCGAGCGGAGCCGGGCCGCGGCCAGCTCGATAGCCAGGGGCAGCCCGTCGAGCGCCCGGCAGATCCTCCGCACGGCATCCTCCATCGCGAAGCCGGGGGCGACCGCCTCCGCCCGGTCGGCGAACAGGCGCATGGCGACGTCCTCGGCCAGCGGTGGCAGCGGGCACAAGGCCTCACCGGTGATGCCAAGCGGTTCACGGCTGGTTGCCAGCACGCGCACGCTCGGGCACGAGCTGAGCAGACGGTGCACGAGTTCGGCCGTCTCGGCGATCACGTGCTCGCAGTTGTCAAAGATCAGCAGGATCGGCCGATCGCGAAGCACGGCGGCGAGCCTGTCAACAAGATCAGTCCGCTGGCCAGGCGACCCGAGGAGCCCGGCCTCGCGCAGACCCAGTGCGGACAGCACCGCCTGCGGTACTTCGGCACCGCCGGTGACGGGCGCCAGGTCCACGAAGCAGACTTCACTCGCGTCCGCCGCGGTGCTCGCTTGGATGGCCAGCCGGGTCTTTCCCATGCCGCCGGGCCCGGTCACGGTGACCAGACGGGCGGTGCCGAGCAACTCACGGACTCGTTTCAGTTCGTGGTCGCGCCCGAAAAATTTTGTGAGCTGCGCGGGTACGGCCGCGGCCCGGATCGGCTCGCCGGTGAGGATCGCCAGATGGGTTTCCGCCAGTTCGGGCGACGGGTCGGCGCCAAGCTCGTCGGCCAGCGTCCGCCGTGCGTCTTCAAAGGCGGTCAACGCCTCGGCCTGCCTGCCCGACGCCCGCAGCGCACGCATGAGCAGCCCGTGCAGCCGCTCGCGCAACGGGTTCTCCGCGACCAGCACCTGCAGTTCGGTGACCAGCTCGCGGGATTCGCCGCGGAGCCCGGCCGCGAGCTCAGCCTCCGCCCGGTCTTCGACGGCGCTCAGCCGCAGTTCGCTCAGCCTGGCGGCCGGCGTTTCGGGCAGTTCGGGCTCCCCCCGCCAATACGCCAGCCCTTCGGCGAGCAGCGCGGCGGCTTTGCGGTGCTCGCCGGTCTCCAGAGCCTGCCGTCCCGCCCGGGCAAGGCGGGTGAACCGGTGCACATCGACCTGGTCGGGATCGACCTTCAGCCGGTACCCACCCGGGTGGAACTCGATCAAGTCGGTGCCGAGCCTGCGTCGCAACCGGGAGACCTGGGCCTGGAGCGCGTTGCCGGCGTCCTTGGGCGGGTTTTCGCCGTAAAGGTCGTCGATCAGCTCGCTGGTCCCGACCAACCGGCCCGTCTCCAGCAGGAGCAGCGCCAGCAAGGCGCGAGGCCGGGGGCCACCGACGGCCACCGGGGTGCCGTCGTCGGCCCGCACCTCGGTGACCCCCAGAATGCCGAACCACATGCGGGTCATTGTTCCAGGTGATCGCAAGGGTGTGGCTGGTCGTCGGCGGAGGCTCCGCCGTGGGTTCGGCCACGAACCCGCCAAGGCCCCGAAGGACGTGTCCGAGGGCGCTCCAAACGGTCCGATATGGACGATTGATGGTCGAACAGTGGATCCTCCGTGGCAGATCCACGAGGGACGAGAGCAGGGACTTCAGATGCCGCTTCACGGCGGGAAACTCGGACATGATTCCAGGCTAGCGAACAAATGGACGAAAAATGAAGGGGGCTAACTCGATCGTGTTAATCGTTTGTCCTAAAAGGACTTATTTTTCGTGGACCGCCAGGCGGAGAAAACGAGTCCTGGAGGGGAATCGTCGTCGCGAAAGCTGGACTCGCGTGTCGCGAAAGCTGGACTCGCGTGTCGTGAAAGGGGGACTCGCGAGGTTAGTGGACGAGGTTGGCGAGGGGGCGGCCGGTGGTGAATCGGGTCAACTGTGCTTCGACGAGTTTTTTGGCGCGGGGGTAGAACGAGGCCGAGCCGCCGGCCACGTGCGGGGTGATGATCGCGCCTGGCGCTGTCCACAAGGGATGGCCGGCGGGCAGGGGCTCGGGGTCGACGACGTCGAGGGCCGCGCGCAGGCGGCCGTTCGTTACCTCCGTGGTCAGTGCCGCGGTGTCGATGGCCGTTCCACGGCCAACGTTCACCACGAGCGCGTCGTCGGGGAGCAGGGCGAGTTCCCGCCTGCCCAGCAGCCCCCGCGTTCGCGGGGTGTCGGGCAGTACGAGGACCACGATCTCGGACGACGGCAGCAGGTCCGGCAGTTCGTCGACGCCGTACACGCCGGGCCGCGCGGCGCTGGCGACCGGCACGACTGCGGCGTCACCGGCGCGCAGGGAGCGCTCGATCGCCCGGCCGATCGAACCGTAGCCGATCAGCAGGACCCGGGAATCGGCGAGGGAGCGCGTGTGGACGCGGTCCCATGACTCCACCTTCTGCTGCTCGAACCACCGGGGAAGGTCACGCTGGGCGGCCAGCATCAGGGCGAGGGCGTGCTCGGCGACGCTCAGATCGTGCAGGCCGCGGCCGTTCGCGAGTCGGACGCCATCGGGGATCAGGGGAAGCAGGTTGTCGTACCCGGCCGACAGTGTCTGCACCGCGCGCAGCGACGGCATCTTCGTGATCAGTTGGGGCGGCTCGGGACCGCTGTCGTAAGGCAGCACATAGAACTCGACCTCGCGGAGATCCGGTGGCGCGCCCGAACCGTCGTAGTGCGAAACGGCGAGCCCGTCCGGAACGGAAATGTCGGTCCAAGGCAGCAGCACGCGAGCGGTCATGCCCCCATGGTGACCTACCCGGACTGGGCGACGCAGAACTGGTTGCCCTCCATGTCCGCCAGGACCGTCCAGTTCAGTCCCGGCGCGGAGTGCTCGGCCACTTGCGTGGCGCCGAGCCCGGTCAGCCGCGCGACCTCGGCCGCCCGGTCGGCGGCCCCGAGGTCGAGATGCAACCGGTTCTTGCCTGCCCGCGGTTCGGGGACCTTTTGGAACCCGAGGCGGACCCCGCCCTCCTTCTGTGGGTTCAGGTACAGGAACTCGCCGTAGTCCGCGGCGACCTCGACGCCGAGCACCTGTGTCCAGAAGCCGGAAAGCCGCTTCGGATCGGCGCAGTCGATGGTGATCATGCCAAGTTCAACGCTCATGACCCGCACGCTAGAGCAGCCCACCGACATTTTGCTTTCGCGAGCGACCCACAGGCGCGGTAGGTGCGATAACCGGTTGAAGCCAGTGGCGGGAGGTTGACTACCCTGGTTGCGACGTGTAACGGCCCCAAGGAGCTCCCCAGTGATCACGAGGATGTCGACGCTGTTCCTTCGCACCTTGCGTGAGGATCCGGCGGACGCCGAAGTGCCCAGCCACAAGCTGCTGGTCCGCGCCGGCTACGTCCGCCGTGTCGCCCCGGGCGGCTACTCGTGGCTGCCGCTCGGCCTGCGGGTGCTCCGTAACGTCGAAGCCGTGGTGCGCGAGGAGATGGACGCCATCGGCGCCCAGGAGATCCAGTTCCCCGCGCTGCTGCCGCGCGAGCCCTACGAGGCCACCGGCCGCTGGACCGAGTACGGCGACAGTCTGTTCCGGCTCAAGGACCGCAAGGGCGCCGACTACCTGCTGGGCCCCACCCACGAGGAGCTGTTCGCCCTCACGGTGAAGGGCGAGTTCAGCTCGTACAAGGACTACCCGGTCATCCTGTACCAAATCCAGACCAAGTACCGCGACGAGGCGCGCCCGCGCGCCGGCATCCTGCGCGGCCGCGAGTTCCTCATGAAGGACTCGTACTCCTTCGACCTCGACGACGAGGGTCTGGGCAGGTCCTACGCCCTGCACCGCGAGGCCTACCGGCGCACCTTCGAG
>NZ_DATELF010000109.1:0-82355 GCF_035276945.1 Amycolatopsis sp. | reverse complement strand
GTCCCGCGCCCCACATCCTGGTAACCGGCATGACCACCGCCTTCGTCGCCTCCGCCGTCATCGCGTCCCTGACCTTCCTGGTCGCCCTCACCTTCCGCGGCGCGCGAGTCGGACTTTCGTGACGCGCGAGTCGGGCTTTGGTGGCGCGCGAGTCGGGCTTTGGCGACACGTGAGTTGGGCTTTGGTGGTGCGCGAGTTGGGCTTTGGTGGCGCGCGAGTTGGGCTTTGGTGTCGCGTGAGTCCGGCTTTGGTGGTGCGCGAGTTGGGCTTTGGTGGCGTGCGAGTTGGGCTTTGGTGGCGTGCGAGTTGGGCTTTGGTGGCGTGCGAGTTGGGCTTTGGTGGCGTGCGAGTTGGGCTTTGGTGGTGCGCGAGTTGGGCTTTGGTGGTGCGCGAGTTGGGCTTTGGCGACGTGCGAGTCGGGCTTTGGCGACGTGCGAGTCGGGCTTGGTGGCGTGCGAGTCGGGCTTGGTGGCGTGCGAGTTGGGCTTTGGTGGCGGGTGAGTTCGGGGGGCGTGGCGAATGGTCAGCGGCGGCGGGTGGGGCCGCGGCGCTGGCGGGCCTCCCAGCATGCTCGGTGCCAGTGCCGGCGGTCTGCGACCGAGCCGGTCTCGTCGGCCGGCCAGGCGACCAGGTGGGGGGTGCCCGGGCGGATTTCCTGATCACAACCCGGGCAGCGGTAGACCTTCGCCGCGTGCGCTCCCGGCACTGGGCGGACGAGCCACTCACCGTCCGGAGCGGACTCCGACCGGGCCCAGCCGGTGACCACTCCGGCGCCGGGTGGGTCGGAGTGGCCGCGGCTGCGGCGGCTGGACCGGTTCCGTCGAGGCACGGGGCCACGGTAACCGCCGTACGCGGGCCGTCGTCGGCCACCGCCGTCGTGTGCGGCCACCGCGAAAACACCGCCGCCCGCCGATTCCGTGGTTCGCGAAATGCCGCCGCTCGGCGGATCGGGGCCGTCATTGGCCGCACGCGGCCGGTTCGGCCGGGTGGCCGGGCGCCGTGCTCGGCACAATGGCCGTATGGCCCATTTTCCGCTGATCCTGTTGCACGCCTTCCCGTTCGACGCGCGGATGTGGAATCCCGTCCGGCGGCCGCTGGCCGCGCGGGTGCGGTTGATCACGCCGGACCAGCGCGGTCTGGGGCGTACCCCGCTGCCGCGGACCGACCGGGAACCCAGCCTGGAAGACGCGGCGCGGGACGTGCTCGCCTTGCTGGACAAGCTGGAGCTCGACCGGGTCGTGCTCGGCGGGTGTTCGCTGGGTGGCTATTTGGCGATGGCCGTGCTGAGGATGGCTCCGGAACGTACCGGCGGTCTCGTGCTGATCGACACGAAGGCGACGGCCGACACGCCGGAGGTGGCGCAGAACCGGCTCGCCGTCGCCGCGCGGGCCGATTCCGAGGGGACCCTGGACTGGCTCGCGGATTCGCTGCTGCCGAACATCCTCGCCCAGGACGCGCCGGACGACGTGGTCCGGACCGCTCGTGACCTGATCAACTCCCAGCCGCCATCCGGGGTGGCGTGGGCACAACGTGCGATGGCGGCCCGGCCGGACTCGTTCGACGTCCTCGCCCGGACCGGCGTGCCCGCGCTGGTCGTGGTGGGAGAGCGGGACTCGCTGACTCCGCCGGACTCCGCCCGCACGATGGCGGACGCGCTGCCGGATGCCGAACTCGTGATCGTCCCCGGCGCCGGCCACATCACTCCGCTCGAAGCCCCCGACGCGCTCTCGTCGGCGATCCTGGACTGGTGGGAGCGGCGTTTCCCCGCCGAAGTGCCGGAGGCGGCGGCGCAGGGGCTTGGTTAGGCCAGTTCGGCGGCGGCCAGGAACACCTCCAACATCCCGGTATCGCCGAAGGTTTCCAGCGCGACGGGGCGTTTGCGACGCCAGAGGAGAAGCAGCAGGTCCGAGGCCGTGCCCCGGACCGCCACCGCGGCCTTGGCGTGTTCGTGGCCGATCCGCCAGCCCTCGGCTCCAGCGCGGATCAGCCATTCACCGGAGGCGTCCGTGGCATGCAGATGCACGTCGATGTGCTCCGGCGCGGCCTCCGGCAGGAAGAACGTCAGGAACTCGTCGATGCCGTCCGCGGCGAGTCCGCGTTCCACCGGCTCGTCCCGGCCCGCCGCGGCCAGCGCGTCCCAGCAGTGCACCGCCGTCTCCTGGGCCATGCGCCGCTGGATGAAACGGACATTCCGCTGGGCGGCCCAGCTCCACGCCGGCTGTTCCGGGTCGAGCTTCTCCAGCAGCGCCGCCGTCGCTTCGACACCCTCGGTGAACCACGGCAGCAGGCCAGGATTCGACGGGCGCTCCGGGAGCGTGTAGCCGTCCGGTGTGCCGCCCGTGGCGATTTCGCGCCAGAAGGAGTGCACCTCGCCGGTGTGCCAGACCAACTCGGCGACGTCCCATTCCGGGCAGGACGGGACCGCGCGGGCGAGATCGGTCGCGGCTTCGGCCAGGCGCGCACCATCGCGGCGGAGCGCGGCGAGGTAGTCGTGGGTTTCCATGACGCGGACGCTAGCGGGCACCACCGACATTTCCGGGATACCCGGCGAGCGCGGCGCGGTCGCCGGCGAAGCGGCCACCTCCCCGGGCGCGGCCCTGAAGCCGTGAAGTGTGAAAGACCACACAGTGAAGAAAAGACCACACAGTGAAGACCGGACAGTGAAGACCGGACAGTGAAGACCGGACAGTGACCGGAAAACCGCCGCCGAAACGTGGTCGGCGTCCTCTCATCGCCGCTCGGCCGGAACCGTCGAAAGCGCCACTTCGCGGCTCAGCCGCCCAGCCGTGCCAGGCGGTGAGCAGGGCCGTCACGGGCGCTCTCGCCGCCGCCGGACCCAGTCTGACCAGCGCATTCGCCTTCAGGGCGAGCGGTCGCGGCTCGTCGCGGGGCCAGGCCAGGCCGGTGCCCCGCCTCGATCGCGGCGGCCACGCCCGCGCTCACACGGCCGTCGTCCGCCACGGGATCCTCCCGGGCGGTGCGCGACCCTGTCGGTGGTGAGGGATACGATCCGATCGGCCGGTGCCCACCACGAAGTCTTGGAGGCAGGAGTGACAGCCGTAGCCCCTCAGCCGATCGCCACGCGTCCTTACCCGGCGCGGGAGACGGTGAAGGGTTCGTTCCTGCTGCGGTTGTTCCGCACGACGGACCACAAGCAGATCGGCATCATGTACCTGGTCACCTCGTTCGCCTTCTTCATGGTGGGCGGAGCGATGGCGATGCTGATCCGGACCGAGCTCGCCCGTCCCGGACAGCAGTTCCTGTCCAACGAGCAGTACAACCAGCTGTTCACCATGCACGGCACGATCATGCTGCTGCTGTACGCGACGCCGATCCTGTTCGGCTTCGCGAACTTCGTCATGCCGCTGCAGATCGGCTCGCCGGACGTGGCGTTCCCACGGCTGAACGCCTTCTCCTACTGGCTCTACCTGTTCGGCGGCCTCATCACCGTTTCCGGCTTCCTCACCCCGGGCGGCGCGGCCGACTTCGGCTGGTTCGCCTACACGCCGCTGTCCGACGCCATCCACTCGCCGGGCGTGGGCGCCGACATGTGGCTCACCGGCCTGGTGGTCAGTGGTCTGGGCACCATCCTCGGCGCGGTCAACATGATCACCACGATCGTCTGCCTGCGCGCGCCGGGCATGACCATGTTCCGGATGCCGATCTTCACCTGGAACATCCTGGTCACGTCCATCCTGGTGCTGCTGGCGTTCCCGATCCTCACCGCCGCGCTGATGGGCCTGCTCGCCGACCGGCACCTGGGCGCGCACCTGTTCGACCCCGCCAACGGCGGGGTGATCCTGTGGCAGCACCTGTTCTGGTTCTTCGGCCACCCCGAGGTCTACATCGTCGCGCTACCGTTCTTCGGCATCGTCTCCGAGATCATTCCGGTGTTCTCGCGCAAGCCGGTGTTCGGCTACAAGGGGCTGGTCTTCGCGACGCTGGGCATCGCGGCACTCTCCGTGGCGGTGTGGGCGCACCACATGTACGCCACCGGTGCGGTGCTACTGCCGTTCTTCTCGTTCATGACCTTCCTGATCGCCGTGCCCACCGGGGTGAAGTTCTTCAACTGGATCGGCACGATGTGGAAGGGGCAGCTGAGCTTCGAGACGCCGATGATCTTCTCGGTCGGCTTCCTGGTCACCTTCCTCTTCGGCGGGCTGACCGGCATCCTGCTCGCCGCGCCGTCGATCGACTTCCACGTGTCGGACAGCTACTTCGTGGTGGCGCACTTCCACTACGTGCTCTACGGCACGATCGTGTTCGCGACCTTCGCGGGGATCTACTTCTGGTTCCCGAAGATCACCGGCCGGATGATGGACGAGAAGCTGGGCAAGCTCCACTTCTGGACCACCTTCATCGGCTTCCACGGGACCTTCCTCGTGCAGCACTGGCTGGGCGCGGAGGGTATGCCGCGCCGGTACGCGGACTACCTGGGCACCGACGGGTTCACCACGCTGAACACGATCTCCACGATCGGCGCGTACATCCTGGGCGCGTCCACGCTGCCGTTCATCTACAACGTGTTCAAGAGCTACCGGTACGGCGAGCTCGTGACGGTCGACGACCCGTGGGGTTACGGCAACTCGCTGGAATGGGCCACCTCGTGCCCGCCGCCGCGGCACAACTTCACCGAGCTGCCGCGGATCCGGTCCGAGCGGCCCGCGTTCGAGCTGCACTACCCGCACATGGTCGAGCGGATACACACCGAAGGCGAGATCACCTTCACCGGCAAGTCGAAGGTGCACGGCGGTGCCAAGGCGCCTTCGCAGGTGCTTACCGAGGCGGTCATCCCGGGTAGCCACGACAAGGACAACGCGGGCGAACAGTGAACCGGTTGCCTGGCTGTCGCCCGGCTTCGCGGTCACGCGCGGCAGGGAGAGAGGCATGACGCCCGTTCTCGTCACGACTACCGGCCCGGACAAGCCGGGTGTCACTTCGGTGCTCTTCGCCGCGCTCACCCGGCACGGCGTGGAAATGCTGGACGTCGAGCAGGTGGTGATCCGCGGTCAGCTCGTGCTGGGCGTGCTGGTCGGGGTCGAGAGCGACCCGGAGGCCCTGCAGGAAGCCGTCGAGCAGGCGATGGCTTCGGTGTCCATGCATGTCGAGGTGCGGATCGGCGACGCCATCGGCGAGGATCCGCTGGCTCCGGGCAGGCAGGGGTCCAGCCATGTCGCGGTGATCCTCGGCCGGCCGCTGACCGCCCGCGCGTTCACCGACGTGGCCCGCCGGATCGCCGTGCTGGGCGCGAACATCGACGCGATCCGGCGCATCGCCGACTACCCGGTCACCGGCCTGGAGATCCACCTGTCGGTCGCGCGGGACACCGAGCGGGCCGACGCCGAACTCCGGTCCGTGCTCGCCGAAGTCGCCTCCAGCGGCGGGCTCGACATCGCGATCGAGCGGGCAGGCCTGGCGCGCCGGGCCAAGCGGCTGATCGTGTTCGACGTGGACTCCACGCTGGTGCAGGGCGAGGTCATCGAGATGCTTGCCGCCTACGCCGGTGTGGAACCGAAAGTACGCGAGATCACGGACCTGGCCATGCGCGGTGAGCTGAACTTCACCGAGTCCCTCCAACGCCGGGTGGCACTGCTGGTGGGCCTGCCGGAGTCGGTGCTGGACGAGGTCGCGGCGTCGATCATGCTGACGCCGGGCGCACGGACCACGGTGCGCACGCTCAAGCGGCTCGGGTTCCGGTGCGGGGTGGTTTCCGGCGGGTTCACCAGGATCATCGACAAGATCGTCGACGATCTCGGCCTCGACTTCGCCGCCGCCAACGAACTGGAGATCGTGGACGCCAGGCTCACCGGCCGGGTGGTCGGCGAAATCGTCGACCGCGAGGGCAAGGCGACCGCGCTGCGCCGGTTCGCCGCCGACTACGGTGTGCCGCTCGCCCAGTGCGTCGCGGTGGGCGACGGGGCGAACGACATCGACATGCTGCGAGCCGCCGGGATGGGCGTCGCCTTCAACGCCAAGCCCGCGCTGAGGGAGGTCGCGGACACCGCGCTGTCGCACCCGTACCTCGACGCCGTGCTGTTCGTGCTCGGCGTGACGCGCGCCGAAGTGGAGGCGGCGGACGCGGCGGAAGGCCGCCCGCTCGCACGCAAATGAGCGTTCTGGCCCCCCTCGCGGCCCGCTACGCCTACTGGCTCGGCTTGCCCGCGGAGGAAACCGCGCTGCCCGAGGCGGCGCCCGAAGAGGTTCGCGCCATGCCGCTCGTGCTGCGCCTGGAGAAGGCGGAGCCGCCGGGCCGGACGGCGCTGCTCGAGTCCGCGGCGACGGCGTCGCTCGCGGTCTGCCTGGACGAACGTGCGCAGCCCGGTGGCGAATGGCACGACGCGGTGCGGAGGTGGGTCTCCGGCCACATCCGCAAGGTCGCCCGTCGCGCTCGGGGGGCCCACTGGGAGGCGGTGCAGCGGTTTGCGGGCGTCACGGTGACGGTTGGGGGCGCGCAGGTGCGGGCACTCGTGCCCAGCCGGGTGGTGGACATGCCCAGGGATCTCGCCCGGCTGCAGATCTCCGGCAGTGATCTTCCGCCGGACGAGCCAGGTCCGGCGCCCCAGGATGTCCCGCCGCTGCTGCTCAACCCCGAAGTCGGGATGACCGTCGGGAAGGCGGCCGCGCAGGTGGGGCACGCGACCATGATCCTCGCTTCGCTGCTCGGACCCGCCGAGCTGGCGTCCTGGGCCGGGCGCGGCTATGCCTGCGCGGTGCGGACGCCGAGTGTCGCGCAGTGGAAGCAGCTCCACCCCGGCGACGATCCGGCCGGCGCCTGGCGGTCCCGCCGGGTGGTCGCCGTGCGGGACGCGGGTTTCACCGAGGTCGATCCCGGCACCGTCACCGTCTTGGCGCAGTGGCTTTAGTTGCTGGTGCTTCCGGCTTTCCAGACGACGTAGGCTTCGTCCGCGTCGGTGGTCATGGCTTCGACGAACTTGTCGTTGTCGAAGCCGGGCAGGGTTTGCAGCCGTTCGATCACGGCATCCGCCGCCGGGTCGCCGCTGGGGATCGCGGTGCCGTTGCCGTTCGCGCCGGCCAGCATGAGGAACACGTCCTCCTGCCACGGCCCTTCGGGAATCACTCTGATCACCACGCTGGACAGTTCCGCCCAGGTGACCGACTCCTCGCTGCCGTCGGCGAGCTGCCGGCGAACCCCGGTGTCGTCCACGCTGACCGAACGAGACCTCGCTTGCGGCAGCTCCTGAGACAACAGCGCTCCTTATGTCCTGACGCTTGGTTCTCACCGTAGCGCCGCGGCGAGGAGCGCCACGACGCGGGGGTTTGCGGGTTCGTGGTCAGGGGTTGCCGCCACCGGCCGCTGAGGCGTCGAGCCTGCGCAGGGCCGCCCTGGTGACTTCCGGATCGGTGGTCGGCCAGAACGGGGGGAGCGAGGCCCGCAGGAACCCGCCGTACCGCGCGGTCGCCAGCCGCGAGTCGAGTACCGCCACCACGCCCTTGTCGGCGACCGACCGGTGCAGCCGGCCCGTGCCCTGGGCCAGCAGCAGCGCCGCGTGCGTCGCGGCCACGGTGAGGAAACCGTTGCCACCACGGGCTTCGACCGCGCGTTGCCGGGCCGAGGACACCGGATCGTCCGGGCGCGGGAACGGGATCCGGTCGACGATCACCAGTTGCAGCGAAGGACCCGGCACGTCGACGCCCTGCCAGAGCGAGAGCGTGCCGAACAGGCAGGTGCGCGCGTCTTCGGCGAATTTGCGGACCAGCAGCGCGGTGGCGTCCTCGCCCTGGCAGAGAATCGGGTACGAGACGGCCTCTCGCAGCTCCTGGGCCGCCTGCTTCGCCGCGCGCATCGACGAGAACAGGCCCAGGGTCCGCCCGCCGGCGGCCTCGATCAGCTCGGCGATCTCGTCCAAAGTGGACTTGCCGAGGCCGTCCCGGCCGGGCGGGGGCAGATGTTTGGCGACATAGAGGATTCCGTTGCTGCGGTGGTCGAACGGGGAGCCGACGTCCAGGCCGCTCCAGGTCAGTTCGTCGTCGTCGGCCGGGGGTGCCTTGTCGACAGCCGTGGCCCCGGCTCGTTCGCCGGCCTTCTCCGCCTTGGGCTGGGACGGCGGCAGTCCCCACTGCCGGGCGAGCGCGTCGAAGGCGCCGCCCAGGCAAAGCGTGGCCGAGGTCAGCACAGTGGTGGTCATCGCGAACAGCCGCTCGCGCAGCAAACCCGACACCGACAGCGGGGCGATGTGCAGGGCCGGCGGCCGGTTGCCCGCGCCGAACCGGTCGGCCGAAAGCCAGACGACGTCGCGCTGGTGGGCCGTGTCCTCGTCGAAGGCTTCCAGCAGCCGGGTGGCGGTGTCGTGCACCTCCTCGACCTGCGAGCGCGCCAGCTTGCGCGCGGTGGCCTCGTTGACGTCCTCCTTGCGGTCCGAACCGAGCGCGGTGAGGCAGGCATGCGCGCCGTCGCGGACCGTCTTGACCACGCCCTCCAGCGCCTTCGGCAGTGCGTCCAGCCGCCCCGGAGGCAGGTCCTCGAGAACGATCGCCAAGCCCTCGCCCGCCTCCTGCAGCCGGTCGGCGACCGCGCCGTCGATGAGCTTGCCGCACCGGCGGACGGCGATCGCGACCGTCGCGCTGGTCAGCTCCCCGGTGGCCACCGAGGTGACCCTGTCGACGAGTTCGTGGGCCTCGTCGATGATGACCAGATCGTGCTCGGGCAGCACCTGGTAGCCCTGCAGCGCGTCGATCGCGAGCAGCGCGTGGTTGGTGACCACCACATCGGCCCGGCCCGCCTCGGCCCGGGCCTGCTCGGCGAAGCAGTCGGTGCCGACCGGGCAGCGGGACACCCCGAGGCATTCCCTGGCCGTCACCGAGACCTGCCGCCAGGCCTGCTCGGACACGCCGGGCACGAGCTCGTCGCGGTCGCCGGTCTCGGTTTCGGACGACCATTCCCGCAGCCGGGTGACCTCCTTGCCGAGCCGCGAGACGGCGAACGGGTCGAACAGGCCGGGATCCTCGGGTTCCTCGGGCGCGCCGGTATCCAGCCGGTGCAGGCACAGGTAGTTGCGGCGGCCCTTGAGGATCGCGAAGGTCGGCTCACGGCCAAGGGGTTTCTTCAGCGCCTTCGCCAGCCGCGGCAGGTCGCGGTCGACGAGCTGGCGCTGGAGCGCGATGGTCGCCGTGGAGACCACGACGGTCGTGTCCTTCTGCACCGCGTGCCGGATGGCGGGCACCAGGTACGCCAGGGACTTCCCGGTGCCCGTGCCTGCCTGGACGGCCAGGTGTTCTCCGGTACGGAGGGCCCTGCCCACCGCCTCGGCCATCTCGACCTGGCCCGGGCGCTCCGCACCGCCAAGCGCCTCGACTGCGTGCGTCAGCAGCTCGTTGATGCCGGGTAGGTGAGCGGGGGCGGGCATGCGGGCAACGGTACCGCCACCCACCGACGGTCTTGCCGCCGAGCGCGGGTGGCCTGACACGACCGGGTGATGTGGGGTGGCCGGGGTACGGGTGACGACGCGGGTTGCCGATGGCGAGGAGGGTTTTCGCCCATCTCACCGTCGAAAGGAGCAGGCCCTTGCGCAGGGTCAACAAGATCTTGGTCACCGCGTTCTGCCTGGCCGCTGTCCCGATTCCGGCGCTGGCCGACACGCCGAACGCGACCGGCTCCGGTTCCGCGGGCGCGGTCGACCTCACCACTGGTGGCCAGATCACGCACCAGGACCCCATCGCGCCCTGCGCGGTCGGCACGACGGCCACCAGCAGCTCGTCCCCGCTCGTCGTCGGCACGCGGACCAGATTCGGGTCGGCCACGACGAGTTGTAAGCGCAACGCGGACAGCACGGCGAGCGTCAGCGTGTCGGGCGAGCGCTTCGAAACCACCGTGCTGGCCCCCTACGGCGGCCCGGCGATCAAGGTCAAGACGTTCAAGGCGTCCTGCGACACGACGGAGAACGGTAGCCGCGGCCAGATCCAGCTCGGCGGGGTAAGCGGGGTGAGCGTGCCCTCGAACATCCCGGCCAACTACACGGTGACCATTCCCGGCCCGACCCCGTCCTCCCCGCCGATCGCCGCGGTGGTGCTGAACGAACTGATCACCCCCAACCCGCCGGACGGCAGCCTGACCAGCCACCCCGTCCACATCAGGCTGTTCCCGCAGGGCGGCCCCGCGAGTGGCGACATCTTCGTCGGTACCGTCGCGTGCAACCCCGACGAGTGGTGAGCCGTCAGGGCACCTTGCCGGCGTGAAGGGTTTCCACGGCCTTGGCGATCCGCCGCTTCCGGGTCTCCGCGGCCTTGGCGCCCTCGATCGGCTCCACGACTCGGCGCCGGTTACTGTAGGAAAGGCTTTCGAAGAATCGTTTCGCCTCGCGATCCGAATCCAGCGCCTCGGCGAGGTCGGCGGGCGCGCTGACCTCGCGGGGTGCGGTGTCGAGTGCCAGCTCGACCTCGATCTCGTCGCCTGCCGCGACACCGGCCTTGGCGCGGTTCTCCGCGCTGAGGCTGATGAGGTACTGCCCGCCCATCGTGGCGATGCTGCTGCGGTAGGTGTGGCCGTTGACGGTGACCTGGACCGGCGGTTTCTTGCCCGCGCCGAGGCCCGCCACGAGTTCGGGCGGGACGGGGATGCCGGTGGCGGTCTTGCCGTTGAGCTGCACGGTCGCCCGGAACTTCATTACTCATGTTCTCTCGACCGGCTCGTCGGCGGAAGGCGTCCGGGTGTTCCGGGCCGCTTATCGATCGCTTTGATTCAAACGTATTTCCCGGCGAGCGCGGCGAACTGGGCGCCCCGGGCGGCCAGTGCGTCCAGGCTCCCGCCGCACAGGGCGTCCCCGGTCAGCGGCGACGCGGCGGCGACGGCGAACGCGCCCGCGCCGAGGTAAGCGTCCACATCGGACAGCGCGACCCCGCCGGTCGGCACCAGCGGGATCTCCGGCAGCGGCGCGCGGACGGCACTGATGTAGTCCGGCCCGCCGACCTGGGCCACCGGGAACACCTTGACCGCCGCCGCGCCCCGGCGCCACGCGGTGTCGATCTCGGTCGGGGTGAGCGCGCCACAGACCACCGGCACCGCGTAGGCCTGTGCCCGCTCCAGCACCTCGGGTGAACAGGTCGGTGTGACCAGGAAGTCGGCACCGGCCAGCACGGCGACGTCCACATCGGACGGAGTGCGGACGCTGCCCGCGCCGATCATGCAGTCCGGGCCGAGTTCGGCCTGCATGAGGCCGATCGCGTCGAGTGCGCCCGGGGTGGTCAGCGCCGCCTCGAGCACCGGAATCCCGGAGTCGTGGAGCACGTGGGCCGCGTCGGCGAAATACTCGGTGTCGTCGGCGCGCAAAATGGCGATCACCTTGGTCGCCGCCAGCCGCTCACGGAACCGGATGTTGTGCTTTCGCGGTATCCTGCGGGACACCCGTACCCGGTCGGCCCTGATGAGCGGGGCTTCGCGATTGTCGCTCATCGGGCCTCCTGTGTTCTGCGGGGCATCCGCACCCGGTCGGCCCTGATGAGCGGGGCTTCGCCATTTTCGCTCATCGGGGCCTCCTGGGGCGAGCGCATCAGCCCACCCTCGGGGTGCCGGTGAGTTCCACCCCGGCGGTTCGCAGATCGTCGAGGGCCTTGTCCACGGTGGGCTGGGCCACCCCGGCGGTGTAGTCCAGCAGGACCCGGACCGAGAAACCGGCCCTCGCGGCGTCCAGCGAGGTCGCGCGGACGCAGTAGTCGGTGGCGATGCCGACCACGTCCACGTCCGTCACGTCGTGGGCCCGTAACCAGTCGGCGAGTTGCTCACCCGAGTCGCGCTGTCCCTCGAAGCCCGAGTACCCGTCGCTGTACTGGCCCTTGGAGAACACCGCGGAGATCGGCCCGATGTCGAGCGCGGGATGGAACGACGCGCCCGCGGTACCGGGTTCACAGTGCCGCGGCCACGAGGTCACGTAATCGGGGTTGTCGCTGAAATGCGCGCCAGGGTCGATGTGGTAGTCGCGGGTCGCGACCACATGGTCGTACCCGCCCTGGCCCAGGAATTCGGTGATCTTCGCGGCGGTGTCGGCCCCGCCGGTGACCGCCAGCGAGCCGCCCTCGCAGAAGTCGTTCTGTACGTCGACCACGATCAGCGCGGTACTCATCTTGCCTTCTCCTCAAGAACGCTGACGAAACTAAAGGAACACAGTGGGGATAGCGGGTTCGCCGTGGGACAGCTTGAGGCCTTCCCAGGGTAGGCTCACCAGGCCGCGGCGGAGGTGGGCGCGGCCGTCGTCGAGCGTGGGCAGGCTGTCCACCGGCTGCCCACCGCGCATCAGCGGGATCTGCAGCGGGTGGTCGTGCTCACCGGGCTCCGGCGGGTTCGCGGTCGGGTAGACGACTTCTTCCAGCGCGGTGCCCGTCGGCTTGTGCCTGCGCAGCGCGGCCTTCTGCCCGCCGCGGGAGGCCTTGTTCTCGCTGCGCTTCGCGACCGGACGGCCGTCGACCTCCACCAGCTTGTAGACCATGCCCGCGGTCGGCGCGCCCGAGCCGGTGACCACCGAGGTCCCGACCCCGTAGGCGTCCACCGGTTCGGCGCGCAGCGCGGCGATCGCGTGCTCGTCGAGGTCACCGGACACCATGATCCGGGTGTCGCGCGCGCCAAGGGCGTCGAGCTGCTCGCGCGCCTTGCGGGCGAGCACGCCGACGTCGCCGGAGTCGATCCGGATCGCGCCGAGCTCGGGACCGGCAACCCGGACGGCGGTCTCGATGCCCTTGGTGATGTCGTAAGTATCCACCAGCAACGTGGTGTCCGGGCCCATCTTCGACACCTGCGCGCGGAACGCGTCCTCTTCGCTGTCGTGCAGCAACATGAAGGCGTGGGCCACCGTGCCGCGGGTGGGAATGCCGTAGCGGCGGCCCGCCTCCAGGTTGGAGGTGGTGGCGAAACCGGCCAGGTAGGCGGCGCGGGCCGCGGCGACCGCGGCGTATTCGTGGGTGCGGCGGCCACCCATCTCGATGATCGGCCTGCCGTGCGCGGCCGCGGACATCCTGGCGGCGGCCGAAGCGACCGCGCTGTCGTGGTTGAGGATGGACAGCACCAGGGTCTCGAGCACCACGGCCTCGGCGAAACTGGCGCGCACGGTCAGGATCGGCGACCCGGGAAAGTACAGCTCACCCTCGGCGTAACCGTCGAGGTCACCGCCGAAGCGGTAGTCCGCGAGCCAGGACAGCGTGTCGTCGTCGACCACCGCGGTGGCGGACAGCTGGTCGATTTCGGCTTCGGTGAACCGGAAATCGGCGAGCGCGTCGAGCACCCGGTTGGTGCCGGCCACGACGCCGTAGCGTCGCCCGTCGGGCAGCCTGCGGGCGAACACCTCGAACGCGCAGGGCCGGTCACCGGTGCCGTCGGCCAGCGCACTGCCGAGCATGGTCAGCTCGTAGTGATCGGTGAGCAGGGCGGTGCTGCCGGGTGTTTCCTCCAGACCCATGGCATCAGCCTACGAATCACCCGATCGGGCCGCCCACTGGTCCACCGCGTATCGGATCCGTGACACCATGGTTCGCATGACCACGCCTGTCGAAGCCGAACAGACGCAGGTTGATCCAGCCGGGGCCGACCTCGGTGCAGAGGACATACCGTGGCAGACCGTCGTCTGGAACGACCCGGTCAACCTGATGTCCTACGTGACCTACGTATTCCAGAAGCTGTTCGGATACAGCCGTGACCACGCTACGAAACTGATGCTCGACGTGCACCACAAGGGACGGGCGATCGTGTCCTCCGGGTCCAAGGAGAAGGTCGAGGCCGACGTGACGAAACTGCACGCGGCGGGGCTGTGGGCGACCATGGAGCACTCCTCGTGAGAGGCTGGCGCAAGCGTGGCGGCAGGATCCTGGCAGGCTTCGACCAGCAGGAGGCCGCGGTGTTGCGGGGCCTGGTGAGCCAGCTGGAGGACATGTTGCGGGCGCGTGCCGAAGAGGCTCCCCAGGACCCGCTGGCCGAGTTGACCGGAATCCGCACCGGGCCTTCGGAGTCGCCCAACGACCCCGTGCTGTCCCGGCTGTTGCCGGACTACCACCGGCTCGACCCGGACAACCCGAGCAAGGAGGACCTCGACTCGGCGGCGGTGTTGCGCTCGCTGCACGAGCCCGAACTGGTCGAGGCGAAGGTCGGCGTGGCGGCCGTGGTGATGGAGACCTTGCCGCGTGACGGCGGGGACATCCGGCTGACCTTCGAGCAGGCCGATGCGTGGTTGTCGGCGCTCAACGACGTGCGGCTGGCGCTGGGCACGGCGCTCGACGTCACCGAGGACATGCCCGACGAACTGTCCGAGGACGACCCCCGTTCCCCGCATCTCGGCGTGTACCACTGGCTGACCTGGGTGCAGGAAAGCCTGGTCCAGGCCCTCGCCGGATGAGCCGCCCGGAGCCCGGCCGCATCACCGATGTCGCCGGCATGCTCGTCGGCCATCATCATCGCGTCGGCTCGGGCTGGGCGACCGGAACCACGGTGGTGCTCGTGCCCGAGGGCGCGACGGGCGCGGTCGACCAGCGCGGCGGGGCGCCCGGCACGCGCGAGACCAACCTGCTGGAACCCGAGAACCTGGTCCAGCGGGTCAACGCGATCTGCCTGTCCGGCGGCAGCGCCTACGGGCTGGCGGCCGCGGATGGGGTGATGCGCTGGCTTTCCGAGCGCCACCACGGGTTCCGGGTCGGCCCGGCGCCGCATGAGGTGGTCCCGATCGTGCCCGCCGCGGTGATCTTCGACCTGCCGCGCGGTGACTGGGGGAACCGGCCGGACGCGGATTTCGGTTATGCCGCCTGTGAAGCCGCGTCTTCGGGACCCGTCGAGCAGGGCTCGGTCGGGGCCGGCGCGGGCGCCAGGGCCGGGTCGCTCAAGGGCGGGGTCGGCACCGCCGGCGAGATCGTGGACGGGTTCACGGTCGGGGGTCTCGCGGTGCTGAACGCGGCGGGGGAGGCGGTCAGGTTCGACACCGGGACGCCGTTCGCGGCGGATGAGGGCGATTTCGGCGTGGCCTGGCCGTCCCGGCCGGGAGAGGTGCCCGCCCGGGACGGGGCGGTCCTCAACACCACGGTCGGCGTGGTCGCCGTGGACGCGGCGCTGACCAAGGCGGAATGCCGCCGGCTCACCGTGGCCGCGCAGGACGGGCTGGCTCGCGCCGTCCGCCCGGCGCACACGATGTTCGACGGGGACACCGTTTTCGCCCTGGCCACCGGTGCCAAGGAGCTACCATCCGACGAGTTGGCGCGGGCGGTCGCCCTCGACACGTTGTGCGCGGCCGCGGCGCGGGTGTTCGCGCGAACACTGGTTCACGGACTACTGTCCGCGGTGTCGGTAGGCGGCGTCCCCGCCTACCGCGACTTTTGGCCAGAGGTGGAAACCACCATGTAATGCGGAGCCCGGCCGGGAAGATCTTATGGCTATGGCGGAGCAGCGGCCCTGGGCCGTGATCGTGCACGATGATGACGTCAACAGCTACGCTGTGACCGCCTTCGTGGTGCACGAGGTCTGCGGCCTGCCGCTGGCACGGGGGCTCGAACTGGCCCTGACCGCCGACCTGGCCGGTGAGGCCGAGCTGACCTGGTGCGACAGCCGCGAACAGGCCGAGGAACTCGTCGCGCGGATTCAGGTCTGCGGACTTCTGGCGACCGTGCGGCGAGGTTCCGCATGGGCGATTTCCTGACCGCGGACCCGGCGGGAGACGGCCGGGTGTTCGTGGAGATGTCGGCCGGTGCCGCGCGATGCCTTCACCAGGTAGCCGAAGACCTCCTCGCCGCGCTCGCTCCGGACTCCGGCGAGCCGGGGCTCGCCGACCACGACCTGTTTCCCGACGCCTACGACACCCCGGACGCCAGCGAGGACTTCCGGCGGCGCCACGGTGGCGGCATGCGGGAGGAGGTCACCGGGGCGGTGTGGCGGGTGGCCACCGAATGGCAGGGCCAGCCTGCCTTCACGATGAACCGCCGTGCGGTGTGGGACTGGCTGATCACCTACGGTCACGCGCAGGCGGTGTTCCGGCGCCGCCGGTGGGAGCCGGACCACGAGGTGTGGGCGAGGATGCCGTTCGACCACGAGGATGTGACGGCGCACTGGGTCCCCTACGTCCGCGAGGCTTTGATCCGGGCGCTCACCACGGGCACTTGTGGCTAGGTGAGTCGCGCAGCGCCTCCGTTGAGGGTGGTAGTGCTGTGTCTCACGCTGTGAACGTCCCATGTCCAGCACGTAAGATGTGCAGCGTGCTCCGCATCCGCCGTGACCTCGTCGACGAGATCGTCGCGCACGCCCGCAGGGACCATCCCGACGAAGCGTGCGGCGTGATCGCGGGCCCCGAGGATTCGGACCGGCCGGAGCGGTACATCCCGATGCTCAACGCCGCGCGGTCGCCGACGTTCTACGAGTTCGACTCGGGCGACCTGCTCAAGCTCTACCGGGAGATGGACGCGGGCGGCGAGGTACCCGTGGTGATCTACCACTCGCACACCTCGACCGAAGCCTACCCGTCCCGCACCGACGTGTCCTACGCCTCCGAGCCCGACGCGCACTACGTGCTGGTCTCCACGCGGGACCCGGAACACCACGAGTTCCGGTCGTTCCGGATCGTCGACGGGGTCGTCACCGAGGAACCCGTGGAAATCCTGGAATAACGTCCGGTCCCCGAACGTCTGCCCTACAGAGAACCAAGCGGAGGTAACCCATATGGCCGTGACCGTGTCCATCCCGACCATCCTGCGTACGCACACCGGCGGCGAGAAATCCGTCGAAGCGTCCGGCAAGACGGTGCTCGAGGTGATCGACGACATCGAGTCCAGGCACGGCGGCCTCAAGGCCCGTCTGGTCAAGGAGGACAAGTTGCACCGGTTCGTCAACGTCTACGTCAACGACGAGGACGTGCGCTTCGTGGGCGGCCTGGACGCCGAGGTCAAGGACGGCGACACCGTGACGATCCTGCCCGCCGTCGCCGGCGGCGGGCGCTAGTTCGGGTCAGCCGATGGCTCGCTACGAGTCCCTGCTCGACGCGCTCGGCGGAACCCCGCTGGTCGGTCTCCCTCGCCTGTCCCCGACGCACGACGTGCGGCTGTGGGCCAAGTTGGAGGACCGCAACCCGACAGGTTCGATCAAGGACCGGCCCGCGCTGGCGATGATCGAGGCCGCCGAGCGCGAGGGCAGGCTGCGCCGCGGTTCCACCATTCTGGAGCCGACGTCGGGCAACACCGGTATCTCCCTGGCCATGGCCGCCAAGCTCAAGGGCTACGGGCTGGTGTGCGTGATGCCGGAGAACACCTCGGCCGAGCGCAAGCAGTTGCTGCAGGCCTACGGCGCGCGGATCGTGTTCTCCCCGGCGGCGGGCGGGTCGAACGAGGCGGTGCGCCGCGCCAAGGAACTGGCCGAGAAGAACCCGGACTGGGTGATGCTCTACCAGTACGGCAATCCGGCCAACGCCGACGCGCACTATCGCACCACCGGGCCGGAGCTGCTCAAGGACCTGCCGACGATCACGCACTTCGTCGGCGGGCTCGGCACCACGGGCACGCTCGTCGGGGTGGGCCGGTACCTGCACGAGCAGAAGCCGGACGTGCAGATCATCGCCGCGGAACCGCGCTACGGCGAACTCGTCTATGGGCTGCGCAACCTCGACGAGGGTTTCGTACCCGAGCTGTACGACCCTGATGTGCTCAACGGCCGGTACTCGGTCGGCGCCTATGACGCGCTGCGCCGGACTCGGGAGCTGCTGGAGCACGAAGGCATTTTCGCGGGAATCTCGACGGGAGCGGTGCTCCACGCCGCACTGGCCGTCGCAGAGAAGGCCGCCGCCCGCGGCGAGCCCGCGGACGTGGCCTTCATCGTGGCCGACGCCGGATGGAAGTACCTGTCCACCGGTGCCTACAGCGGCACGCTGGACGAAGCCGCCGAACGGCTCGACGGCCAGCTCTGGGCCTAGTACTACAGGGCTGGATCGACTTCAGTCTGGCGATAGCTCCTGGTCGCAACCCTGTGGGCAGTCGGGCGCTTGCGGCATCGCCGCAGGCCGCCCAAGCCCTCTGGACGCCCGGGAACGAAATCAGGGTTTTCTCCCGAGGCGGGCACGAAGGCAAGGACGTAGCGTCGGGAGCATGAGCATGCAGCCCGTCCCCTTGGCGCCGCCTTCGCCGGTCAGCCGGGTCCTGCCGCCGAATCCGAAGGTCGCGGGCCTGGTCGTCCTTTCCTTCACCGCGCTGCTTTACCTCGTCGAACTGGTCGACGCCGCACTGGGCGGAAAGCTGGACCACGACGGGATCAGGCCGCGCACGCTGTCCGGTCTCGACGGGGTGGCGTGGGCGCCGCTGCTGCATGCCGGCTGGGCGCACCTGTTCGCCAACACCGTTCCCGTGCTGGTGTTCGGTTTCCTCGCGACGGCGACCGGAATCGCGCGGTGGATCGCGGTGACCGCGACGGTGTGGGTGGTCAGCGGGCTCGGCGTCTGGCTCGCCGGCGATTCCGGGACGACGACCATCGGCGCTTCCGGGCTCGCCTTCGGCTGGCTGGCCTACCTGCTGGTGCGCGGCATCTTCAACCGCAGCTTCGCCCAGCTCGTGGTGGCAGCCGTGCTCCTGATGCTGTGGGGAGGCACGCTGTTGGGTTTGCTGCCGGGCAACCCCGGTGTGTCGTGGCAGGCTCACCTGTTCGGCGCGCTCGGCGGCGTGCTCGCGGCGTGGATCGCGGCGAGAGCCGACCGGAAGCAGCGGGCAAAAGGTACTCTCACTGCGTGATCAGTGCCCAGGCTCCGATAGGCGTGTTCGATTCCGGCGTCGGAGGCCTGACCGTCGCCCGGGCGATCCTCGACCAGCTCCCCCAGGAACAGCTGCGCTACGTCGGCGACACCGCGCACAATCCCTACGGCCCGCTGCCCATCGCGCGGGCCCGCGAACTGGCCTTGGCCAACCTCGACGAGCTGGTGTCGAGCGGAGTGAAGGCTTTGGTCATCGCGTGCAACACGGCGTCGGCCGCGTGCTTGCGCGACGCCAGGGAACGGTACGACGTGCCGGTGATCGAGGTGGTGCTCCCCGCGGTGCGGCGGGCGGTCGCGGTCACGCATTCGGGCCGGATCGGGGTGATCGGCACCGAGGGCACCATCCGGTCCCGCGCCTACGACGACGCGTTCGCCGCCGCGCGGGACGTGCGGACCAGCAGCGTGGCCTGTCCCCGGTTCGTGGACTTCGTGGAGCGCGGCATCACGTCCGGACGTCAGGTGCTCGGACTGGCCCAGGGCTACCTGGAACCGTTGCTCCTCGCCGAAGTGGACACCCTCGTGCTCGGCTGCACACACTATCCGTTGCTGACCGGGGTACTGCAGATCGTGATGGGCCCGGACGTGACGCTGGTGTCCAGCGCGGAGGAGACAGCGAAGGACGTGGTCCGGGTGCTCACCGAACTCGACCTTCTCGCCGAGCGGGACGATCCGCCGTGCCTTCCCTCTCGCCACGAGTTCATCGCCACCGGCTCCCCGGAACCCTTCGCGCGGCTGGCGCGGCGATTCATGGGATTCCCGTTCTCCGCCGCGGCGGCGGCATGAGGGGACATCGGCCGTGCGACTGACGATTCTCGGCTGTTCCGGCAGCATTCCCGGGCCGGGCGCACCCGCTTCCGGCTACCTGCTCGAAGCCGACGGCTTCCTGCTCGGCGTCGACCTCGGCAACGGCACCTTCGCCGAGTTGCAGGCCAGGCACGACCCGTTCGACCTGGGCGCGCTCGTGTTCACGCACCTGCACCCCGACCACTGCGCCGACTTCACCGCACTGACCGTGCTGCGACGCTACCATCCCGCGCCGCCCTACGACGTGTCGGCGTCCCGGCTTCCGGTGCACGGTCCGGACAACGCGCCGGTCCGGCTGGCCAGGGCCTACGCGCCGGACGACGCCGAACTGGCGGCGACCGACCTTTCGGACGTGTTCGAGTTCCACCCGCTGCTCCCCGGCACGAGTGTCCACATCGGACCATTCAAGGTCAGGCCCGTGCCCGTCGACCATCTGACCGAGGCGTTCGGGCTGAGGTTCAGCCACGGCGGCCGCACGCTGGCCTACACCGGGGACACCGGGCCGTGCGCCGCGCTCGAGGAACTCGCGGCCGGTGCCGACGTCCTGCTCTCCGAGGCCAGCTGGACGCATTCCCCGGACCGGCCTGCGGGAGTGCACCTCTCCGGCACGCAGGCAGGTGCTCTCGCCCGTCGTGCCGGGGTGAGCAGGCTGTTGATCACACATATCGCGCCGTGGAGTGACCGCGACGCGATCCTGGCCGAAGCCCGTGCCGAGTTCCCGGGCGCCGACGTCGTCGAGCAGGGCGCCACGTACCAGCTCTGAATCCCGGGCGGGTGGCGAAGGCGGCGTGCCTGACGGAGGACCGCGGCGGGGATCTAGGCTGGCCGGGTGGTGCGAAAAGACGGCAGGAACGATGATCAACTCCGTGAAGTGAAAATCACGCGGGGCTACCAGGACTGGCCGGCCGGCTCGGTGCTGATCGAGTTCGGCAGGACCAGGGTGCTGTGTGCCGCCAGCGTGGCCGAGGGCGTGCCCCGGTGGCGGACGGGTTCCGGCCTCGGCTGGGTGACCGCCGAGTACGCGATGCTGCCCTCGGCCACTCATGACCGCAGCGACCGGGAATCGGTCAAGGGGCGGATCGGCGGGCGCACGCACGAGATCAGCAGGCTGATCGGGCGGTCGCTGCGCGCCTGCATCGACCTGGCCGCGCTGGGGGAGAACACCATTCACCTCGACTGCGACGTCATCCAGGCCGACGGTGGGACCCGCACCGCCGCCATCACCGGCGGATATGTGGCGCTCGCCGACGCCGTGACCTGGCTGGCCGCGGCGAACCGGCTGGCCGACCCGCAGCCACTGTCGGCGATGGTGTCCGCGATCAGCGTCGGCGTGGTGGATGGCCGCGTGCGTCTCGACCTGCCCTACGAGGAGGACTCGCGCGCCGAGGTGGACCTCAACGTGGTCGTGACCGACGCCGGCACGCTGATCGAGGTGCAGGGAACCGGTGAAGGCGCCACCTTCACGCGGTCCACTTTGGACAAGATGCTGGATCTCGCGCTGGCGGGCTGTGAAGAGCTGACCCGCAAGCAGTCCAAGGCGCTGGCCGAGCCCTACCCGGGCACGTTGCCGGAACCGCAGCCCGCGAAGAAGGCAAAGGGCCTGAAATGACCCGCGTGCTGCTCGCGACGCGCAACCTCAAGAAACTCGGTGAGCTGCGGCGGGTTCTGGCCGCCGAGGGTAGATCGGGTGTCGAAGTGCTCGGGCTCGCCGACGTAGAGGAGTTCGACGAGGCTCCCGAGACCGGTGCGACCTTCGAGGAGAACGCGCTCGCCAAGGCCCGCGACGCGGCCGGCGTGACCGGCCTCGCGTCCGTGGCCGACGACTCGGGCCTCACCGTGGACGCGCTGAACGGCATGCCCGGCGTGCTGTCCGCCCGCTGGTCCGGCCGGCACGGGGATGATCAGGCCAACCTCGACCTGGTGCTCGCGCAGCTCACGGACGTCCCGGACGAGCGGCGCGGCGCGGCTTTCGTCTGCGCGGCCGCGCTCGTCGTCCCCGGCGGCGCGGAGACCGTGGTGCGGGGCGAATGGCGCGGGTCGTTGACTCGTAAAGCGCGGGGCACCAACGGCTTCGGCTACGACCCGATCTTTGTCCCGGAAGGGGAGACCCGCACGTCGGCGGAACTGGAGCCGGGGGAGAAGGACTCCCTTTCGCACCGAGGCCGCGCCCTCGGTGCCCTGCTGCCTTCGCTGCGGGAGCTCACAAGACGCCATATGTGATTTCCACGCCTGGTCCCAACTCGTCCAACCCGGCATAAACGCCGTGCCTGGAGAGTACGAGTTCGAGTTGCTTCCCGCGGAGCGGGCGAAGATCTATTTCCTCGTTCATGGCCTCCAAGTTGATTTTCTTGAGTGGGGCTTGAGCGGGGAAGGTTGCTTGTCGGTTCGAATGGAAACTTGGTCTCGGTGAAACCCGGAGTCGAATCCTCGACGTTGGGAAAGATATCCGCCAAGTGGCTCACATATCGCTCGTCGAAGTTCGAGATGTCAGCGGTCGGTTCGCCTGGGGTGGCCTGTTCCCGCCTGAATGATCCAGAGGACGCGGCCCTGTCGTCGATCGCGTGCCAGACCCGGCCACCACCAGTGCTCGAACTTCTCGCCCTTGACGGTGCGGGCCTTTGAGCTGGTGTTGGCGGTGGTCATCGCGCCGGGCGTTCGAGGGCGGGGTCGTCACTTCGGATATCAAGAGAGGCGGCCATCGCCTCCCCACCGGGTCGGTTACGGGGTCACTTTGACGAGGATTTCTTCCTGGCGGGCGACTTCCGGGCTGCGGGCCAGAAGCGCGCCCGTGCCGGTGAGGACAGCGGTGAGGACGACGTAGAGCGCTAGTGCCACCCAGCTGCCCCAGCCGGCGAGGAGGGCGGTGAAGACCAGCGGGGCGATGGCGCCGCCCACGACTCCGGCGAGGGTGTAGGCCAGCGAGCTGCCGGTGTAGCGCAGGCGGGGTGAGAACTGCTCCGTGATCAGGGCGGCCTGCGGGCCGTACAGCAGGGCGTGGATCGCCAGCGCGACCACCATGCCGATGGCGATGGTGGCGAAGGACTTCGTGTTCAGCATGGGGAAGAACACGAACGGCCAGATCGCGGCGGCGACGGTGCCGGCCAGGTAGAGGGTGCGCCGGTCGAACCGGTCGGACAGGGCGCCGGCGAGGGGCATGAGAAAGAGCTGGACCGCGGAACCGATCATCACCGCGGCCAGGCCTTCGCTCCGCGAAAGGTGGAGCTGGTTGACCAGGTAGGTGAGCACGAAGACGGTCAACAGCGAGTACAGCACGTCGGGGCAGATCCGCACGAGAACGCCGACGATCACCGCGCGGGGCTCGTGCCGGAAGACCTCCGTCAGCGGGGCCTTCGGCTTTTCGCCGAGTTCGGCGATCTTGCGGAAGACCGGCGTTTCCTCTAGCTCGAGGCGCAGCCAGAGGCCGAAGAGGACGAGCACACCGGACAGCAGGAACGCGATCCGCCACCCCCACGACTCGAAGGCCGCGGCCGGCATGACGGTGGCCAGCAGCGCGAGCACGCCGTTGGCGAGCAGGTTGCCGGCGGGCGGGCCGATCTGCGCGGCGGAGGCCCAGAAACCCCGCCGTTTCGGGTCGCCGAACTCGCTGGAAAGCAGGACGGCGCCACCCCATTCGCCGCCGACACCGACGCCCTGGGCGAAGCGGAGAAGGACCAGCAGCACGGCGGCGAACCCGCCCAGCGTGGCGTGGGTCGGGAGTACGCCGACGAGGAACGTGGCGATGCCGGTGAGCAGCAGGGTGAGCACGAGGACCTGTTTGCGGCCGAGCACGTCGCCGAGCCTGCCGAAAACGAACCCGCCCAGCGGCCGGGAAAGGTAGCCTACGGCGAAGGTGGAGAACGACAGCATGGTGCTGGCGAATTCGTCGGTGGAGGGGAAGAACAGCTTCCCGAGGATGGTCGCCGACGCGACCGAGTAGGCCGCGAAGTCGTAGTACTCCAGGGTGGTGCCGGACAGGCTGGCCAGGAACGCGCGGCGCAACGACCGCCGGGCAGGTGCGGCAGTGCTGGATTCCGTCATCACGCACATCCGATCTGGTGGTCGCGGGACTGTGAGGTGGATTTCGGTGACTTCGGTGACTTCGGTGACTTCACCGTAGAGATCGTTCAACAATATGGCAATACTCATGCCAGCTGATACACCATTCGGCCGATTGTCTGGTTGGACTATCCTGCGAGGTGCTGGTTAACTGGGTGTTGCACGGAGAACATGGGAGGCGCCGTGAGCACCGACGCCTTGCCGGGCACGGCTGGTCAGGATGCCGGGCTGGAATCCGACCGGGCCCTGCTCGGCCGTACCAGCACGGCCGAACGTCTTGCCGACATCCTGCGCACACGCATCATCGAGGGCTATTTCCCGCCGGGCACACGGCTGTCGGAGGAGGCCATCGGCACCGCGCTGAAGGTCTCCCGCAACACGCTCCGGGAAACCTTCCGCCTGCTTACCCACGAGCGTCTGCTCGTGCACGAGCTCAACCGCGGCGTGTTCGTCCGCGTGCTGACCGCCGAGGATGTCGCCGATCTCTACCGGCTACGCAAGATCGTGGAATGTGCCATCGTGCGTGGGGTGACCGGGCCGCCCGGCGACGCGCTGCGTCCCGTGGAGGCCGCGGTCGAGGAAGGCAGGGACGCGGCCAAGCGGCAGGCCTGGCGCGAGCTCGGCACCGCCAACATCCACTTCCACCAGGCGCTGATGACCCTCGGCGGCAGCACCAGGGTGGACGAGTTGATGCGCGGGGTGCTCGCCGAATTGCGCCTGGTGTTCCACGTGATGGTCGACCCTCAGCCGTTCCACGAGCCGTACCTCGATCGCAACGCCCAGATCCTGAACGCCCTGCGAACCGGCGACGGGAAGACCGCCGAGCGCCTGCTCGCCGGCTACCTCGACGACGCGGAACGCCAGTTGCTGGAGGCCTACCGCTCGAAGGCGCTGTAGACGCGCTCCCAACGGACGAAGGCGAACCCGGTCGTCGGCAGGTCCGAGCCGTCCGGTGCCTTCGCGGCCGGTCGGCGCTCGCCGTCGTGCACCATTAGGAGCCCGTGCTCCGTCCCGATCGTGCCGGCCGGCCGGTCGGCCAGCCGCAGGAGCGCGATCTTTCGTGCCATGCCGCTGGGTCACGGTCACCAGCCGCGCACCGTCCGGCCCGGTCGCCGCCGCCAGGCCGTAGGCCGTCCGCTGTTCGTCCACTTCGGACTCCGACGCGGCGAAGACGGGACGGGCGTGCGGATCCGTGACGTCTCGCAGGCCCGAGGGATCGACTGACCCGGTCGCGACCCCGATCGCTGACCACGGCCAGCTCGCCGATGACGTCGACGTTGTCGAAGCGGCCCGGCGCCGTCCCCTTGCCCGGTGAGGGCGGTGCGGGGACCCAGGCCACCTGGTGGCCGTGGAGGTCGAAGGCGGCAAGCCCGCCTTGCTTGAGGGTGCCGAGTACCAGGCGTCGCGCCGGGTCCCGCCGGTTGATCCAGATGGCGGGATCGTCGGCGTCCGGCGGGTTCGCGGCCGGATCGTCGGCGAAGCCGCGTGTCTGGAACGAGGGGACCACGGCCGTGGCCGCGCCGGCCTCCGGCGTGCCGGCGAGGACCAGGGGAACCGCGAAAGCGACGACGAGCAGGCGCTTGATCACGCCCGCAGGGTAGGCGACCCGGATCGAACACTCGGACAACTGTCGCCGCTTTTGATGAGGTGAGAGAATGCGCGAGCACTATCGACGAATTCATTTCGCCGGGTAGTCCCCGCCAGTTCGCTCGTCCAGGTCAAGGGCCTGGTTCACCCGGCATTCCGGGTCGAAATCGACGCGCTGGCGTCAGTCCGAGCCGAGCGCGAGGTCCTTGAGGAGCTTGGCGACGTGGCCCGTGGCGCGGACGTTGTACATCGCCTTGGCGATCTTGCCGTCCGGGTCGACGACGAAGGTGGACCGGATGACGCCCTGCACGATCCGGCCGTAGTTCTTCTTCTCGCCGAAGGCGCCCCACGCGGTGAGTACCGTCTTGTCCGGGTCGGACAGCAGCGGGAACGTCAGGCTCTCCGCCTCGGCGAACCTGGCCAGCTTCTCCGGTTTGTCCGGGGAAATGCCGAACACCTGGTAGCCGGCGTCGTTCAGCTCGGCAAGGTTGTCCCGGAAGTCGCAGGCCTGCTTGGTGCAGCCCGGGGTGCCGGCCGCGGGGTAGAAGTAGACCACGACGTGCCGGCCCCGGTAGTCGGAGAGTGAAACACTGTTGCCCCGGCTGTCGGTCAGGGTGAAATCGGGAGCCGCGTCGCCCACGGACAGTCGCTGGTCGGTCATGAAGCGAGCCTATGTCACGCCGATCCGCCGTAGACGGCGACCGCCGGGCTGTTCGTCGACGGCCGGACGCACAGTTGCAGTTGCGTGGGCTGGTCCGGGACGGCGAACGCCAGGGTGACCTGGGTGTCGCGGCCCGGCTGCACGTCCTTGCCGGCGTCGATGATGCCGCTGTAGCCCTGGGTCGGGTCCTGGACCTGTTTCGCCGCCACGCTGGCGACGGTGGCCGACACCGACAGCCCGGAGAGCTGGTAGGGCTGGTCGCCGTCGTTGCGGATGGAGATCTCGAACGCGACCGCCCGGGAACTGGCCGGGTAGGCGCTGCCGCTCGGCCGGAACGACTTGGGCGTGGACACCCCGATTATCAGCCCCTCGTCGAACCGGTACTGCGCACCGAAATACATCGTCTGCTGCATGGGTGTCGCGCCCTGGGTCAGCGGCTGGCCGCCGGTGCTCGTCGAGCCGCTGTTCACCGGGCCGGCGGCACCGCAAGCGGTCACCGCCAGCAAGGTGAACGCGGCCAGCAGTGTGCTCGGGGTGCGCACTCCAGGCCACTTCCTTTACTGGTCATGTGGGCCCGGAACTGGTCCGTTCGGGGTAATCGGTGGTGCCGGGCCCGCTCCACTCTGGCCGTCGTGGCGCTCGCGGGCGAGTCGTATCGGGGGGTTGAAGCAGACATGGTGTAGGGCTGTGGCCGATCCGTGATCGGAGCGGCACGAGCAGTGACCGCCGCCACCCGTAGTGCGATCCCGCCGGTTATCAGCTGGCGACCGCGAAGAAGAGGATGAAAGCGCCGATCCCGATCAACCAAACCACGATGAGCCAGCCGAAGTCCCGCCACGGGTCCACCGTGTGGTTGTCCTCGCCGGGCACGTAGACGCCGCGTTGCTCGAACCAGTCGGCGACCCGCACCAACCAGCCGAACGAGTTACGCGCGAACATCGGCCACCTCCATGCGTCACAGTATTGCCCCCATGCCTTTCCATGACGACGGGGCGCTCCGCAACCGGACGTGCACGATACGTCGAAGGTTTGCGTGATGTTTCTCACTGTTAATGACACAAACTGATAACGGCGGTCATGATATTGCGGAACGTGACGAACGGAAGGGCTTGAGGCGTGTCCAAGTACGACGGGCGGGTGACGGTTGCGGACCTCCTGCGCCGCGAAGGCATAGCTCAGGAACTCCCCGTGGCCGCCGGCGACGTGCACGACGCGCCGACGGACCTGATTCCGGTGGCCGAGCTCCTTCGCCGGGAGAACGGCGAGGACCGTCCCCCGGTCGACTTCTACGAGGACAGATACGAGGACGGACTCGAACAGGACTCATCGGAAGAGGATTCGTCCGGCGACGACGACCCCGCCGAGGGCCCGTTCGAGACCAGGTTCGCTGGGCCCGCTGAGGGCCGGTTGGAGACCGGGTTCGCTGGGCCTGCCGAGGGCCGGTTGGAGACCGGGTTCGCTGGGCCCGCCGAGTCTCGGTTCGAGACCAGGATTCTCGACGGCCGGCCCGAGCCCGCCGGCGCCGGCAAGACGGACCGCCGGTGGATCGGCAAGGCGGGCGCCGTCGCGGCCGGTATCGCCGCGCTGGCCGGTCTCGCCGTGACCGTGCTCAGCACCGGCCAGCTCCAGGAGACGGCCGCTCCGATCCCGGGCGGCAACGGCGGGCCCGCCATCGACCCGCCCACCACCTCGGCCAGCGACTCCGCCAACGCCGACTCGAAGCTGTTGACCAGTACTTTGCCGACTCCGTCCGCGGTCGAGGCCCAGGCGGGCAGCGCGCCGGCAAGCAGTTCGCACTCCGGTTCCTGGGGCGGCGTGGCCAAGCACGACGTCCAGCCACCGGCTCCTCCCGCGCCTCCGGTTCCTCTCGCGCCTCCTGCTCCTCTCCCACCTCCCGCTCCTCCCGCGGTGACCACCGACCCGCCTCCACCGGCATCGTCCAGCAGCCAGAGCGCGACGACGACCACCACGAGCGACAGCCCGTCGTCGTCCGCGGGGAAGACGACCCCCAACCCGCCTCCCAACGCCACTTCGACGACCAGCAGCGGCAACCCGGGCGCCCCGGCGCCGGGCGCGCTCGGCAACGGGGCCGGCACGATCACCGGAACCCTGGGCGACCTGGTCGGCGGCCTGCTGAGCGGCTGAGTCACGAGGTCAGCCTGGCCACCTCCGTCCGTGACCGGGCGCCGAGTTTTGCGCAGGACGTTCGATACGTGCTGCTCGACCGTTCGCGGGGACAGGAACGGGCCGGCGGCGATCTCCCGGTTGGTGCGGCCCTCGGCGAGCATCCGGGCGACCTCCCGTTCGTGCGGCGAAAGCTCTCGCCCGTAGCCGCGGCGGCCGCGCCCCGACGGCACTCGCGCGCCGTGCTCCCGCAAGGCGTGACGATAGCGCCCGGCGTCTCTGGTCGCGCCGAGACGCTGATACCACTCGGCGACGCGGCTCAACTCGTCAAGGGCTTTCCGGTCGCCGCCGTCCAGCCGCGCCAGTGCGGCGCGTTCCGCGGGAGTGTCGCCGGGTAGTGCATCGGCAGGTCCGCGTACGTCTCGTGTGCCTCGTCGAAGGTGGCCGCGTCGCCGGTTGGCAGCCCAGGGAACTGACGGCGAGCCGGCGCAGGTCGGCCGCGGCGAGCGGGCCGGGTTCGAGCCGGGCCCACCGGACTCCGGGCGACGGGCGGAGGGACAGCGTGTGCGGCCGTTCGGCGACGAGCACGATGCCGAGCCGGGCCGATGGTCTGGACAACAGAAAAGGCAGCAGATCGTGGGTGTGCTCGTCGGCGCGGTGCACGTCGTCGAGTACCAGCAGGGTGGGACCGCACGCGTCGAGCAGTTCCCGGATCGTGCGGAACTCCAGAGGTCTGCCGGTCTGGTGCGGCTGGGGCGGCAGGAGTTCGGCCAGCTCGGGCAGCGGCGGCCGGAGCGCGCCCGCGACCGGGCTCAGCCGGCCGATCGGGGCACAGATCGTGCGAAGCGCCTCGAGCACGGGGCCGTAGACGAAAGGTTCGGCCGCCGCTCCCGGACTCACCCCACTGCCGGCCCCGGCGCCTCGTGCCCCGCTGGCTGGCACGGTCTTTCGGTGGCCACCGGCGGGCTCCCGGTGCGGGTGGCCGACCCCAGCCCGCCAGTATCGAATTGGTCCGGACCAGTTGAGAGGAGGGGTGACTCAGCGTCCGGCGGCCCGGGCGGGAGCGGGAGGCGGTGAAATTTCTTGCCGGTTCTGAAAGCCCCTTCAACGAGGGAGACGGCGCCAAAGCGGGCGGGGGAGCAGTCGCATGACGGCGAAGACCGGCCGCAGGATCGCGGGAACCCAGACCTCGCCGCGGCCGCGGCGAAGCGCGGTTACCGTGGCGTCGGCTACCTGCTCCGGCGTGCTGGAGAACGGGGCCGGCGACATGCCCGCGGTCATCCTCCCGATCACGAAACCCGGCCTTACCAGCAGCAGCCGCACACCGCTGCCGTGCAGGGCGTCGGCCAGGCCGCTGGCGAACCCGTCCAGTCCCGCTTTCGCCGAGCCGTACACATAGTTCGCGTGGCGGACCCGCACCCCGGCCACCGAGGAGAACACCACGAGTTGCCCGCTGCCCCGCGTGCGCAGCAGGTTCGCCAACTCGGTCAGCACGCTCACGTGCGCGACATAGTCGGTGTGCACAATGGACACTGCGTGCGCCGCGTCGGTCTCGGCGCGCTGCTGGTCGCCGAGCACACCGAAGGCGACGACGACCACGTCCACCGGCCCGTGCTTGGCGAAGATCTCGTCCAGCACGGGCCGGTGGAGCGCGATGTCGTCGGCGTCGAACTCCACGCGCGCCACCTCGGCCGCACCGGCCTGGCGCAGCGTTTCCTCTTCTCCGTCGAGGTCTCCGCTGCGCCGGGCCGCGAGTACGACCTTCCGCGACGTGGCCAGCCGCGATGCGACGGCGAGCCCGATCTCGCTGCGGCCGCCGAGTACCAGAACCGTTCCGTTCACGCGGAGCAGTCTGCCCGATCAGTGCGCGACGTGCCTGCGCCGGTGCAGGAAGCCGCGGCCGGGGCGCTCTTCGGTGGTCGTCGCGGTGGTGTCGGTGGTACCGGCGGGCGCGGTCTGCGTGGCGGGCACGTGCACCGCCTTGCGCGCCGGCATGATCGCGATCACCAGGCCGAGCAGGGCGGTGAAGATGTGCAGCCAGTTGTCCGCGGCGTTGATGTTCAGCGGGTTGCCCAAATTCGACACCGGATTGGACGAGATCACCCCGGTGAGCATCAGGCCCCAGATGGAGATCAGGCCGTAGCCCACGAACAGGATCCAGCCGTAGGCCCGGGACAGCCCCGAACCGCTGGCCGTGAGTACGCCGAGCACGCCGACCACGACGTGCACCAGGTTGTGCAGCGGGTTGATCATGAAGCCGAGCAGCATCACGTGCTGATGCCCGGCGAAGTCGGCGAAGCCGGTCCGGCCGAAACCGACCGCCCCGCCGACGAGATAGACCAAGCCCACCAGGCCGGCCAGTACCTGCACCGGCTGGAGCCCGTGAACCCGGACTTGCGCGCTTTCCGAACGAGCCATTCTCTCGTCCCCTTTATCACCGGATCGGCCACTACGATCACACGCAGTGCTGCGCCCGGCGGGTACCCAGAGGGTGGATCAGGCAAACCCGGTCAGCGGACCAGCCTTCCCATCAGCGCCGAAGCGACCCAGATCGCCGCGACCGTGGCGCCGGCGAGCACCCCGAAGTCCAGCAGGAGATGGGACGGCGTGCCGATCAGCAGGCCGCGCAGGGCGTCAACCTCGTAGCTGAGCGGGTTGACGTGGTTGAGCACCTTGAGCCAGCCCGGCATCAGCTCGACGGGGTAGAGCGCGTTGGAGCCGAAGAACAGTGGCATGGTGATCGCCTGCCCGATGCCCATCACCCGTTCCCTGGTCATCACCAGCCCGGCGATCACGATCGACAGGCAGCAGAAGAACGCCGAGCCGAGCACGACCGCGAAGGCCGTCCCGAGCAGCTTGACCGGGTTCGCGGTCAGTCCGACGCCCAGCAGGGCGGCCAGCACCAGCACGATGAGGGCCTGAGTGAGGGCGCGGATACCGGCCGCAAACGCTTTCGCGGCCACCAGCGCGGCGCGGGGCGTCGGCGTGACCAGCAGCTTCGACAGCACTCCGGCGTCGCGCTCCCAGATGATCAGAATGCCGTAGAAGATCGCGATGAACAGCGCGGACTGGGCCAGGATGCCGGGCGCCAGGTAGTCCAGGTACGGGGTGTTCCCGGTGGGGATCGCGCGCAGTCGCGTGAACGTCTCGCCGAAGATGAGCAGCCACAACGCGGGCTGGATCGCGCGGGTGATCAGTTCCGACTTGTCGCGGCGGAGCTTCTGCAACTCCACCAGGCACATCGCACCCACGCGGGCGGGAAACCTAGCCCAGGCGGCGGGCTGTACGGCGAGTGGCACGGACATCGCGCATCCCTCCTGACGCCTCTTCCAGTTCGTCACCGGTCACGACACGGAACACGTCGTCCAAAGTGGAATCCGGACCGAGCTGCCGTTCGAGTTCGGCGGGGCTGCCCTGCGCGCGGATCCGGCCGCGGTGCATCAGCGCGACCCGCTCGCAGTACTGCTCGGCCTCGTCCATGTAGTGCGTGGTGACGAGCACGGTCATCCCGGTGTCCGCGCGGATCTGCTCGATGCGGTCCCACACGTTCGACCGCGCGATCGGGTCGAGGCCGATCGTGGGCTCGTCGAGGATCAGCAACCGTGGCGAGCTGACCAGCGCCTGGGCCAGCTCGAGGCGCCGGATCATGCCGCCGGAGTACCCGGCGGCGGGGCGGTCGGCGTCGGAGAGCAGGCCGACCGCTTCGAGCGCCGCGTCAACCTGGACGGTACGGGACCTTCTCGGCACGTCGAAGAGCCGGGCGAACAGGGCGACGTTCTCCCGGCCGGTGAGCGCCGAGTCGGCGGAAAGCTGTTGCGGCACATAGCCGATGAGCCTGCGGACCGCCATCTTCCGGTGGGTGACGTCCAGCCCGAACACCTCGACGGTGCCGATGCCGACCGGCAGCAGGGTGGTGATCATGCGGATCGTCGTGGTCTTGCCCGCGCCGTTGGGGCCGAGCAGGCCGAACACCGTCCCGGCCGCGATCTCCAGGTCGACGCCGTCGACGGCGACGTTGGTGCCGAACGAATGCCGGAGCCCGGTACAGCGCACTGCCGGTGTCATCGTGCCTCCGATTTCACAGTGCTTCCAGCAGCCTGCCGAGAGCGGGCAGCGCCGCTTCGATCGCGTATCGGTCCTCTTCGGACAGTCGGGTCAGCGCGCCGGCCACGAATTCCGTTCGGGTGCGGCGCCAGGTCGCGAGCCTTGCCCGCGCGGCCTTGGTCAGTTCCAGTCGGACTGCCCTGCGGTCGGCGGGGTCGATGTGCCGTTCCAGCATCCCGGCCTCGACAAGCTGGTTGACCAGCGTGCTCACCGAGTTGCCCGCCAGGTGCAGTGCCCGCGCGGCGGCCGCGACGCCGATACCCGGCTGCTCCTCCACCGTGCGCAGCAACTCCGCCTGTGCGCCGCGGAGCGGGGCGCCGGGTAGCTTCTCCCGCACCCGGCGGCGGACCACGCGGCGCAGGCCGGTCATGTGCGCCATCAGGTTCTCGGCCAGTCGCGTCGTCGCCACCCCTCCAAGTTAGCTCCTAGTGAGAGCTATTAGCAAGGCTTAGTTTCTGGGACTGCGAGAGCTCCTTACGAGCTCGAGACGCGAGTCGGGCTTTCGCGCCAGGCGAGTCCGGCTTTGGTGACAGGTGAGTCCGGCTTTTGGTGACCGTCCGCATTCCGCGGCCCGCGTTCCGTCTTCGCGCCGCACCCGTTCCTGTTTGGCAGCCTGGCCGTCGCGAATGACGGACTGCTTGTCGCGAAAGCCGGACTCGCCCGTCGCGAAAGCCGGACTCGCCCGTCGCGAGGGCTGGACTCGCCTGGGGCGGGAGCCGGACTCGCCCGTCGTGTGGGCTGGACTCGCCCGTCACGAAAGCCCGACTCGCCCGTCACGAAAGCCCGACTCGCCCGTCACGAAAGCCCGACTCGCTTGTCGCGAAAGCCCGACTCGCCTGGCGCGGGGGGTGGACTCGGGTGGGTCAGGGGGTGTGGTTGCCGCTGGTGGTGAGGTCGGCCGCGTCGGTGAAGGGTTTGAAGCTGAACTCGACGCGGCTGGTTCCCGGGGTGACCGCGGTCGCTTCGGCGATCCGGGCGGTGATGATGCCGGCCGGGTCGCCGTCGTGGAGCCTCGCCAGGAGCTGCGCGAACGCCTCGATCGCGCCCAGGGGTTCGGCGCGGGTTTGGATCAACGTCCGGTGCAGGACGCTGATGTTCAGTCCGTCCGCGGTCCCGCTGCCCACCGATACCGCCAGGGTGGCGTCCACCAGCCAGTGTGCCGCCTTGCCGGACAGGGCGGGGGTCGGGTGTGTGGACAGGCCGATGATGTGATCGGCACGGATGAGGCCGTCGGTGAACGTGTGGACCCAGACCTTGGCCAGTCCCATCGATTTTCCCTCCTTATGGTGTCGTGATCCAATTATCGGGTGACACCCGGTCCGGCGGCGCTCCGAGCGAGCATGGTCCAGTGGCTGCGGGGGAGCTACCGCACCATCAGCGAAGAAGTGCTCGGCGCGTTCGAGGCGGTGCCCCGCCACCTGTTCCTGCCTGGGGTCCCACCCGAGACGGCGTACCAGGACGAGGCGATCGTGATCAAACGTGACGCCGACGGCCAGCCGGTCAGCTCGTCCTCGCAACCCGCGATCATGGCGCTGATGCTGGACCAGCTCGGCCTCCAGCGGGGTCAGCGGGTGCTCGAGATCGGCGCGGGCACCGGGTACAACGCGGCCCTGATCTCGCACCTCGTGTCACCCGGTGGCGAGGTCGTCAGCATGGACATCGACGAGGACGTGGTCGCGGGAGCGCGTGAAAACCTGGCGCGGGCCGGACATCCGGACGTCACCGTGGTCTGCGCGGACGCCGTCGAGGGTTACCCCGCACGCGCCCCCCACGACCGGATCATCGCCACGGTCGGCGTCTGGGACCTCGCGCCGGCCTGGCTGGCGCAGCTCGCCCCGGGCGGGCGGATCGTGGTGCCGCTGGACCTGGCCGGAACCCAGCGGTCGGTGGCGTTCGAGGCGGTGGGCGACGGTCACCTGACGAGCCGGTCCGCGCTGCCCTGCGGGTTCATGCGGCTGCGCGGCGCCTTCGCCGGGCCGGAACGGACGCGGGTGCTCGACGCGGATTCCGGGCTGGCGATCACGCTGCCGCTGGGTGGTGACCTTGACCCGCAGGCGCTGCTGGCCGCGCTCGGCGGGCCGCCGGTCCGGCGACCGACCGGGGTGGGTATCGATCCCCGGCAGCTCCTCGGCGGGCTCGGCCTGTCGCTGGCGATTGGGGATCCGCGCTGGTGCGTGCTGTTCGAGTCGACCACCGCGAGCCATGGGGCCCTGCTGTCGGCCCCTCTGCGCATCCAGGACCGGCGGTACACCGCGGGCCTCCACACGCGAGACAGCGTCGCCGTTTTCGGTCATGAGGAAGCCCTCGGCTACGGGCCCGCCGGCGAGGAGCTGGCCGCCGCGCTCGCCGAGGGCGTGCGGGCGTGGGACGCGGCAGGCCGCCCGGGCGAACGTGCCCTCCGCATCGACGCCTACCCACGGTCCACATCGGACAGATCGAGCGCCGGGCCGGCGGGTGGGGTGATCCTCGAGAAGACGCACACCCGGCTGGCCCTGTCCTGGCCGGACCTTTGAGGCCACCTCGGGTGAGGTGGCCTCAAGCGGCCAACCCGAACTTACTTGATCTTGAAGGTGGTTTGAGCTAACGGGACAGGCCTCGCTCGATCGCGGCGATGATCTGCGGGCGCAGCTCCTCGGGCCGGATGATCGCGTCGACCGAACCGACCTCCACGGCGCGCTGGATGCTGTGCACCGCGTCGAACTCCGTGGCCACCTCGCCGAGTTTCTCCGCCCGCACCGACGACCGGAGCTCGGACAGCTGGGTGGCCAGCGTCGCCCGTTCCGCGCCGGTCGCCGCGGCGAGCCGCGCTTCCAGCTCGACCACCCGCGGGTCGCTCGCCGTGCGCGCGTTGACCTCGCCGGCGAACACCACCGCGGCCGCGGGCGCACCGCCGATCACCGACGCGAACGAGCCGTCCACCGCCAGCACCGTCATGTTCGGGTTGAGCGCCTTGGAGAACACCACGAACGCGCCGCCGTGGTACCGCGAGATCACGCAGAACACGATCGGGCCCTGGAAGTTCACGATCGCCCGGCCGATTTCGGCGCCGTACTCGAGCTGGAGCTTGCGCATCGACTCGGGTGAGCCGTCGAAGCCCGAGAGGTTGGCCAGCACGACCAGCGGCCGGTTCCCGCTCGCCGCGTTGATCGCCCGCGCCGTTTTCTTCGACGACCGCGGGAACAGGGTGCCCGCGGTGTAGGTGTCGGGCCCGTCGGTGGGCGGGAAACCGCGTCGCGGCACCGAACGGGACTCGATCCCGACCAGGCACACCGGCCAGCCGCCGAGGTGCACGTCCTGGATGACCGAGGTTTCCGCGTCCGCCATGCCCGCCCAGCGTTCCAGGATCGGGTGATCGGCGTCGGCGACGGCCCGCATCAGCGTCCGGATGTTGAACGGCTTCTTGCGGTCCGGGTTGGTCTCGCGCGAGAAGATCTGTCCCACCGTGGTGAAGTCGCTGTCCGGCACGGCATGCGGGTAGCCCGAGATGTCCCGGTCCACCGGGTCCGACGTGGCCGCCCGCCGCGGGCCCGGCTCGCCCGGCGCGACGTAGGCGTGGTCGTAGTGCGCCATCAGGACGTTGCGGGCGGACCGCAGGTCCGGCGCCCAGTACTGCGCCTGGCCGTTGGGGCCCATCACCCGGTCGTAGCCGCCGATGCCGAAGTTGTCCTCGGCCGACACGCCACCGGAGAAGTCCAGTGACTGCTTCCCGGTCAGCACCATCGCCGAGTCCGGGGTCATCACCAGGATTCCCTTGGTGTGCATGAGCATCGTGGCCTCGGCGTTCCAGTACGGCTGGGCGCCCACGTTGATCCCGGCGACCACGATGTTGATCTCACCGCCGTCCTGGGTGAACCGCACGATTCGCTTGAGCGCGGCCGCGACCCAGTCCATGTTCTCGGTGCCGGAGTCCATGGAAATCCGCGCGCCGGCCGACAGGGCGAACCACTCGACCGGCACGCCCATCTCCTCGGCGAGGTCGAGCGCGGCGATCACCCGGGCACACTCGGGCTCGGACAGCGCGCCGAGCGCCTTGGTCGGGTCGCCGAGCAGCACGACCCTGGTGACGCCTTCGGGATACCGCTCGGTCGGTGTGCTCACCACGCCCGCGACGATCGCCGCCTTGTTCTGCCCCTTCGACCGGTCGACCGGCACCAGCTTGCCGGTGTCGTCCAGATCGTGCTCGGTGAAGCCGCCGCGCGGGCCGGCGAGCATGTCGGTGAGTTCGTAGGGGTAGACGGTGTCCCGGCGCCGCGCGCGCAGCACCTTCTGGCGGTAGTCGTCGAGCGGCTGGATCAGCTCGGCGGTCGGTTCGTCGACCGACACCCGGATGCCGTTGTCGTAGGAGATCCGCACCGCGATGTCGTGCAGTTCCCCGGTCGTGCTGTCCCGCTGGCGGCCCAGGAACTGGACCTCCTCCAGCCCGGCGCCCGCCGTGGTCGGCAGCACGCGCTGGGCGAGGCCGTTGAGCTCCTCCAGGGTCAGCTCGCTCGGCGGCCACACGTAGATGAAGATCCGGTTGGTGTCGAACCGTTTCTTCGCCGGACGTTGCGCCTGTACCTTGCGGATCGCGTCGAGGCACGCGTCCAGCGAGCCTTCGACCGCGGGCAGCGCGATGATGCGGCCCTCGGCGTCCCTCAGCGGGGTGAGGTCGCGGACCTGGGACATCGCGACGAGCCGTTCGTCGGACGGGTTCTTCGGCGCGACGCAGCGGAAGAGGTAGACCTCCTCGTCCGCCGAAGGCAGCCGGGTCAGGTCGAAGTCGCGCAGCCGCTGCAGCTCCAGCCGCCGGGCGATCAGCGGATGCAGGCCCCGGATCAGCCGGTCCTCGCCGGCGCCCGGCCGGAACGTGAAGTGGTGGTGCATGACCGCGCCGGTGCGCCCGGCCACCGTCATCGTCACGCGCCGGACCCCGGCGGGCAGCGCGGCGGCGTCGAACACCTCCCGCAGGGAGGCGGCCATGGCGTCGACGTCCGGCTGGTCGTGCCAGGTCAGGTAAATGTCGGCGACGAAGGCGCCGCCGCCCAGTTCGGCGACCGTGCGCAGCGTCGAAGCCAGTTCGGTGAAGTCCGTGGCCGCGGCGACGAGCCGGAACGGCGCACCGTCCAGGTCGTATTCGGCGGTGAAGAACGAGTGCCCGTCCACCTGCCGGCACCGGGCCTCGGTCGCCCCGCGGTTGCCGTAGTAGCGGCGGCTCAGCACCTCGAGCATCGGGCCGTGGTCCAGGCCCGGTTTGCTCATGCGCTGGCCGAGCAGCCGGACCAAAGGCTCGGGCGAGGCCACCATCCGGGCGATCCGTTCCGCGCGGTCCAGCGCTTCGGGGTTCCGGTCGAGGTGCTTCAGATGGTCGCGGACGGCGGCGTAGACCTCGGCCCGCTTGCGCCGCAACATGGGCTGGGCGGCCCAGCGGAACACGACGCTGCGCGCGAGGTCGCCGACGACCGGGAAGCGGACCTGGGTGGCCAGGATCAGGTGTTCCAGCGCCTGGCCGACCAGCTCGCGCAGGCCGTTTCCGGGCGGCGGCTCGGAAAGCCACTGCTGGAGCAGCTTCGTGGCGATCACCACGTCCGACGAAGCCCGTTGCTGGGCAAGGAAAATCCGGAAAACGGTTTCTTCGAGGGCAGACGTCCGCTCGAAGTCGGTCACTCCGTAGTGCCCGAGCACCTTGGCCAGCCGGTTCCGGAAGGTCTCGGACAGCCCGGCCCGCTCGACGTCGAGGCTCTGGAGGTAGGTGTGGAAGTACTCGCGCGGGCTGTGCACCCGCGTGTCCGCCCTGGTCTCCTCGCCCGCCGACTTGTTGCGGCTCAGCTCGGACAGGTCGGCGAACACACGCAGCAGCTCGACCTCGTCTTCGAGCGGCCGGTGCCTCAGTTCGGCGCGCGCCACCAGATAGTCCGACAGGGCCCGGCGTTCGTCGCGAAGGTCGACGTCGTAGCCGAGCATGCGGGCACGCAGATCGGTGATGCCCCGGGCGACACGGGCTTCGGCGGACAGTTCGGCAGGCCCGGGTGGCAGCTCGAGATCGACCGCCTCGGCCGGCACGGCCCCTTCCGTGCCTGGCTCGCCCAGCGGTTCCAGGCGCAGCAGTGGCGCGCCGGTCTCGACCTGGCTGCCCACGGAGACCAGGCACTCGCGCAGCTTCGCCTTGAACGGCGCGCGCAGCACGGTCTCCATCTTCATGCTCTCCAGCACGAGCACGGGGGCGCCCGCCTCGACCTCCGCACCGGGCTCCAGCGGCGTGGCGACCACCAGCGCGGGGGCGGGGGAGCGGACCACGCCGCCCTCGTCGCGACTCACCCGGTGCGTGACGCCGTCCACCTCGACCAGGTGGATCGGCCCATGCGTGGCGGTGACCAGCCGGAACCGGGACCCGTTGACGGTGATCCGGCCGGCGTGCTCGTCGAACCGCTCGACCTGGGCATCCACGATATGGCCGTCGCCGATGCCGACCCGGAAGCGCCGCGGCCCGATCTGCGCGACCGCCACGCGGTAGGTCGCGCCCCGCAGTTTGAGGTCGATCGGGCGCCCACTCTTGTGCTGGACCTGTGGACGGCCGCCGTGCGCGGTCGACAGCAGGCGCTGACGTTCGACGAGTTTTTCGTCCTCATACCCCTCGATTGCCGCAGCGGCGAGCGCGATCCCGGAGTTCTTCGTGGAAACCAGACGGCCTTCGGCGCGCACGCGGTCGATCCAGCCGGTGTCGGCGCTCGCGTCGATCACCTCGGGCTGGTCGAGCAGGTCGAGGATGAAGCTCTTGTTGGTGGCGCCGCCCTCGATGATCACCGTGGTCTCGGACATCGCGCGGCGGAGCCGGCCCAGCGCCTCGTCGCGGGTCCGTCCGAAGGCGATGATCTTGGCGATCATCGAGTCGAAGTCGGCCGGGATGGTGTCGCCCTCGGCGACCCCGGTGTCCACCCGGATCCCGGGACCGCTGGGGAGGTCGAGGCGGGCGATCCGGCCGGGCGCGGGCGCGAAGTCGCGGTCGGGGTCCTCGGCGTTGAGCCGGGCTTCGATGGCGTGGCCGAACTCGGCCGGGCATCCGCCGTCGAGCCTGCCGCCCGAGGCGACCTGCAGCTGCGCCTTGACCAGGTCGAAGTCGGTGGTCGCCTCGGTGATCGGGTGCTCGACCTGCAGCCGGGTGTTGACCTCCAGGAAGGCGAACAGCTTTTCGCCGGGGTGGTAGAGGAACTCCACGGTGCCCGCGCCCCGGTAGTCCACGGCCAGCGCCAGCCGCTCGGCCGAGGTCCTGAGTTCGGCCGCCTGCTCGGGTGACAGCAGCGGGGAGGACGACTCCTCGATGACCTTCTGGTTGCGGCGCTGCACCGAGCAGTCGCGCACGCCCAGCGCCCACGCGGTGCCCTGCCCGTCCGCGATCACCTGCACCTCGACGTGCCGCGCGCCGGTGACCAGCCGTTCCAGGAACACCACGCCGCTGCCGAACGCGCGCTCGGCCTCCAGGCTGGTGCGCTCGTAGGCGTCGGCGAGTTCACCGGCGTCGCGGATCACGCGGATGCCCCGGCCGCCGCCGCCCGCGGTCGCCTTGAGCATGAGCGGGTAGCCGATCCGCTCGGCGGCCTCGAGTGCGGCGTCCAGGCTTTCCACCGGGCCCCGGCTCCACGGGGCGACCGGCACGCCGACCTCCTCGGCGATCAGCTTCGCGCCGATCTTGTCACCGAGCTTGCGCATGGCCTCGGCGCTCGGGCCGATGAAGGTGACACCGATCTTCTCGCAGAGTTCGGCGAAGGCAGGGTCTTCGGCTACGAAGCCCCAGCCGACCCACGCCGCGTCGGCTCGCGTCTCGACCAGTGCACGTTCCAGGACGGCGTGGTCCAGA
Source organism: Amycolatopsis sp. (assembly GCF_035276945.1). GTDB lineage: Bacteria > Actinomycetota > Actinomycetes > Mycobacteriales > Pseudonocardiaceae > Amycolatopsis_E. The sequence continues at coordinate 42,487 of NZ_DATELF010000109.1, read as the reverse complement.
TAGGGTCGCGCGGACGCGGGACCGAGGCAGTGGCTGTGATCCGCTTCGCGCACGAAGGTGGCCGTGCGCTCGGCTTCGGTGTAGAGCGCGATGGTCTCGATCAGAGCCCCGGTCTCGGCATTGAACTCGCGGACGGCGTGGATCAGCCGCATGGCGGCCTCTCCCCGGTTGACGATGGCGATGCGGCTGAACACCGAGTTAGCCTCCCAAAGATCGGTTACAGCGGAACTTTCCGGGGCAGGGATCTCCGGTTCCCTACCTTGTCCGCTACCGTCCGGTACGGGAATCGTGGGACCCACCACCTGCCGGGGCCGAAAGTTGTGGGATCCCGCCAACCACCTACTTGTCGACAAGTCGCGCGAGTGACCGCCCTCTCTCGACCCGCCCGCTCTGAGGTGGTTCAGGGCCTGCGTGCGGGCGGATCCGCCGACGTGAGTGGTCCTGGTCACACCCCTGACCTCCGGGGCAAGGATTTAGGAGTATGTGCACAAATCGGCGTACTCGGCGCCGGGCCGGGCGAGCACTCCTGGCGCGGCTACCAGCGGATCGGCTACGCCCCGGCAAGCAAGCGGCTCTACAACGCGCTCGGCTGAATGGTTGAAAGCGTTTTCGAGGAAGTGCTTGTGGGTGGTGTCGCCCTCGGCCCGCGGGCATCCTGGGGCTGGCGCCGACCGAGTCCTGAGGGGAAGCCTTTTGAAGAGCAGCGAGAGCACCGGCTGGTGGCGCGCCGCCGTCGTCTACCAGATCTACATCCGCAGCTTCGCCGACGGAAACGGCGACGGGGTCGGCGACCTCGCCGGCGCCCGGAGCCGGCTGGACTACCTCGCGGGCCTCGGCGTGGACGCCGTCTGGATCACTCCGTTCTATCCCTCACCGATGGCCGACGGCGGCTACGACGTCGCGGACTACCGTGACGTGGACCCGCTGTTCGGTGATCTCGGCGAGTTCCGCGCGCTGCTCGGCGAGGCACACGCGCTCGGCCTGCGGGTGATCGTGGACCTGGTGCCCAACCACACCTCCTCGAAGCACCCGTGGTTCTCCGACGCCCTGGCCGGCAAGCCCGAGGCCCGGGCCCGGTACTTCTTCCGGAACGGGACCGGCGACCGCCCGCCCAACGACTGGGAGTCGGTGTTCGGCGGCCCCGCCTGGACCCGCACCGGCGATGACGGTGAGTGGTACCTGCACCTGTTCGCCCCGGAACAGCCCGACCTGAACTGGGAGAACCCGGAGGTCCGCGCCGAGTTCGAGGACATCCTGCGGTTCTGGCTCGACCTCGGCGTCGACGGCCTCCGCATCGACGTGGCGCACGGGCTGATCAAGGCCGGTGGCCTGCCCGACGCCGGGCCGGGCCAGCGGCGCGGGCACGCCGGGCTGGCCGAGCTGCCCTATTTCGACCAGGACGGCGTGCACGAGATCTACCGCAGGTGGCGCAAGATCCTCGATTCCTACCCCGGCGAGCGGATCGGGGTCGCCGAGTCGTGGGCGCCCAGCCCGGAACGGCTCGCGCGCTACCTCCGGGCCGACGAACTGCACCAGGCGTTCAACTTTCACTACGTGAAGGCGCGGTGGGACGCCGCTCAGTTCCGTCGGGCCATCTCGGAGTCCCTGGACGCGGCGAACCGGGTGAACGCGCCGAGCACCTGGGTACTGTCCAATCACGACATCGTGCGCCACGCGACCAGGCTCGGCAGCGTGCGGCGGGCGCGGGCGGCCTCGTTGCTGACCTTCGCGTTGCCCGGGGTCACCTACGTCTACCAGGGCGAGGAACTGGGCCTGCCCGAGGTCACCGATCTGCCCGACGAGGTGCTCGCCGATCCGCAGTGGGAGCGCTCCGGGCACACCGACCGCGGCCGGGACGGCTGCCGGGTGCCGATCCCGTGGTCGGGCACCGCGGCGCCGTTCGGCTTCTCCACCACGAGTTCGTGGCTCCCGCAGCCGGATTCGTGGGCCGAACTGACCCCGGCCGCGCAGGAAGGCGACGAGAATTCGACGCTTTCCTTGTACCGCAAGGCGATCCGCTTGCGCCGGGAGATCGGTGGTGAGTTCGGGTGGCTCGACGCGCCCGAGGGTGTGCTGAGTTTCCGGCGCGGCTCCGATTTCGTGTGCACGGTGAACTTCACGGACTCCGAAGTCAGCCTGGACCGGCCGGGCGAACTGTTGGTGAGCAGCGCACCGGCAGCGGCGGAGACAACGGCTGGGGTGACAGCTGGGGTGGCAGCTGGGGTGGCAGCTGGGGTGGCACTGCCCGCCGACTGTGCGGCGTGGTGGAAGGTGCGCGGCTGACCACAGGCGGTCAGGGCTACAGTCCTCCGGGTGACTTCCGAGCTGTCCACTTTGGCAAGTCATGCCCTCTCGCCCGCCGTGAAGCTCACCGCGTGGGTGGGCAGCGGCAGGCCCGTCACGGCGAAGGGTGTGCTGCGTCCGGCCGACCTGCCCGCCGCGGCGGCGGCGCTGGGCGTGCAGGCCCCGGCGAAGGTGCGGACCGCGGCCGACGTGCCACCGATCCACTGGCCGTGGGTGGCGGCCGAAGCGGCCGGGCTCATCGAGGTCGGTACCGCGAGGGCCGTCGCGCGCAAGGCCGACGGTGACCCACCGCAGCTGTGGCTCAAGGGGCTCGACGCCGTGCTGCGCACCGAATCGCAGGACGCGAACCGCCATGGGGCGCCTACGTTGTGCCGCGCGATCCTCACCGTGCTCGCCAATGGTCACGAGGCCGGCGAAGAGGCCGTGTCGGACATCCTCGACGGTTACGACGCCGACGACGCCTCAGCCGCGGAAAAGGCGTTCCGGCAGGGTGAGGGCCTTGCCGTGGAAGCGGCCGTCGCGCTGCTGTCCACGTTCGGCGCGATCGAACAGGGGCGGCTGACCGATCTGGGTCGCTGGGCCCGCGAACAGTTCGACGCCCGCGCGCCCGAGGCCGTGACTTCTGATCTGCCGGTCGCCGATCTGCTGGCCCGGCTCGCCCCGTTGCCCGAGGAAGAGGCCTGGCGGCAGGCGCTGCGGTGGTTCGGCACGCGCCGCCCGGTGGACGGGGCCGCGCGGATGCTGCACGCCGCGGAGTTCGCCGCGCCGGTCGAGCGGGTGGCCGCGGTCGACGTGGTGGCGGGCTTCGCGGACGAGGTGCTCCCGGCCTGGCGAAGCGCGTTGCGGTACAGGAACCTGCGGGCGCACGCGCTGGCCGCGCTGGCCGACTGGGACGAGGGCCCCGGCATCGACGAGACACAGCGCCGCTGGCTGGTCACCGAGTATGCGCTTTCCACGCGGGCACGCCGGGGCGTCGAGGACGCCTACCACTATGTGCGGGACCGCGGCGGTCTGGATGTCGTGGCCGCCACTGACCATCCCGGGGCCGGTGAGCTGCACGAGGCCCTGCGCCGGTTCGCCGCGTCCGCGCGGATCCGCGTGCACCAGCTCAAGCTCACCCGGCCACCGCTGTGGTGGCGGGTTCAGGTGCCCGCCTGCGTCACCCTCGGCGTGCTGCACGAGATCGTCCAGGTGATCATGATCAGTCGGGCCCCCGGAAAGCACGGCCGGGACGGCGAGCAGGTGCACGCGTTCGACGTCGGCGGCCTGCGGTATTCGGATCCGTTCCACGGCCTGGCCGGGCATCGGGACGAGCACGAGATCCGGCTGTCCACAGCGTTCCCACGGCCGGGCAGGAGCCTCAAATACCGTTACGGGGCCGAGGAATGCCAGATCGCCTGCGAGCGCATTCTCGATCCCGGCGTCGGCATGACCTACCCGCGCTGCGTCGCTCTTGGAGAAGGCGACCGGGATCGGCTCAGCCGCGACCTGGCTGGGCTGGCGATCCCTCAGCCGTGATTCACGGACGGGAAAGCCGGCCGAGCACGAAGCCCCGCAGCCCGTCGAGATCGGTGTCGACGGCGACCTCGATCGTCGAGGGTGTCACGTCGCCCTCGCCTTCGTCGCGCGCACCTTCAGGGCGCAGGTCGACCAGGGTCGCGCCGCGGCCCGGTCCCAGCGTGCAGTCGATCTCGACCGGATAGGACTCCGTGCGCAGGATTCCGGGGCTGATCGCCTCGGCCACCGCGACCGCGTCGTGCATGGCTATCCCGTCCCAGCCCAGCACCTTCCGGTAGGAGGCGAGGTAGTCGGGGGTCAGGGCGTTCAGGGCGGTACCGATCGGCCCGGCGGCGGCGAGCTTGCCCAGCCAGGCGGAATCCACCGCGCAGCGCAGTGTCAGGTTCAGCGGCACGAGGACGCAGGGCACGTTTTCCTCGACCAGCACCCGCCTGGCCGCTTCGGGGTCGCTCCAGATGTTGAACTCGGCCACCGCGGTGATGTTGCCGCCGCCGAGCCCGCCACCCATGACCACGATCCTGGCGATCTTGTCGCGGACCCGCGGATGCGCGGCGAGCAGCAGCGCGATATTGGTCAGCGGGCCGATCGGGGCGATGGTGACGGGCTCGTCGGCGGCCTCGAGCAGGGAGACGAGCAGGCTCACCGCACCCGCCGGGTCGGGCTCACGGCCGGCTTCGGGCAGCGCGGCGGACCGGCCGGACAGGCCGTCGGATCCGTGGATGTGGGCCGCTCGGCGACGTTGCGGGTGCACCAGCGGCCGGTCGGCACCCGCCGCGACCGGCACGTCCGGGCGGCCGCACAGGGCGAGCACACGGAGCGCGTTGCGAGTGGTGCTCTCCAGCGGCACGTTGCCGAACACCGTGGTCACCCCCAGCAGGTCCACGTCCTCGCTCAACGCCGCCAGCGCGATCGCGAACGCGTCGTCCACACCCGGGTCGGTGTCGATGATCAGCTTGGTGCCCACTCGGCCGTTTCCCTTCTCTGGTCTACCCCACCCGGCGCCCACCTCCACCCTCAACGGAGACGCGTCGCGCCGCGGCTAATCTCGATGCTATGACATCGATGTGGGGAGCGCCGGTGATTTCCCGCGCCCACGCCTGGTGGCAGGCCCGCCGCGATCCGAGGCAGGCCCGGTTCCTGACCGGGGACTCGCTGCGCTGGGCCCTTCGCAACCGTGCCTACACGCCCTGGTACCTCGTGCGGTACTGGCGGCTGCTGAAGTTCCGGCTGGCCAACCCGCACATCATCCTGCGGGGCATGGTGTTCCTCGGCAAGAACGTGGAGATCCACTGCCGCCCCGGTTACGGGCGGATGGAGATCGGCCGCTGGGTGCACATCGGCGACGGCAACGCCATTCGCTGCCACGAGGGCTCGCTGAGGATCGGCGACAAGGCCGTCTTCGGCAGGCAGAACGTGATCAACGGCTACCTCGACATCGAGCTCGGCGCGGCCACGCTGGTCGCCGACTGGGTCTACATCTGCGACTTCGACCACGTCACCACGGACATCAACCTGCCCATCAAGGACCAGGGGATCGTGAAGTCGCCGGTGCGGATCGGGCCGGACACCTGGATCGGCACGAAGGTGTCGGTGCTGCGCGGCACCCGCATCGGTCGCGGCTGCGTGCTGGGCGCGCACGCGGTGGTGCGCGGCGACATCCCGGACTACGCCATCGCCGTCGGCTCCCCGGCCCGCGTGGTGCGGGACCGCCGCGCCGACTACGAGGCCGACGCCGAACGCCGCGAAGCCATCAAGGACATGGCCCGCAAAGCCGACGAGGCGCTCCAGAAAACCCTCGAAGAAGCCTGACCGATGGCTGGCGAAACCACCGGGCGGATCGCACGGATCTCCCGTGGGTTCGCCGAAGGGGAGGCCAAGGGGTACTCGCCGTGTACGTGGAGATTTCCGCGCAAGTTGCCGACGACCCGCGGATGATCGGCTTTCTCGCCGGACTTCCGCCGCCGCAACGGCAGCCGAACCTGTTCTTCGGCGCCGTTGGCTACCCGTGCGGCCCGGTCCGGGGCTGGTCCACTTTCCAAACCGCTTTCGCCGAGCGCGAAAACGAAATCCGCGAGGTGATGGCGGAACGCGGCACGCGGACCAACGAACCGGCGCGCTGTGCGACCCTTCTCCCCGCTCTCGCCGCGCTGCGGGGCCGCTCGCGCTCCTCGAAGTCGGTGCCTCGGCGGGCCTGTGCCTGCCGCCGGACCGCTACGACTACGACTACGACTACGGCGAGCGTGTTCTTCCCGGAACGCCGGTGTTTCCGTGCCGGGTCGACACCGCCACCCCGTTGCCGGAGCGGGTACCCGAGATCGTCTGGCGGGCGGGACTCGACCTCAACCCGCTCGATGTGACCGACGAGGAAGGATCGCGCGTGGTTTGAACGCGCTCATCTGGCCCAGACCAGGAGGACCGGCGCCACCGGCTGTGGGCGGCCATCGAGGTCGCCGTAGCCGATCCTCCCCTTGACTTCCCGGCGCGCCCGCCAGTGGCCGGGCCTCGTTCAGCCGCACGCAGGCGCCGTCGTACTTCCGCGTGGCGCCGCCTTCGTCGTCGAGCACCCATTGGCAGGCCGGGCGGACGTCGCGGGTCACCTTACGCAGGTCTTCCGGATCGCGGGCGAACAAAGTCGGGATTTTCCGCATGGTCCTCCTTTTCCGGGTCCCGATCGTTGTCACCGCCCGCGCACTGATTTTCGAAAGTTGGCTCGCCTCAGGGTCCTGAGCACGAAGTGTGGCCGTCGCCGGGCAGACGACGGCCACACTTCGGGAAACGGAAACGGAAACGGGAAAGAAATCAGGCGGCGTTCACGCAGAAGGGACGCTGCGGGGTGGCGGGCGCGGTCGGCGCGCAGGCCAGCTTCAAATGGTAGTTACCGGGGCTCGGATTGAACGGGTTGTACATCGCCGGGGCCGGTGTGACCCAGCCGCAGTAACCGCCGCCCCGCAGATTGATTACCTGGTTGTCCGGGCTGACGGTGGCGGATCCGGTGGCCGCGAAACCGCCGACCACGAAAGCGTTGGCGACCTGGTACGGGGTGTTCCGCAGGTCGATGTTCCCGGCGCCGGCGGCATTGTTCGGACCGACGCAGGACATCGCCACGCCGTAGGGCATGCCGGTCACCGTTTGACCGCCGTGCAGCAGCGACCCGGTGGATGATGCGAAGGTCAGGTCTCCGATGTCCACGGTCAGCGTGGCCGGGTCGACGCGCAGCTTCGTGAAGGTCGTGCGCACGTCCGTGCCCGGTGCCGCCCCGCCCGCGGTGTATTGGGAGAAGTTCGTGTTCGGCCCGGTGCCGGTCAGGTCGATGTATTCGCGGGGCGTTCCGGCCATGTCGTGGCAGTACACCGTGAAGACCCGGCCGCTGTTGGACAGTACGTATTCGCCGTCCGGGGCGCGCAGAATATGGGTGCGGACGTCCTGGCAACTGGTGAACAGCCAGGTCACCGGATCGGCGTGGGCGGGTAGCGCGCCCAGGGCCAGCAACGAGGCGAGCAGGGCCAGCAGAAAAGCGGATCTGCCGGAACCACGTCTTTTCATGAGACTCCAATCGGCGTTGAATGAAATCTGGTGATTCACCCGTCGTGAATCATTCCAGCAGTCGGAGCCTAGCAGCTTCAATTCCGGCGGGTAGTCGCGTGAATACGGAACCAAACAATTGGATCACCACGACCCGATCGGGGTGTCGACGAAGAGCGGAACGGTCACCCGGACGACCCGGCGTGGCCGGCTGAATGGCCCGATTCGGTGACGCGCGATTCGCCCGTCTCAGCGGTGCGAGGCCAGCGCGGTCACCGCGGCCGCGATTCGTTCCCGGGTCCGCTCGTCGTGGACGAGTCCGTCTTCGCCGAGGAGATCGCGCCCGACCGGAATGTGCACACAGGCCTGCTCGACCAGGTCGACGTTGAGATAGCCCAGCACGATCCGCAGCGATTCGTGGGCGTGCTTCGCGCCGGTGAGTGAGGAGGACGCGTTGATCCAGGCGACCGGCTTGTGGTACATCGCTTCCGCGCCCACCGTCCAGTCGAGCAGGTTCTTGAACGAGCCCGGCAGTGCCCCGGCGTATTCCGGCGTGCAGAACAGCAGCGCGCCGGCCTCCTTGATCCGGCCACGGAGGTCGGCGACCGCCGGGTGCAGGGGTTCGCGGTCGTCGTCGGGATTGAAGTGCGGGAGGCCGGAGAGGCCGTCGTAACCGTCGACCACCACCGGCTCCGGGGCCACCGCCGCCACCGTGCGCAGCACCGCCGCGTTCGTCGACCCGGCGCGGGTGCTCCCACAGATGGTGAGCAGCGGGAAGGTGGTCGTCACAGTGTCACCCTATCTCTCCCGCCACCCTATCTCTCCTGTCACCCTATCTCTCCTGTCACCCTGTCTCTCCCGCCACCACCCTCGACAGCGCTGTCCTAACTCTTGGGCACCGCCGGGTACGGAACGAAGGTGCTGGTGTTCTCGTCCACCGTGAGTTGCTTGCCGATGGTCGGGAAAGCGCGCTGCGGGCAGGCCGGGCGTTCGCACACCTTGCAGCCCATGCCGATCGGCGTCGCCGCGTCGCGGTCGTCAAGGTCCAGGCCGGTCGAGTAGACCAGCCGGCGCGCGTGCCGCAACTCGCAGCCGAGCCCGACACTGAACATCTTGCCGGGACTGCCGTGGCCGCCGATGTTGCGGGACACCGTTCGCGCCACCCAGAAGTAGCTCTTGCCGTCCGGCAGGGTCGCGATCTGCGTGACGATCTTGCCGGGGGCGGTGAACGCCTCGTAGATGTTCCACAGTGGACAGGCACCGCCCACCCGGGAGAAGTGGAACCCGGCCGCCGACTGCCGTTTCGACATGTTCCCCGCCCGGTCGACGCGCACGAAGGAGAACGGCACCCCGCGCATCTTCGGCCGCTGCAACGTGGACAGCCGGTGGCAGACCGTTTCGAACCCGACGCCGAAGTGGTCGCACAGCCGCTCGATGTCGTACCGGTGCCGCTCGGCCGCGGACAGGAAGGCGCCGTAGGGCAGGATCAGCGCGCCCGCGAAGTAGTTGGCCAGGCCGACCCGGCCCAGCGAGCGTGCGGCGGGACCGGAGAAGGCCCATGAGTCGGCCAGGTCGGTGATCAGGTCGTCGTACTCCAGCAGCGCGATCTGGGAGGCCATGCGAAACGCCCGCTGCCCGATCCGCAGGCTGGGCGCGAGCCGCAGGACGCGGGCGGCAGGCTCGTACCGGTGCTGCTCGCCGCCGGCCTCGTCGATGCCCTCGCTGGTGACCCGCACGCCGTAGCGTTCGGCCAGGCGGTCCTGGAGCGCGCCGTGCACCTCGCCGCGCTGGAGTCCCATGTCCGAGGCCATCCGCTCGGCGCGTTCGTCCAGTTCGACGACGTAGTTCTCGCGGTCGTAGAAGAAGTCCCGCACCTCTTCGTGGGGCAGGGAAGCGGCGGCGCTGCCGTGCAGCCCCGTGCCGTTCTCGGTGACGAGCGCGGCGGTGGTCTCGACCGCGTTGCGGTAGCTACGGTGCAGCCGGACCAGCGCCTGCGCGATCGTGGGCAGGTTGGTGGCCAGGTCGTTGAGCTCGCCGCGGGTCGCCTCCACCCCGAGCACCTCGTCCATCAGCGCCTCCCGGACGTCGGCGACCAGGCGCGAGGTGTCGTTGTTGGCGAAGAACTTGGTGTCGACGCCGAAGGCTTCGGTGATCCGCAGCAGGACGGGCACGGTCAGCGGGCGCGAATTGTGCTCGATCTGGTTGAGATAACTGGGGGAAATCTCCAGCAGGCGCGCCAGGTCCGCCTGGCTCATCCCGCGGCTTTCCCGCAGATGCCTCAGTTTCGCGCCGGCGAATGTCTTGTCCATCGCGGTTTCCTCCGAAGGTTTTCCGGGCCTTACCGATCAAGAAACCGGTTCAGCTCCGGCGTTGTGAACCGGTTCGTTCGCAACGTTCGCAACATGCTACGAAAAATTTGCAAAACTTGGCAAATTGGAGCGCTGGCCACTGTTCCCCAGGTCATGTCATGGTCAAACCAGCAAGCGACCGTACGCAACCTTCGCAAAGGTGGAGAAGTACTCATGGCAGAGCAGTTCGAGCAGGCCGCCGCGGAGCTGGCCGAGCGGTGGGAGACCGACCTTCGGTGGCAGGGTGTCAAGCGGTCCTACGGCGCGGCCGACGTGATCAAGCTGCGCGGCAGCGTGGTCGAGGAGCACACGCTGGCCCGCCGGGGCGCCGAGAAGCTGTGGCACCTCCTGCACACCGAGGACTACATCCACGCGCTCGGCGCGCTCACCGGCAACCAGGCCGTCCAGCAGGTCCGGGCCGGGCTCAGGGCGATCTACCTGTCCGGCTGGCAGGTCGCGGCGGACGCGAACCTGGCCGGGCAGACCTACCCGGACCAAAGCCTGTACCCGGCCAACTCGGTGCCGGCGGTGGTCCGCCGGATCAACAACGCGCTGGGCCGCGCCGACCAGATCAACTGGGCCGAGGGCAACACCGACATCGACTTCTACGCCCCGATCGTCGCCGACGCCGAGGCGGGCTTCGGCGGTCCGCTCAACGCGTTCGAGCTGATGAAGGGCATGATCGCGGCCGGTGCCGCGGGCGTGCACTGGGAGGACCAGCTCGCGTCCGAGAAGAAGTGCGGTCACCTCGGCGGCAAGGTGCTCATCCCGACCAAGCAGCACGAGCGCACGCTGAACGCCGCCCGGCTGGCCGCCGACGTGCTCGACGTGCCGTCGATCGTCATCGCCCGCACCGACGCCCAGGCGGCCACGCTGATCACCAGCGACGTCGACGAGCGCGACCAGAAGTACCTCACCGGCGAGCGCACCTCGGAGGGTTTTTACAAGGTGCGTAACGGCATCGAGCCGTGTATCGACCGCGGCCTCGCCTACGCCGAGTATGCGGACCTGCTGTGGATGGAGACCTCCACGCCCGACCTGGAGGTCGCCCGGAAGTTCGCCGAGGCGATCAAGGCGAAGTACCCGGACCAGCTGCTGGCCTACAACTGCTCGCCGTCGTTCAACTGGCGGAAGCACCTGGACGACGCGACCATCGCGAAGTTCCAGCGCGAACTGGGCCACATGGGCTACAAGTTCCAGTTCATCACGCTGGCGGGGTTCCACGCCCTGAACTACTCGATGTTCGACCTGGCGCACGGCTACGCCCGCGAGGGCATGACCGCCTACGTGGACCTGCAGGAGCGCGAGTTCGGTGCGGAGGAGCGTGGCTACACCGCGACCAAGCACCAGCGCGAGGTCGGCACCGGCTGGTTCGACCTGGTCTCGACCGCGCTGAACCCGGAGAGCTCCACCACCGCGCTCAAGGGCTCCACCGAAGAAGACCAGTTCCACTGAGTCCACTCATGACTCCGCGCCTCCCGGCCAACGGCGTCCGGGAGGCGCCCACCCTCGCGGAAGGCTTGTCATGTCAGCAAGGTTCACGTCCCGGATCCAGGTCACCGGTCCGCTCAAGGACCGGTTCGGCGAGATCCTCACCCCGGCCGCGCTGAACTTCGTCGCGCGCCTGGACAACGAGTTCGCCGGCCGCCGCCGCGAACTGCTCGACGCGCGCCGCCTGCGTCGCGAGAAGCTGGCCTCGGGCGAGGAAACCCTCGACTTCCGGCCGGAGACCCGGTGGCTCCGCAACGACCCGACCTGGCAGGTCGCCCCGCCCGCGCCCGGCCTGGAGGACCGCCGGGTGGAGATCACCGGGCCCACCGGCCGAAAAGTGACCGTCAACGCGCTCAACTCCGGGGCGCGCGTCTGGCTGGCCGACTTCGAGGACGCCACCTCGCCCACCTGGGACAACGTGATCGGCGGGCAGCTCAACCTGTTCGACGCGATCCGGCGCGCCATCGACTTCACCGCCGGCGGAAAGCGTTACGCGATCGGGGACAGCCCCGCCACCATCGTCGCCCGCCCGCGTGGCTGGCACCTGGTCGAGAAGCACCTGCGCATCGACGGCCGCCCGGTTTCGGCCGGCCTGGTGGACTTCGGACTGTACTTCTTCCACAACGCCCGCCAGTTGCTCGCGCGGGGGAGCGGGCCGTACTTTTACCTGCCCAAGCTGGAAAGCCACGAAGAAGCCCGGCTGTGGAACGACGTCTTCCTGCTGGCGCAACGGGAACTCGGCATCCCACGCGGCACCATCCGGGCCACCGTGCTGATCGAGACGATCACCGCGGCCTTCGAAATGGAGGAAATCCTCTACGAGCTGCGTGAGCACGCGGCGGGTCTCAACGCGGGACGGTGGGACTACATCTTCAGCATCATCAAGACCTTCGGTTCCCTCGGCGCGGACTACGTGCTGCCCGACCGCGCCCAGGTCACGATGACCGTGCCGTTCATGCGCGCCTACACCGAACTGCTGGTGAGCACCTGCCACAAACGCGGCGCGCACGCGATCGGCGGGATGGCCGCCTTCATTCCCGGCAAGGACCCGGGGATCCCGGAGATCCCGGAGATCCCGGACATCCCGGAGATCACTGTTACCGCGCTGGAGAAGGTGCGCCAGGACAAGGAACGCGAGGCGGGCGACGGATTCGACGGTTCCTGGGTGGCGCATCCGGGACTGGTGCCGGTGTGCGACGAGGTTTTCACCAGCGTGCTCGGCGGCTGGCCGAACCAGCTCGGCCGGCTGCGTGAGGACGTCTCGGTGACCGCCGAGGACCTGCTGAACGTGGCGAGCGCGGGCGGCGACGTCACCGAGCAGGGCCTGCGCGCCAACATCAACGTGGCACTGCGCTATGTGGACTCCTGGCTGCGGGGCACCGGCGCGGCGGCGATCTCCAACCTGATGGAGGACGCGGCCACCGCGGAGATCGCCCGCTGCCAGGTGTGGCAGTGGATCCGCAACGGCACCAAGCTCGCCGACGGCACCGCGATCACCACGGAACTGGTGCGCGGCTTCCTGAACGAGGAACTGGCCTCCGTCAGCGTCGAACTGGGCGAGGGCGACCGGCTACGACTCGACGACGCACGGGCGATCTTCGAGGAGACCGCGCTCGGCGAGAAGCTGCCGAGCTTTCTCACCACCGGTGCCTACGCGCGGTACCTGACCGAACTGTAGGCAGGTGAAGACCCCGATCCGCGGCGACACAAAACCCCGATTTTCCTTACCTGACCGGGAAAATCGGCTCCGCGCCCCACCTGTGGCCGGACGGGCGCGGGCACCGGGCCCGGCGGGAACACCCTCCCCGCCGGGCCCGGTTTTTCACGGCTCGAAGGTGTTACCGGTGGGGATCTTCGGGCGACCGAACTCGGTCTGCTCGGCGGTCTTGGCGCGGCGGTAGACCTCGGCGGTGGCGGCCGCGATCTGGGCCCAGTCGAAGTCGACGGCGAGGCGGGACCGCGCGGTGCGGGCGCGGCGGGCGGCGGCGCGGCGGTTTCGGAGCACGGTGTCCACGGCCACGGTCAGCGCCGGGACATCGCCGGGAGTGAAGGCGAGGCCGGTCACCCCGTCGATCACGACTTCGCCGAGCCCACCCGCGGTGGAGGCGATCAGCGGCGCCTGCGCGGCCGCGGCCTCCAGCGCGACGATGCCGAACGGCTCGTACCGGCTGGGCAGCACGACTGAGTCGGCCGCGGCCAGCACGGCCCGCAACTCCCGGTCGGACAGGTGCCCGGCGAAGGAGACCGCACGCCGGATCCGCAGCTTGCGAGCCTGCTTGATCAGTTCGTCGCGGTGGCGTCCCTGGCCCGCGACGACCAGGCGGGTGCCCGGGTGCGCGCGCCGGATCCCGGGGAGCGCGGCGAGCAGGTCCTGCACTCCCTTTTCCCATTCCAGGCGGCCGAAATACAGCAGCAGCGGCTCGCCGGCCTGAGCATAGGTCCGGCGCGCGGTCTCGACCTCGTCCGCCGGGACCCGCCAGCCGCGTTCCTCTATCCCGTTGTGGATCACCGTGATGTCGCCGGCCGGGAGGTCGAACAGGCGCGCCACCTCCGTGCGCATGGCCTGCGAACAGGTGATCAGCTCGTCGGCGCGGTTGGCCAGCCACCACTCGACCGAGTGCACCTGCTGGTTCAGTGGGTGCGACAGCCATCCCGAGTGGCGGCCGGCTTCCGTGGCGTGAATAGTCCCGACCAGAGGCGTCCGGGCGGTTTCGGCCAAGGCGATGGAGGGATGCGTGACCAGCCAGTCGTGCGCGTGCACGACCTCGGGCTGCCAGCCGCGGAACAGCTCAAGCCCGGCGCGGACCATGGCATGACCCATCGCCAGGGTCCAGGGGATGAGATCCTGCTCGAACGTCACGTGCATCGGATCCTCGGCGACCCGGACGATCCGCACGCCGTCCACGATCCGGTCGGACTTCGGATGCGTGCTGGCGTCCGTCCCGGCGGCGTGCCGGCACAGCACGACGACTTCGTGCCCGTCCCTGGCCAGGTGCCGGGCCAGGGCGTGCACGTGGCGGGCGAGCCCGCCGACGACGACCGGCGGGTACTCCCAGGACAACATCAGCACGCGCATGACGGAAGGTTACTCACCGGTCAGCAAGGACCAGAACCACCCGAACCGCCCGGTACCCAAGTGAGATTGGTCACGTGATCTCGAAGTGGGGCGGGCTCTTGCGGACGACGGCGCTTGCGGTAGCCGTTATCGTCGGTTTCGTTATGTCGCTGGTGGAACCTTCCCAAGCGGGCGCGGCCGGCTGGTCGCCCAAGACGGCGCCGCTGAGCACGCCGTGGACGAGCAGCGTGGGCCCGGACAACGCGTTGCCCGAGTACCCACGTCCTCAGCTTGTCCGGTCGGCCTGGCAGAACCTCAACGGCCTGTGGCGTTACAACGACTCCGAGCAGATCCTCGTGCCGTACCCGCCCGAGTCGGCGCTGTCGGGAATTCAGCGGCACGACGACGTGATGACCTACCGGCGCGCGTTCACCGTGCCGCCGGACTGGCACGGGCAGCGGGTGCTGGTGCACTTCGGCGCGGTGGACCAGATCGCGACGGTCCGGGTGAACGGCCGGGAGGTCGCCACGCACGAAGGCGGCTTCACCGCGTTCAGCGCCGACATCACCGACGCGCTGCGGCCGGACGGTGAGCAGGAAATCGTGGTGCGGGCCGAGGACCGCGACGAGGCGGCGCCGTTCCCGGTCGGCAAGCAGCGGAGGGCGCCGGGCGGCATCCTGTACACGGGCTCGTCCGGCATCTGGCAGACGGTGTGGCTGGAGCCGGTGCCCACGGCGCACATCGAAAAGCTCGCCATCACCGGAGATCTCAGCGGTTTCACCGTGACGCCAAGGGTTTCCGGCGTGACCGGGCAGCACGCGGAGGTCGTGGTCCGGTCCGCGGACGGGCGCGAGGCGGCCAAGGCGAGTGGCCCGCCGGGCAGCCCGCTGCGGCTGGAGGTGGCTCAACCACAGCTGTGGACGCCGGAGGACCCCTATCTCTATGACATCGTCGTGCGGCTGACCGAGCCCGGCGGCGAGGTGGTCGACGAGGTGCGCGGCTACGGCGGGCTGCGCACGATCGGGCTGGTCGCCGACGCGCGCGGCCGCCCGCGGATCGCGCTCAACGGCCGGATCACCTTTCTGCACGGTCCGTTGGACCAGGGGTTCTGGCCGGACGGCGGGCACACCGCCCCGACCGACGCGGCGCTGCGGTACGACCTGGACAAGACCAGGGAACTGGGCTTCAACTTCGTCCGCAAGCACGTCAAGATCGAACCGGCGCGCTGGTACTACTGGGCGGACCGGCTGGGCCTGCTGGTGTTCCAGGACATGCCGTCGCTGCCGATCGACCTCTCCGCCCCGGTCGCGCCACAGCCACCACCGCCCGCCGCGGCGCGGGCGCACTTCGAGAACGAGTTGCGGGCGATGATCGACCAGTTGGGCGGCAGCCCGTCGATCATCGGCTGGGTGCCGTTCAACGAGGGCTGGGGCGAGTACGACACCGCGCGCATCGCCGAGGTGGTCAAGACCGCCGACCCGGCCCGGCTTGTCACCGCGGCCAGCGGCGTCAACTGTTGCTACTCGCATCCCGACTCCGGTGCGGGCGACATCTACGACGACCACACCTATGTCGGCCCAGGGCGGCCGGCGGTGCGCGACGGTCGGGCCACTGTGGACGGTGAGTACGGCGGTTTCGGGCTGGTCGTGCCCGGGCACGTCTGGCCGGGCGAGCCGGTCGCGTACGAGATGACCACGAGCCCGGCGCAACTGACGCAACGGTATGTCTCGCTCAGCGAGGACTTGGCGGAGCTGGTGCCCGACCTCGGCCTCTCCGGCGCGATCTACACCCAGATCACCGACGTGGAGAACGAGGTCAACGGCTTCCTGACCTACGACCGCCGGCTGATGAAGCCGGACGTCGCCGTCGTCGCCGCCCACAACCGCGCCGTCATCGCCGCCGCCGGTTCCTAGCTTCGTTCGCGCACGCGAGTCGGCGGCAGGGGACGGGTCAGCGCGGGACGTGGAGGGCGCGGGCGTCGAGGTGACCGAAGGGGCTGTCCTCGGCCTGAAAGCTGTCGAGATGGTGCGGGGAAGCGGGCACGCGACTTTCTGGCATGTCGCGCTCACCGAGGAGCGCCGCCAGGCGGTCGAAACGCTCGGTGTGCAGCCGTGCCCGCCGCCGCGCGTAGTCGGCCGCCGAATCCTTGGTCACCATGAACGCCCAGTCGCTCGACAGGGCCAGCATCGCCTCGCTCACCGCCAGGTCTCGCACCCGGTCCCCGGCGCCGCCCTGCGGGGGCAGCGCGAGCAGGCGCCGCTGCAGCCCGGCATTGGACTGAACCATGTCGGCCACCTGTTCGCCGTCCCAGACCCGCCAGTCCTTGCCCGAGCCCCACGACGAGGCGGGAAGTTCGACCGGAGCGCCGAGATGTCCGGCGTCGAGCGCGCCGCCGAGCGTCGTCACCCGCACACCCGCCTCGGGCAGCGCCCGCAGCACACCCTCCAGCCACGCCGGGCCTTCGTGCCACCAGTGCCCGAACAGTTCGGTGTCGTAGGCAGCCACCACCAGCGACTCGCGGCCGTGCCGTTGCCGTAGCGCGCGCAGCCGGGTCACCACGGTGTCCACGAAGTCCTTGACGTGCAGGCGAAGCGTGTCCGCCGCGAGCGCCGGGTCGTAGGGCGCCTTGTCCGGGGGCGCGACCTGCCTGCCCGTCACCCGCGACGGCTTGAGCCCGACCTCGTGTGCCCAGGTGTGGAAGTCGCGGTAGGTGGCGTGTCCCGGATAGCCCGACTTCGGGGACCACACGCGATAAGTCACTTCGAGATCCCGGCCGAAGCACACCACGTCCGACGAGCCGACCGTGCGGGCGGCGTGGGTTTCGCCGCGCAGCGAAGGACCGTCCACAAGGAACCGCCGTACTCCGGCCGCCGCGTAACCGTCCTCCATGCCCGGCGCGTAACCACATTCCGGCGCCCAGATGCCCGCCGGACGGTGCCCCACCCGCAGTTCGCTGTCGTCCAGGCCGGCGCGCAACGCGAACGAGCGCAGCCGGGGATCCAGCAAAGGCTGGAACGGATGCGTCAGCGGCCCGCCGATCAGCTCGATCGCCGAAGAGTCCACAAGGGATCGGAGGATCGGGGAGAAGCCGTGCCGCCAAACCGTTTCGAAGGACTCGGCCGCCCGGACCGCGGCGCGGTACTCGGCCGCGCCGAGGTCACGCAACAACGGATCGCCGCGCCACAGCGTGCTCGCCTGCAGCGCACGCAGCTGCCAATGCCCGAGCCACTGGTGGAACGTCCGCAGGCAGTAGGGGTCGTCGAGCTGGGCGGCGAGCACCGGCGTCACGCCGAGGGTCAGCACGTCGTGCCTGCCCTCGTCGGCGAGCCGCCGCACGAGGTCGACCACCGGCAGGTAGGAATGTGCCCAGGCCTGGTAGAGCCATTCCTCGCCGACCGGCCAGGAACCGTGGTGTGCCAGCCAGGGCAGGTGGCTGTGCAGGACGAGGCAGAACGTTCCCTCGGACTGGTTGGTCACGGGCGCACCGCCACCGCGACCAGATCGAGGCTTTCGGCCAGGTGCTCGCCGTGGATCTCGAAATCACCCGCGCTGATCGCCGCGACATCCGCCAGCAGTTCCGGGGGCCAGACCGCCTGGCCGGGCAACTCGCCCAGCACGACTCGCAGTTGTGCGTCGATGATCGATCCACCGTACCGCTCGTCCAGCGCGCGCAGCCCGGGCCCGTGGTGCAGACCGTGCAGCAACTCGACGGAGAACGCGGCCTCCCGCAGCAGATCGTCCAGTTCGGACGGTGCGAGTTCCCTGGTGTGGTAGGGATTGAGGGGCGTGTCCGAATCCGGGGTGAAGGTGAGCCGGTTGGGTGTGGTGACCACCAGCCGCCCGCCGGGACGCAGCACCCGGTGGCACTCGGCGAGGAAGGCCGCCTGGTCCCACAGGTGTTCGAGCACCTGGAAGTTCGCCACGACATCCACAGTGGACGAAGCGAGGGGCAGGAAGGCCAGGTTTCCCCGCACCGTCCAGAGCCGGGGATAGCGCCGCGCGACGTGGACCGTGGTCGCTTCGTCGTAGTCCAGCGCGAGCACGTGCCCGGCCCGTTCCGCGATCAGCCCGGCACCGTAGCCCTCGCCGCAACCCGCCTCCAGCACCGTCGCGCCCGCGCAGTAGGGCAGCAGCGCCAGATACGCCGCTTCGTGCCGGCGGAACCAGTAGTTTTCCTCGGGTATCCCGGGCACGGTTCGTTCGCCGGTGAGATGCAGCGCCTCCCAGGGGGTCTGGGGGCTTGCCTCCAGGCGGGGTCTGGGGGTTGCCCCTCCAGAGGGCAATGAGGTGGTCACCCCGGTGACCCTATTACGGCCACTTCTCAGCATGACCGACCAGGACGAGGCGTCGACGCGGAACTCCGGCACCGCGCCTCCCGCGCGCCATCGCCGAGCGCGGTCGGGACTCCGCTCGGCGTGGTCAGCCGCAGCCAGGCGATCGGGCGCTGGTTCTCTTCGAGGGCCTCGGCGGCGACGAAGGCGGGCAGGTAGGTGGTTCGGAACAGCCGGAGGTCGAGGTCGCCCTCGTCCGCGGTCCGCACCGGGCGGCCGTCGAAGGGAGCCGTCGAAAACCGTCTGACCTCGGCGGCCAAGCGCTGCTCTTCGCCGGTTGCTTCGCGTGTCGTAGTCCCCATGTGCACTCGGCCGCTCCCGCTGGTGCGTAGGGGGAGCACCGCTATCGGGTTAACTCGGTCGAGTTTTACAGAGGCGAGACTGTGATGCTCAGCGCACCTGGCCCGGTGTGGGCGCCGATCACCGTGCTGGCCTCCACGATCAGCACCTCGCGCTCGTCCGGGATCCGCTCACGGAGCTGCTCAACCAGGCTCAGCTCGCGCCCGCTCTGCTTGAAACAGGACACGGCCAGCTCGACCGGACGGGACTTCGCCCGTTCCGTGGTGAGGTCGACCAGCCGGGCCAGCGCGCGGCGGGCGCCGGGAACCCGCGCCAGCGGGGCGACCTCGCCGCCGGTCACGGTGAGCAGCGGTTTGATGGAAAAAGCGGTGCCGATCAGCGCGGCCGCGGCGCCGATCCGGCCGCCACGGCGGAGGTATTCGAGGGTGTCGAGGTAGATCAGCTCACTGCTGCCGAGGATCCGGCGTTCGGCGGCCTCGACCACCCGGCTGACCCGCGCACCGGCGCCCGCCGCCCGTGCCGCGGACAGCGCGGCGAAGCCGAGGCTCATCCCGGTGGTCCCGCTGTCGAGGGTGTACACGGGAATCCGTATCTGCTCGGCGGCTTGCCGTGCCACGCGGACCGTGGCCGACATGCGTTCGGAGAGGTGCAGGCTGACCACCGCGTTCGCGCCCGCGCTCACCGCGTCCTGGTAGGCCCAGAAGAAGGCGCCGGGGTCCGGGGGAGAGGTGGTGACGCGCCGGCCCGCGCTCAGCGCCGTGTACAGCTCGCCGCGGTCGAATCTGTTCTCGTCGTCGGTCTGGTCGTCCACATTGAGCTGAAGTTGAACGACCTTGATACCCCATTGCCTGGCCAACTCGTCCGGCAGGGACGCGGTGGAGTCCGTTACAACGGCTACATGGTTGGACACGAACCGCGAGGCTAGCCCGAAGGACGCAGTCTGTATAACCCGTCCGGGTCGATTCCACTCGAAGCGACGCGCTCCATGCCAGAGAAAGCGGGACTATCGTCCCAACAAAACGCGTATCCAGGTGAATGCTGTCACCTCAGGGCGCCAAGCTGGCGAATCTTCCCTACGCTACTGGCCAGTAGAGCAGGTTACGCGGGAGGTCGAAGGGGACCCATGACGAAGATCGTTGTCCTGGTCAAACAGGTGCCGGACACCTATTCGGAGCGCAAGCTCAACGAGTCCGACCACACGCTCGACCGCGAGTCCGCCGACGCGGTGCTCGACGAGATCAACGAGCGGGCCGTCGAAGAGGCGCTCAAGATCAAGGAAGCCGGCGACGGTGAGGTGACCGTGGTCTCGGTGGGCCCGGACCGGGTGACCGACGCCATCCGCAAGGCGCTGTCCATGGGCGCCGACAAAGCCATCCACGTTTCCGACGAGGCGCTCAGGGGCTCCGACCTGATCGCCACGGCGAAGGTGCTGGCCGCCGCGATCGGCAAGGTCGAGGGCTACGACCTGGTCATCGCGGGCAACGAGGCCTCCGACGGCCGGGGCGGCGCCGTTCCCGCCGTCGTCGCCGAACTGCTCGGCGTGCCGCAGCTGACCCACCTGCGCGAGGTGACCGTCGAGGGCGGCACCGTCAAGGGTGTGCGCGAGACCGACGACGGGCGCACCACCCTGGAGGCGCCGCTGCCCGCGCTGATCAGCGTCACCGAGAAGATCAACGAGCCGCGCTACCCGTCCTTCAAGGGCATCATGGCCGCGAAGAAGAAGCCGGTCGACACCTTCACCATCGCCGACCTCGGCGTCGACGCGGGCGAGGTCGGTCTCGGCAACGCGTGGTCGTCCGTGACCGAGGCCGCTCCGAAGCCGCCGCGCCAGGCCGGGCAGCGGGTCGAGGACGAGGGTGACGGCGGCGTCAAGATCGCCGAGTACCTGGTCGGCCAGAAGCTCATCTGAGACTGAGGAGACGTGACAATGGCTGAGGTTCTGGTTCTCGTCGATCACCTGAACGGCGAGCTGAAGAAGGTCACCTACGAACTGCTGACCGCCGCTCGCGAGCTGGGCGAGCCGGCCGCGGTCGTGGTCGGCGCCCCGGGCACCGCGGGCAAGCTGAAGGAGTCGCTGGCCTCCTACGGTGCGGTGAAGGTCTACGTGGCCGAGTCCGTGGACGCGGGTTCCTACCTGGTGACGCCGAAGGTGGACGCGCTCGCCGCGCTGGTCGCGAAGTCCGCGCCCGCCGCGGTGCTGGTCACCGCGAGCGCCGAGGGCAAGGAGGTCTCCGGACGGCTGGCCGCGCGTGTCGGCGCGGGCCTGCTCGTCGACGCGGTGGACGTCAACTCGGACGGCACCGTGGGCCAGTCCATCTTCGGTGGCGCGTTCTCGGTGAAGTCCAAGTCCACCAAAGGTTTCCCGGTCATCTCGGTGCGTCCCGGCGCCGTTGAGGCGGTGCGGGCCGACGCTGCCGCGGTCGAGGAGGCCGTCGAGCTGCCCGCCGTCGACCCGGCCAGGTCGGCCAAGATCACCGGGGTGGAGCCGGTGGTCGGCGGCGACCGGCCGGAGCTGACCGAGGCTTCGGTCGTGGTCTCCGGTGGCCGCGGGGTCGGCTCGGCGGAGAAGTTCGAGGTCGTGGAGAAGCTGGCCGACTCGCTCGGCGCGGCCGTCGGCGCTTCCCGGGCCGCGGTCGACTCCGGCTA
The DNA here is from genome assembly GCF_035276945.1 of Amycolatopsis sp. Taxonomy (GTDB): domain Bacteria; phylum Actinomycetota; class Actinomycetes; order Mycobacteriales; family Pseudonocardiaceae; genus Amycolatopsis_E. Next base: position 20,972 of record NZ_DATELF010000109.1, on the reverse strand, counting down.
CTACCCGGCGCAGTTCCAGGTCGGCCAGACCGGTAAGACGGTCTCGCCGCAGCTGTACATCGCGCTGGGCATCTCCGGCGCGATCCAGCACCGGGCCGGTATGCAGACCTCGAAGACGATCATCGCGGTGAACAAGGACCCGGAGGCGCCGATCTTCGAGATCGCCGACTTCGGCGTGGTCGGCGACCTGTTCAACGTCTCCCCGCAGCTCGCCGAGGAAGTCGGCAAGCGCAAAGGCTGAGCCCGCGATCGGTGCAAGGCCGCCGTACGGACCGCCGTACGGCGGCCTTGCCGTGTCGCTGGTCCGGCGGCTGCTCAACCAGGCCGTGCGCCCGGCAGGGCGGCGCGCTTGCCCCAGCGGCGCGGCATCCGCCTCGGCAGGTGCTCGGCACCGAGAAACACCCCGAACACCCCGACCGCGACGGCCAGCGCCGACAGGAACCACCACCAGGCCTCGGAGATTCCTCTCCCTTCTGCTCGCCCCCTGAGCTACCCGCGAGTGATTCGTCCCGAACCTGCGGTTCACGTAACGTGCATGAGGTGGTCACCGCCGGGTACTGCCCCAGGTTCCCGAGTGGCCGGTACACCTTGACCCATGACGCGGTCTCAGGTACTGGTCAGCACCAATGCGGACGGCGCCCAGGCGCCACGGTACTCCCTGCTCGTCGCTTCTCGCAGCGACGAAGTCGTTGCCGCGCAAAGACTCCGGCACCAGGTGTTCGCCGGTGAACTGGGCGCCCGGCTCGACTCCCTTGTGGACGGTCTCGATGCGGACTCGTTCGACGAATTCTGCGACCACCTCCTGGTGCGCGACGACGGCACCGGTGAGATCGTCGGCACCTACCGGATGCTCCCGCCGGAACGCGCCGCCGAAGCGGGCAAGCTCTACTCCGACACCGAGTTCGATCTGACCTCGCTGGCCGGCCTGCGCGGTTCTCTGGTCGAGACCGGACGGTCGTGCGTGCACCCCGATCACCGCAGCGGCGCCGTGGTGAGCCTGGTGTGGGCGGGAATCGGCCGCTACATGCTGCTGGCCGGGCACCGCTACCTCGCCGGGTGTGCCTCCGTGCCGCTGGCCGACGGCGGCGCGTACGCGGCGGGCGTCTGGGATGTCATCCGGGCCAAGCACTACGCGCCCGAAGAGCTGCGGGTGACGCCGTGGCATCCGTGGCACACCGAGGGGATCGAGCGCCCGGCGCGGTCGGTGCTGCCGCCGCTTTTGAGGGGGTACATCCGGCTCGGCGCGAAGGTGTGCGGCCCGCCGGCCCACGACCCCGACTTCGGCGTCGCGGACTTCTTCACCCTGCTCGACCTGCGCCAGCTCGACGAGCGCTACCTGAAGTTCTTTCTCGGAGCCGAGAAGTCATGAAGCATCCGTGGATGCCCGCCTCGCCGTGCGGCGACGGGTGCCTCACCCCGGGCGCGCGGTCGGTCGCGCCGCCGCGGCGCGTGCTGCGGGTCGCCGCCGCGTGCGGGGTGGTGCTGTCCGCCTTCCTCGTGTTGCCGTTCCTGCTCGTGCCCGGAGCTCGGAACCGCTTGGTACGCCTGGTCTTCCGTGGTGTCCTGCGCGCCTTCGGGGTGCGGCTCGAGGTACACGGCGGGGACGGGTTCGTCGCCGCCGAAGCGGGTCGTGGTGCGCTCGTGGTGAACAACCACATCTCGTGGCTGGACATCGTGGCGATCAACGCGGTGCGGCCGATGCGGGCCCTGGCGAAACGCGAAATCGCGGACTGGCCGGTGCTGGGCCGCCTCGTCGCTCGTGGCGGGAGCATCTTCCTCGACCGGGAAGCGCTTTCCACCCTGCCCGCGACGATCGCGGAACTCGCGGCGGCGCTGCGGCGCGGGTCGCTGGTGAACGTGACGCCGGAGGGCACGACGTGGTGTGGCCTGGCGTCCGGCCGGTTCACCACGGCCACCTTCCAGGCCGCGATCGACGGCGGCGTGCCGGTGCGCCCGATCGCCCTGCGTTACCGGCTGGCCGACGGCCGCGAAACCACGCAGCCCGCGTTCGTCGGGACCGAGTCGCTGATCGACTCCCTGCGCCGGGTCGCGCGGCTGCGCGGGCTGGTCCTGGAAATGCGCGTCTGTGAGGAGATCGCGCCCGGCCGTGCCGCGAATCGCCGGGAACTGGCCGCACTGGCCGAATCCGCGGTCAGGACGGCGTTGTGCCACAAGAGTCTCGCGCTCCCGAGCTTGACCTCCACCGGGCTGGAGGTTGCACGGTCAGGGGCATGATCGTCGAGGATCGGCCCGAGTCGTGGAGCGTGCTCTGGACACGCTCCCACCGCACCACCACCATCGCGAGCCTGCTGGTCGTCACGCTGGTCGCCTTCGAGAGCATGGGCGTGGCGACCGCGATGCCGACGATGGTCGCGGCGCTGCGGGGGCAGTCCCTGTATTCCTGGCCGTTCCTGGCGTTCCTCGTCGCCAGCGTGGTGGCCACCGTGCTGTCCGGGCGGATCTGTGACAGGGGCCGTGGTCTGGCCGGCTCCTTGCTGGCCGGCCCGGCGATCTTCGCGGGCGGGCTGCTGGTGTGCGGCGCGGCCAGGAACATGCCGATGCTGCTGGCCGGCCGCGTCCTGCAGGGCCTGGGCTCGGGCACCGTGCTCGTCGCCGTCTCCCTGCTCATCGCGCTCGTCTTCACCGATCGTGAGCGGCCGGTGATGTACGCGGCGAACGCGGCGGCGTGGATCCTGCCCGCGGTGGCCGGTCCTTTCGTGGCGGGGCTGGTCACCGAGCGGCTCGGCTGGCGGTGGGTGTTCCTCGGGCTGGTGCCGCTGGCCCTGCTCGGGCTCGGCCTGCTGGTGCCCGTGGCCCGGCGTCTCGGCCCGCGGCGGCGAACTGACGGACGCCGCCGCGCCGGGGTCCTGGTCGCGGCCGCCGCCGCGCTCGGCGTCACGGCCCTGACCTGGGCCGCTCAGCACCCGTCGGCCTCCGCGGTCGCCTACGCGACGATCGGGGTGGTCGCGCTGGCCTTCGCGCTGCGGAACCTCCTTCCGTCCGGGACGCTGACGGCCAGGCCCGGCCTGCCGACGGTGATCGCGTCCCGCGCGCTGCTGGGCGGGGCGTTCGCCGGCCTGGAGGCCTACCTGCCGCTCACCATGGCCGAAGTACACGGCTACAGTCCCGCGCTGGCGGGCCTGCCGCTGACCGTGAACGCGCTGGGCTGGTCGGCCGCGTCGGCGGTCCAGGGCCGTCACCCCGACTGGTCCCGCGAAGCGGCCTTGCGGACCGGTTTCGGCCTGCTCGCCCTCGCGCTGGTGATCTTCGCGTTCGTCTCGCAGCCGTGGTTTCCCGGGTGGGCGGCGTTCCCCGGCTGCGCGATCGCCGGCGCCGGGATGGGCACCGCCTACCCGTCGCTGTCCTTGCTGCTGCTCCGGTTCTCGCCGGTGGCCGAGCGCGGTTTCAACACCTCGGCACTGCAACTGGCCGACTGGGTCTTTTCGGCGGTGACCGTGGGCTTCGGTGGAGTGCTGCTGGGCCTGGTCGCCTCGGCCCGGCACCCGTCGGCCGCGATGACCGTGCTGGCCGTGTGCCTGGCCGGGGTCGCGCTGCTCGGGGTGTTCGTCACGCGGCGGTGGCCCGCACACGGGTAACCCGGACGGTCTACCCTGGTAGGGAAATGACTTACCTTGATCACGCGGCGACCACCCCCATGTCGCCGGAGGCCATCGCGGCGATGAGCGAGGCGCTGTCCACGGTGGGCAACGCTTCCTCCCTGCATTCCTCGGGACGGCGCGCCCGCCGGATGGTCGAGGAGAGCCGGGAGGCGATCGCGGCGGCGCTGGGCGCCCGCCCGTCCGAGGTGATTTTCACCGCGGGCGGGACGGAAAGCGACAACCTCGCGGTCAAGGGCATCTTCTGGGCGCGCAAGGCGGCCGACCCGGCGCGGCACAGGATCGTGGCGAGCACCGTCGAGCATCACGCGGTGCTGGACGCGGTGCAGTGGCTGGCCGACCAGGCCGGTGCCGAGGTGACCTGGCTGGACGTCGACGAGTTCGGCCGCGTGCTGCCCGAGACGCTGCGGAAGGCGATCGAGCACGATCCCGCCGACGTGGCGTTGGTCACCGTGATGTGGGCCAACAACGAGGTCGGCACGGTCAACCCGATGCCCGAGCTGGCGGCGGTCTGCGCCGAGCACGAGATCCCCCTGCACACCGACGCCGTGCAGGCGATCGGCGGGGTGCCCGTCGACTTCTCGGCCAGCGGCGCCAACGCGCTGACCCTGACCGGGCACAAGCTCGGCGGTCCCTACGGCGTCGGCGCGCTGCTGCTCGGCCGTGACACCCCGTGCGTGCCGCTGCTGCACGGCGGCGGGCAGGAGCGTGACGTTCGCTCGGGGACCCTCGACGTTCCCGCGATCCACGCCTTCGCCACGGCCGTGCGCGCCACCGTCGCCGAGTCACACGAGCGCATCGCCGCGTTGCGGGACAACCTGATCGAGGCCGTGCTGCGGGAGGTGCCGGACGCGGTGCTGAACGGGGCGCCGGCGGGCGAGGGCAGGCTACCGGGCAACGCGCACTTCACCTTCCCGGGTTGCGCGGGCGACAGCCTGCTGATGTTGCTGGACGCCAAGGGGATCGAGTGCTCGACCGGCTCGGCGTGCACCGCCGGGGTCGCCGAGCCGAGTCACGTGCTGCTGGCCATGGGGGCCGACGCGAAGTCCGCGCGGTGCTCGCTGCGGTTCTCGCTCGGCCATACGTCCACCCAGGACGATGTGGACGCGCTGGCGCGCGAGATCGGCGGCGTGGTCGCACGGGCCCGGCAGGCAGGGCTGACCGGCATGCGCAAGACCCGGCAGGAGGTGTGATGCGGGTACTGGCCGCGATGAGCGGGGGAGTGGACTCGGCGGTGGCGGCCGCGCGCGCGGTGGAGGCCGGGCACGAGGTCGTCGGTGTGCACCTGGCGCTGTCCGCGCGGTCGGATCGGGGGAGCCCCCCGGGCCCCCGGGCCAGCACGCTGCGCACGGGCGCGCGAGGCTGCTGCACGATCGAGGATTCGCGCGACGCCCGCCGGGCCGCCGACATCCTGGGCATCCCGTTCTACGTCTGGGACTTCGCCGAGCGGTTCACCGAGGAGGTCATCGACACCTTCGTCGGCGAATACGCGGCGGGCCGTACGCCGAACCCCTGCGTCACGTGCAACGAGAAGATCAAGTTCGAGGCGCTGCTGGAGAAGGCGATCGGGCTCGGCTTCGACGCGGTGGCCACCGGCCACTACGCCCGGTTGTCCATTGTGGACGGCGTGCCGGAACTACGGCGGGCGGTGGACGAGGGTAAGGACCAGTCCTACGTGCTCGCCTCGCTGACGCCGGAGCAGCTGAGGCATTCGTTGTTCCCGCTCGGCGATTCGCGCAAGCCCGACGTGCGCGCCGAGGCCGAGCGGCGTGAACTGGCGGTGGCCCGCAAGCCCGACAGCCACGACATCTGTTTCATCCCGGACGGCGACACCAGGAAGTTCCTGGAGAACAAGCTGGGCCGGCATTCCGGTGAACTGGTGGACGCCGAGACCGGCGCCGTGCTCGGCCGGCACGCGGGCGTGCACGGGTTCACCATCGGGCAGCGCAAGGGCCTCGGCATCGACGCGCCCGCGCCCGACGGCAAGCCCCGGTACGTGCTGTCGCTGGAGCCCGTTTCGGGCACCGTGAAGGTCGGTTCCGTGGACAAGCTGGCCGTCCGGGAGATCCGCGGCGACCGGCCGGTCTGGCCGGGTGAGCGGCCGCTGGACGGGCCGACCGAGTGTGTGATCCAGGTTCGCGCGCACGGCGGCACGGCGGAGGCCGTGGCCCAGGCCACCGGTGACGGCGTGACCATCCAGCTTCGCGAACCGCTGCGCGGGGTCGCGCCCGGGCAGGTCGTGGTGCTCTACCGCCCGGACCCGACCGGTGACCTGGTGCTGGGCAGCGCCAAGATCACCACCACGGGCGCGTAGCCGCTGAGAGCGGTGGGGCCTGGCTATCGCCCGGCGAGGCCGCGCAGGAGCGGCAGGTAGACGTCGTCGACGAGTGACGCGATCACGTCGCTGGTGATGAGACCGCCGCAGAGCATCGCCTCGTTGCGAATCAGGTCGATCGGGAGCCGCGCGACCCGCGCCGACAGCCGGATGGGTGGCAGTTCGCCGCGTTCGACCGCGCGGCGCACGATCTTCTGGATCACGTCTTGCAGCGGCGACGCCTTGGCGAGCCGCTCGCGCATGACCGCGGTGATCTCCGGGTGCCGGAACGTCTCGCCCATCACTCCGGCGATCACCTCGCTCATCATGGTGTCCACCCGCCGTGCCACCCGCTCGAACAGGACGAGCAGATCGCTGCGGAGGAAGCCGGTGTCGATCGGCTGGTGCTCGGTGGGCACCTGGCGCTGCCATGCCGCGAGCACCAGTTCCGCCCGGCTGGGCCAGCGGCGGTAGATGACGGGCTTGCTGGTTTCGGACCGGGCGGCCACCGCCTCGATGGTGAACTTGGCGTAGCCCACCTCGCTCAGCTCGTCCCACGCCGCGTCCAGGATGGCCTGCTCCAGCTCCTGCCCGCGACGGCGCGTCTTCGTCGTCTCCACCACCCGTGCCCCTTACCGTGCCGACAGATACCAATCCAACCGGAAGTGTCGCGACATCCCAAACGTAGGTCGGCTGCCGGTCACTCGGGCCGGGCTCATTCCGGTCTCCTTGGTAAAATACGTTGCGTGTCTTATCCGGGCGGTCTACCCTTCCCATATTAGACACGGTTCGTTTCTTCCAGTCTTCTTCTACGGGGGTTTCGTTGCTCAACCGCCTGTTACGCAGATTCCTGCGGCCGTACCGGCGCGAGCTCACGGCCGTACTGGTGCTGCAGCTGATCGGCACGATCGCGTCGCTGTACCTGCCGAGCCTCAACGCGGACGTGATCGACTACGGGGTGGCCAGGGGGGACACCGGCTACATCCTGTCCACCGGCGGCTGGATGCTCAGCGTCACGGTGCTGCAGATCCTGTGCTCCGTGGGCGCCGTCTACTTCGGTGCCCGCGCCGCCATGGCCTTCGGGCGTGACGTCCGCTCCGCCATCTTCCACCGGGTCGGCGAGTTCTCCGCCCGCGAGGTCGCCGGGTTCGGTGCTCCGTCACTGATCACCCGCACCACCAACGACGTGCAGCAGGTGCAGTTGCTGCTGGTACTGGTCTGCACCATTCTGGTGACCGCCCCGATCATGTGCGTCGGCGGCATCGTGCTGGCGCTCAACGAAGATGTCGGCCTGTCCTGGCTGCTGCTGGTGTGCGTGCCGGTGCTGGTGATCGCGATCGGCTCGATCGTGATCAGGATGGTGCCGCAGTTCCGCCGCATGCAGGAACGGATCGACCAGGTCAACCGCGTGCTGCGGGAGCAGCTGTCGGGTATCCGCGTGGTGCGCGCGTTCGTCCGTGAGCGCGCGGAGACCGAGCGGTTCGCCGACGCCAACGCCACGCTCACCGCCACTGCCCTGCGGGTCGGCCGGTTGCAGGCGATGATCTTTCCGACCGTGATGCTCATCCTCAACGCCTCGAGCATCGCCGTCCTGTGGTTCGGCGCGTATCGCGTCGACGCGGGGGACATGCAGATCGGCGCGCTGACCGCGTTCCTCAACTACCTGCTGCAGATTCTCATGTCGGTGATGATGGCGACCTTCATCGCCACGATGATCCCGCGCGCGGCGGTCTGCGCCGAGCGGATCAACGAGGTGCTCGACGCCGAGCCGTCGGTGCGGCCGCCGCTGGCGCCGGTGCGCGAGCTGCGGGCCCGTGCCGAACTGGAGTTCCGCGGCGTCGAGTTCCGTTACCCCGGCGCGGTGGATCCCGTCCTGCGCAACATCTTCTTCCGCGCGGAGGCGGGCAGGACCACCGCGGTCATCGGCAGCACCGGGGCCGGCAAGACCACGCTGGTCTCGCTCATTCCCCGGCTGATCGACGTCACCGACGGCAGCGTCCTGGTCGACGGCGTGGACGTGCGCGAGTTCGACCCCGACCTGTTGTGGAGCAAGATCGGGCTGGTGCCGCAGCGGCCGTACCTGTTCACCGGCACCGTCGCGAGCAACCTGCGTTACGGCAACCCGGACGCGACCGACGAAGAGCTGTGGCAGGCCTTGGAAATCGCCCAGGCCCGTGACTTCGTCGAGGCGATGCCGGACGGGCTCGAAGCGCCGATCGCCCAGGGCGGCACGAACGTCTCCGGCGGGCAACGGCAGCGGCTCGCGATCGCGCGGGCGCTGGTCCGCAAACCCGAGATCTACCTTTTCGACGACTCGTTCTCCGCGCTCGATCTGGCCACCGACGCGCGGCTGCGCGCCGCGCTGCGCCCGCACACCGGGCAGTCGGCCGTGGTCGTGGTGGCCCAACGGGTTTCCACGATCCTCGACGCCGACCAGATCGTCGTGCTGGACAACGGATCGATCGTCGGCATCGGCACCCACCAGCAACTGCTCGAAACCTGCCCGACCTACCTGGAGATCGTCGAGTCCCAGTTGACCCCGGAACAGGCGGCCTGATGACTACTACCACCACCACCCCGAGACCCCAGCCGTCCCCGATGGGCGGCGGCCGGGGTTTCCCCGGCATGGTCATGCCGGTGGGCAAGGCGCAGAGCTTCGGTCCCTCGGCGAAACGGCTCGTGGGACGGATGCGCCCGGAACGGATCAAGCTGGCCGCGGTCGTCGCGCTCGGCGTGATCAGCGTCGGGTTCTCCGTCGCCGGACCGAAGATCCTCGGCCAGGCCACCGACATCATCTTCGACGGCGTGCTCGCGCACCTGCGGCACGTGCCCGGCGCGGGTATCGACTTCGGCGCGCTGGCCACCGTGCTGGCCTGGGTGCTCGCGCTCTACCTGATCTCGTCGCTGTTCGGGCTGGCACAGGGCTGGCTGCTCAACGGCGTCGTGCAGCGGGTCGTTTACCAGTTGCGCGCCGACGTCGAGGCGAAGCTGCACAAGCTGCCCCTGCGGTACTTCGACGGTCAGCCCCGGGGCGAGCTGCTGTCCCGGGTCACCAACGACATCGACAACATTTCCACCACCCTGCAACAGACTCTGAGCCAGCTGCTGACGTCCGTCCTGACGGTGCTCGGCGTGCTGGTGATGATGCTGTCGATCTCCCCGCTGCTGTCACTGTTCGCGCTCGCGGTGATCCCGTTGACGTTCCTGGTCACCGCCAAGATCGGGAAGCGCTCCCAGAAACAGTTCATCGCGCAGTGGAAGCACACCGGAGCGGTCAACGCGCACATCGAGGAGGCGTTCACCGGGCACCAGCTGGTCAAGGTTTTCGGGCGGCAGCGGGAGTCGGAGGCCGAGTTCCGGCAACGCAACGAAAAGCTGTACGACGCTTCGCTCGGCGCGCAGTTCATCTCCGGGCTGATCATGCCGGCGATGATGTTCCTGTCCAACCTCAGCTACGTCGTCGTTGCGGTGGTCGGCGGGCTGCGGATCACCTCCGGCACGATGAGCCTGGGCGAGGTGCAGGCCTTCCTGCAGTACTCGCGGCAGTTCACCCAGCCGCTGACGCAGGTCGCGTCGATGGCGAACCTGATGCAGTCCGGGGTCGCCTCGGCCGAGCGGGTCTTCGAGTTGCTGGACGCCGAGGAGCAGGAGCCGGATCCGGCCAACGCGTCGCTTCCGGCGGACCCGCGGGGCCGGGTCGAGTTCGAGCACGTGAGTTTCTCGTATCGCCCGGACCAGCCGCTGATCGAGAACCTCTCGCTGGTCGCCGAGCCGGGTCAGACGGTGGCGATCGTCGGCCCGACCGGGGCGGGCAAGACCACCCTGGTCAACCTGATCATGCGGTTCTACGAGCTGGACTCGGGCCGGATCACCCTCGACGGCGTGGACGTCACCAGCCTCCGCCGGGAGGACCTGCGGTCGCAGATCGGCATGGTGCTGCAGGACACCTGGCTGTTCGGCGGCACGATCCGGGACAACATCGCCTACGGCAAGCCGGACGCGACCGAGGAGGAGATCCTGGTCGCGGCGAAGGCGACCTTCGTCGACCGGTTCGTGCGCACCCTGCCCGACGGGTACGACACGGTGATCGACGACGAGGGCAGCAACGTGAGCGCGGGCGAGAAGCAGCTGCTGACCATCGCGCGCGCCTTCCTCGCCAGCCCTTCGCTGCTGATCCTCGACGAGGCGACCAGCTCGGTCGACACCCGGACGGAAGCCCTGGTGCAGCGGGCGATGGCGGCGCTGCGCACGTCACGCACGAGCTTTGTCATCGCGCACCGGCTGTCCACGATCCGCGACGCCGACCTCATTCTGGTGATGGAGTCGGGCCGGATCGTCGAGCAGGGCACCCACAGCGAACTCCTTGCCGCCCAAGGGGCCTACCACCGGCTCTACTCGGCGCAGTTCGCCGCGACCGCCTGAGCCGCCCGCGACCGGGCAACTCGCGCCGATGCGCGAGTTGCCCTCAGGCGGGCGAGTCGCCTGTGGAGGCCGGCCGGTAGCGGCGGATGCCGTCCTCTTCGGCCGCGGTCAGTTTTCCTTGGTACACCAGCAGATCCAGGTGCGCGCGGGTCTCACCGACGGCCAGCATCTGGTTGAACGCGTCGAGTTCGCCGAGTTTGCGCCGCCGCCGTGTCCAGCCCAGCCGTAACGCCGCCTCGTACGCCGTCGTCGCGCCGTCCACAATGGTTTCGGCGGTGCGGGACAGCCGCTCCTCGTGGTGGTCCAGCAATTCGTCGACGCGCTGGTGCACGCTGTCCGACACCGGCCCGTGCGCGGGCAGCATCCGGCGGTCCGGCATGCCGCGCACCAGTCGCAGCGAGCCGAGGTAGTCCCGCAACGGAAGCTCGGCGGCCTTCGGCTGGAAGCCGATCGACGGCGTGATGTGCGGGAGCACGTGGTCACCGGTGAACATCAGCCCGCCCGCACCGTCGTCGAAGACCACGTGACCCGTGGTGTGGCCCGGCGTGTGCACCACGTCGAGGTCACGGCCGGGCAGTACGCTGCGCCTGCCCGGGGTCAGCCATTCGTCGGGCGTCTCCCAGATACTCGCTTCGGTGGCGTGGGCCTGCTCCCCGAACATCTTCCTGAGCGCGTCCAGGACCGGCTCGGCCCCGGACTGGCGCAACACCGCGAGCTGGGCGTGCAACGGCGTGCCGTCCGGGTCGGCCGACGCCAGCAGCGACGCTTCCTCCTGTTGGCCGAGCGCGATCTTGCCGCCGAACTCCCGCCGCAGCGCCACGGCCTGCGTGTAGTGGTCGCGATGCACGTGCGTCACCAGGAACTGGCTGATGTCGCCGAGTTCCGCGCCGATCCCCTTCAGCGCGCCGGAGAGCTGCTGGCGCGCCGCCTCGAGCGCCCAGCCGGAGTCGATCAGGACCAGGTCGGATCCGTCGGTGAGCGCGTAGACGTTGACCCCGCGGAGGCCGTCGTTGGGCAGGGGCAGCGGTATCCGGTAGACACCGGGCGCGACGGTGTAGATCCCGGGTTCGGTCCACGGGCGGGCGTTGTCCTCGGCGACTGCTTGCACCGATTCACTTTGAGACGCTAAGCACCGCTTGTCCACACGAAGCGGTGAGACGCCCATCACCCGTGTTGCTTCAATCCGTTTCGTCCTGTTTCAACGCCGTGTCGATGGTGAGTGCGCTGGCCACCACCATGCTGGCCAGCGGCTCCGCGAGTTGCCGGTACACCTCGACGACGTAGTTGTCCGCCGTGGTGAACGCTTCCTTGAGTACCCCGGCGAAGGTCTTGGTGACGCGCGCGACCTCCGTGCCCGACGAGTCGGTGATCGAGAAGTTCCAGGCCCGCCAGTTCTCCGCATCTATCCCGCCCAGTGGCCGCTCACCCGCGACGAACGCGAAGCGGATCCGCCCGAAGACGTTCTCCTGGATGACTTCACCGATCGGCGTGCCGTCCGCGCGGGTTACCACGAACCGGGATTTCAGCATCTTCGCCGGGCGGGTGACCTTCAACACGACGCTGCCACCCACGTCCCGCACTTCGAACTTGTGCGTGAGGTATTTGTCGTATTTCGTCAAAACCCGCAGGAGCTTGCGGAAAAAGCTCTGGCCCACCTCGACCACCGCGCCCAGCGGCCGGCCGTGCCGGTCGAAGACGCCGAATTCGTTCGCCGTCTCGACCAGCCTGGCCTTCTGGTGCACCACCAGGACCGGCTCGGTGAACAGGGTGCCACCACCGGCTCGCCGGGAATTACTCGTCATGTGTGCACAGGGTAGCCAGATAATAGGCATCGTGGGGCGGCCGCGGCGAATTGTGGAAAATGTCCCTTTCCGTGTTGTCATGTTGTCGCCCTGTACCGTTCTTGTTTATCAACCGTTCCGGCCCGTGCCGTAACAGTCCCGGTCCCACGTCGGCGAACGGTGCGATTCGCGGCGCCTTCACCGGTCGGGCCCAGTTCGGGGAAGACCAGCACCCAGACCCCGTTACGGCTACCGTACCCGGGATAATGGCGCGGTGAGTGAAAATGCCTGGCCCCTCGGCGCCGCGACGGGCATCGGCTCCATGCCGGGCACCGATGCCGCGGAGGCCGCCGCGATCGTGCTCGGCGAGCTGCCCGAGTTCCCGCATCTGCCCGAGTTGCCCGCCCGTGGCGTGGGCGCCGACCTGATCGGGCGGACGGCCGCGCTGCTGGTCGACCTGGCGGTCGAGGTGGTGCCCAGCGGCTACCGGGTCACCGCCCGCCCGGGGGGTGACCATCGCAGGGCCGTCGACCTGCTCCGCTGGGACCTCGACGCGTTCGAAGACGCCACCCCGCCGGTGATCAAGACCCAGGTGGCCGGTCCGTGGACGCTGGCCGCGGGCATCGAACTGCCGCGCGGGCACCGCGTCCTGACCGACCGCGGCGCGGTCCGCGAGTTCACCGAGTCGATGCTGGAAGGGCTGGCCGCGCAGGTCGCCGAGCTCAAGGCCCGCACCGGCGCGGAGGTCGTCGTGCAGTTCGACGAGCCGAGCCTGCCGGAGGTGCTGGCCGGGTCGCTGCCGACGCCGTCCGGTTACGGCACGGTGGCCGCGGTGGGAGAACCCGAGGCGCGCGATCTGCTCGCGACGGTGGTGGCGCGGGCAGGTGAGCTCACCGGCCGGCCGGTCGTGGTGCACTGCTGCGCCCCGCAGCCGCCGGTGGCGTTGCTGCGTTCGGCCGGGGCGGGCGCGCTCGCGCTGGACGCGACCCTGCTGGCGGGCTCGCCCGCCAAACTGCTCGACGAACTCGGCGAAGCGTGGGACAGCGGCGTGACGCTGTTCCTCGGCCTGGTCCCGGCTCTCCCGCCTTCGACGCCGCCGACGCTGCGTGAGGTCGCGTTGCCCGCGCTCCACCTCACGGATCGTCTCGGCTTCAACCGTTCGATCCTCGCCGACCGCGCGGTGCCGACGCCGACCTGTGGCTTCGCGGGCTCGACGATGACCTGGATGCGCCGGGCCCTGTCGTTGACGAGGGATCTGGGCAAAGCCTTCGTGGAGCCGCCCGAAGGCTGGTAGTCCTGGACCCATGCGACTGTTCCGCCGCCGCGCCACGCGGACCCCGGAGGTGCCCGAGGTGCGTACGGCCTGGCCCGACCAGCCCGTGCCACCGGATCCGGAGGCCGCCGCGACCGAGTTCTGGCGGGCCTGGTTCGACCTGCTGCCCGAGGTCAACGCCGCGCTCGGCGACCGTGAGCCCCAGCGGGTCGAGTACGCGCTGTGCCGGCTCGTCGCCCGGCTGCATCCCGACCTGCACTTCTCGCTGGACCGGGGCCAGCGTGCGGTCTACGCGCTCGTGCTCAGCGGGCAGGAGGATCCGCGGCTGCGGCCGTACACCGACGCGTGGCGGGCGGCCGCCCCGGAGGACGACGCCATCTGGGAGTACCACGACTCCGTGCCCCCGGTACCCGACCCCACCGAGGTCACCGTGAACCTCGGCGCGCGGCGGATCGCGCTGGGCGACGTCCGGGTCGCGGTGCTGGTGGACGAGGAGGCGGCGGTGGTGGATGTCGCGGTGCACCATCCCGGACTGGCCGGGCTGGACGAGGCCGCACGCTCGGCGATGACCTTCCTCCCGCTGGACGTCACGCTGGGTGAGCGGCTGGCGGGGGAGCGGTTGCGGCGGGTCGAGGTGGCCGAAAACGAGCCGGAGGGCGCGATCACCCTGCTCGAACTGCGGGATCTGGTGCGCGGGCTGGACCGGCGACGACCCGGTCCTGTCGGTGGTGACGGATAAGCTTTGAAACCGTGAGCGAACCACCCGTTGCCCAGGATGTGACCGACGTGCCCGCCGATGTGCGCGAGCGGCACGGTGCGCTCGCCGAGGAGATCCGCGGTCACCAGTTCCGTTACTACGTGCTCGACTCGCCGGTCGTCTCCGACGGCGAGTTCGACGAGCTGTTGCACCAGCTGGAGAAGCTGGAGGCCGAGTACCCGGGCCTGGCCACCCCGGACTCGCCGACACAGAGCGTGGGCGGCACGTTCTCCACCGACTTCGCCGCCTACGACCACCTGGAGCGGATGCTCAGCCTGGACAACGTCTTCGCCGAAGACGAGCTGCTGGCCTGGGTGGACCGGGTGGAGCGCGAGGTCGGTGGGTCCACCCGGTACCTGTGCGAGCTCAAGATCGACGGCCTCGCCATCAACCTGGTCTACGAGGAGGGCAGGCTCACCCGGGCGCTCACTCGCGGCGACGGGCACACGGGCGAGGACGTCACGCTGAACGTCCGCACCCTGGAGCAGGTGCCGGAGCGGCTCACCGGCACGCCGGAGTTTCCGGTGCCGGCGGTGGTCGAGGTGCGCGGCGAGGTGTTCTTCCGGGTGGAGGACTTCGCGGAGCTCAACGCGAAACTGGTGGAGGCGGGCAAGCCCCCGTTCGCCAACCCGCGCAACACGGCGGCGGGATCGTTGCGGCAGAAGGATCCGCGCGTCACGCGCAGCCGTAAGCTCCGGATGATCTGCCACGGTCTCGGCAAGCGCGACGGCTTCGAGCCCGTCCGGCAGTCGGAGTCGTACCAGGCGCTCGCGGCCTGGGGGTTGCCGGTGTCCACGCACACCAAGGTGGTCGACACGGCGGACGAACTGCTCGAGCACATCCGCTACTGGGGCGAGCACCGGCACGACGCCGAGCACGAGATCGACGGCGTGGTGATCAAGGTCGACCAGGTGTCGCTGCAGCGGCGGCTCGGCGCCACCTCGCGGGCGCCCCGGTGGGCGATCGCCTACAAGTTCCCGCCGGAGGAGGCGACCACCAGGCTGCTCGACATCCAGGTCAACGTGGGGCGGACCGGCCGCGTCACGCCGTTCGCGGTGATGGAGCCGGTGAAGGTGGCGGGGTCGACGGTCGCGATGGCCACCCTGCACAACGCCGAGGAGGTCAAGCGCAAGGGCGTGCTGATCGGCGACCGGGTGGTCATCCGCAAGGCCGGCGACGTGATCCCCGAGGTGCTCGGGCCGGTGGTGGACGTGCGCACCGGCGACGAGCGCGAGTTCGTGATGCCCGACCGGTGCCCGGAATGCCACACCCGGCTGGCGTACCAGAAGGAGGGCGATGTCGACATCCGCTGCCCGAACTCGCGGTTCTGTCCCGCGCAACGCCGGGAGCGGCTGTTCTACCTGGCCGGGCGCGGGCGGTTCGACATCGAGGTGCTCGGGTACGAGGCGGCGACCGCGCTGATCTCGTCGGACGTGGTGTCCGACGAGGGGGACATCTTCTCGCTCGACGAGGAGGCGTTGCTCCGGGTCGAGCTGTTCCGTACCAAGGAAGGGGAGCTGTCGGCCAACGGCCGCAGGCTGCTCGCGAACCTGGAAACCGCCAAGGATCGTCCATTGTGGAGGGTGATCACGGCGCTGTCCGTCCGCCATGTCGGGCCCACCGCCGCGCAGGCGCTGGCGCGCGAATTCGGCTCGCTGGACGCCATCGAGGCGGCCGGGGAGGAGGAGCTGGCCGAGGTCGACGGGGTCGGGCCGACCATCGCGCGGGCGGTGCGGGAGTGGTTCGAGGTCGACTGGCATCGTGAGATCGTCGAGAAGTGGCGCCGGGCGGGTGTGCGCATGGCGGAGGAGCGCGACGAGTCCGTTCCGCGCAACCTGGAAGGTCTGTCCATCGTGGTCACCGGCTCACTGGCCGGCTTCTCCCGGGACGAAGCCAAGGAGGCCATCATGTCCCGCGGTGGCAAGGCGGCCGGCTCGGTGTCGAAGAAGACGGCCTTCGTGGTGGTCGGCGACGCGCCCGGCTCGAAGTACGAAAAGGCCGTCCAGCTGAAGGTGCCAGTGCTGGACGAGCCGGGCTTTGAGGTCCTGCTCGACCGCGGCCCGGAAGCGGCCGCCGAGGTCGCGCTCCCCACCGAAGCCGCCGAGTCGGATGAGTGAGTTCATCGTGCGGGCGCCCCGGCCCGAGGAGCTGGACGCCGTCGGCGCGCTCACCGTCGCCGCCTATCGCGCGGACGGCTTCCTGGAGGGTGACGGCGAGTACGAGAAGGAGCTGGCCGACGCGGCACGCCGGGCCGCGGAGGCGGAGCTGCTGGTCGCCGTGAGCGCCGGTGGCGACCTGCTGGGCTCGGTGACCGTGGTTCGGCCCGGCACCGCGTACGCGGAGGTCTCCCGCGAGGGCGAGCTGGAGTTCCGCATGCTCGCCACCGCACCCGCGGCCCGCGGCCGGGGCGTCGGCGAAGCCCTGATCCGCGCCGTGGTCGAACGCGCCCGCCAGCTCGGCGCCCGGCAGGTGGTGATGTCCAGCCCCGACGCCATGAAGGCGGCCCACCGCCTCTACGCCCGCTTCGGTTTCACCCGCCTCCCCGAACGCGACTGGGAACCCGTCCCGTCCTTCTGGATCCGCACCTTCGCCCTCGATCTGTACGCGCGTTCCGGTGCTGATCCAGGAACTCGGTGATCGCGGCGAAGAAACTCTCCGGGTCCTCCGCGTGCGCGCCGTGACCTGCGTCGAGTTCGGCGTAGCGGGCACCGGCGATTCCCGACAGAAGCGCCTTCTGCTGTGCCGGGTCGATGATCCGGTCGTGGGCGCTGGCCAGCACGAGCGTGGGCGCGGTGATCCTGCCGAGCAGGTGGCGCAGGTCGACCGCGCGGTCCACCTCGATCTGGCGCTGGGTGCCGGGTGCGATGTTCGCCGCCAGTTCGGCGATCAGCGCCTCGTTCGCCGCCGGGTCCGTGGCGCCCCAGTACTTCGGTCCCAGCGCGGCGAGCGGCAACATCCGGGCGAACAGGCCGGTGCCGGCCTGCAGGAGTTCGCGCCAGAACATCAGCTCGGCGTCCATTTTGGTGTCGGTGTGGACCCATCCGGCATGTAACACGAGCGAACGCACCCTGCCGGAGTGGGTCCCCGCGATGTACGTGGCGATCGCCGCGCCGAGCGAGTGCCCGACCAGGTGGAAGCTGCCGAGACCGGCGTCGGTGGCGGCCGCGACGATCTCGTCGGCGAGGTCCGCCAAGGTCAGCGGACCACCGTGGTCGGCGGTGAGGCCGGAACCCGAGTAGTCCGGTGCCACCACGGTGAACCGGTCCTTGACCGCGTCGGTGAGCGGCAGCCACTGCTCTCTCGTGGCCGCGGTCCCGTGGACCAGGACGAGCCCGGGGCCCGTTCCGTCGAGGTCGTAGTGGACGGTCGTGTCGCCGCCGCTGATTTCGAGTCGCACGTCGGGCATTGGGGAAACGTTTCCTTTCGGTGTGTCAGAGGACCGCGCGCAGGGCGGCATTGAACTGCGGGACCTTTTCCTGGTGTGGCATGTGGCCGCTGCCTTCGATCACGACGAGCTTCGCGTCCGGCGTCAGCTCGGCGCAGGTTTCGGCCACTTCGACCGGGATTTGGGGGTCGAGTTCCCCGTGGATGTAGGTAACCGGCACCCGTAGGGACGGCAGCGCGGGCCGTGGATCGTAGGTGGTGAGCTCCGTGAAGTGCTGGTCGATGTGGACGCCGGAGTCCAGGATCTGGCGAACCGTCCAGTCGGCCAGCGCCGGGGAGGTGCCCGGGGCGTACCAGTTCGGCACCCACTGGGCCAGTGTCCGGGCCCGGTCGCCGACCAGCGCCTCGCGGAGCTCGGCCAGCTTGCCCGTCATACCGGTCGACGGCCAGTACCCCGGGCCGTCGACCGCGACGACGTGCCCCACCCGTTCCGGGTGACGCAGGGCCAGCTCGATGGCGAACACGGCGCCGATCGAGGAACCGGCGACCACGGGCTGGTCCAGGTCGAGGCGGTCGAGGACGCCCACGAGGTCGGCGACCGCGCCGTCGATGTCGTTCCCCGCGACGGGCCGGCCGGACCGGCCGCAGCCGCGCCAGTCGAGGACCACCTGCCGGTGGTCGCGGACGAACTCGGGCAGCTGCGCGTGCCAGACCCGGCCACTGGTGCCCCAGCCGTGCAGGAACAAGATCGGCCGTCCGGCGCCTTCGTCTTCGTAGTACAGATCGGTTCCGTTGATCCGCAGGTAACTCATGCCTTCAGCAAACGCGCCCCGAGCCTCCGGACCAATGATCAGTCCGCTCCTATACTGATCATGGTTGGTGATGAATCATGGAGCTACGGCAGCTGCGGTACTTCCTGAGCGTAGCTACGACTCTTCTAGTGCACACTGGCTGTCATGGGACCTTCACAGCCACTCCGTGAGCGGGGCCGGACGCTGATCGAGCACGCCCCTGAACAGCTAGTTTGGATCCTCCAAGCCCGTGAGTCCAGGGTCGTACCAGGCCAGGATGCCCCTGGCGAGGGACAGGTCGACAACCAACTCGGCGACCTGCGGAAGTTCGTGAAGACGATCGGCGGCCGGGTCGATCGTGAGGTTCCGGAACCCAACGTGTCGTCCTTCAAGCGGCGGCGCGTGCTGCTGCATGACGGCACCTACGGCTATCGCGTGGTCCGCCCGGACTGGGAGTCGATTCTCACCGCCTTGCGCCGTGGTGAATGCAACGCCCTCGCCTCCGCCGATATCGACCGGGCGACTCGCGACCCGCGCATCTTGGAAGACCTCATTGACGCGGTCGAGTTGTACGGAATCTACGTCGTCAGCATGACCGGAAACATCAATCTGACGACCGATGAGGGAATCGACTCCGCGCGACGGCTGGTCAATCAACGTAACGCCGAATCCCGCAACACGTCGCGTCGCGTCACCGACGGGAAACGTCACGCCGCTCAGGCCGGTAAGACTCACGGAGGCCCCAATCGTCCGTTCGGCTGGCGCAAGGACCGAATCGCCGTGAACAAGCGGGAAGCAAAACATATCCTCGCCGCCGTGCCTCGCATCATCGCGGGACTAAGTCCGCTCACTTTGGCACGGGAATGGAACGACCGCAAGATTCCCACCGTGACCGGGGTTGAGTGGCGGGCAGCCACAGTGAGGAATATGTTCACTCGCCCGCGCATGTGCGGAAAGGTCATCTACCGTGGCGCGGTTCTCAACGGGGAGGACGGCGAGCCGGTTCGCGGGAAATGGGAGCCGATTCTCACCGATGACCAGCACGCGGCCGTTGTGCGCGCCTGGAGTCCCGCGCAGGAGCGAGATCAGTCCCGCGTCGGCGGGAAGGGACGCGGGTATCGGACCAATCATCTGCTGTCACCGTTCGTCCGGTGCGGCAAATGCAATGCCCGCATGGTCGGTTCCAGCAGGCGTAACCAGCGATCCGGAGAACTGGTCGAAATCTACCGGTGCCCATCAAAAGGGCAAGGCGGGTGCGCCAGTACCTCCCGGGACGCGGCACCCGTGGACGCCTATATCCGCGCGTTGGTTCTCGCCGAACATCAGAAGATCCAGTCCCGAAAGCTGGAAAAGCTGCCGCCGTGGCCGAAAGAGAAGGAACTTGCCGACCTGAAAACCCGGATGCGAGAATCGGCCATGCGGTACGAGGCTGGCACCTACTCGGCGGAAAACTACTTCCCCAGCCTGGCGCGTATGGAAGTCACAGAAGCCAACTTGAAACGCGAAAAGCGCAGGTACGCGGCGCGACAGGATGCCCGCAACTCGGCGATCACAAACCTTGCCGAGCAATGGGAAAAGCCGAGCTTCACCATCGAATTGAAGCAAGCGGCGATTGCCGAGACTCTGACTGCTGTGGTGATCGCATCAGCCGGGAAAGGCATCCGATTCCATCCTGACCAAATCAAGCCTATTTTCCGCAACGAAGACGACTGACTTTCCACCAGTCGCAGGCGACAGCCCCTCCGACCGTCGGGACAGGTTCTCCGGGAGTGGGCAGATCTGTCGGCAGCCAGGGCTGAGTCGTTGCATAGTCGGCCAACTCGCCTGGCCGGAGCCGGGCGAGACCTGGCCGCCGTTTTCTCGCTCTCTCTGCGAATCGTGGTTGATTCACAATTGCCTGAAAGTGTCACCGTGTCGTCGCGTTGACGCGGGTGCGCATGAGCTACCCTGATGCGTCACGCGGCGAGGAGGTTTGATGAGAGGCTTACTTGACGACCAAACTTTGGACGGGGCGCACGAAGTTCAACTCACATATCGGCCCGAACGTGTGGGAATCCCCTTGTTCAAAAGTCGAGAGACGTCTATATCATCCATCGTTCGCTATATCTGTCAAATCTGGGGCGGGGCGATTAACCCCATCCTTCCAGTAGAAGAAGATGGTAGTTTAAACAGGGATTATGCCAGCGTTCTTACTGGCGCCGCAGTCGATCGAATCTCCGGCGCTAGCGCGTTTCATCTGTTCCATCTTCGTTCCATAAAATTGAAACCGGCAGAGCAGCAGCAATCTGCCCATGGCTATCAGTTGGCGGTTGCCCTGCTACAGCCTGGGCAGCAGGACAAATATCAGACCCTAGAGAGTGTCGCGCTAGAAGACGAAGATCCATGGAGGGACATCTATGCGGCGTGTCTAGGTCTATTGCCAGAGATTCCCGATCGAGAAATCTTGAAGGCGGGCTACTTAGTTCCGGAGTTGACCTTTGAGAATTATCTCAGAGTGCAACGGCCAACCGTTTCAGGAAGCCTGGATGACCTACTTGAGCGCCTGCATTGCGACGACGTCATGACACCTCGGATGCTTTCAATGATCCATCTGAGCTATGGAAATGCTGGTAGTACTGGCATCCGGTCCGAGC
>NZ_DATELF010000108.1:0-73831 GCF_035276945.1 Amycolatopsis sp. | reverse complement strand
GCACGTCATCCACGGTATTGATTGCCATCACCATTCGGAACGGAAGGCCTGATCGATCGCGAGAGCTGCGAAAAATGTTTCTTCTAGTCAAATGATACGGGCGCCTGAATCAGTTGGTCCGGCCGTTTGTCGGATACGCCCGCGGAGCGGGCTGGACCGCGCCGATACTCGCGGGCAACCGGTCGAATGTCAGGGCTTCGCGACGATTCGCCGGGCTCCCGGAAGATCCAGGAAAAGTGAATGGTGACGTTACCGGAAAGAAGTCGGGTCAGCCCAAGGGCGGGAGGCTGCCGGCGGACCAGATCATGCGGAACGACAGCAGGCTCGGCCGCCAGCCCCGCGGTGTGCGACGGGCTTCACCGGTGGCGAGGAGCCCGATGGTGAACGGCGCCGGGACCGCGCCGCTCACGGCCTGGCCCGCGCCGGGGAGCACATGCGTGGCGATGACGTTGGCCTTCAGTGACGCCGGCCGTCTTCGAGCTCGGTAACCACGGCGGCCGGGTTGAGATGCTGCGTCCGTTCGAACTTCGCCAGGTCGTTGCGGTGGAACTCGGCGAGTCCGCCGATACCTTCGTGCCGCCCGACCGGGAACTCGACGCGGGCATCGGTGGTGAACAGACCGCTCGCCCATTCGTCGTCGAGCTTGTCGTCGTCCAGGCTGAGCAGATACCGGTCGAGAAGGCTGCCGACCTCGGCGTTGAAGTGGCTGGTGGTCATGTCCAGAGGGTGATCTGCCGCGGCCCGGCGACCAAGCGAGTTTGTCGTGATTTGACGAGAGTTTTCATGATCCTGTTGTCCCGTAACCTCCTGGAGCGCCTGCGCGATAGGGACACCGGCGTGCTGCGCTCCGAGCCAAGCGCGACCTACGGGCCACCAGGACCACGATCAAGATCTCCGGGCACCCACCGCTCCGACACCGGCGCGAGTGCCCGGGCCCGCATCCGCGGCTACATCTCCGCAGCCCGCAACGCAAGATCGCCGCATTCCAAGCAATCCTCTCCGCCATACTCGGAAACCCCTGGACACCGCCGCAACCAGGAGCGTGAATAGTTGTTGCTCGGATCACCGGCCGAAAGAGGAGTCAATGGGGCGCTTTGACGCTGACGTAATCGTCGTGGGAGCCGGTCCGGCCGGGCTCATGCTCGCGGGGGAACTACGCGTGGCCGGCGTTTCGGTCGTCGTGGTCGACCGGTTACCCGAGCCGATGCGCCAATCACGCGCCCTGGGTTTCTCGGCGCGCACGATCGAGGAGTTCGACCAGCGTGGGTTGTTGCCGCTTTTCGGTTCGGTCGACACCATCCCGATCGGCCACTTCGGAGGTTTGCTCGTCGACTACCGGGTGGTCGAAGGAGGTTCTTTCGGAGCGCGGGGTATCCCCCAGTCGGTCACCGAACGTGTGCTGGGTAACTGGGTCGAGGACCTCGGCGGCCGGATACATCGCGGCCACGAGGTCGTCGGGCTCGACAGCGACGACGACGGGGTTGCCGTGGACGTGGCCACCCCTGAGGGCCGCAAGCGCCTGCGCGCCGCTTATGTGGCCGGCTGTGACGGCGCCTGGAGCACCGTCCGGCGGCTTGCCGGCATCGACTTTCCCGGTCGCGACGGCGACGTCGAGGTGTGGCTGGCCGATGTGACGAATTGTCGGCTACGGCCCCGTTTTGTCGGCGAGCGGGTGCCGGGCGGGATGGTCATGGTGCTGCCCGCCGGGCCCGACACCAGCCGTATCATCCTGCACGAGCACGGGAACCGGCCGCAAGGACGTCAGCAGGCGCCCAGCTTCACCGAGGTCGCCGATGCCTACCAGCGGTTGACCGGCGAGGACATTCACGCCGCCAAACCATTGTGGGTCAGCTGGTTCACCAATGCCAGCCGGCTGGCATCCCGGTACCGCGAGGGACGGGTGTTCCTCGCCGGCGACGCGGCCCATATTCACCTTCCGATCGCGGCCCAGGGGATGAGTGCGGGCGTTCAGGACGCGGTCAACCTCGGCTGGAAGCTCGCCGCCCAGGTACGCGGATACGCTCCGCCCGGTCTGCTGGACACATATCATGCGGAGCGACACCCGGTCGGAGTTCGCCTGGTGGCCAACACGCTGGCGCAGGGCATGCTCTATCTCGGCGGCGACGAGATGCAGCCGCTGCGCGACATCCTCGCCGAGCTCATGGTCTACCAGGACGTCCGGCGGCATCTCGTCGGCATGGTCAGCGGTCTGGACATCCGCTACGACGTCGGTCCGGGGGAGCACCCGCTGTTGGGCGGGCGCCTGCCGAACCGGGAGCTGGTGGTGGCGGGGGGGAAGACGACCAGCTACGAGTTCCTGCACGCGGGTCGTGGTGTCCTGCTCGACCTCGCCGATGACCCGGAACTGCGGCGCATCGCGGCGGGATGGTCCGATCGGGTCGACATTGTCACCGCGGACCTGCGCGACTGCGAAGCGCCCCTTGACGGCCTGCTGGTGCGCCCCGACGGCTACGTCGCCTGGACCACCGCGGAAGGTGCCGGCGGCGACGGCCTCACCGATGCCCTGACCCGCTGGTTCGGCGAGCCCGGCAAGAGACGCTGACCGCTGCCCGACGCCCCCAGGTTCCTGAATCTCAATGAGGAGAAAATGTCCATCCTTTCCACCGAAAACGCCCATCTGACCGTCCTCAACCTGTTTTCCACCGACTCCATGAAAAAACAGGAACAGCTGCTCCGGGCGATGCGCGAGATCGTCGACGCCGCGGCCTACCCCGGCTGGATCTCCAGCACGGTACATAGTGGAATCGGTCGTCCGGGCACCGCGAACGTCATCCTGTGGCGCAGTGGGGAAGACCTGGAGGCGAGGTACGCGGGCGAGGAGTTCAAGCACCGAACGCTGCCGCTGTTCCGCGAGATCACGACGTTCATAAAGCTGTTGCAGACCACCGTGGTGTTCACGCAGCATGGGTCCTCACCAGGCGCGGGCGTCGAGATGTCGCCGGCGAACGCGGACTACACCGTGATCGAACTGTTCGGTGTGGTGAACGAGAACCAGGACGAACTGGTCGACGTCCTGGGGCCGGGGCAGGACTGGATGTCCGAGGTGCCGGGCTACCGGGCGCACGCGGTATTGCGTGGCAAAGGGGCACGAGGGCTCGACGGTGCTTTCGCGGTCGCGTATTCGCAGTGGGACGACAAGGAATCGTATGACACGTTTCGCGCGGTGCCGGACAGCGACCAGACCGACTGCCGGCGAAAGGCAGCGGCGCGGCTGGCGTCGCTGGTGACGTTCAGCGAGAGCAACTCGTACCGGGTGCTCCACACTCGTTCGGCACCGTGATCACGGAAGAGCTGGAGGGAGTTTCCGGGCCTGGGCGATCCAGGCCGGTATGCCTGTCTGAACAGTTCGGAGCGGAACGTGGCCAAGATCCTCGTCGCGGGTGACGATGCACTCGTGCGCGCTGTTGTCGGGTCAGCGTCAAAACGGCACGGGTTTGAAATCATCCAAGCCGGGACTGCCAAGGTGTGCGACCTGGTGACGGCGGTCGATCTGGTCATCCTCGGCGTGCGGCTGCCCGATCTCGACAGCGTCGAGATCTGCCGCAGGATCCGGTACCAGAACCGGGTGCCGGTGATCGTGACCGCACTGAAGGCCTCCGACCTCGAACGGGTCATCTACCTGCGTGCGGGTGCGGACGCCTTCCTGATCCACCCGTTTCCCATGGCCGAGCTGGTCGCCCGCGCGGACACGATCCTGCGGCGGACCCGGCCGCGGACGACACCGTCTCCCGTGCTGCAGCACGGCTCTCTGCGCATCGACCCGGGGCTTCGGGAGGTGTTCGTCGACGGCCGGCTCATCTGCACTACCCGCAAGGAGTTCGACCTGCTCCTACTCCTCATGTCGCGGCCAGGGATCGTGTTCACCCGCCGGCAGATCATGCGCTCGGTGTGGGAGGACAAGTGGGCCCGCGCGACTCGCACGATCGACGTGCATATCCGGAGCCTGCGGATGAAGTTCGGGCAGGTCGCGACCATCGAGACCGTGCGAGGGGTCGGCTTCCGGATAGCCTTGGGCACAGATGATCCCGTGCCCGCCGGAGCGCGTCGGGTGCCGCTACCCCAGGTTGTGTGAACCCACTCGGGAGCCTTGATGCGAGCGCAGATCGCTTGTGACTGCCGAAGCGAAGAACTGTCCCTGATCATGCGAGGCCATGGCTGGAGCGTGGCCATGGCCGGACCCGGCCGGTCCCTGATCGACCGGGCGCCCATGGCCGATCTCGTTCTGCTCTGCCTCGAACCCTGTGCGAAAGCGGGTTTCGCGCGCGGTAGCCTTGATCGGCTCGCCGAGATCGCGGGACGCCACGACACCGCCCTGATCTCGATGTCGGACTCCGACAACGAGGATGAAAGGGTGCGGGCGCTGATGGTCGGCTGCGATGACCACCTCGTCATGCCCATGCATGCGATCGAGCTGGTCGCACGAGTGGATGCGGTGATGCGCAGGGTCACCGGTTCACCGAAGGGGGTCCGGATGGAGCTGGGGCCGCTGCGCATCGACCTGCGCACCCGCGAGGTATCGCTGCACCAGCAGACCATACCGTTGACCAGGAAGGAGTTCGACCTCCTGTGGCTGCTGGCGAACACGGATTCCGCCGTTTCCCGCGCCGAGATCGCGACACGGGTCTGGGGAGGAGACACCACGGCTTCCTCCCGCACGCTCGACACCCACGTCAACAACCTGCGCCGCAAACTGGGACGGTCGACGATCGTCACCGTGCGGGGATACGGGTTCCGTTTTCGGAAATCCTCCGGACCGCGCGGGCGGCGGAGCGCCTCCGGCTGATGAAAACGGCATTTCACCCGTCACATACCAGGGCCGGTCCGCTCGCCGGAGCCAACGGGGAGGGGGTTGATGGTGCCGAAATCGTGGGCGCGCCGAACCGGGGACACGACAGAGCCGGACCGCTGTGCGCGAAATCCTGTCCCGGGAAACGTCTCCTGTGAGGAATTCCGCCGTATCATGGGTTCGCTCGCCAGCGGGATCACCGTGGTCACCTCGATCGGCCCCGCTCTGTGTGCCCGTGGCCTGACCTGCTCCGCCGTGTGCAGTGTGTCGGCCGATCCGCCGTTGCTGCTGTCCTGCGTGAGCACCGGCAGCGGTACCCTCGACGCCTTGCGGCAACGGGGAAGTTTCGCCGTGAACATCCTGGATTCCCAGGCGCGCGGGGTATCGGAACTGTTCGCCAGCCAGGCCGAGAACAAGTGCTCCGGCGTGCGGTGGCGGCCGGGCGCGGTGACCGGCATGCCGGTCCTCGACAAAACCTTGGCGCACGCGGAATGCGTGGTGCACGACCTGATCGGCGCCGGAGACCACGTGATCGTACTCGGCCGGCTGATCGGTGGATCGGTCGACTCGAACAGGGATCCGCTGGGGTACTGGCGGGGCGGCTACGTCCGGTTTCGTGAGGATTGAACACGGAAGCGACCAGAAAGCGTATTGACCAATACCTCACAGAGAATTGACGAACGAGTGCCATCCCGGTCTTGTGGCCGCGTGAATCCAACCAAATAATGAAGACACAGGCGCCGCAATGGAGGAGCAAATGGTCGAAGCGCGCGACGACGCGGCGAAAGCCGACGAGAAGTCGATCTACGATGTGGTGATTCTCGGCTCCGGTATCGCGGGGTCGTTACTGGGTGCGATTCTGGCACGGCACGGTGTGCAGGTCCTGCTGGTGGACTCCGCGTCGCACCCCAGGTTCGCGATCGGCGAGTCCACGATCCCCTACACCCTGGTGTCGATGCGCACCCTGGCCGAACGCTACGACGTTCCGGAGATCGCCAACCTCGCCACTTTCACCGGTATTACCAGGACCATCGGCCAGCGGTTCGGCGTCAAGCGGCATTTCGGCTTCCTCCTGCACCACGAGGAAACGCCCCAGGATCCCGAGGAAGTCAACCAGTTCAACACCCCCCGGCAACTGCTGCACGAAGCCGCGCACCTGTTCCGTCAGGACACCGACTCCTACCTGTTCAACGTCGCCGTCAAATACGGTTGCGCCACCCGTCAGAACTTCCTGGTCACCGATATCGACTTCGACGGTTCAGGGGTCACGATAGCCGGCCGGAACGGCGAGTACCGTGGGCGCTATCTCGTCGACGCGAGCGGTTTCCGATCACCGGTGGCGGAGAAGTTCGGCCTCCGGGAGAACCCGTGCCGGTTCAAGCACCATTCGCGGTCGATCTGGAACCATGCGCTGAACGTCGTGCCGACCGATCGTCTGTTCAGTCACGTCCCGGCCGGGAAACGCCCGCCGGTGCCCTGGTACGAGGGAACGGTGCACCACGTTTTCGAGCATGGCTGGGCGTGGGTCATCGCGTTCGACAACAACAAGATCTCCGCGAACCCGCTGTGCAGCGTCGGCATGACGGTGGACCCGCGTCGCTACCCGAAGCCTGAGAATGCCAGCCCTGAGGAGGATTTCCACGCCCTCGCGGCACCGTTCCCCGACATCGTGCGCCAGTTCGAGGGAATGAAACCGGTCCGGGAATGGATTTCGACCGACCGGCTGCAGTATTCGTCGAAACGGACGGTGGGGGATGGCTGGCTCCTGCTGGCCCACGCGGCGGGCAACATCGATCCGCTGTTCTCCCGTGGACTGTCGAACACGACGGAGGCGATCAACGTGATCGCCTGGCGGCTGCTTCGCTCGGTCAAGGACGGCGACTTCTCGGTCGATCGGTTCGAGTATGTCGAGCGCCTCCAGCAAGGGCTTTTCGACTACAACGACACCCTTGTCAACTCGGCGTTCATCTCCTGGTGCGACTACGATCTGTGGACCGCGGTGTTCCGGATCTGGGCCTCTGGTGCGAACTCGGGGGTGCTGCGCCTGCAGCGGGCACTGAGCCGGTACCGCCGGGACGGTCGTGACCAGCATTTCCGGGACCTGGAAAACGCGCCATATCCGGGCCTGTACTGGCCGGATCACGACGGTTTCGCCGAACTGCACGAAACGATGGTGAAACAGTGCGATGCCGTCGAAGCGGGTCTGACGACGCCGCGAGAGGCGGCCGACCTGCTCTACGACCGGATCGGAGCCGCCAACTTCGTCCCGAAGCATTTCGGGTTCGCCGAACGAGACGTCCGATTCCTGCACCCGGATCCGGTCAAGTTTCTTCGGATGCTGTTCTGGGCGCGTCGGCACGGCGACCCCGAAACGTTCGACCTCATGGCCAGGAACGGGCTCGACGTGGTGAAGGCGCGGCTCAAGCGCTCGAAGCTGTTCTAGCGCGGGGAAAGGTCAAGGCCACGCCACGTTTCCGGCCGGGATGCGGACCTCGCGGAGGTGGGAGGATCGATGGACGTACCCGTTGTCGTTGTCGGAGCCGGGCCGTCGGGCCTGATGCTCGCCGGTGAGCTGGGACTGGCCGGGCTCGACGTTTTGGTCGTCGAGCGCCTGGAAACGCCCACCCGTGAGTCCCGCGGGCTGGGTTTCGCCCCGCGTACCATGGAGGTCTTCCAGCAACGTGGACTACTCGGCCGCTTCGGCGACATCGTCACCAGCAGCGCCGGGCACTTCGGGGGTCTTCCGGTCGATTTCGGGTTGCTCGACGGCGCGGAGCGTCAGGGACGTCCCGCAGTCGCGCACGGAAGCCGTGCCGGGGGAGTGGATCGCCGAGTTGGGCGTGCCGATCCGGCGCGGGTGCGCGCTCGTAGGGCTCGCCGCCGACGGCGATGAAGTGACCATCGAGGTCAGCGGTCCGGACGGCAGGGAGCAGCCGCGTTGCGCCTACCTCGTCGGTTGTGACGGCGGACGCAGCACGGTGCGCAGGCTTGCGGGGTTTGATCCCCGGCGCGGAGCCGACGATGGAGATGTTCCTCGCTGACGTCACCGGCTGCGACATGCGTCCGCGCCCCATCGGGGAGTCCGTCCCCGGCGGGATGGCCATGTCGGCACCCGTCGGAGACGTGCACGGTCGTGTGCGAGCTGGGAAACCGGCCGAAGAAGCGTTCTGGGCCACCGGACTTCGGTGAGGTGGCCGAGGCATGGAAACGGCTCACCGGCGAGGACATCAGTCCCGCGAGGTCACTGTGGACCAGCGCCTTCAGCGGCGCGTCTGGTGACCGAGTATCGGCGGGGGCGGGTGCTGCTGGCCGGCGACGCCGCGCACGTTCATCTGCCCGCTGCCCATCGCAACGCCGACCCGATGTGGATCCAGCGTCGCGAACTCGATACCGCTGCCCATCACCGCTTCTCGAGCCGCCACAATCGCCAGTTGCGCGGCGCGGTCGGTTCGCCGGATTTCCTGGGGCGCAGGCCGTGGACCCCCGGATCACAATCGATCTCCGCCGCGATGCGGGAGCGGAACGGCGACGCATCGAACAAGGTGATCGCTCGTGCCGCGGTGCGGCCGTCAGTGAGCGGGCTCCAGACGTCCTTGACGCCGATTCCGCCCGGCGCGCCGACGCCGACGCCGGTGATGGCCACACATCGCCCCGTCACGCCGACGCTTCCCAGCGGTGGAAGCGGGTCGCCATGGCGTCGGCGGGGAGCGCCAAATCTTCGGATCGTAGGCCTCGATGAAGGGTCTGAGGTCGTCACTGATCTTGATGAACCTGGGGTCGGTGCGCACCTGCGCGATGGCTTCGCCGCCGTTGTCCTCGGTGAAGTCTTGGGGGTGGAAACAGAGGCCACTTGTAGTGGAAAAGTTGGCGGCGCCTCGTCCCCATGCGGTATGGCATCTCGGATTCGTCGAAGGCGCCGAAGAGAACGGCTACCTTTTCGCTGGAATCCGGTTTCAGTCGTTCCTGGATCAGCGTGCTGTGCATTCTCCCTTACTTTCTCGGCCAGATCGCCGGAGGCGAAACGGATGCCGGGCACAAGAAACCGGTCCGCGGGCACGGCCCGGGACCGGTTCGGCATGGCCTGTACGTAGGCGAGTGAGCGTGTCGCATGTGGACCCGGAGTGTCGTCGTCTCCGGCTTCAGGACACACTACGGCCAGCGACACCAAGCGTGGCAAGGTCGGAGCCGACTGCAAAGAGTGTCCCGGTCATCTTGGCGAAGACACGGCGCTTTCAGGGAAGATCCCGCCGATTGCCGGCCAGGGCCGCTGCCATCCGGAGTGCACCTGCCTTTTGGGGAAGGGTCGAACCCTGCCCGGCCGGGCAGGGTTCGCCGAGGCGCGGACACGGCGAGACGCCCGGTCGGCGCCTACTGGGGAGATCGAGATTTTCTCGGAAACGCCGGCCGGGCCTCGCCCCACTTTTTGGAGACGAATGGATGGGTCAAAAGTGTTTACCGACGTATTGGAACCGTCGCTGGATTTCCCCGCGCGGGGCGGTACCGGCGTGCTACGGCCGGCCGGTCCGGGTCGCCGTGCCCTGGCCATGGCGCTGGACGGGCCGAGGTAACTGTCAATTCTGGTCAGCGAGCGTCAACTCTTCTCAAAGTTTCTCTTGTTTTCGCTCCTGGTGATGCAGAATGAAACGATGACCGTACTGGCGTGAGCAGGTATTCGCCTTGCTCGGTGTCGGTCCTGTGATTCTCGCGAGCGCGGGCCGGCTTGGCGGAATTTCGGCCCGAAAGGTATGTCCGAGAGGAATACGAAGTATGCCACCAGAAGTGCCCATGAACGCGGTCAAGGTGACGCCTCAGACCGTTGAGATGATGGAGTTCTACCACGGCTTGCGGATTTCACTGCTGGTCAGCGTGCTCGCCGAACTCGGAGTGGCGGACGAGGTGGCCGACGAACCGCTGCCCATCGAGGAGATCGCGATGCGGACCGGCGCCGATGCCGACAGCCTGTACCGGGCGTTGCGCGCGGTCGCGAGCAAGGGAATCTTCGCCGAGGTCGAGCCGCGAGTCTTCGGGCTCACCGAACTGGCCGAAACCCTCCGGTCGCGCGACGGTTCCCTGCGCGACCTGTTCCGCATTCAGGGCCAGCCGTTCATGCTCGACGCCTTCGCCAAGATCGGTCACACCGTGCGAACCGGGGAGCCGGCGTTCGATTATGCGCACGGCAAGGATCTGTACTCGTATCTGACGGAGCGGCCAGAAATGTCGCAGTTGTTCAACACCGCGACGTTCAACGGAACCCATCCCATGCAGCGCGAAGCGATCGGGGCCTACGACCTGTCGAAGGTCCGGCGCCTGGTTGATATCGGGGGCGGGCACGGACATCTGCTCGCCGCCCTGCTGAGCCGTTATCCGCGGATGCGTGGCGTGGTGTTCGATCAGCCCCACGTCGTGCAGGGCGCGACCGCGGTTCTCGCCGCGGCGGGTGTGGCCGACCGTGCCGAAATCGTCGGCGGAGACTATCGTTCCTCCATTCCGGCCGGCGATGCCCATGTGCTTTCCAACATCGTGCACCAGATGAGCGACGACGAGGCCGTCGCGGTGCTGCGCAACATCCGGGAGGCGATGGATCCCGATGGTCAGGTGATCTTGATCGGGCCGGTGGTTCCAGAGGGCAATGAACCGCATGCCGGAAAGTCGGTCGACACCATCATCATGACGATGACCAGGGGACGAGTCCGCCGGGCGGACGAGCTCGCGGCCTTGCTGGAGAAGGCGGGACTACGTCATTCCAGCACTGTCGCGCCGCTTGCGCCGGCCAGTGTCGTCGTCGCCGTCGCGGCCTGACCATTCCTTTCTGGAGGTTCTGAGAGATTGACCAGTTCATGAGGCGGCACCAGAAAATGCCGCTGCAGGCGATGCTGAAGAAGACTTCATGGATTTCATCGCGAATTGGGAGTACGCATGCTCAAGCGTGCCACGGCAGTGGACGAGCAGGATTTCTGGGACCCTTTCCTGGAGGTCGGCCACAGCGCGCCGGAAACCGCGCAGGGGCGTGAGGAGAGGGCCTTCGTCGAGCGGTCCCGCAACCTCACGACCGAGGTTCGCGAGTCCGTCAGCCGGGCGATCCGGCGCATGTTCCCGCGTCCCGTCGCGGTGTTGCTGGAGGCGGCGGTAACCTGGGTGAGCGGCTGCCCTCATCGTGGTCAGCAGGAGCTGGTGAAGCGCGGAAAGGTGGCGTACACACTGGAGGCGTTCGGCGGCTTCGCCGTCGCGGTCGTCCTGGCGCACCTGGCAGTGGTGACCGAACTCTGGTTCGTCCTTCCGGTCCTCTGGCTCGTGCTCGCCGGCCGGACCTGGGCGCTGTTCAACATCTTCCATCACGCGACCCACAACACCCTGTTCCGGTCAAAACGCCTGAACCGGGTGCTGGCATTCTGGATATCCATCATCTCCTTCTCGTCGTCCCTGGACTCGTATCGAAAGGAGCACATCCGAAGTCATCACACCCGGGCGATGTGCACCTACGAGGACAAGGAGGCCGTGTTCATGTCCCTCGGATTTTCGCCAGGGATGCCGAAGAGCTACTACTACCGTCGCCTCGCCTGGCTCATCCTGTCCCCTCGGACATACCTTCTGTACACCAGATACCGGCTGTGGGACTGGCAGAAGCAGGAGCCGTGGCCCCGGCGGATCGCGGTGTGGGCCTATGCCGCCGCGCTCGTCGCCGTCGCGTACCGCCTCGACCTGATGGAGTCGTTGCTGCTGTCCTACGTTGTTCCGCTTTTCGTGGTTTTCAACATCACCGGTCTGCTCGGAACTTTCAGCGAGCACCACTGGGGAACCCTGCTGGACAAGCCCGCGCGGGTCCGCTTGGTGCTCTTGCAGCAGAGCCGGTTCCTCCTGGACTCCGCGCCCGATCGCACGCTGCCCCTCCGGCGGCGTATGACCGGCTGGGCCCGGTGGTGGGGGCGGCTGCTGTTCTATCACCTGCCCGTGCGGGTGGCCGTGCTCCCAGGGGACTCGGTGCATCACGACCACCACCACCGGCACCCCCGCACGGAGACATGGACGAGTAGTACCTATGAACGATTCGATCACGTTTGCAACGGGTGCCCCGGATTCGAGAACTTCCCGCACACGCACGCGTGGTCGCTCGGCGAGGCGATCGATCGTGTGTTCACCCGGATGTCCGCCGCCCCCAGACCGGACAACGCGGAACCGTTTCCCGATTTTACGCCCGCGATAGTGCGCAGGCTCAAATTCTGGCGTAGGAGTCCCCGATGACGTGCCGCAAGCGTGTGACACTGGTGCAGCAAGGCGTGTGGGCCATGCCTCTCGAGTCGATGCCGCTGGCCATCGGGTACGTGAAAGCCGCTGTCGACGCCGACGAGGTCCTGCACGACGAGTTCGAGACGGTCATCGTCAACCTTCGCGGTGGCACGCCGGTCGGTTCCGCCATCTCCGAGATCTTTGCCGAGCAGGTCCCCGATGTCCTGGCCATCTCCGTGTTCGGCTGGAACTTCCGGGAAGCGCTCGTGATCTCCGAAACCTTCAGGCAGTTGAATCCGGGGGGGCTGGTCGTGCTCGGCGGCACACACGTCGCGAACCAGGCCGACCGGGTGTTCCGCCTGAGTCCCGAGGTCGACGTCATCGTCAACGGCGAAGGTGAGACGACGTTCCCCGAACTGTTGCACGCGCGGCTCAGGGGAACATTTCCGGAACCGGACGGGAACACCATCAAGGGCATCTCCTTCCGGCAACCCGACGGCACCGCCGTCACGACGGAGAAACGTGTCGGCACCGCGGACCTCGGATCGATCGTCTCGCCGTTTCTCAGCGGGGCCGTCCCGATGGTGAACCGAATGGGTCGGTTCCGCTACGACGTCGCGTTGATGGAGACCAACCGCGGTTGTCCGTACCACTGCGCGTTCTGCTATTGGGGTGGTGCGATCGGTCAGAAGATCAGAAGGTTCCCGCGGGAGCGCCTGGTCGCCGAGGTGGAGATGTTCGCGCACTACGAGGTGCACTCGCTCGTGCTGTGCGACGCGAACTTCGGCATGCAGGTGGCCGACGAGGAGTTCCTGGAGGACGTGATCAAAATCCGTGAGCGGACCGGTTTCCCCCGGGCGATCGAGTCGTCGTGGGCGAAGAACAAGTCGGAACTGTTTTACCGAATCGTCCGGAGGATGAAGGACGCCGGGCTGCACAGTTCGTTCACCGTGGCCCTGCAGACGCTCCACGAGGACGCGCTCCAGCTCATGAATCGCCGCAACATGAAGCTGAACGACTGGAAAAGCCTCGCCGAATGGCTGCAAGGCGAGGGGCTCGAATGCTACGCCGAGATAATCTGGGGTGCTCCAGGAGAGACCAAGGAATCGTTCCTGCGCGGTTACGACGAGCTGGCCCGCTACGTCCCGAGGATCGCGACCTACCCGCTCATGGTACTCCCGAACACCGACTATTCGGAAAGGCGGGACGTATTCGGCCTGATCACGGCCAGGGGCGAGTCGGACGACTTCGAGTACGTCCTCGCCTCGAGGTCCATGACCTTGCAGGAGAACCTGGAGATGCAGGGTTTCCTGTTATGGGCGCGCTCTGCCGCCGAGAACTCGTTCTTCCGGTTCATCTGGCGACCACTGCTGCAGTACGCCGGACTTACCCAGTCACAGGTTCTGTTCAAGCTCGCGATGTGGTTCGACGACTGTGCGGATTCCGCGGCGGAGCCCTTGAAGAAGCCGATCACGGTTGTGGAGCCGTCGGCCGTCAACTCCGCCGTACGCGCGCTGTTCCTCGACCTACGGGTCCGGGAACTGCTCGCTGAGTGGTGGGCGGAGGAGATCCGGCCGCTGATCCGGCCGGAATACCGGGAACTGGTGGACGAGGTGTTCCGGTTCGACCTGTTCACGCTGCCCATCGTCGAGGCCGCGCCCGAGGCGGCGGAGGCGAAGGACGAGAACGGGACCATGACCTACCGGAGAAGCGCGACCTTCCGGGCCGACGTGCCGGCGATCGTGGCGAGACTGAGCGCGGGACAGGAAATCGATCCGGGCGAACTGACTCTCACGACGTTCGATCTCGCCTGGCGGCTGGGTCTGGAAGACTACATCGACAACCACGAGGAAGCGCTGTTGCACATGGGCCGCGTCGAACGTTCGTATGCTACCGAGCAGGGCTCAATGCCCTCTGTGTCGTGAGCCCTCAATTCGCCATTACGTTGTAGGGTGCGGGTATGCTGGGCCCGAAGCTCGAGCCGATGGTTGTCCTCCGATGAGGAACTCAGCGTCCTGAGTCGATGGTTGCTTCGCGGAAGACGGCGCACGAAGAGCGAGAACTTCGTCGAGGAGCCTGCGGGCTGGCCAGGCGCCGTCTTCCCGCCTCCCGCGGTCTGCGCGCCGGATGGTGTGTCACCCCTGACGTTGGTGTACCTGGCGCGCCCGCGGCTCCCGATCAGGTACGGCGCCGGCAGCAGGCGCGGCAGGACCCAGGGGAATGCCCCAAGGAGTCGGCAGGTCATGCCGTCGGCGTACGGCGTCTGCCATCAACGCAAAAGGGCAGCAGGCAGGAGCCAGAAGGAAGCCATGCGCTGCCCGAAACGGCAACTGTCCGATGTGGTCTACCGCCAACTGGTCCGTGACGCCGACCGGGCGCTGGCGGCGGGCCCGGGAGGACACCCGGGGAACGAATCCATCGTTCAGCGCGGCTGATTCACACCCCGAACATCAGCTCTTCGGACAAGCCATTTCCCGGGCCCACCAGTGACCATCTTACGCCCTTTCCGAAAGATCAACTGGACACAGCGAGGCGCCGTTCGATCCACAGTCGTTCGCCCGTCCCGAGACGAGGCCGTGATGACGAAAGACGGTCGCCGCTTGATCCCTTCGGTTCGGTGTGAGCTGAAAGGTTCGTGCGGCGACCGTCTTTCGGTTGTCAAGACGCGAACCGGAATTCGCGCGAAGGTGGTCAGCAGCAACCGGTCGGCGGGTGGTTCTCCCGTCGCTGGGTTTTCCGTCGTTCGAATTCCCGCCGGGTGGGCACGGGGGTGCCGGGGTGCTGCTGCCGGTGCTGCTGGGCGAACCGTTCGTAGGCCCCGGCCCCGGAGATCTCTTTGAGGTACCAGCGGAGACCGCGTATGAGGCGGGCTCGGGCGAGTTGCGGGTGTACCGGGCTCATCGGCGACCACCGGCGAGAGTGTCTATGGTGGATTTGACGTAGGGTGCTTCGCTGGTGATCAGTGGCCGGGTGGAGCGGAGGACGCGACAGCAGACCAGCGCCGCGTTGCCGATCACCAGCGCGACCAGGACCACGAACACGGCGTTGAGTACTCCGTCCACGGTGGAGTTGACCACGATCGTGTGCATGTCGCCGGGGTTCTTGGCCGGGGACAGCACCTTTCCCGCCGCCGCGGCGTCGGCGTAGCGGGCGCGCTGGGCGAAGAACCCGATCTGCGGGTCGGCGGAGAAGATCTTCTGCCACGAGGCGGTGAAGGTGACCGCCACGTCCCAGGCCAGCGGGATGCCGGTGACCCAGGCCCAGCGCAGTTTGCCCGCCTTGATCAAACAGGTGGTCGCGACGGTGAGGGCGACCGCGGCCAGGAGCTGGTTGGCGATGCCGAACAGCGGGAAGAGCTGGTTGATGCCGCCCAGCGGATCCGTGGCGCCGGCGTAGAGGAAGTAACCCCACGCCACTACCACGGCCGCGCTGGCGAGCAGAATGCCGGGCCGCCAGTTGACCCGGCCCATCGGCTTCCAGACGTTGCCGAGCATGTCCTGGAGCATGAACCGGCCGACCCGGGTACCGGCGTCGACGGTGGTGAGGATGAACAGCGCCTCGAACATGATCGCGAAGTGGTACCAGAACGCCTTCATCGCGCCGCCGAAGACGCCGGAGAAGATCTCCGACATGCCGACGGCGAGCGTTGGCGCGCCGCCGCTTCGTGCGACGAGCGTCTGCTCGCCCACTGCCTTGGCCGCCGCGTCAAGCTCGTCCGGGCTGATGGTGAACCCGAGCTTCGACACCGCCTGCGACGCGCTGGCCACGGTGGACCCCAGCAGCCCGGACGAGGAGTTCATCGCGTAGTACAGGCCGGGGTCGAGGACGCACGCGGCGACCAGCGCCATGATCGCTACGAAGGATTCCATCAGCATCGAACCGTAACCGATCATCCGGACCTGGGATTCCTTCTGGACCAGTTTGGGCGTCGTGCCGGAGGCGACGAGGGCGTGGAAGCCGGACAGGGCGCCGCAGGCGATGGTGATGAACAGGAACGGGAACAGGCCACCGGTGACCACCGGTCCGTCACTGGAGGTGGTGAAGCGGGTGGTCGCGCCGGTCTTGAGCGTCGGCGCGGCGATCAGCACGCCGGCCGCCAGCAGGGCGATCGTCCCGACCTTCATGAAGGTGGACAGGTAGTCCCGGGGCGCGAGCAGCAGCCATACCGGCAGCACCGAGGCGACGAAGCCGTAGCCGGCGAGGCAGAACACCAGCGTCTTGGGACTCAGGGTGAACAGGCCGGCCAGGGCGGAGTGCTCGATCCAGCCACCGCCGGCGATGGCCAGCAGTAGTAGTACCACCCCGACGACGCTCGCCTCGACCACCTGGCCAGGCCGCAGGTAGCGCAGGTAGCAGCCCATGAACAACGCGATCGGGATGGTCATCGCCACCGAGAAGGTGCCCCACGGCGAGCCCGCCAGCGCCTTGACGACCACCAGCGCCAGCACCGCCAGCAGGATGATCATGATTGTGAACAGCGCGATGAGCGCGGCCACGCCGCCGACCTTGCCGATCTCGTCGCGGGCCATCTGGCCGAGGCTCTTGCCGTCCCGGCGCATCGACAGGAACAGCACGACCATGTCCTGGACCGCACCCGCGAACACGGCGCCGACCACGATCCAGATCGTGCCGGGCAGGTAGCCCAGCTGCGCCGCGAGCACGGGGCCGACGAGCGGCCCGGCCCCGGCGATGGCGGCGAAGTGGTGGCCCAGCAGGACCCGCTTGTCGGTCGGCTGGAAGTCGATGCCGTCCTCGAGCCGTTCGGCGGGGGTGGCCCGGTTGTCGTCGACCTCGAGCACGCGCCGGACGATGAAGCGCGAGTAGAACCGGTAGGCGATCGCGTAGGACCCAAGGGCCGCCACGACCAGCCAGACGGCCGAGATGTGCTCGCCTCTGGACAGCGCGATCGTCCCCCAGACAACCGCGCCCACCAGAGCGACACCGATCCAGATCAATCTCGGGGCCACACTGGTTCTTGGAATGCCTGTGTTGGACAAGGGTCGCTCCTTACCTGGCGTAACAAACGGAAAAGGACCGCTTCGGGCCCGCGGCGCTCCTTCGGTCCGCCGTTCGGTGGGTCTGACTCACAGTTGCCCGGCCCGCTGATCCGGTTGACGTCGATTTCCACGACTTTTCTTTGGCTTCGGTGTCCTCCGGTTGGCGCGCTCGGGCAACCATCCAACGCCAGGGTGGCGCGCATCGTGGTGGGGATTGGCGAAACGCCAGTGCCGCACAGGTGAGGATCGGCCGGGGACGTGAGCCCGGCCCCGACGCAAGGAGGCTCGGTGACGAATCCGTTCGATGATCCCGATGGAACCTTCCTCGTTCTTGTGAACGGCGAAGGACAGCATTCCTTGTGGCCGTCCTGTCTCGAGGTGCCCGCGGGTTGGACAGTGGCGCTCAGGGATTCCAGCCGAGATACCGCGCTGGCCTACGTCGAGGACAACTGGACCGACATTCGCCCGGACAGCCTCCTCCGAGTGATCGGGAGTAGCTGAACGTTTTGCGCAGCCCTGGCCAAGGCGCTCAGGACGCGGGGTCGTGTCGGTCGCGCGAGAGTCGGCCGTCAGCGGCTTTCGTGGGTCGTCGCCAGGTGTTTCAGGTGCGGTGGCAGGAGCCGGGCGCGAAGTGGGTTGTTCACCGCCGTGCCTCCATCGCCCGCGTCAGAGCGGCGATACCGCGCGCGGTGTGTGTCTTGACCGAGCCGACCGAAATTCCCATGGCTTCGGCGATTTCCTTTTCCCGCAAGCCCATCCAGTAACGCAGAACGAGGGCTTCCCGTTGCCTGGCCGGTAGCTTGTGGAGGGCGGCGAGCAGGGCTCGCTGGTCGTCGTGGAGCAGGGCGAAGCTTTCCGCGGAGGCGACGGCGTCGGTGGGTGGTTCGGCGTACCGGCGAGCGACCTGCAGGTGCCGGACACGCATGCGGGTGAGGTTGCACACCACCGACCGCAGGTAGGGTTCGGCGGCGTCGGCGGTGCGCAATTTGCGCCATTTCCGGTACAGCTGGTAGTAGGCCTCGGCCACGATGTTCTCGGGGTCGTCCGCGCCGAGCAGCGCGGAGAGCCGGAGCATCGGCGTGTAGTGGAGATTGAACAGCCGGGCGAGGGCGATTTCGCGTTCCTGGCCGGACGAGTCCGCTGGCGCCGCCGTTGTGTCCGAACCGGGCCGCGACGGCCCCGGCTCCGCTGTGGCCGGAGGCGGGTCGGCTCGGTTCATGAACAATCTCCTGCGGTCACGCGGAACGTCAGGTGGGGCGGTCCGGCCATGGCATCGAGCCGGCACGGTATCCGTGGTCGGGTGATCGCGGCGTCGCGGTCATCGGCAAGGTGAGGAACCGCGGTGATCCTTGCGTGGCGACGAAGTACCCGACGGCCACCGGTGGGGACCATTTTGCACCACCATGGCGGTGCCTGCCACCATGCCGGCGGGCTCAATCGGCGGGTGAACCGGTTCCGAAACCCCTCGGGCATGGACATCGTTCCGAGAGGCGGGATCACCGAAAATTTCCGCTCGAACTTTGTCAACCGACTCCGGTGACCGGCAACTCTCTTACGAACTCGCTCCCCAGAAATTACAGTCCGGGTGCGGTAGGAAGGAGCACCGATGGTTATACTTGCATAGGCCGATGGCTACTGTGCGGGGGAACGCGGTGTGGTCTTCTGGGCCGTCCGGGGGGACGTCGCCAGGGACCACACCGCACCCGGCTCAGCCGCGGAGAGCCTTGCCGCGAGCGGCAAGCAGCGCCTCGAACGCGGTTTCGGTACGCAGTCGTGCGGCGCTGGACCGCCTCCCGACAACCCCGTCCCCGCAGGCATTCGCCACTCACCAGTCCACGAACGCGGGCACGATGTCGTTCACTTCCGTGCCCTTCTCCTGATTCGTTGCCGCGGTCCGGCGTGAACCGCGGAGAAGTTGTTTCAGCTTTCCAGCGGGGAACAAGTCCACCATTACGGTAAGTCCAGCCGACCGCTGGTTCCGGAAAGGACTCCGCGATTCGCGGAAAACCAGAGGTATGTGTTGACCGGGGGTTCGTAATCGAGTGAAACTGCCTCCTGGCCGGGTGTCATTCGTCACAACCGGTCGGCGGGTCCGGTCTGCCTACGTCGGCTCGCCTCGATGGCTGGACGCGGATCGGAGTGGTGTGATGTGCCGATGCCCTACTTGACAACCCCGGAGAGGTACTCGGGTGGACGGGCACGACGGACGGGGCGGCGATGCCTCGGGTACCTGGGCACACGCGGATCAAGACCGTCGCCTCGGCGCACCTGTCGATGGCTCCGATCAGGTCAATGTGCTCGTCCGCGCCGCGCTGACCTTCAGCAAGTTGTGTCCTGTCGATGAGAAGGCACGCGTGCTGATTCCCGACTGTATCGCCGGTCAGTTGTCGTCTCCTACCTCGCTCCTACCTCGCCGCGGACGTGGCGAAGGCGGTTTCGCCGGACTGGCGCAACGACCGTGCCATGCCATGCGCGGGATATTCCCCACTCGGATCCACGGCCGGAAGCAGGTCAGCGAACTGTTCAGCCGCTTCCCGCTCATGGTCAGGGCAAGCGGGTGGGCCGTCAGCGGCGGAGATGCTGTTTCAGCTGGTCCTGGATCTTGTTTTCGATTCCCATCGCTGGCGGACGAACTCGGCGATCGCCTCCTGGCCGGCTTGCGTGGCGGTCGGGCTGGTGGTCCCGTGAAGGATTTCTGATGACGCACGCCGCGAGGCCCACGCGAATCAGCGACCGTGCCCAGAATCTCCACCAGCGCACGAACTCCGCCCTCCCCGCACCTGGTTGCACACCGAGCCGGCCGGTAGCCGATGAACCGCCACCAACCGGACCAGCGCACGCTCACTGCACACGAAGATCACGAACTTCGACGTTCCCGTGCGGTGTCTGGATTGCAGGCGCTGCTCCCGAAGCCGCAAGACCGCGAGGACATCCTGGTTTCCATGCCGTACCTGACGGTGCTGAACTACGCGGCGAAGCGGGTGCAGTTCCTCCTCGGCCGGCTGTGACGGCTCCGAGGAGCCTTCGCCGATCTTGTTGTCCAGACCAACTTGCTGCGCTGATGTACAAAGATCCTTTTGAAAGGTTGTACAGCGCTGAACTGATCAGGGTGAACCGATGACGGCTGGCGATCGGCCAGACAAGTGTTTGGCCGTCTGCCAGTAGCCCGGTGGCAACACTGGCTGCGGTTGGAGGGTCCGCCACCGAATCCTGAAGCAGGGGAGCAGATGTCCCAGTCAGAACCGAATTTCGCGGTGATTTCGGGCGAACAGGTCAGCTGGGTGCTTACTGGCCGAGAGAGGGCAGTCGTCGATCTGGTCGAGGCCGCGTACCGGGCACACGGCCGAGGGGAGACCGAGAATCCGCCGTCCTGCATCCACCGGTTGCCGGGCCGCCCGCTGAGCCGGATCATCGCGCTGCCCGCATCGCTTGGCGGGGACGTCGCGGTGGACGGGATCAAGTGGGTTTCCAGCTTTCCCGGCAACGTGGTATCCGGCCTGCCGAGGGCGTCCGCGGTCCTGGTTCTCAACGATCACGAGACCGGATACCCCTTTGCCTGCATCGAATCGTCCATCATCAGTGCGGCGAGGACGGCGGCCTCCGCCACACTTGCCGCGGACTGGCTGACCCGTGGCCGGGATCGTCCCCGGACGGTTGGCTTCTTCGGGGCCGGGCTGATCGCGCGCTACGTACACACCTACCTGGCGGCCACCGGCTGGTCGTTCGACCGGATCGGCGTGTACGACAAGTCCGCGGCGAGTGCCGGGGGCTTCCACGAATACCTGGAAAGGAGCGGGGCAGGTGGAGAAGTCGAGCCGCACGACCGCGCGGAGGACCTTGTCCGATCGTCGGATCTGGTTGTGTTCGCGACGGTGGCGGCCATGCCGCACGTGACCGAAATCGGCTGGTTCGACCATGACCCGGTGGTGCTGCACGTCTCGTTGCGGGACCTCGCTCCGGAGATCTTGCTCGCCTCGACCAACATCGTCGACGACGTCGACCACTGCCTGCGTGCGAGGACCTCGGCACACCTTGCCGAGCAGCTTGCCGGGAATCGTAGCTTCGTCGCCGGAACTCTCGACGAGGTCATGACGGGAAAGTTGCGGCCGAAAGCCGGCGAGCGTGTGATCTTTTCGCCGTTCGGCCTGGGGGTACTCGACCTCATGGTGGGGAAGTACATCTACGACGAGTTGGCCGCGGCGGCAAAACTGAGCTTTGTGGACGGATTCTTCCACGATTTGAGCCGCTACGGCCCCGAGGAGAAGGCGTCGTCCGTGGGGGGACGCACCCTGCCCCGCCGGTAGAACCGTCGCTGATCGACTGAGCTGGAGGATTGCGATGCCCACGATTTCGATACCGGAAGAACTCAACCTTGACGACATTTACGTCGATCTGCGTCCGATGTTCAAATATCCGCTTTTCCTCAAATGTGAGACGTTCAACTTCGCCGGGTCGATCAAGCTCAAGGCGGCCGCGAGCATGTTGACCGACGCGGAGGAGTCCGGGATCCTCCGGCCTGGCTCGGTCCTCGTGGAGTCATCATCGGGTAATCTCGGAATCGCGCTGGCCATGCTCGCGGCGAGTCGTGACTACGACTTTCTTTGTGTTACGGATGTTCGCGCTAACCGTTCCGCGTGCCGATTGATCGAGACACTGGGTGGCCGCGTTCACGTGGTCACCGAGCCGGATCCCGACGGCGGCTTGCTCGGGGCGCGGATCGGCTATATCGAACGGTTGTGCTCGCGTGACTCAGGGTATGTGTGGCTTGATCAGTACCGCAATCCCGCGAACTGGAAGGCGCACTACTCGTTGACGGCCCCCGCGATCGACGGGCGCTTCCCGGATCTCGACGTGCTTTTCGTCGGGGCCGGCACGACCGGCACGCTGATGGGATGTGCCCGGTACTTCCGCGAGCGTGTACGGGAGCGGCGAGTGACCATGGTAGCGGTGGACAGCGTCGGTTCGACGACCTTCGGCAGCCAGGCAGGCGACCGGATGATTCCCGGTATCGGTTCGAGCGTGTCACCGCCTCTGCTCGATCGCTCCTGTGTGGACGACTTCGTGCTCGTGTCCGAACTGGACACCATCCGCCAGTGTCATGAGCTGGCGAGCAGGGGGTTCGTCTTCGGTGGTTCGACTGGGACGGTGGTGACCGGCGCGCTGCGTTGGCTCACCGAAAACCGGCAGAACGAGGACGTCACGGCCGTGGCGATCGCCCACGATCTCGGTGAGCGTTACCTGGACACGCTGTACGACCCGACCTGGGTACTGGAGACCTATGGCTCGGACGCCCTGTGCGCGATAAGGGAAGGGGAGGAGAACAGTGGAATGCCGGCTTTCGGTCGGGCAGGAAGCCTTGTTGTTCCTGCATCATATGGCGCCTGAAAGCGCGGCGTACAACGTCTCGTGCGCGGTGCGCGTCCACTCCCCACTCGATGTGGCTACCTTGGCCCGCGCCGCGACGATGACGGCTCAGCGTCACGACCTGCTGCGTTCGACGTTCGCCGAGACCGGCGGACAGCTGTGCCGCGTGGTCGGCGACCCTGGGCTGTTCGAAATCGAGATCCGTGACGTGCCCGGAATCGACGACGGCGCGTTGCTCGCGCTGGTGCGGCAGGAGGTCGCTCGCCCGTTCCGCCTTGCCGAAAGCGGCGCCGCGCGGCTGGTGCTGCTGAGGCGGGGGCCGTCGGACGCGGCGTTGGTACCGGTGGCGCATCACGTCGCGATGGATTTCCCGTCGCTGATGCTCGTCCTGCGGGAACTGCTGGACGCTTACCCTGCGGTGCTGTCGGGTGATAGTCCGCGCTGGGCGCCGATCACTTCGACCTACGCGGACTTCGTCGCCAGAGAGCGCGCCCTGCTCGATTCGCCCCGGGCCGGGGAACTTGCGAACTACTGGCGGGAGGTCTGCCGCGACCTGCCTCCGGTGCTGAACCTGCCAACCGACCGGGCGCGGCCCGCCCGCCAGGGGTTCCGGGGGTGGGCGCACCGGTTCACGTTGCCGGCCGACCTCGTGGCGAGGCTCACGTCCGCGGCACGGTCGAGCGAGGTCACTCCCGCGCGGTACCTGTTCGCGGTGTTCCAGTCGTTGCTGTACCGCTACACGCGGCAGCCCGACTTCCTGGTCGGGGGCGCGGTGGTGTCGAGTTTCGGCCTGCTGCGTCGCGGTGTCCCGGGTCATTACACCAACACGGTGCCGTTGCGGGCGCGCTTCACACCCGCAACGACCTTTCGTGAGGTGGCTGGCGAGGTGAACCGCCAGGTCGCTGACGGCCTGGCGCACCGGGACTACCCGTTCGCCATGCTGCCCGCCGCTCTGGGGCTGCCGGGCGGTCCTGCGACCTCGCCGCTGCTTCGCGTGATGACGAGCGTGGTCGCGACCCGGCGGTCCAACCCGTTGCTCGAACTGGCGGTCGGTAACGCCGAGATGACCTATCGCGGCACGCGCCTGTCCGCCATCGACGTGCCGCAGCAGGCAGGCCAGTTCGACCTGACCTTGGAGGTCGTCCGGAGCGCGTCGGCGGTGCGCTGTTCGCTCAAGTACGACACCGATCTGTTCGACGAGAGAACCGTCTGTGGAATGGCAGGCCATTTCGTTCGGCTGCTTCGGGTCGCCACGGCCGCGCCCGATCGTGGCGTGGCTGACGTGTCGATGGTGGACGAAACCGAGCGAAAGCGGCTTCTCGCCTTCGCGACTGGCAGTTGACCGGTGAGGATTTCGCTCAAGGAGTGGT
The DNA here is from genome assembly GCF_035276945.1 of Amycolatopsis sp. Lineage (GTDB taxonomy): Bacteria > Actinomycetota > Actinomycetes > Mycobacteriales > Pseudonocardiaceae > Amycolatopsis_E. Next base: position 50,069 of record NZ_DATELF010000108.1, on the reverse strand, counting down.
TCGCATGACCGTGCAGGACAACGTTGTATCGCACGCGGATTTCGCTTCGCCGGTCACAACGACCGGTAACCGGACGGCTTGCGAGACCGGCCGGAACAGCCGACTGCCGCTTTCGTCCGGCCAGCGGCAGCTGTGGTTCCTCAGCCAGTTGGCGCCGGACAGCCCCGAGTACCTGGTGCCGCTGACCTTGCGGCTGCGCGGCGCGCTCGATGAGCAGGTGCTGCGGCGGGCGTGGTCGGAGCTGGTGCGCAGGCACGAGATCCTGCGGACCCGTTACGAAGCCTCCGGCGGGGAACCGGTCCAGGTGATCGACCCGCCGTGTCCACCTGTGTGGACGGTCGTCGACCTCACTCACCTGCCGGCCGGCGAGCGGGAGCCCGAAGCGATCCGGCTCGCCGAGCAGGAGACCCTGAGACCCTTCGACCTGGAGCGTGACCACCCGCTGCGGGTGACCCTGCTGCGCACGGGGGAAGTGGAGCACCTCCTGGTGGCGGTCTTCCACCACATCGCGTCGGATCAGATGTCGCAGCAAATCCTTTTCGTCGAGTTGGGCGCTCTTTACCTCGCGTTCCTCGAGGGCAAACCGTCACCGCTGCCGGAGCCGCGGATGCGGTACGCCGACTACGCCGCCGGGCAGCGGGAACGGTGGACCGAGGAAGCAATGGAACCGCACCTCGCCTACTGGCGCCATCAGCTGGCCGGACTGCCCCGGCTGGAACTACCCACCGACCGCCCGCGTCCGGTGACCCGGGGCTGGCGCGGGGCGGCGGTGCCCGTCCGGGTGCCCGCCGAGACCGCCAGAACGCTGCGGTCCCTGGCCGCGGACAACCAGGTGACCTTGTTCATGACGCTGCTGACCGCGTTCCAGTGCCTGCTGGCGCGGTACACCGACACCGACGACATACCGGTCGGCACCGTGGTCTCCCAGCGTGATGACCCCGAACTGGCGAGGCTGTGCGGGTACCTGCTCGACACGCTGGTGATGCGGCTGCGCCTGGACGGCTCGTCGTCCTTCCGTGAGCTGCTGGCGCGCAACCAGGGCACCGTGCTGGACGCGTTCGACCACCAGATGGTTCCCTTCGCCAGGCTGGTGGACGAGCTCGAGCCGGAACGCGACATGTCGTTCACACCGCTGTTCCAGGTCGCGTTCACCATGCACGAAGCTCCCTTGCCGGAGGTCGAACTGGCCGGGTTGCGGATCGAGCATTTCCCGCTGGACTGGCGGGTCGGCCGGTTCGACCTGGCGCTCCAGATGGCGCAGCTGGCCGACGGCACGGTGGGCGGCCAGCTCGAATACTCGACCGACCTGTTCTTGCCGGAAACGGCCCGCCGGATCGCCGCCCACTTCGCCCGGCTGCTGACCGCCGTCGCCGAGAACCCCGACGCCGATATCCATGAGCTGGACTTCTTGTTGCCCGAGGAGCGTCAGCCGCTCTTCGATCCTCCGTGTGCCCGCGACGAGCTGGACCGTGGCCTGCACGAGTTGTTCGCCGAACACGCCGTGCGGACGCCGGACGCGGTCGCGGTGGTGTCGGAGGACACGCGGCTGACCTACGCCGAGCTGAACACCGGGGCAAACCGCTTGGCCCACTACCTGCGCGGGCTGGGGGCGGGCGCCGAAACGCTCGTCGGGGTGCTGCTGGATCGCGACGACACCCTGGTGTCGGCCCTGCTCGGGGTGACCAAGTCCGGGGCCGCCTACCTCCCGCTCGACCCGGCCTACCCGCCCGGACGCCTGCGCTTCATGATCGAGGACTCCGAGGTGGGGATTGTGGTGACCACCGCCCGGCACCGAACCTTGCTCCGGGAAATCCACGGCGGCGCGCTGGTGGTGCTGGACGGAGACGAGGCGCCGCTGATCGCCGCCGCTCCCGCGCACGACCCGGAACCGGTCAGCGGGCCGGAAAACCTGGCGTACGTGATCTACACGTCGGGATCGACCGGGCGTCCCAAGGGGGTGTGCGTCACACATGGCAACGTACTGCGCCTGTTCCGCTCGTTCGCGCGCAGGTTCCCCGTCGGGGCGGAGGACGCCTGGGCGATGTTCCATTCCCACACGTTCGACTTGTCCGTCTGGGAGATGTGGGGGGCGCTGTTGTACGGCGGGCGGCTGGTGGTCGTGCCGTTCAGCGTCTCCCGGTCGCCGGAGGACTTCCTCGACCTGCTGATCCGCGAGCGGGTGAGCATCCTCACCCAGACTCCGTCGGCGTTTCGCGGGCTGGTCGGCTTCGCCGCGTCGGACGACCAGCGGCTGGCTCGGCTGGCACTGCGCGCGGTGGTGCTCGCCGGCGAGCGGCTCGATGTGGCCGAGTTGGCGCCATGGGTCCTGCGGTTCGGGCTCGCCGATCCGGTCCTGATCAACATGTACGGCATTACCGAGACAACCGTACACGTGACCTTCCATCGGATAGCGCAGGAGGATCTGGAGCCGAGGGCGGGCAGCCCGATCGGGTACCCGCTTGACGACATGCGCATCCTCCTGCTGGACAGCCACGGCAAGCCGGTGCCGCTCGGCGCGGTCGGCGAAATCTACGTCGAGGGTCCGGGCGTGGCTCGCGGGTACCTCAACCGCCCTGAGCTGACCCAGCAGCGATTCGTGCCCAATCCCTTCGGCGGGCCCGGCGAGCGCCTTTACCGCAGCGGTGATCTCGCCCGCAGGCTGCCTGACGGCCGCCTGCGGTTCGTCGGGCGGATCGACGATCAAATCAAGCTGCGCGGTTTCCGGATCGACCCGGGTGAGATCACCTCGGCGCTGTCGGAACATCCGGATGTGCGCGAGGCGGTGGTGGTGCCGCGCGTGGACGGTACCGGGACCAAGCGGCTCGTGGCCTACCTGGTGGCCGCGGGTCCGGCCCGCCCTGACCCCGCCGAACTCCGGGCGCTGCTCGCCGCGACCGTGCCGGAGTACATGATCCCGTCGGCTTTCCTCACGCTGGAGGCGATTCCGTTGACGGCCAACGGAAAAATCGACCAGCCGGAGCTGCCGGCGCCGGACGACACGGCGGTGCGTCCCCGCGGTGAGATTGCCGCGGCGCGAACGGCGACCGAGGCACGGCTCGTCACGATCTGGGCTGGTGTGCTCGGTCTCGACCGAATCGGTGTCCACGATGGATTCTTCGACCTCGGCGGCGACTCGATCCTGGCTGTGACGCTGGCCGGCACACTGCGGGATCTCGGCTTCCGCGACGTCTCGGTTCGAGACATCTTCGAGTATCGCACCATCGCGCGGCTCGCGAAGGTGCTCGACGCCCGTTCGGTGTCGGCGGCGCCCAGCCGGACGGTCGCGCCGTTCACGCTGATCAGCGACGAGGACCGGGCGAAGCTGCCCCCCGGGGTGGTGGACGCGTACCCCCTGTCCCAGGTTCAGGCCGGAATGGTGGTGGAGATGCTGGCGAAACCGGGCAGCAACGTCTACCACAACACCACGTCATTCCGGGTTCTCGACGACGAGCCGTTCTCCTTGGCCGCGTTGCGGGAGGCGGCCCGGATCGTGGTCCAACGGCACGAGATCCTGCGGACCTCACTGGACGCGAGCACCTACTCGGTGCCGATGCAGCTGGTCCATGGCGACGCCGAGATGCCGGTCGGGATGCGCGATCTGCGCGGGCTCGGCACGGCGGAGCAGACCGACGCGATCGGCGAGTTCGCCGTGGCGGAACGTGCGCGGCGGTTCGATGTCTCGTCGGCTCCGTTGCTGCGGATCTTCGCGCATGTCACGGGCGACGACTGGTGGGTCTCGCTCACCGAGTGCCACGCGATCCTGGAAGGCTGGAGTTTCCACTCCCTGCTGATGGAACTGCTCTCGGTCTACCGTCAGATCCGCGACGGCGAGACGGTGGAGGAACCACCACGACCCGACGTCCGCTATGCCGACTTCATTGCCGCCGAGCTGGAAGCGCTGACGTCCGCGGAGGACAGGCAGTACTGGCGGGACATCGTCGAGCGGTACCCGAAGTTCACGATACCGTCAGGGTGGGAGGACGGCGGGCCGTCGGAGTCCTACCGGATTTCCCTGCCCTACCAGGGTATGTTGGAATCCCTGCGCGAGGTGGCGAGCCGAGCGGACGTCTCGCTCAAGAGTGTGCTGCACGCGGCCTACCTGAAAGTGATGAGCGCCCTCACCGACGAGCGCTCGTTCTTCACCGGGCTGGTGTGCGACACCCGGCCGGAGGTACTCGGCGCGGAGCGGGTCTACGGGATGTACCTCAACACCGTTCCGTTTCCGTTCGAGGGCACGGCGACCACCTGGCGCGAACTCGTCCGGCAGGTTTTCGACCGGCACGTGGAACTGTTGCCGCACCGGCGTTTCCCGCTGCCGGAGATCCAGCGCGAGGCGGGCGCCGGGGAGCGGCTGCTGGACAACTTGTTCATCCACCTCAACTTCCATGTGGTGGACACCGACGTGGTCGAGGGTGACACCGTGGTTGACGACAGCGCCGTCGAGTTCGGGTTGGAGATCGCGGCGCGGCACGACGAGGTCGTGTTGCTGTCCCACACCGACGTGCTGAGCAAGCACAACGGCGAACGCGTGCTGGAGATGTACCGCTCGGTGTTGCGGGCGATGATCGGCGACATCGACGGCGACTCGCGGGTCTCGTGCATGCCCGCGCAGGAGCGGCACCTGGTCATGGTGGAGTGGAACCGCACGGACCGCCCCACCGGGGACGAGGGTGTCGTGGAGCGGTTCCTCGCCAGGGCACGGCAGGCCCCGGAAACCGTCGCCGTGTCCGATGACGAGCGGACTCTCACCTACCGGGAGCTGGCCGGGCGTGCGAGTGGGGTGTCGCGCCGGCTTGCGGGCGCCCGGACCGGTTCGCTGGTCGGGATACTCGACAACGCCGGGGGACGGTTCATCGCGGCGGTGCTGGGTGTGCTGGGCGCCGGTTGCGCGTTCCTCCCGCTGGACACCTCGATGCCGGTCGTTCGCACCGGAAAGCTGCTGTCCGCCAGCGGGGCGCGGTTCCTGCTCGTGGGCCCGGCTTTCGCCGACCACGCCAGGGAGGCCGCCGCCGGCCTCGACGCCGAGGTCATCGTGCTGGACGATGCCGAGGATCCGGAGAGGGAGTGGGTGGCGCCGCGCGGGGGTGCGCACGATCTGGCGTACGTGATGTACACGTCCGGTTCGACCGGCATGCCCAAGGGAGCGCTGCTGCACCACCGCGGATTGCTCAACCACCTGCTGGCCAAGGTCGAGGAACTGGAGTTGTCCGCGGCGGACACGGTGGTGCAGAACGCGCCGCTGACCTTCGACGTCTGGATCTGGCAGGTGCTCGCCCCGCTGATCGTGGGTGGCCGGGTCCGCGTGGTCGGTCGGGCCGAAGCGGCGGACCCTGCCGTCCTGCTGGCCAGGGTGGCACGTGAGCGGATCCCGGTACTCGAGGTGGTGCCCAGCCTGCTCCGGGCCGCGCTCGACGACTGGGACGCCGGCGCGCCGGTGCCGGACCTGTCGTGCCTGCGCCGGCTGATGTCGACCGGTGAGTCGCTGCAACCGGACCTGTGTACCCGGTGGTTCGCTCGCTTTCCCAGCGTCCCGATCATCAACGCCTACGGGCCGGCCGAGTGTTCCGACGACGTCACCCATGCGGTGATCAGGGATGGGGACAGGCTCGGTTCGGTCGTCCCGATCGGCAGGCCGGTCCGCAACATCCGGCTCTACGTGCTCGACGCGCACCGGCAACCCGTTCCGATCGGGGTACCGGGTGAGTTGTATGTCGGCGGTGCCGGTGTGGGTCGCGGGTACATCAACAACGCGGAGAAGACCGCGCAGTCCTTCGCCATCGATCCGTTCTCGACCGAGCCGGGAGCGCTGATGTACCGGACCGGTGACCGCGTGCGCTACCGGCACGACGGGCAGCTGGAGTTCCTCGGCCGCCGGGACAGCCAGGTCAAGATTCGGGGTCAGCGGGTCGAGCTGGGCGAGGTGGAGGCCGCGCTTCGCAGCACGCCGGGCGTGCGGGACGCCGTGGCCAAGGTGGACACCGACGCCGCGGGGAACAAAAGGCTGGTCGGGTACACCGTCGGTGAGGCCACAGCGGCCGAGATCCGCGAGCATCTCGCCACGCAGCTGCCCGGCCACCTGATCCCGGGGGCACTGGTGGTGCTGGACGCGTTGTTCCTGAACAGGAACGGAAAGGTCGACCGGGAGGCGCTGCCCGCCCCTAGCCGGGCCTCGCTGTTCACCGGCGACGCCGTGGCACCGCCCCGCACGGAGATGGAGAAGCGCATCGCCGAGGCGTGGGGCCCGGTGCTCGGCCTGGACGTGGTCGGCGTCGAGGACGACTTCTTCGCCGTCGGTGGCGACTCGATCCGGTCACTCGCGCTTGTCTCCCGCCTTCGTGCGGCCGGAATCAACCTCCCCGTCGCGTTGATCTTCGAACACCGCACCATCGCCGGAATCGCACGACATCTGGACGGACCGGCGGACGGGACGGACGAAAAGCTGATCTGGCTCACTTCACGGGACGTCAGTCCACAAATCGTCGGCGTCCACAACCAGAGCGGGAACGCCTACGAGTTCTTGGGGCTCGCCGGCCGGCTCGAAGCGGACAACTCGGCGGGTTTCGGCGTTTTCACCGCGAAGGCGAGCATCGCCGACCATCCGGTCGACGTGGTGGATCTGGCCGGGCGGTATGTCCGGAAAATGCTCAGCGAACCGCCAGCCGAACAGTTTTACCTGATGGGGTGGTGCTCCGCGTCGCCACTGGTCTGGGAGATGGGTCGGAAGCTCGTTGCCCAAGGCGTGCCTCCTCGGGCGTTGATCCTGCTCGACCCGATGGCCGATCCATCCCCATTGGACAACCCGGCACTGGACGACCCGGCGCTGGACTACCTCGCAGAGCTGTTCGTACGGCAGGATGCCGGCGAGGAAGGGCTGGATCAATTCTTCTGGGAGGTGCTGACCGAGATCGGCCTGCCGACCGACCCGTCGCACCGGGAGGGTATCCGCGAACTGCTTCCCCGGATGCGGAGGCTGGCCACCGCGACGTACGGCTTCAACTTCTCCCCTGCCAGCACGCCCGTCCACTTGATCTTGAGCGACGAGCTGGTCAACGTGCCGATCGCCGCTCGGCGTTACCAGTCGTTGCAGAGCTACCTCGACAGGTGGGGCGAACTGGCCACCGGCGGCGTGCGGCACCATTACATCTCGGGTAAACATCTCGAATCGGCATCCGAGGGCAAGGCGGACGAACTCGCCGTGGTCGTTCGCGCGGTGGTGACCGAATGACCACGGCCCAGTGCCCGACGACCGCCCGCCACCTGCTGTCGATCACCGATCTGACCGACGAGGACCTGGCGTACGTGCTGGCCAGGGCCGTCGACTTCGCCAGGGGAAACAGGCCGTCCCGCCCGCCGCTCGACGGCGACATCGTCGGTGTCTACTTCGAACAGACATCCACCCGCACGCGCACCGCGTTTTCCAGCGGTGCGCTCCGGCTGGGCGCCCAGCTGGTCACCTACGGACCGGACGACCTGCAGACCAAGACCGGGGAAACGATGGTCGACACCATACGTGTGTTGTCCGGGATGCTGGACATCCTGGTCGCGCGAGCCACCCTGTCCCCGGCCGCGCTCGCCGAACTGGCCACGCAGTCGACGATGTCGTTCGTCAACGCGATGAGCGCGGAGGAACATCCCACCCAGGCTCTTGCGGACCTGACAACGCTTCTGTGTCACTTCGGCAGGATCGACGGGTTGCGCTTGCTCTACGTCGGTGAGGGAAACAGCACCGCGGCCGCGCTCGCCCTTGCCCTGACCCGGTTTCCCGACGTGGAACTCACCTTGTGCATGCCGCCCGGCTACGGCCTGCCCGCGACTGTCCGTGCCGTCGCCGTCGAACAGGCGCGGCGGTGCGGGGCGGTGCTGACCGAGCGCCACGAGATGGCCGGCCTGCCCACGAAAGTGGAGGTCGTCTACACGACGCGCTGGCAGACGACGGGCACGGCGAAGGCCGATCCTCACTGGCGGGAGACGTTCGCGCCCTTCCACGTCAACGGCGGGCTGTGGAAGGCCAACCCGGACGCGGTGTTCATGCATGACCTGCCGGCGCACCGCGGGCAGGAGGTCACCGCGGACGTACTCGACGGGCCGTTCAGCCTAGCTTTCCAGCAGGCCAAGCACAAGCTGCACAGCGCCATGGCGGTGCTCGAGTGGTGCCGCAGCCCGGTTGGGACGCGATGATGAGCGTTACCGCCGGGCGCCGGGTTCTGGGCGGCAACAGGGACTTCCTGTTGCTGTGGAGCGGCGCGGGCCTGTCTTTCCTCGCCTCCCAGGTGACTGCCTCCGCCTACTCGCTCATCGTGCTGTGGACGACCGGATCGGTGCCCGCGGCAGGTGTGGTCGCGTTCGCCGCGGAGCTGCCCTACTTCGTGATGCAGTTGCCCGCCGGTCTCGTTGCCGACCGCTTCGACCGCCGGCGGTTGATGGTCCTTTGTGATCTGGGCCGGGTGCTTGCCGTCGGCAGTATCTTCACCGCCATGCTCCTCGGCCATTTCCTGCTCTCCCAGCTGGTGGTGGTGGCCTTCGTCGAGGGCAGTCTGTCGGTGCTCTACCGCGTCGCCGAAGCGGCCGCGGTGCCCAGCGTCGTCCCGCCCGAGTTGTTGTCAAGGGCAGCCGCGCGCAACGAAGCGCGCGCGCAGGCCGCGGGTGTGCTCGGCCGGCCTGGAGCTGGGCTGCTTGCGACGGCCGCGCAGTGGGCACCGTTCGTGTTCACCGCCGTCGCGCACGTGGTGTCACTAGGCACCCTGTTGCTGATCAGAAGTGAACTCCAGGAACCGCGGGGTGGTGAGCGGCAACGGGTTTTCGCGGAACTGGCCGCGGGGCTGAGGTGGCTGTGGCGGCAGAAGTTCGCCAGGGCGGCGGTCGGCCTGATCGCGGTGAGCAACCTGTTGTTCCAGACTCTGGTGCTCGCGATGCTCGTGATCGTACGCGCGGACGGCGGTTCCGAGGCGGTCGCGTCGCTCGTCTCGACGGTCGCCGGCGCCGGCGGGCTGCTGGGCGCGGTATCCGCCCCGTGGTGGCTTCGCCGGGTTTCCTTGCCGGTGCTCGTGATCGGTGCCAACGCGGTGTGGACCATGCTCGTACCCCTCATGGCCTTCGTTCGCGATCCGGTCGGGCTGGGCGGCATCTTCGGTGCCGCGGCATTCGTCGGCGCGGGGTGGACGGTGGCCGTCACCGCGTACCTCATCCAGATCGTGCCCGACGAGCTGCGCGGGCGAGTCACCAGCGTCGGCGCCCTGATCGCCTACGGCCCGGCGGCCTTCGGCCACCTGCTCGGCGGCGGCATGCTGAACCTGCTCGGTGTTCCGGCGACGGTGCTGTCCGTCTCCGGCGTGATGTTGCTGCTGACCGTTGTCGCGGTGGTCAGCCCCGGCGTCCGCAACCCGCGGTCGCCGGACCTACCCCCGATGGAACAGGACGAATGTAGGGAAAGGATGCGTAGATGAGCATTGACGAACGCAAGGCGCGGATCAAGGAACTGGTGTGTGAGGTGTTCGAGCTCTCGCCGTCCGAAATGGGCGCGAAGACGATGTTCGCCGAGCTGGGTGTCGAGTCATTGGCCGCAATCGAACTGCTCACCGTGCTCGAGTCCGAGTTCGCGATCGAAATCGACGACGACACCGCTATTCGAATGGTCAATCTCGATGCCGTGTACCGGGTCGTGGCCGAAACTGCCGGCTGGCCGGTGGGGCACGGTACGGGTGCCGCACCGGTACCACTCTGATGCCCGGCCCTGGTCCACGTCGCGTGGTCGTGACCGGCATGGGAGTGGTTTCCAGCATCGGTACCGGGATCGCCGAGTTCGCGGAGGGGCTTCGGGCCGGACGGAGCGGGACAGGGCCGGTCACCGCGTTCGACACCGCCGGATTCCCGTCGGGCATTGCCTGTGAGGTCCGGGGATTCGAGCCGGAGCGGTGGGTGCGTACCGTTCCGCTCGAGCGGCTGGGCAGGGCAGGCGGGATGGCGGTGGCCGCCGCGCGAATGGCCGTCGACGACGCGCGTGCCCGGCTCGGCGACCTCCGTGGCCGCCGCGGCCTGGTCGCGATCGGCACGACGTGTGGAGAATCGCAGGACATGGACGCGCTGGCGGTCACGGAGGTGGCGGAGGGCGCCGAGCGAATGGACCCGCGGCTGGCCCGGCGGGTCCCGGCACACCTGCTCGCCCTGTCCGTGGCGCACGAGCTCCGGCTGTCCAATGTGGATGCGTACGCGATCGGCACGGCATGTGCCGCGGGAAACTACGCCATCGGCGAAGGGTTCGACGCGGTGCGTACCGGTCAGGCCGATTTCGCGTTGTGTGGTGGTTCGGACGCCTTCAACCGTTTGCTGTTCGCGGGGTTCCATCGCTTGGGGCTGATTGCCCGCGATGCCTGCCGTCCTTTCGACTCCGACCGCAGCGGAACCCTGCTGGGCGAGGGCGCCGGTGTGCTGCTCCTGGAAAGCCTGGACGGGGCGTTGGTGCGGAACGCGCCCATCTATACCGAGGTGCTCGGTTATGGATTGAACTGCGACGGCCGGCATCCGGTGGCGCCGACACGGTCCAGCGTGGCGGAGTGCATGCGGCTGGCACTGGACGACGCGGGGATCAAGCCGCACGAGGTCGACCTGATCTGCGCACACGGCACCGGAACCGCGGTGAACGACGCGACGGAGTGCGGCGCGATCCACGACATCTACGGGGAAAGGACGCCGCGAGTGGTGGGAGTCAAGTCGATGCTGGGGCACACCCTGGGCGCGGCCAGTGCCCTGGGTGCCATTGCCTCTTCGCTGGCCATCACGCACCGGTTCATTCCGCCGACGATCAACCACCGAACGACCGACCCCGAATGCGCCGTCGACTGCGTGCCGAACCGGGCGATCGAGGCCGATTTGCGAGTGGTTCAGAACAATGGGCTGGCGTTCGGAGGTGACAACGCGGTCGTGCTGTTCGGCAGGTACCAGGAGACGAACCGGTGAACGAGCCGGCCGAGCCGATGCCGGCGCCGACGGCCGCCTCAGGTGGAATGGGAGAGACTGCGAATGAACCTGTCGTTACCCCGGCTGTTCACCCGCCGAGCCACGCTCACGCCTGACCAGGTGGCCGTGGCAGGCGACCGTGGCGAGCTCGGCTACGCGGCACTCGACCAGGACTCGGGTCGGGTGGCCGCGGCGCTGCTCTTCGCCGGGCACGGTGCCGGTTCGATCATCGGCATCCGGATGCGCCGCGGTACCCACCTCGCCGTGGCGCTGCTGGGAATCTGGAAGGCGGGGGCGGCCTACCTTCCGCTCGACCCGGACGCTCCCCGGGAACGCGTCGCCCGCATTCTTTCCGAGACGGGCTGCCGGATCGTGCTCGAGGAGGACACCGTGCGCTCGTTCGTGTCCCGGTTAGATCCGGTGTCCGGAGTGGACGTCACCGGCGACGCTCCCGCCTACGTGACCTACACCTCCGGCTCGACCGGGCGCCCGAAAGGGGCGATGGTGACCCATGGTGGCGTCGCCAACCGTGTCATGTGGGCGGTGACCGAACACGGGTTGTCCGTCGAGGACAGGTGGTTGCAGAAGAGCCCGTTGATTTTCGACGCTTCGGTCCTGGAACTTTTCGCCCCCCTGGTCAGTGGCGGTACCGTGGTGATGGCCCCACTCGGGGCCGAGCGTGACGCCGCCATGACGGTGGAGGCCGTCATACGGCATCGGGTGACCGTGTTGCAGGTCGTGCCTTCGCTACTCCGCTTGCTCGTCGCCGAGCCGAGGTTGCGCGATTGCACCTCGTTGCGGTTACTGTTCTCGGCGGGCGAGCAGTTGCACGCCGAGTTGTGCCAGCAGGTGTGGGCGTACCTGGAAAGTGTCGAGGTATGGAATACCTACGGTCCGACCGAGTGCGCTGTGGACCAGGCCGGGTACCGGTGCGACCGGTCGCAGTTGTCGGGTCCGGTGCCGATCGGCCGTCCGTTGCGCGGCAACCGTCTGTTCGTCCTCGACGACGGCGGTGAGCTGGCGCCGGTCGGCCTGCCCGGTGAGCTGTACATCGGTGGGGTGCAGGTCGGTCTTGGCTACGTCGGCAGGCCGGGCTTGACCGCCGAGCGTTTTGTGCCCGATCCGTTCGGCGCACCTGGTTCGCGTCTGTATCGCACGGGAGACCAGGCGCGCTGGCGCGCCGACGGAACGCTGGAATGGCTCGGCCGGCTGGACGATCAGGTGAAGATAAACGGCGTGCGGATCGAGCCCGGCGAGGTCGAGGCAGCGCTCTCGCGGTGTCCGGGGATCCAGGCTTGCGCCGTGGTCGGCGTACCCGGCGCGGACGGTGGTACCCGTCTCGTCGCCTATTTCGCCGGGCCCGCCGAGACGGATTTGACGGAAATTCGGGCATTCCTCCGTGACCGGCTGCCGACCTACCTGATCCCGTCGATGTTCGCGCGGATCGACGAGCTGCCCTTGACGCGCAGCGGCAAGGTGGATCGTGCTGCCCTGCGCGCGCGGGAACCGAGTTGGAACACCGTGGAAGGTGCCCGGACCCCGGTGGAGTCGTCGGCCGAACGTGTGGTGGCCGGGCTCTGGTCGGAGTTGCTGGGAGTGGACCGGATCGGTGCCGACGACGACTTCTTCCAACGGGGTGGGCATTCCCTGCTGCTGATCAGGCTCGCCGAACGGCTGGGCAGGGCCGCGGGCCGCCAGATCGGCCTTCGCGCGCTCTTCACGGCCACCACCGTCCGCGACCAGGCCCTGTTGCTGTCTGGAAAGGACGATGCGGACTCGTCGCAGGCCCCGGTGCCGAGCAACTCGCGGCTGCCGCTGTCGTCCGGACAGCAACGCCTGTGGTTACTGGAGAGGCTGCGGCGGGTGAACTCCGAGTATGTCGTTCCGCTGTTCCTTCGGATACCCGCGCGTGTCGACGGCGAGGCGGTCCAGCGAGCCCTGGACGGTCTGGCCGCACGGCACGAGATACTGCGGACGCGGTACCTGGAGCACGACGGAGAGTTGTACCAGGTGGTCGATCCGGCAGCGCCGGTGGAGTTGCGTGTGGTGGACGCACCTCCCCAGGAGCGGACCGAACTGTTCGTCGCCGAACTCTCCCGGGGATTCGACCTGGAAAACGGTCCGGTGTGGCGGGCCCTGCTTGCCCAGGAGCCCGGCGAGGAAAGCCAATTGCTCGTGACCCTGCACCACATTGCCTGCGACGGCGACTCGCTCGTCGTTCTCTCGGACGAGTTCGCCCGGCTGTGCGCGGGTGAGCGGCTGGCACCGCCCTCGATCCAGTACGCCGGTTACGCGGTCAGGCAACGGCAGATGCTGAACGGCACCCCTTTGGCCGCGGCACTCGGCTACTGGAGGACCGAACTCGCGGGCCTGCCTGTGCTGGACCTGCCGACCGACCGGCCGCGTCCTCCAGTGCGCGATGGGCGGGGCGCGATGCTGACCTTCGATCTGCCTCCGGCAGTGGCCGGCGCACTGCTGGACACCGGACGGCGGCAAGGCGCCACGCCCTTCATGACCCTGCTGACAGTTTTCGATGTGCTGCTAGCGCGCTACAGCGGTGCCTGGGACTTCGCCGTCGGTACCCCGGTTTCCCTCCGCGACAAGGAAAACGTCGATAACGCCGTCGGGTTCTTCCTCAACTTCGTCGCGCTGCGAAACCGGGTTCGGCCAGACGACACCTTCGCCCAGGGGCTTGCGAGCACGCGAGCGGCCTGTCTTGTGGCCTTTACCCACGCCGAGGTTCCGTTCGACCGCGTCGCCGAGAACGTCAAGCACGACCGAGACCCCGCCCGAACTCCGCTGTACCAGGTCAGCTTCGACCTGCACGACTGGCCGGCGGCAATGGAAACGTGGAACGTGGACGAGCCGACGATGCGTGCGATCTGGCGGAGCGCGAAGACGGATCTCACGCTGCTCATGCGCCGGCAGGCCGACGGCAGGGTCCAGGGCGTCTTCGAATATGCCACCGCCTTGTTCGACGAGGCCACTGTCCAGCGCATGGCGGCCAACTACGTCCGCTTGGCGAGTGAACTCGTCGCGGCGCCGGGTGCCGCCGTGAGCGCGGTGCCCATGGTCGCCGACGCCGAGCATGAGCTGCTGGTGCGGAAGTGGAACGCCACGGTAGGGGCGCAACCGTCGATGCCGGTGCACCGGATGATCGCCGAGCGCGCGCGAAAGTGTCCACATGCGACAGCTTTGATTTCTGATGGTTGTACGATGACCTTCGCGGAGCTGGAGCGGCGGGCGAACCGGATGGCCCGGGTGCTGCGTGCCCGGGGAGCCGGCGTTGAGTCGGTGGTCGGTGTCCTGCTCGACCGCGGGCCCGACCTGGTCGCCTGCCTGCTGGGGATCTGGAAGGCAGGAGCGGCATACCTGCCGCTGGACCCGGTCTTCCCGGCCGCGAGGCTACGGCTGATGCTGACCGACTCGAAGGCCGAACTGCTGGTCACGGATGCCGAACTGGAGCCGCTGACCGCTGGGTTCGCCGGTGACCGGCTGCTGGTCGACCGCGACCGACCCGAGATCCAGGCCGCCGCCGCGACACCGCCGCCGGTGGCCGACGACCTCGACCGCCTGGCCTACATCATTTACACGTCCGGATCGACGGGCCGGCCCAAGGGTGTCGCCACATCGCACCGAGCGCTCGCCAACTATCTGATGTGGACGGTCGACGCCTACGCCGGGCGCGGCCGGGGTGGCGCGCCGCTGTTCTCGTCGATCGCGTTCGACCTCGGGGTGCCCAACCTTTACACGCCACTGATCACCGGGCAGCCGGTCCATCTGTTCGGCAGGGACCTCGATCTGACCGAACTGGGGCCCACTCTGGCCGGCGCGGGCCCGTTTTCCTTCCTCAAGCTCGCGCCCGCGCAACTCGGCCTGATCCTGGACCAGTTGGAGGGCAGGCCGCCCGTTCCGCTGGCCGCGATCGTCAGCGTGGCCGGTGACTGGGTTCCGGCCGGAATGGTCGAGCGGTGGCGGGCGGCGACCGGCATGCCGGAGAACGGGTTCGTGGCCGAGTACGGGCCGACCGAAATCACCGTGGGCAATTCGGCGTTCGACGCGGACCGGCCGTGGTCTCGGGAATTCCTGTCGATCGGCAAGCCTGTCCCCAACACCACCATGTATGTGCTCGACGGCTTCCTCCGGCCGGTGCCGGTCGGCGTGGTGGGGGAGATCTGTGTGGGCGGGGTGGGCGTTGCCCGCGGCTACGTCGGCGATCCGGCGTTGACGGCGGAGAAGTTCGTGGCCGATCCCTACGGCCCGCCCGGCTCGCGCCTGTACCGCACCGGCGATCTGGGCCGGGTGACTTCCAGTGGTGACGTGGATTTTCGCGGGCGTGCCGACAAGCAGGTCAAGATCACCGGCTACCGCGTCGAACTCGGTGAGATCGAGTCGGCACTGCTGGCCCATCCGCAGGTGCGGGCGGCGGTGGTTCTTCTCGATGACCGTGAACCGGGAGAGCACCGCCTCGTCGCCTATTACGTGGGGGAGCGGCTCCCGGTCGAATCGCTGCATGAGTTCTTGGGCCGGTCTCTCCCTCGATACCAGATTCCCCACATATTCGTGCCATTGCGGTCCCTTCCGATGACCGCCAACGGCAAAGTCGATCGCGAAGCGTTGCCGGCCGCTGACGACCAACTGGGGGAGCGGAGTAGCGCGCAGGCGCCCCGAACCGGGGTGGAGCAGCGGATCTCGCGCCTGCTGTCAAAGGTTCTCGGTATCGAGGTAGGAATACACGACGACTTTTTCGCCTTGGGCGGGCATTCGCTGGCGCTGATCAGGGTGGCCGCGGTGATCCGGGAGGAATTCGGTGTCGAGGTCGGTATGCGGGCGTTGTTCGAAACGCCAACCACTGTTGGTGTGGCCGGTGTGGTCGAAAGTGCGCTGAGGGAGCAGGCGCGCAAACCCGGCGAGACCGGGCTGGTGGGGGCGCGGACCGGGGGGCGGGAAGGATGACCGTGGCGGTGCGGACAGGGTCGGCCGTTGACCTCGGTGCTGAGGTCCTGGCTGGTTTGGGCAGTGTGGCACGGGATCTGCTGGGCCGGGCGGCGGACCGGGTCGATGACCCGGCCTGGGTGTGCGAGGCGCGCCGCGCCTGGCACGAGACGCCTGCCGAACTGCGCCATGTCGTTCGGGAGTTCCGCCGGTTTTCCGGCCCGTTCGGCGTAGTGGTACTCCGCGGAATACCGATCGACGCCGCGGCTGTGCCGGCGACCCCGACGGTCAGGGGCTCGGCGCAGCAGGCCCCCGCCCTGCCCGCCGCGGTGCTGCTACTCCTCGCGAGCGGGCTCGGCGACCCGGTCGCGTTCGCCGAGGAGAAGGCGGGGGCACTGGTGCAGGACGTGGTGCCGTGTCCCGGCGAAGAGGAGGTGCAGGGCAACACCGGCTCGGCGGAGCTGACGTTTCATACGGAGAACGCGTTCCACCCGCACCGCCCGGACTTCGTCCTGCTGCTGTGCCTGCGGGCAGACCACGACGGTGTCGCCGAACTGAGGACGGCCTGCATTCGCCGAATGATCGCCGAGTTGCCGGATCAGGCGCGGGAGGCGTTGAGCAGGCCGGAATTCGTCACGGTGGCGCCGCCCTCGTTCGCTGGTGCGGGGGAGGACATGGTGCACGCGGTGCTCAGCGGTGGTCCCGATGATCCGGATCTGCGCGCCGACGAAGCCGCCACTCGACCGCTGACGCGTGCCGGCCGGGCCGCGCTGGCCGAGCTGAGCGCGGCGGTTCGCCGGAACTACCAGGGAATCAGGCTTCGGCCGGGTGAACTGGCCATTGTGGACAACCGTGTCGCGATGCACGGACGCTCGGCTTTCGGGCCGCGCTATGACGGTGGGGATCGCTGGCTGCAGCGCACGTTCGTGGCGGCCGACCTGCGTCGCTCCAGGGATATGCGGCCGGGCGATGGACACGTTCTGGGGTGATCGCGCGGTTCCGGCGATGGCAATGCGAAGGAAGGGAGATCCGATGGTCGAGCCACCGGTGATCACGGGGTGGTCCGCGGTGTCGCCGTTCGGCGTGGGACGCGCGGCCTTCGCCGAGGGTGTCCGATGTGGACGTGGAGAAGACGCCGTGGTCGATGTCGGTCACCTTCCGGTCCCGCAGCGGCGAGCCTGCCTCGTGCCGGACTTCGATCCGGGGGAACTCCTGGACGGCAAGGGAATCCGCTACCTCGACCGCGCGAGCCTGCTTGCACTCGTCTCGGTCGGCGAACTGGTCGGGCCCGGGGCGGGCAGGGACTCGCGGACCGGGGTTGTGCTGGGTACCACGTCGGGCAGCGTGCAGAGCGAGATGAACATCCGGCGCGACTCGTTGACGAGGCCCAAACCCTACGCCGTGAGTTCGCAGCGGACACCGAGCGCGACGATGAACTGCGCGGCCGCGCAGTGCGCGATGCGGTACGGGCTCACGGGACCGAACATGACCGTGGCCGGCGGCCGGGCCGCGGCCTTGCACGCGCTGGTCCACGCCTGCCGCCTGCTGGCGACGAGGCGGGCGGACCGGGTGCTCGTGGGCGCGGTTGAGGAGTTCTCCGTCGCCCGGTCCTGGCTGGTGCACCATGGCGGCGGCCGGAAACCGTGGCTCGGCGAGGGGAGCGCCGTTTTTCGCGTCGAACCGCCCGCCGAGGGGCGCCCGCCGCTCGCCGAAATCCTGGCCGCGCAGACCCGGGTCCGCCTCGACGAGGACCCGGGCGCGGCGCTGGCCGGGTGTGTCCGCGCCCTGCTTGCCCGTGGTGGGATCACCGAGGGCGAGGTGTGGGCGGTCGTGCTGGCCGGCGGCGACCCGGAACGGCAGGCGATGGCGGAGCTATGCGGTGACGTGGCGCTCTCCCGCGTCCCCGGTCTCACGCCATTCGGCGACACCGGCGCGGCGTCCGCCGCGTTCGGGATCGCGTCGGCACTCAGCGTCGGCGGCGACCGGCCGGCCGCGACAGCGCGGCCGGTCGTGATCGCCGTGAGCGAACCGGACGGCGCGGTGGCCACCGCTCTCCTCCGGCTGCCACCCTGGCCTGTCCCGGGGGCATGACCGGGTGTCGGGAGCCGGAGCTCTGAGATCCCGCCTGCCCGCACCGACACCGATCCCGACCGGCCTCGTACCTGGAGAGGTGTCAGCGGGGTTCGGTGGGAGGTCGCGCGGAAAGGGAGCCGCACACCAGCGGATACCTCGCCGCACGACCCACCCACCACACTGGCCCGAGCTACGGCGTGCCGACCGGCCTCAGGGTGGTCCTCTCGGAAGGACCTGCGGAACCAGCGCGTCAACCGTTCTGGCGGTCCCGCAACTCCTTCATAGGTTCGATGGTGAGCCGCAGTGCTTGCCACGGGGCGGAAGGAGGCCCACGCGGTGGGACAGTTCCCTTGCTGGAGGGGCCTGCGACCTCGTGATTTTGCGTGCCACTACACCGAATGGGGCAAGCCGTTACGCCGGGTCGCAAGCGCCCGTCGGGACATTTCGCTGATGCGGCCCGAGTGCCTCCACCACGCCGGGGTGCCGCCGCCACCGCATACTTGTGGCTCTTAACGGAACGGTAGTTTCTGTTTAACATGAAACGAGGCTGTCTCGGACCGTGACCACCGAGGCGCGGCCCGTTACGCGTTTCGGGCTAGTTCGTGATCGGCGTAGGAGTTCAGGAAGGGTGTGCTTCTTGGTGGGGAGCGGCACAGTCCATCCAGGCAGTGATCTTTCTTTCCTCGGGCGTTCCTCCGAGCTCGCGGCGCTGAGGAGGGCCGCCGCGGCGACCCGCACGGGCAAGCCCGATGTCGTGTTCGTCAGCGGCGTGGCCGGGATCGGAAAGACCTCTCTGCTGAACCGGGCTCGCGAGGAACTCGAGGGGCACGGGGGAACGGTGCTCTTCGCCACCGGCGGTTCCTCCGATGAAACCCTGCGTGAGCTGTTCGCTCCACTGGGGCTCACGGCGCCCGAGGAGGCTCGCCGCCCGCTGCTGTCCGGTGCGGCGCGGGGGGCCGCGCCCACGCTCTTGCCCGGGAGCGAAGCGGCTCCCGCCGAGGGCGTCAGCTACTCGATCCTGCACGGGTGGTACCGGCTCGCCCTCAACTTGCTGGCCCAAGGGCCGCTGACGCTCATGCTCGACGACGCGCACCGCTGCGATCCTCTGGTGCTGCGGTGGGTCGACTTCCTGCTCCGGCGGGCCGATGACCACGCGCTGCTCGTCGTGCTGGCCGATGAACCGGATGCGGCAGGCCCCGGCCGGGAGCTGCTGGCCACCATCACCGGGCACACCGCTGGCACCATGATCGAGCTGACTCCGCTGTCGGACGCCGAGGTCGGCGACTCCGCCGCCGCGGCGTTGGGTGCCGGGCCGGAGGCGGCGTTCGTCCAGATCTGCTCGAAACTGTCCGGCGGCAACCCGCTCTCGCTCCATACGCTGCTCAAAGCGCTCCGCGAGCAGGGTGTGCGACCGGATGAACCAGGAGCCCGCCAAGCGGCCGAGATCGGCGAGCGGGTGTTGCGTGATTCGATCCGGGCCAGGCTGGCCCGGCTGCCGGAGAGCGCCCTGAAGGTGGCCGCCGGAATCGTCCTGCTCGACACGGCCGAGCCCAGGATGGTCGCCGCGCTGCTCGAACTGCCCGCGCCCGCGGTGGTCGCGGCGATCGATGTCCTGCGACGGCACCGCCTGCTGCCCTCCGTCGGCTCGGGCATCGTGCGCGAGCAGGCTCAGAAAGCCCTTCTCGGCCAACTGCCGCGCGGTGAACTGGACGCGCTACGGCTGCGCGGCGCCCTCCTGCTGCACGACAACGGGCGTCCGCCGGAGAAGGTGGCCCGCCTGCTTGCCGAACTGCCGGAGCTGTCCGAGCCGTGGATGTACAACACCCTTCGGGAAGCGGCGGCCGACGCGCGGCGGCGTGACGACCCCGAAGCCGCGACCCGCTTTCTCAACCGTTACCTGCGGGCGGTACCCGGCCATCAAGAGACTTTGGTCGAGCTTGCCACGATTCTCGAGGAGATCGATCCGGAAACGGCGTTCTTCAACTTCTTCCAGGCCATCCGGCGGACGGATGATCTTCGTGCCCGTGTCCCGCTGGTGATCCGGCTCAGCCTGCTGTCGCTCAGGGTGGGAAGATCCGTCCTGGCGTTCCGTCTGCTGGCCGATGTGCTGGAAGCGCTCGGCGCGAACGCCGGGGTGGTGCCCGACGCGGCCAGCGACCTGCGCCTGCAGGTTCGAACCCTGTTGCTCGCCGTCGGCATGCACTCCCAGCGGACTGCGCGGGAAGCCCTCCGCAGGGCCCGGACCATCGAGGCTCGCTCCAACGGCACGCCGTCGGAGCGGATGCTTCTCAGCCTGCTCGGGAGCACCGCCGTGCTGGACGGCGGGCACTGGGAGCAGGCAGCGAAGCTTGCCAGAGCTGCGCTTTCCGGCACCCTTGTCGTCCATGCGGGACCTCTCATCATTGCGGCGCAGACCCTGAACTACGCCGGTTTGCCGGCTGAGGCGCTGGCCGCGCTGGACCCGATCGTGGAGGGAATTGAGGGTCCCGACGCCCGCTGGACGCTCTGCCATGCGCTGGCGGTCAGGTCCTGGGTGGCGGCGGGCATGGGGCGACCCGTCGAGGCGGCCGACATCGAGACGGCGATGCGGATGGCCCGGCACGAGGACTGGGCGTTGCCCCGGATCATGTTCGCCTCCCACCTGGTGAACCGCGGTGAGCCCGCGCGGGCCGAGGCCCTGCTCGACGAGATCCGCCAGCCGAACTTCGCCTGGGAATATCCCCAGATGCTCATGGTGCGGGCCTGGGCGAGGCTCCAGCTGGATGACTTTGGAGGTGCGCTGTCCATCCTCCAGCAATGTGGCCACAGCCTGGCGGAGGCGGGGATCAACTGCGCGGTGCCCGCATCCTGGTGGTTCGAGGCTACGGCCCTCCTGACCGGTCTGGACCGCCGGTCCGAGGCACTTGCCCTCATCGATGCGCAGGAAGAGGCGATCGTTCGCTGGGGAACGCCGGAGGTCGTCGGACTCGGTTTGGCGGCCCGGGGCGTCGCCACCGGCGGGCGGGCGGGATTGGAACTCATGGCGGAGGGCGTCGAGCGGCTGGCGGCATCGCCCGCCCGGCACAGCCAGCTCCGGGCCGAGCTGGTGGTGGGCCACGCGCTGGTGCTCGCCGGCAACGACGTGGAAGCCCGGAAATATTTGCGTCGCGCGACCGATCTGGCGGCGCGGTGCGGCTGCCAGGGAGTCGGTGCGCTGGCGAAGAAGTGGCTTGTGGCCGCGGGTGGGCGGACGCGGAAGCCGGGCGGCGGGCCGTTCGACCTGTTCACCGCGGCCGAGTGGCGGGTGATCGAGCAGGCTGTGGCCGGGGCGACGAACCGGGAGATCGCGGCGGCGCTGTTCGTCACGCTGCGGACCGTCGAGACCCATCTGTCCAATGTGTACCGGAAGGTCGGCGTGTCCTCTCGTGCGGAGATGATCGCGGCGGTGAGCGAGCTGTCCGAGGCGAAAGAAGGCATCGGGCCGGGCGCCGCGCCTACGGTTTCTGCGGAAACCTTCGAGGGAGAGGGGGAGTTGGGGCACGGTGGGCAACAGTGATTGCGGGACGGCCCTCGCCCTGGTCGAGCCGGTCGGATCTCCCCCTGGCGTCGAATCCGGGCTCGGGTGGAGGCAGTTCCTCCTGGCCAAGGGGCTGTTCCGGCCGCTCACCGGTGAACCGGGCATGGCCCCCGAGCACCTGCAGGAAGCGGGCAGGCGGCTGCTGACCCGGCAGTGGGTCAACTCGGCGCTGGCCAGATGGCGGTCGTTCGCCGCGTTTGCCCGCCAGGCTGGCGGGAATACCACGGAGGGAGTCGTCACGGAGGAGAGACTGCCTGCCGAGCGCTGGGGGTCGCCGAGCCCGCTCAGCGGCCCACTTGGCCGCTTCGATGGTGCTGGGCGGCCCGGAGCGGCTGGACAGGTTGAATGCCGCCGTCGAGGTGCTGCGGGAATCGCCGTCACGGCCGCGCTACGCGAAGGCCCTGCTCCAGTTGGCCGCGGTGCGACGGGACGCCGGGGAGCACGCCGAGGCGGCGCTGCTGACTACGGAGGCGGGTGAGCTCGCCATGGCCCGCATGGCGCACGACCTCGCCAGGCGCGAGAGCTTGGCTGGGAGCGCTTCCGGGCCGTTGAGGGCGTGAAACGGCGTTGTGCGCACTTTCGATGTGTTCCCATCGACAGCAGGAGGTTCGGACCGTGTTGCTCGAGCGAGACAGCGAGCTGGAAATCGTCGCCGAGGCGCTTCGATCCGCCCGCCAGGGCCACGGGTCACTCCTGGTGGTCACCGGTCCGCTGGGCAACGGTAAGTCGGAGCTGTTGCGCGCCATGCCCCGCATGGGCGAGCAGGAGGGCAGCAGAGTGCTCAGCGCGGGTGCTTCGTCGCTCGAACAGGACTATGCCTTCGGGGTGCTGCGCCAGCTGCTGGAGCCCGCGCTGTTCGGCGCCGGCGAGGAGGTGCGGTCACGATGGCTGTCCGGAGCCGCCGGGCTCGCCGAAATGATTTTCGCGGACGATTCCTTCGGCGCGACCGGCGAACGGCCGGTCGCGGTGCAGCAGGCGGTGCTGCTCGGGCTGCAGGCGCTTGCCGAACGGATGAGCGCCGAGCAGCCGTTGCTGATCCTGGTCGACGATCTGCAGTGGGCCGACGAGCCCACGGTGCAATGGCTCGCTCACCTGGCGAACCGCCTGAACCGGCTCCGCGTGCTCACCGTGGTCACGGTCCGGGAGGGCGATCGGGCGGCGAGCTGGCCGGCCGTCCGGACCGTCACCAGGTTGGCGGCCAGGGTGCTGCGGCCACGCCCGTTCTCCCTGGCGGGAACACGCGCGTTCGTGGCCGATCATTGCGGTGAACCCGGAGACGAGGAGTTCGTGCTCGCCTGCCACGAGACGACGGAGGGCAGCCCGGTGTTCCTCAAGTCGATCCTGCTCAACTTGTCGATCGTCGGCGTCCCCCCGCGGGCCGAACATGCCGACAAGGCCCGGTCGCTGCGGCCCGCGCAGCTGCGCCAGCGCCTGATCGACTGCCTTGCCTCGCAGCCCGAGCCGGTCCGCAACTTCGCCAAGGCCATAGCGATCCTGGGCGACCAGACTGGTCTGGAGATCATCGGACGGCTCGCCGGCCTGGACTCCGTCGGCTGCGCGGAGGCGATGCGCATCATGGACCAGATGGGTCTGTTGGCCAGCGCGCGGCAGCCCAGGTTCATCCACTTGGTCGTGCAGGACGCGGTCGAGGAATCGATGACGGTCGAGGAACGAGAACAACTGCACATCCGGGCGGTACGGCTGCTGCATGGCAGCGGGTACACCGCCGAGCAGGTGGCGGCGCAGTTGCTCGCGGTCGCCTCACCGCAAGGGCAGTGGGCCACCGAGGTCCTGCGTGCCGCGGCCAGCACGGCGGTGCGGCGAGGTGCTCCGGAAACCGCCTCGCGTTACCTGCGCCGCGCGTTGCTCGACACTTCGCCCGAGGGAGACGACCGGGCCCAGCTGCTGGTCGACCTCGCGACGGTGGAGCGGGAGTTCGACGTGCGCGCGTCGGTACGGCACCTCAGTCACGCGCTGCCCTTGCTGACTTCGGCGAGGGATCGCGCGTGCGCTTTGGTGCGCTTGGCGCCGGGGCTGCTGAGCGACGCTCCGCCCGTGGTCCGTGCGCTGATTCGTCATGTGTTCGACGAACTGGGCGAGGAGGCCGAGCTGTCCTGTGTGGAGCGAGAACTCAAGCTTTCCATCGAGGCGCGCATGCGCCACCTCGAATACACCGACCCGGCCGCGCTGGCTGACGCGATCCGGCGGCTGAACGGGCTCGGCGAGGAGCCCCCGGTGGCCACTCCCGCAGAGCGTGAACTGCTCACCATGCTGCTGTGCGCCGCCACCCTCACCGCCCGCAAGCCGGCATCGCTGGTGGCCCGCCTCGCCGAACGGATCCTGGAACGGGAGCCCGCTTTACCGTCGCATGTGTACACCACGCTGCCCATGCTGGTGACCACGCTGGTTGCCACGGAATCGACGGAGCGCCTGACTCCCTGGCTGGAAATGTCTTTCGACCAGGCCCGGAGACATGGGGCGGTCATCGAGCAGGCGCTGATCCGGACCGAGCAGGCGGTGGTCGCCTTGCAGACAGGCCGGATCGCGGACGCGAAACGCGCCGCGACCGACGCGATCGAACTGGGCGCGCTCGACTGGAACGCGTCCAACTCCACCACCGCCATCGTGATGGCGGCGGTGGCGAGCGCCACCGCGGACGTCCGGCTGGCCAGGGATGTGCTGGACAGCTGCGGCACCGGAACCACGAACGCCTGCCTTTCCGCGCTGCTGCACCTGCTGCGGGGATCGCTGGCCACGGTGGAGGGTGATCTCCTGGCGGCGCTCGAGCATCACGAGGAGTGCGGCCGTCAGCTCGCCCGGTCGGGCTGGCACAACCCCGTGCTGTACCCGTGGCGAGCGTGGACCGCCGACCTTCACCGGCGCCTCGGCGACCTCGACCGGGCGCGCGAGATCGCCGAGGAGGACTGCCTGTGGGCCGTCGACTGGGGGGCGCCGTCCGCGCTCGGGCGTGCCAAACGAATCCTCGGTGAGATCATCGGGGGCGAGCAGGGCGTCGCCTTGCTTCGGGAGTCGGTTGACGTTCTGGAGGGCTCGGTCAACCAGCGCGAGTTGGCCCGGTCGTTGCTGCGACTTGGGAGGTGGTTGCTGAAACAGGGCGTCCCTGAGGCGGCTGGGCACCTGCGGCGATCCCGCCAGCTTGCGCTCGAGTGTGGCGACCAGCGCCTGGCCGAGCTGGCAAAGGCAAGCGTGGTCGAGACCGAGAAAGGCCGCTCGCCGCGCTCAGCGCTGACCAAGACGGAGCTCCGTGTGGCGCGCCTGGCCGCCGAAGGGCACCCCAACCACGCCATAGCGCAGTTCCTCGGCGTGAGCCGGCGCGCGGTCGAGAAACATCTCACGAGCTCCTACCGCAAACTCGGGGTGCAGGGCCGGGCCGAACTTCCCGCGGTGCTGCCGGTCGCCGATACGGACGTGGAGCTCGCCAGGCTGGCCTGAGCGCGCCGGTAGCAGGCTGCCCGCCCCGGATGACGGGGTCGAGTGTCGAGATGACTGCTCCCGCGTTGGAGTCACGCAGGCGGCGCATCCCGTCGGCGTGCTGTTTCCGGGTTTGGCGGCTTTGTTAGGGTTTCTCCGGCCTTCAACCAGCCTCGGATCATGTCGCTGGTGGGCAACGTCCACGATCCACACGCGTTTGTTGAGTTTCCTTGCAACACAGCCAACAGCGCCGCGGTCGCGTCCCGACCGCCCCGGCCCGGACGGAACCGATACCTGCGACCGGGGCTCGACCGGGGCCTCCCACTCGGGCTGCGGCGCGTCACGGACCCGCGTCTGACGACAACGGTCCATGATCACTGGAACTTTGGGCGACCTGCGCTTTCCTTGGGCTTTTGGTACACCCGCCTGACCGGGACCGATCCCAGGATCGGGAACTGTGCTGCACGTGCACGAAGCAGCGGGTGACCGTGTCCGTACCATCCTGCGCCGTGACGCTCCGCACCGAACCCTGGCCCGACCGCGACCACGGTTTTTGTCACGACCTGGCCCGATCTCGTTGACGAGTAACATCCGCCCTTTCTACGATCGGATGGTGGAAACGATTTCTTTGCGCGGAATGTGAATGGCCAAATTTTTTGTTTGTCAGGTTTGTTCTTTTTCTGCGATGGAAGGGCCAGGGGGTTGACGAGCGTGAGTGAAACTGGTGACGTGGCGACTCTTGGCGGACGCCGCCGGGATTGTCCTGCCGAGAGCGGGGCGGACGGTACCGCCACACTTGGCCCTCCGTTCGCGAGACCGAGCGCCGCCATAGCGAGCCTCGACAGCGTTTTGCGGGTGACACAGGCGACCGCGGCGTTCGTCGGACTGCTCGCCACCTCACAGACGGAGGTGGTCGGCGCCTGCTTCCCGGACCTGTTCCATCCGATGGCCCGCAAGGACGTACGCCTCGCGCTTTCCGATGCTCCCGACGAGGGGCCGGTCCGGTTCACCGCGCCCCTGGTGAGCCTTGCCGGCGACGTGCACTTCACCGATGTGACCGCTCATGCCGTGGAACCGGGCGTCGGAACAATCTGCGTGCTCGTCACCAACGAAACGAACTCGTCGCGGGCGACCTTCGTCCTGAGCGATCTCGATGCCCGGATCCTGGAGGGGCTGGCCGCCGGGGACTCCACTGTCCGGCTCGCGATGCGGCTGTTTTTGAGCCGGCAGGGAGTCGACTATCACGTCGGTTCGATGCTGAAAAAGCTGGCCGTGCCGAACCGGGCGGCCCTCGTGTCGAAGGCGTACGCGATGGGCGTGCTGAACCGGTGGAACTGGCCACCGAGAGTGTCGCCGGAATATGTCGCCTGAGCCCGATGTCGCATCTCGGTCACTGGCTGACTGCTTCGCGCCGCGCGAGTCGGACCTGTTCGGGTTGGCGAAGCGCGAATTGGACCTCATCGATCCCGAAATCGCTTGGTATGCCAAGGATGGGCATGTGATGGCGGTCAGGGTTGCCAACAGCCTGCCACGCCTCGCGGAGGTGCTGAACATGCGCACCACGTACTACCAGTCCACGCTGACCCGCCTGGGCGTCAGCACCTGGGACGGGCACGACGAACGCGCTGCCGCGCACCTGGTGTGTGTCGAGGACGGGCGTCTGGTGGGCAGCATCCGGGTGAGGTTCAACGTCGGGAGCGACACGGAGCTCCATGACGACTTCGGATGTCCGGACCAACTGGTACCGGAAGGAGGC
This sequence comes from Amycolatopsis sp., assembly GCF_035276945.1. Lineage (GTDB taxonomy): Bacteria > Actinomycetota > Actinomycetes > Mycobacteriales > Pseudonocardiaceae > Amycolatopsis_E. The sequence continues at coordinate 23,364 of NZ_DATELF010000108.1, read as the reverse complement.
CTCCCGTTCTTCACGTTCGGCCGGGAGCTGGTCGTACCGGACCGCCGCGGCAGCGGGGTTTCCCTTGCGCTGGTGCACGCGGCCTGCATGTGGTGCCGCGCCCGGTCCGAAGTGGACACATTGAGGGTGGTGACCTTGCAGCAATATGCCGAATGGGCGCAGCGGTTGGGAGTGCGCCCACTCACCTGTGTGCTGCCGTTGGGACCGGCACGGGTGCCGGTCGTCGTCATGGGCGGGGAGGTGAGCCATGTCCTCGACCACGCGGCCCGGCACTTGCCAGCCGCCAACTGGTCCGTCATCGCGTGATCGGTGGCCCCGCAGGCTGTCCTTCCCGCTCGATCCATCCAAAATAGACGGTAATTTTGCCGGATATGCCCGCCTGCGCGCTGAACGACCGGTGTGCCCGGTCGTCCTGGCGAACGGGCAGCACGCCTGGCTTGTCACCCGCTACTCGGACGTCCGGCTCGTCCTGTCCGATGCCCGGTTCAGCAAAGCGGCGCTGGCCTGGCCGGACTCACCGAAAATCCATTCCGGTCCGCTGTTGCCGGGCCTCCTGTTGACCACCGACCCACCGGAACACACCGCACTGCGGGCACCGTTGACGCCCCTGATGGGTAAGAAGGAGATGGCACGGCGCCGGCCTCGCCTGGTCGTCGCCGCCCAGGACGTGCTCGACGAATTCGCCCTGCGCCGGCCACCGAGTGATTTCGTCACCGGTTTCGCTGGTCCGCTGGCCACTCGGGCGATCTGCGACCTGCTCGGCTTGCCGGTCACCGAGCAAGCGAGGTTCACCGCGTGGGCGGAACCGGCGCTGGGCGGGCTCGGCCACCCTGTCGACGAGGTGAACCGTGCGCAGCGGCACATGCTCGGCTACCTCGCGGAGGTCGTCGCGAGCACGCGCGCCCGGCCAGCCGACGACCTGCTGTCGTCGCTGGCCCGCAACGGCTCGGGGTTACCGGACGAGGCGGTGGTCAAGCTCGGTGCGACGTTGCTGGTGACCGGTATCGAGACGATGACCGCGGCGATCGCCAAGGCCGTGCTGGCCCTGCTGACCCGCTTTCCGGCAGTGCCCGCACTCCCGGCCGACCCCGGTGCGCGGCAGCTGATGATCGAGGAGATCCTGCGATTCGTCACATTCGGCGAAACCGTGCGCTCGCGGCGGGCGCTGGTGGATGCACGTTTGGGCGACGTGATGATCGGCCGCGGGGACATCGTGCTGGTGTCGACCGGCTCGGCCAACCAGGATGAGGCGGGGTTCCCGGCGGCCGCCGAGTTCGATCCCGCGCGCCGCCCGAACCGGCACCTCGCCTTCGGGCGCGGCATCCACGTCTGTCTCGGAGCCGCGCTTGCCCGCTTGGAACTCGAAGTAGCTCTCGAGCAATTGTCGCGGAGGCTTCCGAAACTCCGGCTCGCTGTTCCACCCGACCGTGTGGAGGCGCGTGTGGGTTCCGCCGAGATTCCGCCCGCGGCTCTGCCGGTGCTCTGGTAAAGGAAAGCAAAGGGAATCATGAACGACATCATCGCAGTTGACGAGATCGGCCGCCCCGGGCTTTGGCTCACATCATGCGACGATGACGTGTGGCTCCGGCACCACGTCGACCAGCTCGCCGCCACCGCGCCGGATGCGCTCGCGACGCCGGCGCGCGCCTTGTTGGAAGAGGCGGCTCTCAACTACTCGCACGCCCTGAAGCGGGGTGGTGAGCTTTCTGCGGACTCCTGCGCACGGGTGCGGGCGATCGGTGAGGCCTGGGCTGCCGCGGGAATGCCGCTCGACCGGATGATCACCGAGTTCGGTGAGCTGACCACTCGCCTGGCAGATCTTCTCATCGGCCGGCAGGGCGCGGCTGGGCCGTATGTTCGAAACCTGGTGACCACGAGCAACAAGTTGCTGCGGGAGTTCCTGGCGGGAGCGAACAGGTGGCGGGCCCATGTCCGTACCGAACAGACCATGCGCCGCGTCACCAGGGATCTGGTGGCGGACCTGATCGCAGGCTGGCAGCCGCCCAGGGAGGCCGAGTCCCGGCTGGCCAAGGCGTACCTCATCGCTGTGGTGAACCGGCGGGAGAACGCGCCGGCGGCGCAGCTCGGCAGGATCGTGCGGGAGTGCGGGGGGCCCGGCACACTGGTCGGGGCGGGCCCTGAGTTCGTCGCGCTGATCCCCGACTGCGACCCGCGGCGCACCGGTCGCGTCGTGGACGAGTTGGCGCAGCGGCTGGGTGGGCAGGCGTGGGTGGGAGTGGCCTCCCGCGAACGCGCCGCCGTTCCGGACGGGCACCGGGAAGCGTCGGACATCCTCCGCCTGGTCGTCGCGGGAGGTCGCGAGCCCGGCGTCTACCGGCTGGAGGACTGCCTCGTGGAGTACGCGGTCAGCCGTAACGAGACGGTCGCGAAGAGTCTTGTCTCCCTCGTGAGACCGCTCATGGCCCACCCCGTACTGTCGGAGACGCTCGAGGCGTTGATTCGAGCGAATTTCAACCGTAGCGAGGCGGCCAAACAAATGTTCGTCCACCGCAGCACATTGGATTACCGAGTGCACCGGATCGAGGAAATCACCGGCCACGATCCGATGAGCAACCGGGGAGCTCAGGTGCTCTGCGCGGCGATGACCACCTACGCGCTGACTCGCTCGCCGGTTGTCCGTCAGCGAGAGGAAGGCCGGGTTCTGTTGCGTTGACCTGGCGCACGGGTTTTCGGCGGCTTGCCGTCAGAATCCGAATTCTGCGGATGCGGCGCGGATCACAGTGGGCTAGGGTAACGGAAAGTAGTCACCCGCCGAACCCATCCGGGCGACTGTGAGATTGACGCCGATTTGTACGAGGTTGCCCAGATGATCGAGCCGCGACGGAAGAACGTGCCCAGACCGGGCTGCGAAGACATCCGGGAACGGGAGGGCCGATGGTGTGTGGCGGGTCTTGACACGCGGCTTCGCGTGCTAACCGCCGAGGAGGACTTCTTCGCCGCTTTCGGTGTGCCGAGGTTCGAGTTGTGCCATCGCGGCATACTCCAGTTCCTCCATCCTGGCTTCCCGTCGTGTCAAGCGTTGAGCGCGCTCGCCCGCACCAATCACGGCGAGGCGACCGGCCAGGTGGTGATAATTCGCCCCAACGGGATGACGCTGACCGCCGACGTCACGGCGCTGGCCCTGCCGGACACGGTGACCTCGCCTGTCCGGATCATCCTGGCCATGGCGCTGGTGGGGCGCGAAGGCCCGGCCGTTCACCAGCCCGGGCACCCGACCCTTACCTGGCTGGAGGCCCAGGTTCTCGAGGGTATCGCCGTGGGCGTGCCCACGGCCCGGCTGGCGCGTCAGGTGAGGCTGAGTCGTCAGGGCGTCGAATACCACCTCGGTGTCATGCTGCGAAAACTCGGCGCGGCGAACCGGATCGCCCTCATATCGAAGGCGTTTTCCGCGGGCGTCCTGGCGGCGGATACGTGGCCTCCTCGGGTTGACCAGGCGTTCGTGGCATAAGCCGAGTCAGGCCGGTTTCCCGTGCTCGGGCGCGTCGAAGTGCAGCGCGGTGTAGGTTGTCAGTGCGATGGACAGCAGTTGCAGTCCGGCCGCATTGATCGGGTCGACGCCGGTGAGCTGTTCGACACGTTGCAGCCGGTAGTCCAGGGTGCTCCGGTGGATCTTGAGTTCGGCCGCGGCCCGGCTCCGGTTGCCGTTCGCGGCGACGAACGACTTGAGCGTGGCGAGCAGCATGGGCAGGTTGGTCATCGGGGCGAGGATTCTGACGAGCCTGCTGGCCACTGCCGGTTCTTGCAGGACCGCGTACTCCACGAGCACGTCGTCGACCTGGTAGACGCCCGGCGGTCGCTCCGAGGCCGCGACGATCCTGGCGACGTCGCGCGCCTCGTGCCTGCCGGAAGGCACCTCCTCCCGGCGCCGCCAGGCGACGGCGAGCCACGCCTGCCCCGGAAGTTCCCGGTGTACCTTCCCGGCGAGTTCCGTGGCGTGACGCTTTTCCGGGGAGGGGACGAGGGCGTAGATGAGTGATTCGGTGACGAAGGGCAGCACGCCGGGCGCTCCGGCCTGGTCGAACTGCTCGACCAGCCGATCCTCCTCGCACACCGGGTCGGGCTGGCCGAGGTGCCGTAATGCGACAACGGCGTAGCTTCCGGCGAGCAAGGGCTGGTGTGCGGGAGTCACCTCAAGGTCCCACAGCAGTGCGGTCGCGAGCAGGTGCCGGTCGTGAAGTCCGGACTTCTCCGCCGGCGCCCACTGGTAGGCTCGCTGGAAACCCGCCAGAATCGCACCAATGATCTGTCCCTCGGTTTCGGTGATCAGGGTTTTCCGGGAGAGCCCGTCGAGGTCCAGCACCTTCTCGGTGAGTGCGCTCAGCAGGTCCAGTAAGGGATCCAGGGGATGGCGTTTGGTGGCCCAGGTCAGGCCGACTCGGCGCAGCTCGGCGTCCCGGCCGTCGAGCCGGGCGATCGAGGACCGTAGCGCGTCGCTGTGGACGGAGATCGCGAGCGTGAGCGCGGCACGGAGATCGTCCCGGGAGGAGTCAGGTGCGGTCTGAATCCGCGGCAAGAGCCCGGCGAGCAGCAAGTCGGTGAGCTGTGGTTTCGGTTCCTGGGCCATGAGATCCTTCGTCGCGCGCGGGCTCATCCCGTCGCCAGTACGTCCCGTCTGCCGCCTTGACGCGGCATTTGGCGGTGGTTCGTGAGATGCGGAGGCTTACCGTCCGCAATGGACCGGAATGTACTGGTCGTGGGTCCGGTCGTCGGTGGCCATGAGGTCGGCACGGGTGACGATCGCGCATCGCACGTCGACATCGCGGACCGTGCCGTCAGCGATCTTGGACCTGAGGCTGAGGGTGGTGAGGAAGGACCTTACCGGGCGGTAGGGGATGGTGACCCCCGGCGTGCCGGTGGCGGAGTCGGTGATGCGGCGGGCGGAGCCGTCGGTGGACTCGCGGCCGCCGAGACATGGGGTCGGGAGGGCGGTGTACCTTGTGGGATCGCCCAACCGGACGCCTTCGGGTATCACGCAGGACGCGAGGAACATGCCCTGCGCAGTGTTGTAGCTCGTCCCCGCGACCGCGACCGTTTCGCCGGTAGAGGGAATGGTGATGGGGGCCGCGGCGAGCTTCAGGTGGAAGGTGTCGCCGTCGGCGGTGGTGACCGAGCGTTCGGCGAAACCGGCCAGTGGGCTGGCGGCGGTGGGCCCGGCCTGTAGGAGGACGAGCGCGAGACCCGCCGCAACGATGGTGACGATGCGGTGCGGCAGCTTCTTCATCGAGGTGCTCATGATGCGGGCCTGCCCTTCGTCACGCGTGTCGTCTTCAACATCCGCGCGTTGAATTATCGCGTGGCTTGCCCGGCGGGCAAGGCCTGGCGGGGATTTTCAGATATGTGCGGAAATTCTTCCGTGTCTGCCTGTTCGCGACCCAGACGGACCTCGCCCCGAGGGAGTGCTTCCTCGGGGCGAGGTCCGTCTGGGTCGTCAGGCGGCGAGGTATGCGGCCACGATCTCGTCGGCCGACATCGTGTCCAGGCCTCTCGGCGTGGTCGCCGGGACGTGGTCGAAGACCTCGTTATGGCCGAAGGCGGCTTTGCCGGCAATGAACCCGACGTTGAAGCAGCAGACGACCAGGGCAACGGTGGTGGGCGTGCACGCCACCGGCGTTGCCCTGGCTTCCCCCACCAGCGGCTTGACCGCCTCCGTCAGTTCCGAATTTTTCGCCGCGAGTTCCAGACGGTTCATCTTGACCTCCATGGGTAGGTGTGCTTCAGGGTGTCAGGCGGGCAGTTGTGCGATGAGGTCGTCCGCGGACATCGTGTCCGCGTGGGAAGGCGTCGTCTCCGGGATCCTTTCCACGACAAGGTGCTTGCCGAGCACGGAGTGCAGAACGCCGAAGCCCGCACCGGCGCATGCGACGGCGGCGCCGGCGAAGACAAGGGCGAGAGTGCACGCCACCAAAGTTTCCGAGTCGGGTGCTGCCAGGCGCTCGATGTGCGATTTCTTCGCGGCCTCTTCAAGACGGTTCATATCTTCGCGGTCCTCCGGTTCCAGGCGATTATCGATTTTCTGACACTCGCGACCATCGCGAGCATGAATTCAGATTAGCGGCCCCGCCTGGTCCCGGCCTCAACCGAAGGGCTGAGTTTTCACTGCTCAGGGTCCGAATTCGCCGGTGGCGAGAGGCTATGGCGGGGCGATACGGATGGCACAGGAATCAGTGCCGCCCGGCAGTTTATGCCGATTGTCCGCGATCAACCGGTACGCGGCGTGCGCCAGCCACCGGAGTGGAATGGTGTCCAGTACGCGACCGGTGGCCGCCCAGGACGGCCGGCCGGTGCGCAGCAGGCGGAAAAGGGCACGCGCCCCGCCGAGAACGGATTCATCGGTGTCCACCCAGAGCACTTCGTACCGGGCCCGGCTTTCGGTCAGCCCCCAGCAACCGAGGTCGAGCTGCTGGAACCGGATCGCCTCGGCACGCGGCCGGGCATGCCGAAACAGGTAAAGGACGCTGCGGGTACAGAAACCGCAGTCGCCGTCGAAGATGAGCAACGGTAGTCCGGTCATGGAAGCAGCAATCCTTTCTGGTTCGCCATGGCTACCGCCTCGGTACGGTTGCGTGCGCCGATCTTGCGGAGCACGGCCATTACATGGGTGCGCACGGTGGCGACAGAGATGTACAGGCGCTCCGCGATTTCGGCGTTGGTGTACCCTTTTGCAAGCATGCCGAGTACATCGAACTCACGGTCGGTCAAGATCTTTCGGCAGCTCGGTCGCCGGTCGCGCGACAGGATCGCCAACATCGTGTTCGCGAGGGCGGGCAGGAAGGCCGGCGGCACGAAATGGTATCCGGCTATTACGGCCCGGATAGCGGTGATCAGTTCCTCGACCGGGCTTTCCGTCTGGACGAATCCCTTGGCGCCGGCCTCCAGCGCGCGCAGGACATCGTCCGGAGTCGCGGCGCTGCCCACCTTGATCACTCCGCCACGCGATTTCCGGAGCCGTCTGACCGCCGTGGCGAGAAAGGTCTCGGCGGTGACCAGCACGACCACCGCCGATTCCGGGTTGAAGTCACCGGTGAGCTCGGTTCGCTGTTCGAACTCAGGTATGTCGGGAGCGGCGCCGTGGACGCGGTTCCAACTGTCCTGCTCGACCACGAAATCACCGAGCAGGATGACTTGACTTGATTCCACGACGAGCCATGCCTTCAGGTCAGCGGATGCGGATTCGACAAAAAGATCATGTTCGGCTCTTCCTCTTCGGCGTACCCGTCCGAGTTCACCACTATGAACTGCGTGCGTTTCGCTTCCGGGTGGTGTTGAACCCGATAGGTGACATGGTTCAGGAGTGTCAGGTACGGAATGGTGACCTGGAGAGCCTCCTTGTTGTTCTTGAATTCTTCCTGCTCGGTGATCTTTATCAAACCGGTCATAGCGTCCAGGAGCGCCTTTTCCTTCCGGCGGTCCACGTACCACAAGGTGTGACTCAGTCGTCGCTCCTCGATGCTGGTGGCCTGACGCCACTCGGTCATGGAACCGTCGGGGAGTTCGTCCCGGACCAGCACGTCATGATCGTGCATGCCCGGGTGGGGAGCGAAGAAACGCCAGTCGGGCACGAGTGCCCCACTTTTGTCGTAGTTGCGCAGTTTATCCCATTTTCGGCGTGGATCCTGGCTGAGTGTGACAACCACGAACCAGGCTCCGAAAATGGCGCCCACGGCTGCTCGCAGCAGCCGGCCACCGAGTGATCGGATCATTTCGCACTCCGTTCGCTGTGTGTTGGTCTTGTCACAAACCGTTCCCACCGCACCCGCGGCATGGCAACGTCATGCTGTGGGCGACTCGCGGATCGCGAGGACCATTTCACAGATCATCTTCGCGACGGTGGAAGCGTGTTCGGGGTGAGTGAGCAGTTGCATGTGCTCGGCATCGGCAAGGACCTCGTGCCTGCTTCCTTTCGCCAATCCCGCGAGTTCTCGCTGGAGTTGTGCGTGTGCCGGATCGCTGGCGGCGACCTTGCCCGCGGTGACCACGGTCAGCCGGCAGCCATCCGGTACCACGGTTTCGCGGGTCTCGGCGTTCACGTGGTCCAGCCAGCCATCCAGTTCCGACCGCGTGCCGCGAAAGTTGTGTGCCGAGGACAGCCGGGCCGTGGCTACGGCGAGGTGCTCATCGGGTAGATCCTTGATCTGCTGTGATACTCGGCGTTTCGTCAGGATGCGGGTGAGGCCGACGGGAGACCAGAACGCGTCCTGGCTGATCGTGCTTCGCATGATCTGCAGACCCATCCGCTGCGCTGTGGACCGCTGGAACTGGTCGGGATGTGCGGAATCGAGCAGCACGATGCCGGCCACCGTCTCGGGAAACCGGTCGGCGAAGCACCGGGTGAGCAGGCCGCCGTAGGAATGGCCGACCAGTACACAGGGTTTCGGTAAATCCAAATTGGATAGCAGTTGGGCCAGCTCACGGTTGATCCGCTCGGCGGTACGCGGTGACGCTCCCGCGTCGCTCCGGCCCAGTCCGGCCCGATCGTAGGAAAGCGTTCTGGCGAGCTTGGCCACCTCGGGTTGGATTCGGGCCCAGGCTTCCAGTGGCGTCGACAGCCCGCTTTCGAACACCACCGTGGGGCTTTGATGGTGCTCGGTGCCCAGTACACGTGCATGCAGCATCAGGTTCCCGGCGTCCATCCGTGTCCCCAGACCAGGAAAGCGTTTTTCATCCCGACGTGCGGACACCTTTTCGTAGGTGATTCCGGCCGCCAGGAGGGTGGCTCCGGAGAGGGTGCCGAAACCCAGCCCTCGCAGTCTGTTCATGCGGCTCCTTTCAACAGGCAACCTTCGCTGGACAGCGCGATGACCCGATCTGCGCCTGCGATGGTGGAATTGCGGTGCGCGATGGCGACCACCGCGCACCGTTGCCCCAACTCGACCAGGGACGCGAGCAGCGCGTGTTCCGTGTCGCTGTCGAGTTGGGAGGTGACCTCGTCCAGCAGGAGCACTTCAGGCTCCGCCAGCAGCATCCGGGCGATTGCGATCCGCTGCCGCTGGCCGCCCGAGATGGCCGCGCCCCCGTCACCGATCTGCGTCTCCACGCCGTGCTCCAGGCTGTCGATCCATTCGCTCAGCCCCGTGAGCTCGATCGCTTCGCTGATCTGGGACGGTGAGGCGTCTGGCGCGGCGTAGCGCAAGTTGTCGAGGATCGTGCCCTGCAGCGCCGGGGCGTCCTGCTCGACGTAGCCGATCTTCCGGCGAACCGAGTCCAGAGGGAGGGTCCGGATGTCGACGCCGTTGAGTTCGATCCGCCCGCTGTAGCCGGGCCAGAACTGCGTGAGCAGCGCGAAGACCGTGGTCTTGCCGATTCCGGACGGGCCGACCAGCGCGGTCACCCCGCGCCGCGGTATCTCGAAGGAGACGTCCGTGAGGACCGGACCCCGGTCCGGGTAACCGAAGGACACCCGGTCGAACTTCAGCACCGGTCCGGTCGCGGCCAGAACCGGTTGTGTCTCGGGTTCTCGCCGGTCGTTCCGTTCGTCGGGCAGCGAGGCGATGGCCGTGACCCGCCCGACTGCGGCCAGGCCCAGTTGCAGTTGCCCGATCGACATGAAGACGGTGACCAGCGGCGCGATCAGGTACAGCAGGTAGAGCAGGTAGGCGGCGAACGCCGCCGCCGACAGCGCGCCGTTCGCCATCCGGTAGGCGCCGGCGGTGAACACGATCGCGAACGACCCCTGCACGGCGAGGGTGGCCAGCGGTGCCAATCCGGCTTCCAGCCGCGCGCCCCGCAGGCTTGCCCGGTACGCGTCACGGGCATGAGCGAGCACGCGCTGTTCCTCGCGGTCCTCGGCGCGGCTCACCTTGACTGTGGGCAGCGCGCTCAGTACGCGTTCCAGCGACGCGCCGAACCGGCCCACGTGCTCGCGGGCGTCCACCATCGCCCGGCGTACGAACCGGGCGCCCAGCACGTTCAGGCTCGTCGCGACGGCCACCCCGAGCAGCGTGCACCCGGTCAGCACCGGATCGATGATCAGCATCAGGACCACGGACCCGAGCACCATCGTCGCACCGGCGATCATGTTCGCGATCGGCTGGGTCAGCGAGGTTCGGAGCATGTCGGTGTCGCCCACCGTGCCGGTGAACAGGTCACCGCGGCGCTTGCCGAGGTGCACCCATACCGGCGCGCGCAGGAGCTTGCGCACCAGGATGCCCCGCGTGCCGAACACCAGCGAAACGCCCGCGCGGGCGAGCAGATACGTTTCGAGCCCGGCGACCACCAGATCGACCGCGAACACCGCGATCAGCAACAGGATCGTGGAGGTCGCGGGCTGGTTACCGGTTACTTTCCCGACGACGGAGCCGATCAACATCGGCTGTGACAGCACGATGGCCGTGCTGACCAGGCCGAGTGCGCACCCCGACGCGAGGGTGCTGCGTTGGGGCAGCAGCACGGCCAAAGCGGCGCGGTAGAGGTTTTTCATCCCAGGCTCTTGGCGTGGTAGGCGATGCTGGGATAAGTGGCACCGAACGCCCACACGAACCGGTTGAGGCCCATGAACAGCGCGTTTCCGATGTGGAAGGCGGTTCCGGTCCCGAGCAGGGCGCGCGCGGTGGGCTTGTTGGCCACCATAACCAGCGGGAACAGCATCTCGCCGAGCACGGTTGCCCAGCCACCGGCTGTGGCCAGCACTGGATACTTCCGCAGCAGCTTGCTCAGGTGCCGTTGCCCGAACGAGCGGGTGCGGAATATGCCCTGGATGGCGGTGCCGTCGCGCCAGAACGGCGACACGAGCTTGGCCGCGCCGGCCGACAGGTAGGACAGGCAGGACTGGGCGGCGATGAACAGCGTGGCGATCTCCTTGATCCGCTGGTCCTTCGGAAAGGCCCGGGCGACGGCCAAAGCGGAATAGACCATTCCGTTCATATGGTCGGACCCGTCCATGCCGTAGCTGTTACGGATCTGCAGGACGAGGTTCGTCACCGCGAGATACGCCGTGGCGAGTGCCTTCGCCCGCGGGTTGACGCCCGGTGTGACCGTGATGGTCGCCGCGGCGAGCCGCAAGCCGATCAGCGCGTGCACGCCAGGGGGTTTGAACAGCCGATCAAGATGCTTCGCTTTCTCCCCTGAGGCCCAGCGGTACCTGGTCCGCCAGAGCTCCCAGCTCAACAGGCCGCCCTTTCCCTCGAACTCGCTCGGCTGGCACAGGTACTCGAGCGAACTCAGGATGATCCCGGCGGACGCGATCAACTCGGTTTCCCGCAAGGCGGAGTCGATCTTGCTACCCTTGATCACTGCGCTGTCTGTGATCATTTCGCTGACCGGCATTGAAACACCTCACTGTGTCAGGGTTGGAATCCGCCGCGCCGGGAAGCCGGTCATGGCGTCCCCGGCACGGCGGTTGTCACGGTGTTGTTCAGAAGGCGGCGCGGGCGTGTCCTCCCTCACCGCGGGCCTGACCGCACTGTTTGTGTGTCAGGCGGCGAGGGTGTCCTCGCGCGCACGCAGCAGGTCCGCGACCGACATGTCCGTCGTCCGGGCGGGGGAGAGATCGTCGATGTCGGTCTGCGACTGGTAGCCGTGGGTGATGCCGAAGGCCGCGCCGAAACCGACCGCAAGGCCTGCGGCGACCGCCCCGGCCGCGTACGCCCAGGTGCACGCCACCAGAACACGATCACGAGAGGGTCCGGACAAAGCCGCCATTTCGTCAATTCGGGAATTCGCGGCGATCTCGATTCTGTTCATTCTTCCTCCATAGTTGTTTTCCCCGAACGGGGGTGTCAAGACTGGCATTCGAGTTGTCGGTCGCGCATCAACCAAAATGTCGATTCTCTCCTTCCCTACAAGTAGACCCGCTGCGGTTGGACACGCACTCCGCGTTCTTGGGGAGACTGTGCGCAGTTTGCGTACGGTCCTGGCGGGCCGATTCCCGCAAACGAAAACCGGAGCGCAAACGCACGACCGCCGCGCCGGAGATGTTTCCGGCGCGGCGGCTGGGCAGGGTTCGTTCGTCAGCCGGCGAGGGCGGCCTCACGCGAACGCAACAGATCTCCGACCGACATGCCCGGCGTGAGGGCCAGGGAGGGATCGTCGGAATCGTCCTGCGGTTGGAACCCGTTATGCGCCAGGAAAGCGGTGCCGGCGCCTAAAATGGCTCCAAAAATGGCGCCGCAGGCTGCCACGGCCGGGGTGCATGCCACGAGAACGTGTTCATCGCTGGACGAGATCGTGATCTCGTCGCGGCCTGGTGTGTTGGCGGCGGCCTCGATTCGGTTCATTCTTCCTCCATGGTTTTACTTCCCTGGGACGGATGTCCCGGCCAAGGCTGACATGCTGTCTGTCGGCCGCGCATCCACCGCAATATCGATTCCTTGATTCGTGCCATTCGGACATAAGGTCAAGGTTCCGGTGCATACCCCGCGTTCTCACGGAACTTTTACGCGGTTTTCGGGTGACCGTCTCCAGGGCTGGCTTTCCGCGACCCTCAAGGTAGCGTCCGCCAGCGTGGCCGTACCAGAGTTGTTCGCACTTTCCAACGGGCTGCGCGTCGTCCTTGGCCCCAGCCCCCGCGCCGGAGTGGTCGGCGTCGCGGTCTCCTACGATGTCGGCAGCCGATCCGAACCGGCCGACCGTGCCGGATTTGCCCACCTTTTCGAGCATTTGATGTTCCAAGGGTCCGGCGGTTTCGGGAACGGCGTCCACGCGCGGCGGATACAGGGTCTGGGCGGTACGTTCAACGGAACCACGCACCTTGATCACACCACCTATTACCAGGCTGTGCCCGAGGGAGCGCTCGGGGAGGTTCTCGCCCTCGAGGCGGACCGGATGCGGCATCCGCTGATCACCGGGGAGGCGCTGCGCGACCAGGTGGCGGTGGTCTCCCACGAGATCCGCACCGCGGTACTGGGCCGGCCCTTCGGCGACTTTCCCCACGTGCCGCTCGCCCGGGTCCTGTTCGACACGTTCGCCAACAGCCACGACGGGTACGGCTGCGCGGAAACGCTTTCGGCGGTGACCGTCGGTGACGCGAACGACTTCTTTCAGCGCTTCTACGCGCCCGGGAACGCGGCACTGGCCATCACCGGAGCCTTTCGCCCGGACGAGGCGGAAACCCTCGTGCAGCGGTACTTCGGCGGCGTTCCGGCGCGCCCCGTCCCGGAGCCGGTGGATTTCGGCGAGCCGGATCTGCCCGCCGAGCGCTGGGTCCGTCTGCCCGATCCGCGCGTGCCGGCGCCCGCATTCGCCTCGGGCTGGCGGGTTCCCGACCCGATTCGCGATCTGGACGGCTACCTGCCGTTCGTGGTCCTGGCCGGGGTGCTGGGGCTCGGCCGATCGGCACGGCTACCGGAACGGCTGGTACGGCAGGACGCCTCGGTGCTGGACATCGCCTGCTCGGTCGGGCTCGCCGGTGACCCGTTCTGCCTCCGCGACCCGAGCGGGCTGACGATCTCAGCCGTGCTGGCACCCGGACAGGATATCGACAAGGTCATGGCCGTCACCGAGGAGGAGCTCGACCGGGTGGCCACCGAGGGCCTCTCACCTGGTGAGCTCGCGGCGGTCCAGCGCATGCTGTGCACCCTGCTCCTGCGAGCATGGGACCCGGTGGCGGGACGTGCCAGGCAGCTGACCGTGTTCGCGCTTCAACGCGACGACATCTCACTGATCGTCAGGTTGCCGGAACTGTTGCGAGCGGTGATTCCCGACGACGTCTCGGCTGCCGCGGCCACGCTCGTGGCGGCCCGGCGGGCAACGGTTGAGATCGTTCCGGCGCCTCAGGACAGCCGGACCGGGGAGGCCGGATGATCGCGCGAATCGCCGTCCCGCCGTCACTCGAGCGGCGGCTGCCCAGCGGGCTCACCGTTGTCGCCGTCCAGCGGAACTCGGTCTCGCTGGTGGAGATTCGGGTGTCGATCCCGTTCGCACGCACCCCGCCCGCGGAAACCTTGCTGCTGGCGCAAACCCTCCTGGTCCGCGCCGGCCGGGACTGGGCGGTCTCGGCCGACGCGGACTTCCTCCGGATCTCCGGGCACGCGCTCGCCGAGGACCTCCCGGTGTTCCTGAAAGACCTGGCGGACGGGCTCATCGGCTACTCGGCCGACGAATTCATGAGTGTCAGGAGCCGGGTGGTGGCGGGCTCGCGGATCGAAAAGGCGCAGCCCGTGGTTCTGGCTCTGGATGCGCTGAACACCCGCCTTTACGGTCAGCACCCATACGGGCTCCCCCTGCCTTCCCCCGAGCAGTTCGCCGCGGTTTCCGCGGACGCGTTGCGGGTTTTGCATACCGAGCGTGTGCGCCCGTCGGGAGCCACCCTCGTGCTTACCGGCGACCTGGACCCCGCCGTGGCGGTGGAGATCGCGGGTGAGGCGCTGGCCGGCTGGCAAGGCGAGGCGCCCGACGTCGATCTGCGGCCCGTTCCCGAACCCCGACCCGGTCCTGTTGAACTGGTCGACGGGCGGGGACCGTCGACGCTGATCCGGATCGCGCTGCCGGGGTGTCCGCCGCGCACCGACGTGGACTATCCGGCGCTGGTGGTGGCGAACCTGGTGTTCGGCGGCTACTTCTGCGCACGACTCACGGAAAATCTCCGGGAGCGCAAAAAACTCTGCTACGGGCCGGGTTCGGCACTGGTGAGCGCGCGCTGCGTGGGTCTGGTGCTGGTGTCGGTGGACGTCACGACCGAGTTCGCCGGTGCCGCGGTCCGGGAAATCGATCGCGAGCTGGCGAGCCTTTCGGATCTGGGCGCCGAAGAACTCGACCGGGCACGCCAGTACGCACGGGGCAGGCTGCGGATGAGAGCGTCGACGCAATCCGGGCTCGCGGATCTCGTCGCCGATCTGGCCGCCCACAGCCTGCGATTGGACTGGCTTGCCGGCTACGACGAGCGGCTGGCGTCGATATCCCTCGGCGCGGTGTGCGACGCAGCGGCTCGCTACTTCAGACCGGAACGTTCCGTCGGCGTCGTATTCGGCGACGTGGCGAAGGTCAGCAAGCAGTTAGGGGAGAGGCAATGACGCTTGGCGAAAAGATGCGTGCTTCCGGGGTTCCGCTCTGCCTGGGCACGATGCATTTCGGCACCAGTATCGACGAACCGACCGCGGGCAGGCTGCTCGACCACTTCGTGGAGGCGGGCGGGACGGTCATCGACACCGCGAACTGCTATGGCACCTGGGTAGGCAGCGGTGCCGAGAGCGAAGAGGTCGTCGGCAAATGGCTCCGGAGCGGGACGAGCCGGGACCGCGTCGTGGTCGCGACGAAGATCGGTCTGCGTCACGATACTTCGATGCAACCCTGGCCCTCACAGGAAGAAGGGTTGTCGGCCAAGGCGGTCCGCCAAGCCACCGAAGACAGCCTCCGCCGGCTGTGCGCCGAGCGCATCGATCTGTTGTACGCGCACATCGACGACCGGGCGGTGCCGCTGGAGGAGACGGTTTCCGCCTTCGCGGAGCTCGCCAGGGAGGGGCTGGTCGGTCGACTGGGGTTGAGCAACTACCAGACCGCCCGTGTCGAGTGCGCCCGGGCGATCGCGGAGGAGAACGACTGGCCGCGGGCCGACTGCCTCCAGTACCGCTACACCTACCTGAGACCGCGGCCCGGGGTGTTCTTCGGTGGCCAGCTCCCCGCCGGCCAGGACCTCCTCGACTACGTCGCCGCTAATCCCGATCTGACGTTGTTCGGCTACTCACCGCTGTTGTCCGGGGCGTACTCCCGTCCCGACCGCCCGCTGCTGCCGCACTACCACGATCCGGGCAACGCCGCCCGGTTGGCCGCGCTGGCGGAGGTTGCCAGGGAGATCGGCGTGACGGTGAACCAGGTCGTGCTCGCCTGGATGATCGGCGGGATGCCTTCGGTGCTGCCCGTCATCGGGGTGAGCACGGTCGAGCAGCTTGACGAATGCCTCGCCGCTGGGAACTTGAAGCTGTCCGAGGAGCACCGGGCCCGCCTGGACACAGCGGGCTGAAGCATGCCCTGTTTGGTCCAGTAAAGCGCTTCCCCGGTCCTGGCGGATGGACGCCTTCGTCGCCGGAACGCCGCGGCAGGCGTGGGCGCATGTGTTCGCCGAGTTGCGCTCCGGCGACGCCGGGCGGATCGCACGGCTCGCCGACGAGCTCGCCCCGCTTTACCACCGGCCAGAGCTGGGTGAGGCCCAGCCCAGCGTTCACGATCTCCGCGGTTGCCAGATCTTGGGTAATGACGGTGACCGACGAACCGAACACGCGGCTGCCGAACGTGTGGCCGCCATGGTGGTGCGTGTTGACGACGTGCCGTCGGCGACCTCCCGCACCTTGGCGGCAGAGTTCACGCCCACGCCGAATACCCCGGCACAGGTGCGGTCCTCGCGCGTTCGGCGAACTCCTTGGCATGCAACAGGGTCAACCTGCTGTTCCGCTCGATGGCGTCGCGCACGAACACTCGCGCGTCCCCAACCGTCGCGGAGGCACCGAGCACATCCCTCACCTGGCTTGGGTCGAGCAGCACGGTGTGCTCGGATTCGATCACGATGTTGTTGCCCGCCTGACCGAACTTCCACCGTCCACCGTGCCCGATCAAGGGGACGGGCAGCGCCCGCTGTTTGTAAGCGATCATCTCGTTGGCGAAGCACACGCGGACCGAGTCGGTGGTCTGCGTCTGCCCGCCAGGCGCTCTTGTCACCATCTCGAGATTCTGAACACGCGGCCCTTCCTCGGTGAGCCGCACGTGGGCGACGTGCGGCAACCGAGCGGGCCAGTGTTCGGCGCGGTGGACGAAGTCGTAGGCGTCGGCCACCGATCCGCTCGCCGTCGTCTTGTGGTGGAAGGTGAACAGGATGTCCCGGACAGGATGCCCCTTGTCGGTCACCTTGCCCAGCGCGGCCAGCTCGGCCGTGCTGTTCTCCTCCTGCGCGCGACTAACCCGGTCCACTGACTCCGGGCTGTCGTTCACGGTGCTGAAATGGTGGTGCAACACGATTTCCGTGCCACCCCGCGATGCGGCACGGAACTCCCAGTGGCCGCCCATGCGGGCCAGCGGTGCCTTCGGGTGCTCCCGCTCGAAGCTGATGCACCGATTCTCCCGATCGAGGGTGCGCACGGAGGTCCAGCACGTGACCTTCCCGTTGAGGCTGGCCCAGATCCGCAACCGTTCCCGGTTCCCGTTGCGCGCCATGGGATGCACGTAAACGGTGGGCCCGAAGATCGCAGCCCAGACGGAAACGTCTTCGATGAGCCTGTACACGGACTCGACGTCGGCGTCGACCACGGTCGAGTGCCGGGTCGTGTGCTGGCGAGGTGTCATGTCGGATCTTCTCTCAGTAGTTGCCCAGCCCGCCGCAGACGTTCAACGCCTGCGCGGTCACCGCCGCGGCGTCGTCGCTGACCAGGTAGCCGACCATCCCCGCCACCTCCCCGGGCAGGGTGTAGCGCCCGAGCGGAATCCTGGCGTTGAAGCGCTCCAGGACTTCGCTTTCGTCGATTCCCCACATTTCGGCATAACCGTGGCGTACCCGCTCGGCCATGGGGGTGTCGACGTATCCGGGGCACACAGCGTTCACGGTGATCCCGGTCCTGGCCAGTTCGAGGCCGAGCGCCTTGGTGAAGCCGACCACGCCGTGCTTCGACGCCGAGTACGGCGCGCCGAGCACGACCCCCTGCTTGCCGCCGGTCGAGGCGATGTTGACGATCCGTCCCGCACCCAGCCCCAGCATCCCACCGGTGATCAGCACCTCACGGGTCACGCGGAAAACGCTGTTCAAGTTGGTGTCGATGACGTCGAGCCATAGTTCTTCGGTGATCTCCGCGGTGACCCCGCCGCCACTGCAGCCGGCGTTGTTGACCAGGACCTCGATCCGGCCGTACCGGTGCCTCGCCGTCTCGACGTAGGCGGCGATGCTGGCGGTATCGGTCACATCGCAGGCCACTCCGTCCACATCGAGTCCCTGTTCCCGCAGCTTCTTGACGGTCGCGTCGACCGTGTCCGCGTGGCGTGCGCAGATGAAAGTCCGGAATCCCTTGCCCGCCAGCAACCCGGTCACGGCCAGTCCGATTCCGCTGGTGCCGCCAGTCACCAGCGCTGTCTTCGCTGCTGCGTCGTACACGCCAAGCCTCTTCTCGTGACTGGTTCTGGTGGCACCACCACGCTCGCCCGCTGCGCCGGGGCGGGTCCCGGGCCGTGATCAGCTGACTTTGCCACGGCTCGCTTGGACGGCGCATGACTATGGCTTGACCGTCCAATGCGGACTCTCCAGTGCGACTCCTCCCCGACACAAGCGGGCGTGCCGATCCTTTCCCTGGCAGCCCGCGCAGGACGAAGGAGTGCGCCGATGAGCAAGCTCACCGTCGACGAGGCGAAGAACACCATGCGCCGATGTGCCGGCGACGACGGCGGGAGAGCCATGGACGGGGACGTCACCGACATCGGGTTCGAGGAGCCCGGACACGCCTCCCCGGCGTGGCTGGAGACCGCCGGTGATCGAGATCCTGGAACGTCCGCGATGGACCACGGGCGCGGTGGGGATTCCGGCGACGACGACCGGATGTGTGACGGCAGCAGACGGGCCGCGGACCAGGCCCATCCGAACCGGAGGTGATGATGCGAAGAGCAACGCAACCGGTGGTCGAGCCCGATACCGGACCGCCGGCTTCCGTGCGCGCGGCCGGCGGGGTCGTGCTCCTGTTCCCGGGTCAGGGTGCGCAGCGCCGGGGCATGGCGGTCGATCTCTACCGTCGGCACGAGCCGTTCCGCGTGACAATGGACGCGATCTTCGAGTTCTGGGGCGGTGAGGGCGAGGCGATCCGGGCGGACTGGCTCAGCGACGACCCGGTGGTCGGCATCGACGACTTCCGCCGGTCGCAGCCCTTGCTGTTCGCCATCGAGGTCGCGCTCGCCAAGGTGATTCGCGCGGCCGGCATCGAGCCGGTGGCGTTGCTCGGCCACAGCGTCGGTGAGATCGCCGCCGCGGTGATCGCAGGGGTGGCTACCGTCGCCGACGCCGCCGCCATGCTCATGGAACGGTTGGGGCAATTGGCCGACGCTCCTTCCGGTGGCATGCTGGCGGTCGCAGCGTCCGCGACCGAAGTCGAGCCGCTGCTCCGCGACGGCGTGAGCCTCGCGGCGGTGAACGGCCCGAAACAGATCATGGTGGCCGGACCGAACGAACCACTTGAGCGGGCGCGACTCCGGCTGGCGAAGGCGGGATTGATCACCCAGCGGGTCCATGTGGCCATCCCTTTCCACAGCCCGGTGCTGGCGCCGCTGGCGGCCCGGAGCCTGTCCGCGCTCGAGTCGATGAGCCTGTCGCTTCCGGCTTTGCCGCTCTATTCCGGATATACGGGAGCCCTGCTGGGCCGGGAAGCCACCGACCCCGGTTTCTGGGCCGCCCAGCCCGCCAGGACCGTCTTCTTCGCCACAGCACTCGACGCCATCGCCAGGTCGGGCCCGTGCGCGTTCGTCGAAGCTGGTCCGTGGCAGCTCACCGCTCTGGTCCGCCGCCACCCGCTGATCACCCGCTCGGGCGGCCAGGCGTTCGCGTTGCTGCCGCGCCAGGTGCGGACCATCGGTGGTGCCGAACATCTCGCCGCGACTCTGGACCAGATCAGGGTGTCGTGCCCGCAACGGGGCTCGTGTTCGGCCGGAGTGCCGGAGATAAGCAACCCACTGTGAAAGCCGAGAGGAGCATCACCGTGGCGGACAAGCCACCCCCGGCTTCGCGAGCCGACCGCACCGACCGCCGGGTAGCCGCGTCGTGAACGGAGACAGACAGTGTAGACGACCAGGTCGTCGATCTTCTCCGGCGTCGTCTCGAAATTTCCGGGAACGTGCGACGGATTCGCCTGCACGCCGGCGAAAACCGGCTCCACCCGGTCAGGGAGGAGGCGGTCGTGAGCCGTTACCGGTCCGTCTTCGGCGCAGCGGGCGAAATCATCGTGGCCGCGATGCTGCAACTGTGCCGTGGGCCTACCGAAACGCGCCATAGCCCGGAAGAGCGGGTGGCTGGAACCGCCGAAATGCGCCCGGTTACCTCGATGTGCGGGCTCGGTAGGCGGCAACCGTGGCGCGCGGCCAGGCGCCTCGGGGCGTTTCGACCTCCCCGAGGCGTTCTGGAGCCGCGGCCATGCACCGAGTTAGCGAGCGGCGACGAGGTCGTCGACCGACAACTGGTCGAGGTCGTTCAGCGACAGGGAAGACACGTTGTCGGACTTCTCGTCGGAACGGCCGAAAAGGCCATACGCGGCCGCGGCCCAGACAGTAAGGCTGACGTACAGGCAGGCCACCGGTTGCCGGCCTGTCGGGACGGTGAGGGGTTCCATGGTCTCCACCATGGCCTGGTTCACGGCCAACTCGATCTTTTTCATGGCTAATCCAATCGTTGCTACCAAACAAGTGCGCTTTCACTATATTCGGCTGATCGTCGCTCCCGCTGCAGCAGAATTGCTGATTTCCTCCGCCTTACGTGCATGCGTAGAACGGGTATCTCGGACGCGCAGGCCGAACTCAGGTGCTGCTTCCCGACATCGCCGCGCCGTCTCCGCCGCCTGAGGAGAAGCAATCGTGCTCGTGAACATTCGCCGGCGTGTTGAACGTGCTGGCCGGGCTTGGTGGCTTGATCACGGTGGTTGTAGCCCGATCTTCGGGTGGTGCGTTGGACGAGTTGTCTCGCGAGGAGTTGATCCTGCTCGCTGAGCGGGATACGCAGATCGTGGCCCCCCGGGGCAGGTCGCGGATTTGCTGGGGGTCACCGGGCAGTTGAGCTCGAGGCTGGCCAGGCTGGAACATCTGTTGTCCCCGTACCTCGGCAATTCCTCGTCTCCTCCGTCGACGGATGATGATCAGGGCAGGGCACCTCCAGTGCCCAAGCCGGCGCGGCGTGGTGAGAAGCCGAAGCGAAAGAAAGGGCAAGCAGCCAGGGACGCCGGGAACGAATCTGGCGTTCGTCGACAATCCGGCCGAGCGCGTCGACCGATTCCCACCGGGGTGTTGCGAGTGCGGGCATGATCTGTCCGAGGCGGGTGTGGCGTATCGTTATCAGCAGCACGAGCTCCCGCAGATGTCGGTTTCGCGCGGCGGGCATCGAGCCGGTGGCGTTGCTCGGCCACAGCGTCGGTGAGATCGCCGCCGCGGTGATCGCAGGGGTGGCTGCCGACGCCGACGCCGCCGCCACGCTCATGGAACGGTTGGGGCAATTGGCCGACGCTCCACCCGGTCAGGAAAGAGGCGGTCGTGAGCCGTTACCGGTCCGTCTTCGGCGCAGCGGGCGAAACCATCGCGGCCGCGCTGCCGCAACTGTGCCGTGGGCCTGCCGAAACGCGCTATAGCCCGGAAGAGCGGGTGGCTGGAAACCGCTGAACGTGCCCGCTTACCTCGGTGTGCGGGCTCGGTAGGCGGCAAACCGTGGCGCGCGGCAAGCGCCTCGGGGCGTTTCGACCTCCCCGAGGCGCCCTGGAGCTGCGGTTGTGCACAGAGTTAGCGAGCGGCGATGAGGTCGTCGACCGACAACTGGTCGAGGTCGTTCAGCGACAGGGAGGACACGCTGGCGGACTTCTCATCGGAATGGCCGAAAAGGCTCTTCACGGCCTGGAGACCAAGGCCGAAATAGATGCAGGCCACCGCTTGCCGGTTTGTCGGGACCGTGAGGGGTTCCATGGGTTCCATGGCCTGGTTCACGGCAACTCGATCTTTTTCATGGCTACTCCAATCGTTGCTACTACTGTACGAGCACACGTCGTTCACGTTTCTTGGGTCCACCTTCCGTGCCCGCAAGTGCGCAGCAGGAAGGGTGTGAATTTTACCGGGTTCCTGCCCGCACGGTCGTTTCAAGATCGGTTAGTGGAGGCCGAGGATTTCGAAGGGGCGCTGCATGACGCGGCTGGCGCATCGGGTTGTTTCGGTGATGTCGGTGCGTCCAAGGAGGCGGATTGCTCCAATCGCCGGGTTGCGGAGGGCTGCCATGACTCTTGAGGTTCCCCCCGAGCAGTGGACAGGTCTTCAAGCAGCTTTCGCTGCGCCTGTCAGGGACTGCTCATAACAAACAGGACTGAGCATCCCGATAGCGGAGTGACGCCGTTGATTATTGTATCGTCCGATCCATTTGTCAACCGCGGCAACAAGTTCTGCCTTGGTAGCAAAGGTGTGACGGTAATAGTACTCGTGTTTGAACGTCGACCAGAACGATTCCGCGGGGCTGTTGTCCCAGCAGATCCCGGTCTCGCCCATCGACCGTTTCAGGTCGTGCCGGGCGCACGCCGCGACGGTCAACGCCGCGGTGAACTCCCCGCCACGATCGGAATGCAGCACCGTGCCGGCGACGCTGCGGCCGCGGCAGGCCACCGCGGCGTCGATGGCCTGGCACACCATGTCGGCGCCGATGTGGTCGGCCACGACGTGCCCGAGCACGCGGCGGGAATGCCCGTCCCGGATCGCGCACAAGAACATGTCTCCCTCGCCGCAGGTGAGATAGGTGATGTCGGTCAGCCAGACCGCATCGACCCGCCCCTGGTCGAAGCACCGCGCCACCAGGTCCGGTGGGAACGACGCTGTCGGGTCGGTCACCGTGGTACGGACCTTGAAGGTGCGTGGGCTGATGCCGGCGATCCCGATCTCGGCCATGATCGCCGCGACGGTCTTCTCGCTCACCACCTCGCCGCGGTCGCGCAGCTCGCTGGCGATCCGCGGGGACCCGTACGTGCCCTCGGACCCGGTGTGCACGTCCAGGACCTTCACCGCCAGATCGGCGCGCCGCTGCCGCCGCGGCGACGGCGCCGCCGCGGCGCGTTTCACGTACGCGTAGTAGCCGGCCCTGGAGACGCCCAGCAGCCGCGCCATGCGCAGGACGGAAAATCGCGTGTCCTCTGGCGAGGTGGTGCCGGCGGTCTCGGCGCTGTGGTCGGGGCCGGCGTACTTGGCCATCAGAGCGAACCGTGTGGTTTCTTCTGCATCGCGGCAAAGTACGCCGAGGCTTTTACCAGGAAGGCATTGTCCTTCTCCAGCTCGGCGACCTGCCTGCGCAATCGCTGCAGCTCGGCGCGTTCGGCGGGCTCCAGGGGTTTGTCCCCACCGACCTCGGCGGCGGCGATCCTGCGCCGCTCGTCTTTGACCCAGACACTCAACATCCCCGCGTCGATCCCCAGCTCGCGGGCAACCTCAGCGATCGTGCGGCCGGAATCGATCACACGATGCGCAGCCTCGACCTTGTACTCGGCCGTATACGACCGACGCTTGCGAGGAGGCATGACGGACATCCTTCCAGCAGGACCAAGGTCCTGCTAACTCGGTGTCCACTCCCCGGGGGGAACCTCAGTTACCCAGAACTCCGGAGATGGGATGTTGCACCGGGGAGCAGGACCCGCCGTTGGAAGATGGCAGTGGTGGCCGAAGTTTCGATGTCGGTCATGTGAGCACCATGGTCCCGGGGTATAGGGGGCGCCCGACACCGGTCGT
>NZ_DATELF010000107.1:0-11927 GCF_035276945.1 Amycolatopsis sp. | reverse complement strand
ACCCACCGCCGTTTCAGCCATTCCACCCGCACCTGCCCACCACCATGCTCAACATCTCGGGGACGCGTGAGCACCACACCCTTCGACCGTGTCGCCACCACCGAACAACCAGGACATACCCGGGCCGACTCGTCAGCGGTCACCACCCGAACCACCCGGACCCCGTCGGTGTCCACGCCCACCGCCGCGACCTCGACCCCTGCCATCCCAAACAACAACGTCGCATCTGTAGCTGTATCGTCAACCATGCCCGTGCGTTCTTGAAGATCGACTGCCTCAACAACAGTCATGATCCACAAGAACCACGGGCACTCTGCGCTCAGGAACCCATCACATACCGCAACCCCCACACAACCCACCAGCCATCACGCACAGTAACAACTATCGCACCTTCTCCGGTTTAGCTCGAAGACCCGGAAAGCCTTCTCGGATTCGGCGACGATCTCCTTCCACCACGCCGAAGTGGCGGGGTCGCCGGACTGCAGCGCGACCACCCGTTGCCGGGAGCGGTCGGCGAAGGCGGGATCGGCGTCGAAGGTCCTGCGGACGGCCTTGTACAACTCGTCCAGCGCGGAAACGGCCGAGGTGTTGCCGGAAAGTTCGTCGTGGTGCCAGGTGGCGTCCGGGTGCTCGTCGAGGTACTGGATGAGCATTCCGAACTGGGTGCCCCAGTCCCCGAGGTGATTCTGCCGGATCACTTCCGCGCCGAGGAAGCCGAGCACGCGGGCGAGGCTGTCCCCGATGATCGTGGTGCGCAGGTGCCCGACGTGCATCTCCTTGGCGATGTTGGGCGCGGAGTAGTCCACCACCGTCCGCCGCCCCTCTTCCGGCGCGCCCACGCCCAGCCGGGCGCCGGCCAGCCGTGCGGCCACCTGCCCCCACACCACCCGATCCGGCATCGTGATGTTGAGAAAGCCCGGACCCGACAGCTCGGCCGGCGCGACTTCGGGGTCGAGCACGGCGGCCAGTTCGGCCGCGAGTTCGGCGGGCTTGACGCGGGCGCGCTTGGCCAGCGCGAGCGCGGCGTTCGACTGGAAGTCGGCGTGCTCGGATCGGCGCACCACGGGGTCCGCTCCCGCCAGTTCGGGACGGGCGCGGCCGATCGCCGCCGCGACGGCGGCGGCGATCTGGCCGAGCAGCGGTTGGACCTCGTGGTCGCGCACAGGAACCACTCCGGTTCATTCGTCGGCGAGCAAAAGACGTTCGTCGCTGTCGAAACAGCTGTGGGTGAGAGTGTGGCAGGCGGGGCCGATCTGGTCGACTCGAATCAGCACGGTGTCGGCGTCACAGTCCAGCCGTACTTCGCGCACGTGCTGGGTGTGCCCGGAGGTCTCGCCCTTGACCCACAATTCCTTGCGGCTACGCGAAAAGTAGGTACCTCGCCGAGTGGTGAGCGTCCTTTCCAGTGCCTCGTCGTTCATCCAGGCCACCATCAGCACATCGGAAGTGGCATGCTCGACTACCACCGCGCAGACCAGCCCGTCCGCGTTCCACTTCACCCGCGCGGCGAGTTCGGGGTCGAGGCTCACCGGACCGCCACCCCGCCGGCCCGCAGCGCATCCTTGACCTCGCCGATCTTCAACTGTCCGAAGTGGAACACACTGGCGGCCAGCACGGCGTCGGCACCGGCACGCACCGCGGGCAGGAAGTGGCCGGGCGCGCCCGCACCGCCGCTGGCGATCACCGGCACCGTGACCGCATCGCGCACCAGCCGGATCAGCTCCAGATCGAACCCGGACTTGGTGCCGTCGGCGTCCATCGAGTTCAGCAGGATCTCGCCGACGCCGAGTTCTTCACCGCGCGCGGCCCACTCGACGGCGTCGATCCCGGTGCCCCGGCGGCCCCCGTGGGTGGTCACCTCGAAGCCGGACGGCGTGGACTGCCCTCCTTCGGGCACCCGGCGCGCGTCCACCGAGAGCACGACGCACTGCGCGCCGAACCGCCTCGACGCCTCGTGCAGCAGTTCGGGCCGCGCGATCGCCGCGGTGTTGATGCTCACCTTGTCCGCTCCCGCGCGCAGCAGGCGGTCCACGTCATCGCGGGTGCGCACGCCACCCCCGACGGTCAGCGGGATGAACACCTGCTCGGCGGTGCGCCGGACCACGTCGAAGGTCGTCTCGCGATTGCCGGAAGACGCCGTGACGTCGAGGAAGGTCAGTTCGTCCGCGCCCTCGGCGTCGTAGGCACGCGCCAGCTCCACCGGATCGCCCGCGTCCCGCAGGTCGGCGAAGTTCACGCCCTTCACCACCCGCCCGGCGTCGACGTCCAGACAGGGAATCACCCTCACCGCTACACCCATGCTGGTCAGGGTACTGACCGGACCGCTGACGTCGCTTTCGAGGACGCCCGCCGGTACGGTGATCACGAAGGCTCTGCCGTCGGCCCGGGATGGCCTTAGCTTAGGGTCGCGGTATGTGGTGGGGCCTGATCTCCGCGGTGGCCGCGGCGTGTGCGTACGGAGTGGGGTCGGTGCTGCAGGCGGTCGCGGCCCGTTCGGTCGACCAGGGCGGCAGCGGGATCGATCCGGGGCTGCTGGTGCGCGTGCTCCGGCAGTGGCGATACCTGCTCGGGCTGGGCCTTGACGCGCTCGGGTTCCTCGCCCAGATCGCCGCGCTGCGGGTGCTGCCGTTGTTCGTGGTGCAGGCCGCGCTGGCGGCGAGCCTGGCCGTAACGGCGGTGGGCACACTGACCATCGGCGCGCGGCTGACCGTCCGCGAATGGTCCGCCGTGGCGGCGGTGTGCGTGGGCCTGGCCCTGCTCGGGATCTCGGCGCACGGCGAGGGCTCCCGCCCCGTCGGCTTCATGTTCCACATTGGACTCCTGGTCGGCGCGCTGGTGCTGGGCGGGATCGGGTTCCTGGCCGGGCACGCGCCCGAACGCCTGCGCTGCCCGGTGCTCGGCCTGGTGGCCGGCCTCTGCTTCGGGGTGGTGGCCATCGCCGGCCGGGTCATTTCGACCTCCAGCCTGGTAAGCCTGCTGTCCGATCCCGCGACCTACACCGTGGCCGTCGCGGGCGTGCTCGCCATGCTGTTCTTCGCCTCGGCGCTGCAACGCGGCAGCGTGACCACGGCGACCGCGCTGATGATCGTCGGTGAGACGGTCGTGCCATCGCTTGTCGGCATCCTCGCGCTCGGCGACACCACCAGGCACGGATTCGTGCTCGCCGCCACGGCCGGGTTCGTCCTGGCCGTGGCCGCCGCGCTCGCGCTGGCCCGGTTCGGTGAGGTCGCGGCCGAGCCGGCGCGCGACCGGGCATGAGGGATTCTCAGCGCCACGCCGCTACCGTTGCGCCATGTCTTCGGAGTACGAGCGCCTGGCCGCGGAGAAATACGTCGCGCTGACCACCTACCGGCGCACCGGAGACCCGGTCGCCACGCCGGTCTGGCTCGCCGGCGACGGCGGCGAACTGCTCGTCTGGAGCGAACGGCAGGCGGGGAAGGTCAAGCGCATCCGCCGGGATCCGGCGGTGGCCGTCCAGGCCTGCGACGTGCGCGGCCGGCGCACCCACGGCGCGGAGGTCCGAGGCAAGGCCCGCATCCTCGACGGCGCCGGTTCGGACCGTGCCCGGCGCGCGATCGCCCGGAAGTACGGGCTGCTCGGCCAGGTCACGATGTTCTTCAGCCGCCTCCGCGGCGGCCGGGACCGCACCGTCGGCATCGCGATCACCCTCGACGGCTGACCCGCCCCTCGCGAGTCCCACACCCAACGCGCGCGAGTCGGGCTTCCACGACGCGCGAGTCGGGCTCTCACAGCACGCGAGTTCGACGTTGGGCGCGGTGTGGTCAGGAGGTGACGGCGGCCAGGGCTTCCGGAAGGGTGAAGGCACCGGCGTAGAGCGCCTTGCCGACGATCGCGCCCTCGACGCCGTCCCGCGCGAGTGCGGCCAGCGCGCGGAGATCGTCCAAACTCGACACTCCGCCGGAGGCGATGACCGGGGCGTCGGTGCGGGCGGCAACCTCGCGCAGCAGGTCGAGATTCGGGCCCTTGAGCGTGCCGTCCTTGCTCACGTCGGTGACCACGTAACGCGCGGCGCCGTCACGGTCCAGGCGTTCCAGGACGTCCCACAGGTCGCCCCCGTCGCGGGTCCAGCCGCGGGCGGCGACCCGGTGACCGGCTTCGGTGATCCGGACGTCGAGGCCGATGGCCACCCGGTCCCCGTGCGCGGCGACCACCTTGGACGTCCACTGTGGATCTTCCAGGGCGGCGGTGCCGAGGTTGACCCGGCGGGCACCCGTGGCCAGCGCGGCTTCCAGGGACGCGTCGTCCCGGATCCCGCCGGACAGCTCGACCTGCACGTCGAGCGCGCCGACCACCCGGGCGAGCAGTTCACGGTTCGAGCCCTTGCCGAAGGCCGCATCGAGGTCGACCAGATGGATCCACTTTGCTCCGTCGCGCTGCCAGGCGAGCGCGGCCTCCAGCGGATCTCCGTAGGAGGTCTCGGTGCCGGCTTCGCCCTGGACGAGCCGGACGGCCTGGCCATTGGCCACATCTACCGCGGGAAGAAGCGTGAACGTCACGCGGTCACTATAGGTGAGGGCGCCGCCGCGCTTTCCTAGAGCGTCCGCAGCCAGTTTTCCAGCAGGTGGGCGCCGGCGTCGCCGGACTTCTCGGGGTGGAACTGGGTCGCCCACAGCGGTCCGTTCTCCGCGGCGGCGACGAAGTCCTCGCCATGGTGGGACCAGGTCACCTTCGGCTGCGCGCCGCGGATGCCGGAGTCGAGTTCCCAGGTCCGCGCGGCATAGGAGTGCACGAAGTAGAAGCGGGTGTCCGCGTCCAGCCCGGCGAACAGCTCCGAGTCCGCCGGGGCGCGAACGGTGTTCCACCCCATGTGCGGCACGACGTCGGCGTGCAACCGCTCCACCGTGCCCGGCCACTCACCGGTTCCCTTCGACTCCACGCCGTGCTCGACCCCGCGCTCGAAGAGGATCTGCATGCCCACGCAGATGCCCAGCACCGGACGGCCTCCGGACAGGCGGGTTCCGATGATCCGGTCTCCGCCAACGGACAGCAGCCCCCGCATGCACGCGGCGAAGGCCCCGACACCCGGCACGACGAGGCCGTCGGCCGCCAGCGCCGCTGCCCGATCGGCGGTCACCTCGACGTCCGCGCCTACTCGCCGTACCGCGCGCTCGGCCGAACGAAGGTTTCCAGAACCGTAATCGAGAATCACGACGCGAGTCACCAGGCAAGTCTAAGCTGTATCCGCGGGCGAGCCCTTCAATGCCGCCAAAGTCCGGTTTGAACCCCACGTCACCTGGGAATACCGGGCCGACAGGGTGAGGCAGGAGGAACGAAGATGTTGCCAGGAGGCTTGACCGATTATGCCGAGAAGACCGCACCCGCGGGCCGGATCCTCCGCCTGGCCGATCAACTGGCCGACGAGCTGGAACACTTCGAAACCCAACCGCTGTGCGCGGCCGACATCAGGCGGCTACTCAACGGGATGAGCGGCACCGCGGCGGCGCTGACCCGGATCCTCGACGAGCTACGAAGTTGTCCGGCGATGGCCCACGCCGACAACGACCTGGGCCTGCCCACGCACCGGAGCGTGCTCAGTCAACTGGCCCAGGCGGCCGCGGCGGCGGAAGACCTCAAGGTGACCGCGGCGGCACTGTGCCGTCAGTTACCCCGCGAGGTGTCCACTGTGGACTCGGTAACGCCCGCCCCGCGGTGATGGCGTTCCAGGCACCGAAACACGGGGCCAACCTCGACTTAAATTGAAGTCAAGGTTAGCCTGGCAGGGTGACCAAGCTTGCCGACCATCTCAGCATCGGCCAGGTCGCGGAACGCAGCGGAGTGCCGCATACGGCGCTGCGCTTCTACGAGGACCGCGGGCTGATCCACTCCGAGCGTTCCGCGGGCAACCAGCGCCGCTATTCGCGTACGGTGCTGCGCAGAATCGCCTTCATCCGGGCCGCTCAGCGGGTCGGCCTGAGCCTGGAGGAGATCAGCGCGGCGCTGTCCACCCTGCCGGCCGACCATGCCCCGACAAAGGCCGACTGGGCGCGGCTTTCCCGGGCCTGGCAGGACGAGCTGGACGCGCGAATCGACGCGCTGCAACGGTTGCGCGACCGGCTCACCGGCTGCGTGGGCTGCGGCTGCCTGTCCCTGCGGGTGTGCGGCTTGTACAACAGCGACGACCAGATGGCCCGGTTCGGCCCCGGCGCCCGCCTGCTCAAGCCGGCGGCGGAGGGCGGCGCGTGACCACGCCACGGCATGGCTTCGTGGAGCCACGGCGTGACACACCGGCACAGGGCTTGGGCAGGGCGTCCTCCGGAGACGGCATCTGCTCGGGACAGACGTTCATCGCCACCTCGCAGTCACAGTAGCCGCCCTTGTCGGCCAGACGGCGCTCCAACGCCGTGGCCCGCGGCGCGCGCAGGTCACGCCAGCGCTTGGCCCAGCGCAGGGTGTCGTCACAACCGAAGTCTGCGAGCATGCGCCCCAGGTAACAGGTCAGGCACTCCCGGTCCTGCGGCGTGATCCACTGCTCGTGCCATTCGGCGAGGTAGCGTTCGGCGGCGGCCGGTTCGATCGGCATCAGGGCTCCCCTCGGGTGGTGGTGGCTCCTGTTTAGCAGGGGGCACCGACAAAAACGTTGCGGCGGAAAGCGGTCCGTGCGCCAATGGAGCCCGGAATGGAGAACGAGAAACTGATCCGCGTTTCCAGGCGGCTGTCGCGCCACCTTCGCCACGCTCCCGAACGGATCGGCCTGACGCTCGGGCAAGGCGGCTGGGTCGAGGTCGACGACCTGCTCGCGGCACTCGCCCGGCACGGCCTCGAACTGGCCCGGGCCGAACTGGACGAGGTGGTGACGCAGAACGACAAGCAGCGCTTCGCCTACGATGCCACCGGAAAGCTGATCCGGGCGAACCAGGGCCACAACGTGGCCGTCGACCTGGACCTGCCGGCCGCTCAACCACCCGCGGTGCTCTGTCACGGAACCGTGGCCCGGTTCTTGCCCGCGATCCTGCGCGAAGGGCTCCGGCCGATGTCGCGCGAAGACGTCCACCTGTCCCCGAACGCCGAAACCGCGCTACAGGTAGGGAAACGACGTGGCAAGCCCATCGACCTCGAAGTGGACGCCGCGGCGATGTCGGCGTCCGGGCACGAGTTCCGGGTCGGCGCGAACGGGGTGTGGCTGACCGCCGCGGTACCGCCGGAATTCCTCGAGCAGGGAGAAGAATGAACGGCGCACGGATCAGGCACGCCGAACTCGCCGACGCCCACGCCGTGTTCGAACTGGTCTGCCAGTTCGCCGTGAGCTACCGGCCGCACCGCGCCCTGTTCGACCAGCACTACGAACTGGTGATGGCCGCGATGACCTACGACGGCACCGACGATCTGCTGGTCGCCGAGGACGCCGACGTGGTGATCGGGTACGCCCTGGCCGGCCGGTTCCTGACCTTCTACGCGAACGGACCGGTGAGTGAGCTGCGGGAGCTGATGGTCGCTCCGGCGCACCGCGGGCGCGGCGTCGGCAGGCAACTGGTCGAGGCGGTCATCGCCCGGGCGCGCGCGGCGGGCGCGGCGGAGGTCGTGGTCACCACGCGACGGGCGAAGGACTACTACCGCAAGCTCGGCTTCGAGGAAACGGCGACGCTGCTGAAGCTGTCGCTCGTGTGACCGCTGGGCTCCCTCACCTCGGTGGCGACGTTCGGCGCGGTCGTCGCCGTGTTCCAGTGGGCTGGCTCGACAAGCAGCTGGGCGTCGCCTTAACCGGGCCGATCACGAGCATGCTGCCGATCCTGCTGATCGGCGTGCTGTTCGGGCTGGCCATGGATTACCAGGTGTTCCTGGTGACACGGATGCGCGAGGAGCACGTGCACGGCGCCGACGCCCAGCAGGCGATGGTCACCGGCTTCCGGCACGGCTCCCGCATGATGGTCGCGGCCGCGTTGATCATGATCAGCGTGTTCGCCGGCTTCGTGCTGTCCGACACCACGCTGATCCAGTCGATCGGGTTCGCGCTCGGTGTCCTGCCGGACGCCTTCGTGGTGCGTATGACCATCGTGCCCGCGATCATGTCCCAGCTGGGCTCCGGAGCATGGTGGCTGGACAAGGTGTTGCCCCGGGTCGACGTGGATGGCGAGGGCCTCACCAGGCGGCTCGACGAGCAGCAGGTGCTCCAAGGCGCATGACGCACCTTCGCACGAGGCGCGAAAACGCGGGTAGGGACGCCTAGGACTTGGTGAGCACCGGGCGCAAGAAGTCGAGAACTGGCGCCGCCTGGCCCGCCGGAAAGTGCCCGACGCCGGGCAGGAGGCGGACCGTCGCATGCGGCGCCGTCTTCGCCAGCCGTCGCTGGGTGCCCTGGGAATCGAGGACCGCGTCCCGAGCGCCGGCGATGACCAGCACGGGCATGGTCAGCCTGCGCAAAGCGTGGTCGTCGAGCACGGGAAGCGTGCGCCGCGGCCGGAAATGCCGTTGCACGAGCAGCAGGTACTCGCGGTATTTCCGGATCTCCGCGGCTGGCACGGTCTCCGGCGGGCGACCGAGGAACAGCCGCATTCCCGCGCGTACGCCAGGCGGTCCGAACAGCAGCAACGGCAGCACTGCCAGCAGCACGCCGAATTTCTGCCGCCCGATGCCGGCGGGGGCCAGCAACGCCAGGCGCTCGACACGCTCGGGACGGCGGGTCGCGTAATCGACGGCCAGCAGCCCACCCAGCGAAGCACCCACGAACGACGCGCTGGTCACGCCAAGGCCTTCCAGCACGTCATCGAGCCATCCCGCGTAGGCGTCGGATGCCAGTGGTGGCCGCGAAGGAGCGCTCAGCCCTGGTTCGCCGATCAGGTCGACGGCGTAGACCCGGAAATCTTGCGCCCAGGTGCGCACCTCGCCCATCCAAATCACGGCGTTGGTCATCGAACCGTGCAGGAGCACCACCGCGGGCGCGCCCCGCGGACCGCTGGCCACTACGAAGGTCTCGCCTTCACGGGTCGGAATCCGCAATCGCTCGTGGGGAACCGGCCAGGCGTCCAAAAGTTCGCGATACCGCCGCTCGATCAGCCGGGCGCCCTCTTCGGAGGTGTAGATCTCGCTCATCATCCCTCCAGCAGGACGTTGACGAGCCTCAGCAGTTCCGCACTGCTCTCCGGCCCACCGACGATGATGATCTTCATGCTGCCCCTTTCCTCCTCGTAGATCGTTTCGACACGGAGACGTTCGTCGCTCCCGGGACGGCTGTTGGCCGAGCTGATGAGCAAGGTGCTCAGCCTGCTCATGGTGTCCGGGTCGATCGCGTCGATCTGCACGATGCTGGTGACCTCGACCCGGCGCTCCCGCCGGACCGTCTCGGACACCGCGGCGACCGGACCGCCGGTGAACGCCTCCAGGTCGGCGCGGGCGATCCGGTACTGCTTACCGATGCGGACGGCCTTCAGCCGCCCGTCCCGGACGTAGTTGCGCACGGTCTTGACGTGCAGACCCAGCAGATCGGCCACCTGCTCGACCGAGTACAGCTGCTCCGGCACTTCGAGCACCTCCTCTTTATTCTGAAAACTACTCTATCACTCCTCGATGAGAGATATATAGAGGATTTTGAGGAATGATCGCGAAGGCAAGGTTGATCAGCCAGCGCGAGTCCCCCGCGCCCGTCGCGCGAGCCCCACAGTCCCGTCGCGGACGCGGCCGCATCGCGTTCGTGCCTGGCGCTTGTCCGGAATTCGTCCAAGACCTGTCCGGGCCTTGTCCTGTGCCCTGGTCGGACGACCTGTCCGCCTCTTGGATCGGGATCGGGGCCGATGTGCGAAGACCTGTCCGGCCCGAACGTCTTTCGTCGAAAGGAAGTCGATGAACGCACTCAGCCGTGCCCGGGCCATCGCCCGCCACGGGCGTTCCGGCCACCGCGTCCGCATCGGGCGACCGCTGGTCGTCGCCGTGGCGCTGGTGGTGGCCGGCGCCGGTGTGGCTGCCGCCCAGCTCTCGGGGTCCCAGCCGGAACCGGCGGCACCCGTGGCACAGACGGTCGCGAACACCGGCCCCGTCAGTTCCCCGAGCCCCGCGCCCGGCGCGCCCGCCGTCGCACCGCCGCCCGCCGCCACCGTCACTCGCCCGATCCAGGCTCGTCGCGGGGACACCCTGTGTGCGCTCGCCCGCCGCTATGGCAGCACTGTCGCCGAGTTGCAGCGGCTCAACGGGCTCGGGAACTCGACCCTGATCCGCGCCGGGCAGTCGCTGCGCGTGCCCGCGCATGCCAAGCGTCCCGGCCAATCGCCGCTCACGCACCGGCCGCCGGTCGCCAAATCCACGCCGGCGCACCGCAAGTCCGCTCCGGTGCCCACCAAGCCCGCCCCGGTGCACGCGAAGCCCGCGAACGCGACCCCGGCGGCTCCGGTTCGCACGGGGGTCACCACCACCAAGACGATCAGCGAGCTCAAGCCGCACCCGGTCAGGCCGTGCCGGCCGGGCAAGGAGAGCCGCCACCACAGCCGGATCACCAAGCCGGGCAAGCCGGGGCACTGCTTACCGCGGCTCACCGGCATGCGGCATATGTGTCCGCTGGCCCTCACAAACCGGGGAGACCGCAAATGAAGCACCGGGCTTCGCGACGATCCGCGCGACTGGCGCTCGGCCTGCTCGGCACGGCGGCCACGGCGGGCCTGCTGTGGATCTGCCTGAACGCCCTCGCCGCGGCACCGGCCTCGGCCGCGCCCACCGGGCACACCCCCAACCCGGCGCCGAAACCCGTGGCACGGGTTGTCTCCGCCAACCGCTCCCCGGCCAAACCGGCCAAGCCCGTCACGGCCAAGCAGCCGTCCGGCGTGCAGGCCGCGGTGAGTGTGGTCTCAGCCAAGGCGAAGACGCAGCAGGGAACGAAACGGCCCACGGTGAACCATTACGTGGCGCCGGTGAAGGCTCCGGTCAAGCCAACAAGCTCCGTGAAACCTTCGTCGCTGACGCAGGCGGCCGCGAAAGCGGTCTCGGCCAAACCGAAAGCTCCGCTGGTGACGCGGCAGCCCACCGTGACGCATCTGGGCACGATGCAGCCGGACTGCCCGCCCAAGAAGCCAAAGAAAAAGCCGGAGAAGCCCGAAAAGCCCCAGAAGCCGGGGATACCAAAGCAGTCCGTGACGTCGACGCCGAACCCGGACGAGCAGGCGAACACCCCGAAGCCCACCAATCCGCCGAAGCAGCCGGTCCCGGACCAGCCGGTCAAACAGGGTCATCCGCCGTTGCCCCCGAAGCCGGTGAAACCGACTCCGACCCCGGCGCCGAAACCCGTCAAGCCGGCACCGAAGCCGGTCAGGAAAACCGGGACCACGAGCGGAAACAACGTCGACTACAGCGGTGTCAGCGGGTCCGTCTATCGCGAGTTCGGCGGCGGCGGGGAGATCGGCGGCTACACCAAGAACGGCCAGAAGCACGTGGTCGTCTCCGGTGAGGTCGGGGTGGGTTACGGCGAAAGCTTCGACATCACCCACAAGAAGCCCGACGCAGGGGTCTACGTGCAGGGGCAGGCCAAGGCATCGTTCGGTGTCGGCGGGCTGGAGTTCAAGGTCACCGGCGGTCCGGTCGGCGGCGACTGGGCCACCAAGGCCAGCGTCTCCGGCAAGATTCTGGGCCTCAACATCGCCCAGGGCTCGATCACCCTGGCCGACAAGAACGGCTTTCTGAACGACGGTAAATGGGACTGGGGTCTGTCGAAGATCTCGGCGAAGGACTGGACCAAGGCCTTGCAGGGTGGCTTCAAACCCAAGGTCCCGCCCAGTATCGAGATCAAGGGCGGACTGGTCGGCACCGCGGACACCCCCGTACCGTCCTGGGTCCCGGTACCTTCCTTCTGATCCAGTGAGAACGCCACTGGTCTCCTTGGCGGGGAAGGCTCCAGCTCCGGCGACATCCATCCTCCAGCGTTGACGGGCGGGGAAAGCCTCGCCCATCGCGAAAGCAGGACTCGCGCGTCCCGAAAGCCCGACTCGCCC
>NZ_DATELF010000106.1:0-14282 GCF_035276945.1 Amycolatopsis sp. | reverse complement strand
ATGCTGATGGCACTGGTGCTGCTCGGCGTCGGATTCGCGACCGTTGCCCACACCCGGTCCTCGCTGGACGCCTCGATCACCGAAGCACTGACCTACCGGCTGAGCGACCTCCAGCCGATCGCGGCCACGGCCACGCCGGTGCTGTCCGGGGTCAGCCGGGACACCGGCGAACAGGTGCTCGACCTGACCGGCCGCCTCGTCGCCGCCTCGCCGGAGGTGCCGGACTGGCCGCTGCTGGCCCCGGCGGAGCTGGCCTCAGCCCAGCACGGCCGGCTCCTGGTGGATCACGCCACGGCCGGCACGTTGGACGGCCCGGTGCGCATCGGCGCCACCGCCACTGGCGATGGCAGCCGGATCGCGGTCGTCGCGGTCACCCTCTCCGACCGGGATGCCGCGGTGGCAGACCTGCGGCAGGAACTGCTGATCGGGTTCCCGCTGGTGCTGCTGGCAGCCGCCGTCGGGGCGTACCTGCTGGCCGCCGCCGCATTGCGCCCGGTGGAGCGGATGCGTGCCCGCGCCGCCACGATCACTGCCGAAGCACCGGACCAGCGCCTGCCCGTGCCCGCCGCGCGAGACGAGATCTCCCGCCTGGACCACCGAACTCGAACTCGCGTTGCGCCGGCCCCGCGGCGCACGAGAGCTGACCGCCGCGCTCGGCTCGGCCCTGGAGGAAACCGGGCGACTGTCCCGCCTGGCGCAAGACCTCCTGCTGCTGGCCCGCACCGACCAGGCCAGTACCCCCGGCCGCTCGCCCGAGGTCGTCGAGGTGCGGCCGGTACTGGAATCGGTGATCGCCCGCTACCGCACCAGCATGGGTGAGCACGACGTGACCCTGCACTGCGCGCCGGGACTCTCCGTGCGTACCGACGCGGACGATCTCGACCGCGCCATGGCCAACCTGATCGACAATGCCGTGCAGCACGGCCGGCCACCGATCATCATCACGGTCCAGCTCGCCGCCACAACGCAGCCGCAGAACGCGATGACTGTCGAGGTCCGCGACCACGGTCCAGGCTTCGACCCCGGTTTCCTGCCCCGCGCCTTCGACCGCTTCACCCGCGCCGACGACGCCCGCACCAGCGGCGGCACCGGCCTCGGCTTGGCCATCGTCGCCGCCCTTGCCCGCCGCAACGGCGGCCAGGTCACTGCGACCAATCACCCCGACGGCGGCACTGCGGTCACCCTCACCCTGCTCGCCGCGCCCACCCCGATTCCGGCCTCCGGATGACCACGACCAGCGGCTTTCTCCTCGACCAGGTCATGGTGACCCGCGGCGAGACCCGGCTGCTCGACACGATCACCGCCCACCTGCCCGGCGGCCACTGCACGGCGGTCGTCGGTCCCAGTGGGGCCGGCAAATCCACCCTGCTGCGGCTGCTCAACCGGCTGGACGACCCCAGCAGCGGCCGGATCCTGCTCGACGGCATCCCCATCACCGAGCTTGACGTGCTCGACCTGCGCCGCCGCGTCGGCCTTGTCGCCCAACAACCCGTCCTGCTCACCGACCGCGTCGCCGAGGACCTGCGCGTCGGCCGGTCCGAGCTCGGTGACCACGGCATCCGGGAACTGCTGCAGCGCGTCGGGTTGCCCGTCGAGTTCGTACAACGCCGCACCAGCGAGCTGTCCGGCGGCGAGGCACAACGGGTGTGCCTGGCGCGAGCGTTGGCCGTCGAGCCTGAAGTGCTGTTGCTGGACGAACCCACCTCCGCGCTGGACGGCGTGAGCAGTGGCGTGATCGTCGAGGCCGCCCGCGACCACGTCGCCGCAGGCGGGACCGTGGTCCTGGTCAGCCACGACCTCGCCGTGGTGCGCGGCATCGCCGACACCGTGCTGGTCCTCGACCACGGCCACCTGATCGCGCACGGGCACCCCGACGAGATCGACTACCTGGAGGCCGGGCGATGACCGGACTGGCCGAGCTGGGGTGGGGCGGTGTCGCCGCTTCCCTGGTCCTCGTCGCCGTCGCCGCGGCGGTCGCTTACCGGCAGCGCCTGCACCTGACTCGCGAGCTGATCATCGCGTCCGCGCGCGCCGGGGTGCAGCTGATCGCGGTCGGCGCGTTGCTGCTGGTGATCTTCGCCCACGCCGGGCTGCCCGGCGGGTTCGCCTGGGTCGTCATCATGATCCTCGTCGCCGGGCAGGTCGCCGGCCACCGCGGCACCGGCCTGCCCCGCGCCCGCGTGGCGGCCACCGCCGGAGTCGCCACCGGCAGCGTCATCACCCTCGGCGCGCTGCTGGCTCTCGGCGTGATCACCGCCGAAGCCCGTGTGGTGGTGCCGATCGGCGGCATGATCGTCTCCGGCGCGATGCAGGCCACCGGGGTCACCCTCCGCCGGCTGCGCGAGGACGTCCAGCAGGCTCGTCCGGTCATCGAGGCCCGGCTCTGCCTCGGGCTGCCCGCCCGCGAGGCATTCCTGCCGCACCAGCGTTCCGCGTTGCGCACGGCGCTGCTGCCCGCTATCGACTCGACCAAGGTCGTCGGGCTGATCAGCCTGCCCGGCGCGATGACCGGGCTGATCCTGGCCGGGGTCGACCCGCTCACCGCGATCCGCTACCAGATCGTCGTGATGTACATGCTGCTCGCCGCCACCGCCCTCGCCGCCCTGGCCACCGCCCGCCTGGCAGAACACGCCCTGTTCGACCACGCCCATCGGCTCGTCCCACTTCCTGGCCCACCTGGCCACGGGATGTAACCGTGGTTACAGTCCTTGTGTAAGCGAGACCCAGCCAGACCCCGACGCGAACGCCCGCACGCCCGCGCCGGTGGGATTCGCGCGGGTGCTGGGCTACTTCCTGCGGTTGGGCACGATCGGCTTCGGCGGCCCGATCGCCACCGTCGGCTACATGCAACGCGACCTGGTCGAACGGCGCGCCTGGATCGACCGCAGGGACTTCCTCGACGGCGTCGCCCTGGGGCAGACCATGCCCGGCCCACTGGCCGCCCAGGTCGCGATGTGGGTCGGCTACCTCCGGCGCGGCTCCCTCGGTGCGCTCGCGGTGGCGGCGGCGTTCATCGCCCCGTCGTTCCTGATCGTGGTCGGCGTCGGCGCTCTCTACACCAGCTACGCCGGCCTGCCGGTCGTACAGTCGCTGTTCTACGGCATCGCCCCGGCCGTAATGGCGATCATCACGATCGCCGCGATCAAGCTCGTCCGCATGACCGACCGGCGGGACTGGCGGTTGTGGACGATCAGCGCACTCGTCTTCGTCCTCACCGCAGCGACCGGCTCCGAACCGGTACCGGTGATCATCGGCGCCGGTCTTCTCATGATCGCCCTGGATGCCCGCCCGACGCACTGGTGGCCCCGGCGGCAGAAGGCGGGACCGGATTCCGAAGCGCCGCCGTCGCGCTCCGTCCCCTTCGCGCTGCCCGCCGGCGCGGTGGGGGCGGTCGCCGGCGGCGGCGTCCTGACCGCCCTGGGGTTGTTCTTCCTCAAGACCGGAGCGCTGGTTTTCGGCTCCGGCCTGGCGATCGTGCCGTTCCTACGCGACGGCGTGGTCGACCAGCACCACTGGCTCACCCAGGGCCAGTTTCTCGACGCCGTCGCCATGGGACTGATCACCCCCGGCCCCGTGGTCATCACCGCTGGGTTCATCGGCTACCTCGTCGCCGGGCTGCCCGGCGCGATCGTGGCCACGGCCGCGATCTTCACCCCGATCTACCTCGCCGTGGTCATTCCCGGCCGGTGGTTCATCCGCCACCGCGACAACAAGCAGGTCAAATCCTTCGTCTCCGGAGCGACCGCCGCCGCGGCCGGCGCACTGTCCGGAGCCGTCGTCGTACTCACCCGCCAAGCCGTCACCGACTGGATCACCGCCGCCATCGCGCTGGTCACGCTCGGAGTGTTGTGGTGCTTCAAAATCGGCGAACCCTACGTCGTCATCGCCGCCGGCGCGCTCGGCATCCTGCTCCACTAGTCATAGTCCGGAAAGGACATCCGCGAAGGTATCCTGGTGCCATCGCCCACGGAGCCGCGCTCCATCTGTTTCAGTCGTGGTCCGGGATGCCGTGCAGGTGGTGGTCGGCGGCGTTCATGACCTCGGCGAGCAGGCGACGCACGTGCCCGCAACGGGCACGGTAGAGCACGCGTCGACCGTCGCGGCGCAGGTTGACCAGCCCGGCCAGGCGCGGGCGGCGGCCGACGTCTGGCGACCTCGTTGATCGTCGACGTGTTCCGCCCCTGGTCAGGAGGCGGAACATCGGGCGACACGCCCGCCAGATGGCGGCCCACATCGGCCCGACGACCTATCCTCGTTCGGTCCGCTTTCGGTCAGGAGGCTGCGGGAGAGCGAGGCACGACCAACTCAGTGTAGAGATCGGAGCGGGTGATGTGGGCGGACAGCGAGGCTGACATCGACCTGCTGGGGTTCGACTTCCTGGTGGACTCCCTATACGTCGCGGTCACCGAGCCCAGGCTTCTACCGCTGACGATCGGCTTGCTCGGCGATTGGGGCTCCGGCAAGAGCAGCCTGATGGCGATCGCCCGGCGGGAGCTTGAACAGTTCCGTAGGGGCGACGCATCAGAATCACCATACTTGTGCGTGTCGTTCAGCCCGTGGCAATACGAGGACTACGACGACGTCAAGGTCGCGTTGATGACGACCATCCTCGACGCGATCGGCGACAGGATAGCCGACGACGCTCCGGAGCAGGACAAAGTCTTCGTTCTGCGCAGGTGGGCACGTGGCTTCGGACGCTGGGGACGCAGGATCGGTCGCGGCGGGTTGGCGGTTGTCCCGACCGCCGCACCGTTGATCGCGCAGGGGCTCGACCCGACGATGGACCCCGCCGTCCTCGACATGATCAAAGCGAGCGCCAGCGCGACGGCCACCGAGGGCGCGAAGCTCCTCCAAGATCCGAAGCCAGCCGACTCGGCACCGACCAGTCGGGACACCGAGCCGATCACTGATGCTGGGCAGTTTCGCACGGAGTTCGAGGGGTTGGTGGAGGACTTGGCGGACGTCGAGGCCATTGTGGTCTTCATCGACGACCTCGACCGCTGCCTGCCGGAGACGGTCGTCGACACCTTCGAGTCGATCAGGCTGTTCGTGAACACCTCCAAGACGGCCTACGTGATCGCTGCCAACCAGGCGGTTGTGGAATCCGCGATCGACTCCCGGTACCCCGAGCTCGTTCGGGACGGCGTTGGCCTGGGTGCGAACTACCTGGAGAAAATGCTGCAGCTCAAGGTCACCATCCCGCAGCTGTCGGCACCCGAAGCCGACACCTACATGAACCTGCTGCTCGCCGAGCTCCACCTGACTGAAGAGCAGTTCAGCAAAGTGGTCGCCCAGACCCGGCTCCGGCGCGCATCTGGCAACTTGCAGGTCGCGTTCAACCTTGGAGTGTGCGCGGACGTACTCGACAACAAGGTGCCGGACGAATTAGTCCGCGACCTGAACTGGGCAGCAGGCGTCGCGGAGGTGCTCGGGAGCGGATTGCGCGGAAACCCCAGGCAGCTAAAGCGTTTCCTGAACAATCTCATGCTCAAGCACCGCAGTGCCGACCGGCGCGGCATCGACCTGAAGTTGCCTGTCCTAGCCAAGCTGATGGCCCTGGAAGAGCAGTACATCACCGAGTTTCGGCGCCTGTTCGACTGGCAGTTGGCAGCGGCCGGCGCGATCCCGAAGCTGCGCCTGGCGGAGAAGGCCGCCTCGGCATCGCCAGCGCCGGAGGGGCCGGCCTCGGACGGCGCGCGGCACACTGGGTCGGCTCAGGCCCGGCGCGTGTCGTCCTCCGCGAAGCAGAAGGCAGGCAATGTGGGCGCGGGCAACGGAAAGACCGCCGAGCCGCCTGAGCTCCCCGACGATGTCCGGGCATGGACCGAGAAACCCCACATTCGCGCCTGGCTGCAGCTCCCTCCCGAACTCGGGGACACCGACCTGCGGCCCTACTTCACGTACTCCCGCGACAAGCTCACCCTCGGAGTCGCCGTGACGCGCCTCCCGCAACACCTGCAGGAGCTGCTCGCGAAGGTCCAAACCGACATAGAAGGTATGCGACTCAGCGCGTGTGACTCCATCGCAGCACTCCCCGAAGGCGAACGCCTGGAATTGCTGGAGGCCCTGCTCGACACGCTCGGCCGTCACCCGGCCGGACCGGCCTTCATCGCGGTCCTCGACTCGTCGATCGCGCTCCGGACACCCTGACGGCTGTCTGTGAAGCACTCATGCGGATCCCGCCTAACGCCGTGCCGATCAAGTGGGCCAGCCGCGCGGTCATCCGTCTGCCCAAGACGGATCCCGCCGCGGCTGCAGTGCTCGAACGATGGGCGAACAGCGACGTTTCCAAGCTGAAGACGATGATCACCAAGGCCCGTGAAGCACAGAACCGCAGCGAACGCTAGTGGGCACCTCGACGGACCGCACAGCAGGCAGCGGCGGGGCCTGGACACCGCTGAAGCACGCGGCTGCCTCTTACGTCCGTGGCATCCGAACGGGATCCCCCAACACGGCTGGCTACGCTCGTAGGCTCCTCGCGCGCCACGTTCCCGTCCTCGGTGGCAGCTCCGGCGCCACGTCCGGAGCTCGGGCCGGACGAGCCGGCATCCAGCGACTCGGCGCCCTACTCGGGGGAGTCGGCGAGGCCGGACTCGGATCCACCCTGACCTCGCTGGGGCTAGCCAACCTGGTCGGCCGATCCCGATTCGACGTGCTCGACGAGCTGATCACTTACGTCGCCGGAGACGGCAACGACCTCGACTCCCAAGCCGCTCGGGACGCCGTCTGCGAAGTACTCGACGAGGTCTTCGCCGACGCGGACACCTGGGACGAGATGACCGACACCGCCGAGGCTGGCGTCTCACGCGAGAACCTCGTGCCGCTCCTGGAGACGTTCCTGTCTCAATACGTCTACAACCGGGTGCCGGTCGTCGCCGAGCGGCTCAGCCGCATCACCGATCCGCAGGCAGCCCGCCATGCCGACGAGGAAATGCGTCAAATCATCCAAGACCTTGTCACGCTGCGCCTGCCCGATGATCCGTTCACCGTGGACTGGGCAGGCCCACAGGGACGACAGATCGCCGAGGACGCGGTCCGGATCACCTACGAGACCCTTCAGAGCTTGGATGACGGTGAGTGATGACCAACTACCTGATACGCACCGATCTGACCAGCTCCGTGGCCGAGCCCGAAGGCGTACGGCTGCTCGACTGGGCTCCAGCCCGGCCTGGCGCCACCATCCAGACCGGCGATGCGGGCCCAGAGTTCTTCGCCGGATGGCACCCACCCCGAGCGGCTGCCGACCTCATGCTCTTGGGCGCGGCGGTCTACTGCGCGGACAAAGTGACCCGCAGACGCGACACACCGGATTCCTGGACCAGGGACGTCATCCTCCGCCTCCCCGTCGCTGACACCTCGGCCTGGCAGAACGCCGACTTCGACGGCACGTTGGCGTTCCTAACCGGTGACCACTGGACGATCACCCCCTACGCATCCGCGCAACATCCTCTCGCTGGCCTGCCACACCCTGACGAGCCCGTCGGACTCAATGTCGATGGGGTATGTCTGTTTTCCGGCGGTCTCGATTCACTCTGCGGAGTCGTGGACCTGCTCGAAGAAGACCCTCAGCGCCGCATCTGCATGCTGTCCCACCACGAGGGGCGGCCAGGCATCGACCGCGCAACAAGTCCTCTTCGACGAACTGGCCACCCACTACGGCGATGACCGCATCGTCTTGCGCCGCTTGTATCTCCGGCCTGCCCCTGCCAACGGTCACCAAGCACGCCCGTTGCCGCGACTGCGGGAGAACACCACCCGTTCCCGGTCGTTCCTTTTCCTGACGGCGGCCTTGGCGCTCGCCGCCGCAGAGGGGTCAGGCATTCCTGTCTATGTGCCGGAGAACGGCTTCATCGGCATCAACGTCCCCCTAACGCGGGCGCGGGTGGGCAGCGCGAGCACCCGCACCACCCACCCGCACTTCATGATTCAACTCGGTACAGCGGCGAAAGCTGTCGGTGTCACCAACCCGATCCTCAACCCGTACCGGCTACGCACGAAGGGCGAAATACTCGCCGAGTCCCGAAACCCAACGCTGCTGCAGCGGCTTGCACCGATGAGCGTCTCCTGCTCGCATCCGGAGACCGCGCGCTACGTCGGCCGCCGGCAGGGCAACTGCGGATACTGCTTCCCCTGCCTCATCCGCCGCGCCTCCCTGGCGCACGTCGGATGGGACCGCGATGAGTATGCCTGGGACGTCCTGACCGACGAGGCCCTCCTCGACCGTCGTCGACGGCGGGGAGCCGACCTGCGAGCCGTCATCAGCGGAACGTTCGCCGACCGGCCCGATCGAGACGTCCTGCGCAACGGCCCTCTCCCTGCCGGGGAGCGGGCGGAGTTCACTGGAGTGTGGCGTCGCGGAATCACCGAGCTCCGAGCCTGGCTTGCCGCGGGAGCGCAAGGCGAGTTGGCGAAGCTCGTGGAGTCCTTGGCGTGATACCCAGCGGGCTGGTAGACACCCACTGCCACATCGACGCTTACGACAACCCTCTGGCCGTCCTCGATGAGGCATCTGCCGCAGGTGTTCACGTTGTTGCGGTCACCGAAGATCCCGGCCGATACCGATTGCTGCGAACGCGTCTCGGCCGTCGGGCTGGCATCGACATCGCATTGGGTTATCACCCGCTTCGCGCTGGCGCGCTGGCTCCGCACGACCTCGCGCGTTTCTTCCGGCTCTTGCCGCAGACCAGGTGGGTTGGAGAGATCGGCTTGGATTTCAGCCGAACTGGAGCGAGCACACGTTTCCAGCAACTTCGCGTATTCGAAGCGATCCTGGCTGAGCCTCAGTTGCGCGCGAGACCCGTCACCGTGCACAGCCGAGGTGCCGAGCGTGAAGTCATCTCCCGCCTCGCTCAAGCGCAGCAGCCCGCGATCCTGCACTGGTACACCGGACCGCTCGGCGCCGTCGACGACGCGCTCGCGGCCGGCCTCTCGTTCTCAATCAACCCGGCCATGATCAAGTCGAAGAAAGTCGCAGATCTACTCGAACGCCTACCCCGTGACCGTGTCTTGCTCGAAACAGACGGCCCCTATGCGAAGCACGCTGGCCGACCTGCGCGACCGGCCGACCTCACCGGAGTGTTGCACCGCCTCTCTGCACTGTGGCAGACGTCGGAGGATCAGGCGATGGCGAGAGTTCTCACAAACCAGCAGAGACTCTTCACTTAGAGCGTGTGAGGACGCGCTACCTCGCTCTAAGGTGCCCTGGACGGGCGAACATCCATAGCGAGT
The DNA here is from genome assembly GCF_035276945.1 of Amycolatopsis sp. GTDB lineage: Bacteria > Actinomycetota > Actinomycetes > Mycobacteriales > Pseudonocardiaceae > Amycolatopsis_E. The sequence continues at coordinate 5,054 of NZ_DATELF010000106.1, read as the reverse complement.
TGTCGTCGGCGGGTGAGGGCCTCAACGTACCCGGTGACAAGCGATCTAGCCTGCGGTGGTGGGTCGGCGCCGATGGGTGCAGGTGAGGTCGAACGCAACCTGCTGAAGGCGCTTGTGCCGCTTCGGAGCACGTGAGTCCGCCACGATGGGTTCGATGACGCGGCGGTCAAAGCTCATTACATAGATCAATTGGGGTAGGTGTGCGGTTCGTTCCACGAGATTGAAGATCTCGCGCACTTTGTGTGACGGCATTCGATCGATGTCGTCGAGTACGACCACTAGACCTCAAATAAGCGAGTTGGTGCCGGTGGTGCGACGGCAGCCTGGATGATCATGTTGGTGTTGGTTTGGGATGTGGCGTTGGGTGGTTGACGGCGTTGCGGTGGGTCGGTTTGGCCGTTGTGGTGGTGCTCGGGTTGGGTGTTGGGTGCCGGTTTCGGGGTTCGGGCAGGCGTGGTCACCGCCGCAGCTCAGGCGGGGCGGTTGGGTGTGGGATCCGGTGGCCGGTGTGAGTTAGCCGAAGCGGGTGCGTTCGATGGTGTTCCAGGCGCTGAAGAGTCGGTCCAGGGCTGGGGTGTATCCGGCCAGTCGCACGGTGATGCCGCGTGCCCTGCGGGTGATCATGGCGGGGATCAGGATGACGCTGTGGAAGAAGCGGCGGAATTCCATGCGGATGTAGTCGTGGCGGTCGGTCTTGCGGTGCATGGTCATCGCGAACCAGGCTTTGATGTTCCAGGCGAGCGCGGCGATGAGCATGTAGGCCCAGTTGCTGGCCAGGTCGTAGAGCGGAACGCGCAGGGCGTTGATGCCGGACTTGAGCTGGCCGATGATGTTTTCCTGGTCGCAGCGGTCGTTGGCCAGGGCCACGATCTCGGCCGCGGTCTTGTCGGTGTAGGTGGTGATGTAGAAGAAGTAGCGGATCTCATCAAGGAGGACGTTTTCGCCACGGGTGCGGCTGATGTTCTTGCGCAGCGCCACGACACGGTAGGCGCGGTGGCACTTGCGGGGCTGATAGTCGAATACCGCGACGTCCTCGTGGTTGAGCTGGAGGTTGAGGTATTCGCGTTCGGTGACGATCTGCTGCTTGTGGTTATCCCGGCGGGCCCGCCGCTTTCCGGTGCGGGGCTCATAGGGGGCCGGCCGGTGCAGCCGCGACCACGCCGACTCCTTCAGACCCTCGGCGATGCGCCGCAGGGCGGTGTTGTTGTCCATGCCGAAGACGAAGTCGGCCCGCTGCGCCCACCGGTCCAGGTGCGCGGTCAGGGAGAAGTCGGTGTCCCCGCGTAGACAGACCCGTGGTGCGTGCGGCGCGACCAGCGCGATTGCCTTGTCGATCCAGACCGCGGCGTCACAGTGGCTGGGGGCGTTGCCGGGCCGGTTGACCAGGTACAGCACCTCCCGGGTGTTGGCCAGCGTGACGATCAGCGGTGCGTAGCCCCAGATCCCCTTGTAGGAGATGTCCATGCCCTGCTTGCGCGAGCCGCTGGTGGGCACGATCGTGCCGTCCACATCGACGTAGGCCACGGGCGCGAGCAGGTCCCGGCCCCGGCCGCGCCACAACGCCGGCCGGACCGCGTTGACCGCGTCCATCAGCGACGCCACGTCCTCCTCGGCGAAGCGGCGGCAGAAGTCGCCCGCCGTGGTCGGGTCCGGGATCAGGTCCGCGCCGAGGGCGTTCATGTACGCCACATCGTGACGAAGACGTTCGATGTCTTCCAGGCGAGTGCCGCCGGTGAGCACGTTGTACGCGATGTTCAGCACGTGATCGGACTCGTGGTAGGGCAGATGGAGCTTCAACAGGTGAACACGCTCGTTGATCGCATCGACCAGACCCAGCTTGGTGACCAGGCGGTGCATCGCGGCGAGCCCACCGTACGGGGTGGCCTCCAGGTAACCACCGACCTCGTAAGTGATCTTCCCCGAGGTGAACATCGGCGCCGCCCGCTGACCCCATCCTCCCGCCAATCGGTGCCGCGCGGCTACCCGCCGCCGTCGGCGTGCCGCGTTCCGCCGACTCTGGTCACGCGGTATCGTCTTCACCACAAAGGCCTTTCCTTCTGGGATGCGTTGGAGTCGCAAACCCAAGCAGGATAAGGCCTTTGTCCCATCTCCGGCCGGATTTACCCACCCGACACGCTTGATGAAGGACTAGGCCCGGACACGTCGAACCAGGGCATGAACCGTCAGAACTACGCGTGGCTGTTTACCCAGCAAGGCCCGCTGAACCTCGCTGCGGCGTCGAAGGTGCTGTCGCTGTCGGTCGACTACTTCCGCGACGGCCGCAGCAAACCGCTCGTGGCCGTGCGGAGCGCGATGTACCCCTCGGTGGAGGTGGTCACCGCCGCAAGGTTGTTGTTCGGCGTCTACACCGGCGTGGTGCCCGACGGCATCCGGGACCTGGGCCTCGACGACGTCACATGGACGGGTGACGAGGCCGCGGTGCTGGAGTACTTCAAGGGCCGGCGCGGGCCGGAGGGTGTGGCCCTGTCGCCCCGCGCGATACGCCTGTTTCAGGCGTGGAAGGAATTGTCCGCACCACTGCGGAGTTTCGTGCCCGCATCGGTCGCCGATGACCTCTGGGTGTATCTGGACACCCAGAAACGCGACGGTCAGCCCTCCTCCCGGCTGGCGGTGATGTCGCTGGCCGCGGCGCCGAAAGGCGGCAACAAAGCCCGCCGCAAGATATCCGCCGAACTCGACCTCCCCACGGAGAACAGCGAGCAGATAGCGCTGCACGCCAGTCGGATCAGAACGACGTATCACAACATGTTGGCCCGCCGTGGCTGGACCGGGCGGACGAGGATCGACCCGAACCACTCCACCGCAGTGGAGGGCGGCCACTACGTGTCGGCGATGACCCCTGCTCAGGAGGAATCGGCGGCGGCGATCATCGAGCAGGCTCAAGGCGACATTCTGCGGCGGGCACGCCCTCCCATCGTGTTGACCGACGAGCAGGCCGCCACCTTTGCCGCCGAGTACCCGCAGGAGATCGCCCGGTTCGGCTTGGACGAAGGTGAGGTCGCGGCGCTGCTGAGCAGCGAGATGGACATGTTCACCGCGGCGTGCGCGAACCAGTACGCGGGCGTGCACGGCCCAGCGGGTAAGCCGTGTCCAGCGCGGCCTTGGGTATGCCTGCTCTGTCCGCTGGCGGTGTTCCTGCCCCGGCACGTGCCCAACCTGCTGCGATTGAAGGCGTACTTCGCGCGCCAGTCGCTGCGGCTGACGGTAGACCAGTTCCTGGCTGTGTTCGCCCCATACGCCGACCGGCTCAACCACGAGATCCTGCCGCGATTCGACCACACGGTGCTGGACGCGGCGGCATGCGCAGTCCAAGACGCCGACTCGGAACTGCCGCTTCGCCCCGAGGAGACAACCCTGTGAAAGCTCGACTTGCCCTGACATCGGCAGCAGGGCCGATTCCGGCCGAATGGTCCGCCCGATCACCCTTCGCGGGCGTGGACGTGTGCGAGGCCGCGAATTGGGCAGTCGCGCCCGGCGGACGGAGATCCCGCTTCGATGAGGACCTGTGGGATCTGCGGGACATTCTGGAGTTCCCCAGGAGCGCACGGAGCAATGTCCGACGCTTGGATTTCACCCCGATCACCAACCCCGCGCTGCGGTTGACCGCGAAGGAGTACGTGTTCGCGCTGATGGTGCCCGAGCATGAGGTGGTCATCGCGCTTCCAGACGCACGGCGGACCCAGTACAAGCCGGCGTCGGTGTTCAACATGACCGAGGAGGTGGTGCGGTGGATGAACTTCGTCAGCGGGCAGGGCTTGACCAGCCTTGTCGAGGTGATGCAGGAGCACTGCGACGCCTACAAGGAGATCCGTTCGGAACGCCTGCCCACCAGCAAACGGCGAGGCGGCCCGATCACCGAAGCGACCATGGTCAGCGTCCTGTTGCCGGTGAGAGGTTTGGCGACGTATCGAGAGGTGTTCTCGCGGGACGCATACCGGCCGGGATTCGTGCCGTGGAAGGGAAAGTCCATCGCCCAAGTCGCCGGCAAGAAGTCCCAGGCACACAACAGCACGCCGCCGATACCGGAGGAGGTGTTGCAGCCGACGGTGGCGGCGGCGTTGTACTTGGTGGAAACCCTTGGACCGCTGGTCGCCGAGGAGTTCGAGACGCTACTGCAAACCAGCATGAACGGAGACAGCAGGAGACCACGAACGATCGCACCCTGGCTACGCGCAGCGCTGACCGCAGTCGTGGATCGCTATGTCGCCCAGCAGATCCCGCTGCCGCGCAACGAGACCCGCCACGCTGCCCGCCGCGTCACGCGCGGCTGGTCGTCCACCGATCCGTTGCTGCGTGTGGACATCGGGCGGCTGGTGAACGAGGCGTCGCATTACACGCGCATCACCGACGAGCAGATCGAGGTGGTCCGACCGATCCTGGAAGCGGCCGTGGCGAAGGTCGGCACGGCCGGGAACTTCGGGCGCGACGCGGTGCAGGTCCCACGAGCCGACGATGAGCAGACACTGGTGCCGTGGACGTTGCCGCTCACCGGGGACGAGTTGCGCGGGCTGGCGTTCGTCGTGATGGCGGCTTGTCGGGGGTTGGTGGCGGCCCTGAGCGGCATGCGGGCCAGCGAACTGGAGGAGTTGACCCCCGCGTCGCTGCTGCCACCGGTGACCGTGTCCGGGGGTACCAAGCGGTACAAGTTGGGCAGCAAGCTCATCAAGGGCCAGAGACTGCGCGGTGTTGAGGAGAAATGGGTGGTGCTCGAACCGGCCTACCGGGCGGTGCAGCTCGCGGTCCGCCTCAACCGTGCAGAGGGCGACGACCAAGCCTTCGCTCGATCCCAGCAGGACTTCCTGCATCAGCGACTCCGCGAATGGGTCAACGGTCCCCACGGGCAGCGGCTCGGGCTTGCCCCGATCCCACCCGGCCCGGTCAACGGCCGGATGCTGCGCAGGACGACGTCCCTGGAGTTGGCGTGGCGTCCCGGCGGGTTGTGGGCGGCCAAGATCCAGCTCAAGCACCTCTCGGTGGTCGCCAGCGAGGGCTACGCGCACTATCCCGGCGGTGCGCAGGCGACCTTCCTGGCC
>NZ_DATELF010000105.1:0-32930 GCF_035276945.1 Amycolatopsis sp. | reverse complement strand
GCCAGAGCCAGGGAGCACTCTCCGTTGCGCAAGGCCCGCACGGCCAGATGCAACGCCACCAACGACGACGAACACGCCGTATCCACCGTCAACGCCGGACCCTGCAACCCGAACGTGTAAGCCACCCGGCCAGACAGCACGCTGCCAGTGGTCCCGGTGAGGAGGTAGCCCTGCACGTCCTGTGCCGGGCTGACCGCGGTGTGGCCGTAGTCGTGGTACATCAGCCCGACGAACACACCGACGTCACTGCCCCGCAACCCGGTGGGCGACAACCCGGCCCGTTCGAAAGTCTCCCAGCTCGTCTCAAGCAGCAGCCGTTGCTGCGGGTCCATCGCGGCAGCCTCGCGCGGCGAGATGTCGAACAGCTCTGGATCGAACAGATCCACGTCGTGGAGGAAACCGCCCTCACGGGTGTAGCTGGTGCCGGACCGGCCCCGCGGGTCGTACAGTGCCTCGATATTCCAGCCGCGGTTGGCGGGAAAGGTCGAGATCGCGTCGCTGCCGGTGGCCACCAGTTCCCACAGGTCCTCCGGGCACGCGACTCCGCCCGGGTACCGGCAGGCCATCGCGACGATCACGACCGGATCGTCTTCGCCTGCCGGGTCGGCGACGGTTGTGGTGGAAACGGCGGAGGCGACCTGCGGCGCGGGAGCGAGCCGGGTGAGCAGGTAGGCCACCACCTCTTCCGGTGTCGGGTAGTCGAACAGCAAGGTGGCGGGCATCCGCAGTTCGAGAACGGCACCCAACCTGTTGCGCAACTCCACCGACGTCAGCGAGTCGAAGCCGAGGTCCCGGAACGCCTGCTCGTCCGGCACCGTCGCGGGCTGGGCGTGGCCGAGTACAGCGGCCGTCTCCGCACGCACCAGGTCACGTAGCGCCCGCTCACGCTCCGCCGGCGCGAGCCCAGCCAGCCGAGTGCGCAAGCTCGGCGGCCAGGCCTCGACCGCGCGGGACCGTCGACCGGTCCGAGCGGGCACCAGGGTGCGCATCAGGGACGGTACGTCCGCCACGGCGGCCTGCCGCAGCGCCGCGACATCGGTGCGCAGCGGAACCAGCACGGCCTCGTCGCGCGAGAGCGCCTCGTCGAACAAGGCCAAACCGGCATCCCCGGGCAGCACTCCGACCCCGGCGTGGGACATCCGCCGCACGTCGACCGTGCTGAGGCCACCGGCCAGACCATCGGCGGCCTCCCATATCCCCCAGGCCAGCGACGTACCGGGCAGGCCCGAGGCCATTCGGTGGGCGGCGAGCGCGTCAAGGAAGGTGTTGGCGGCGGCGTAGTTGGCCTGACCGGCGGTACCGATGACGCCCGCGACCGACGAGAAGAGTACGAACGCGCTCAGGTCGCGATCGCGCGTCAGCTCGTGCAGGTTCAGCGTGCCGTCGACCTTCGGACGCAGGACTCGCTCGATCTGGTTGTCGGTCAGCGAGCCAATGGTGCCGTCATCGAGGATCCCGGCTGCGTGCACGACCGCACGCAACGGCGCCTCGGCGGCGACGCTGTCCAGCAATGCCGCGAGTTGCCCCCGATCGCCAAGGTCGCAGGCCGCCACCCGCACCACCGCGCCCAGCGCGGTCAGCTGGGCGACCAGGTCCCGGGCGCCATCGGCGGCGGCACCCCGCCTGCTGGTCAGCAGCAGATGCCGCACCCCGTGCCGCACCACCAGGTGGCGAGCCAGCAGCCGGCCCAGCGCACCGAACGCACCGGTCAGCAGAACCGTGCCGGAACCCTCGAACGGGGACGGCCGCGCGCCCACCAGTTCCGCTGGGCGGAGTTCGGGCAGCAGCACCCTGCTGCCGCGCACGGCCATCTGCGGTACGTCGGTGCCGAGCGCGGTCAGCAGCGCCGGGTAGGGGGACGCGTCGTCGCAGTCGGCGAGCACGATGCGGCCGGGATGTTCGGACTGCGCGGAGCGCAGCAATCCCCACACCGACGCACTGGCGAGGTCACGGATGGGCGCCTGGTCCGCGCCTACGGCGTGGCGGGTCAGCACCACCAGTCGTGACGCGGACAACGCGTCGTCGGCGAGCCACGAACGCACCAACTCCACGGCGGACCCGACCGCGAGGTGCACATCGGCAGCACAGACATCGGCAGCACAGACGGAGTCGGGGGCCGAGGGACCGTCCGCGGCAGCGCCCGCGGCGTGTCCCACCGGCGCGATCACCACGTCCGGCAGCGCGGCCCCGGCCTGAACGGCAGCACGTAACGCCGCAAGGTCGGCATAACTCGCGACTGGCACACCCGTCCCGTCGAGCGTCGCGCGCAGCGCGGCGTGAACCTCGCCGAGCACAGCCCAGCGGGACACCGCCGTGGTCGCCGTGACGCCTGTTTCGGCCCAGGTGACCCGGAAGACGGTGTCCCGGCCCCCGGCGTGGAACTGGCGTGGCTGGATGGGCCGGAACACGACGCGGTCGATCGAGGCGACCGGCGCACCCGTGTCGTCGGTGACGACCACCGACACCGAGTCCGCTTCGCGCGGCGTTATCCGGGCACGGACCGCAGCGATGGCCGGCGTCCCAGGCATGTACGTCGTGAGCCCGCTGAAGGAGAAGGGCACGAGCACGGTGTCGGTGCCGGTGTCGTCGAGACGTTCGGCGACGACGAGGTGCAGCGCGGCGTCCAGCAACACCGGATGCGGCGCGAAGCCTTGGACCGCGCCCGCGCCGTCCTGCCCTGGATCGGGCAAGGCCAACTCCGCGAGCAGTTCGTCGCCGTGGCGCCACGCCGACCGCACCGCCTGGAAGGTGGGGCCGTAGTCATAGCCTGCTCGCGCGAGGCGGTCGTAAAGGTCGTCGACGCGGATTTCCTGCACGTCGTCGACCGGCCACGCGCCGGCCTGACCGGGGGGCGCGGTCTCGTCCGCGGCCAGCGTGCCCTCGGCGTGCAGCGCCCACTCCAGTTCGTCGACACCCTCGCCGCCGCTCGCATCGTCCACACGGGAGTGCAACCGCACCGAGCGGTGCCCGAACTCGTCCGGGCCGCTCACGGTGACCTGGAGCTGGATTCGGCTTTCTTCGGGTAGCACCAGCGGGCTGTGCAACGTCAGCTCCCGCAGCCGACCGGCATCCAGACGGCGCCCGGCATGCAGCGCCAGTTCCGCGCATGCCGTCCCGGCCAGCACCGCCGAACCGGCGATCGCGTGATCTGCCAGCCACGGATGCGCCCGCTGCGAGATCGTGCCGGTCAACACCAGGCCACCGGACTCCGCCAGGGGCAGCTCCGCACCGAGCAGCGGGTGGGCGGCCGACAGCAGCCCTCCCGTGCCGTCCTGGCGGGTCGCCGACGGGGGAGCCAGCCAGTAGTGTCCACGTTGGAACGCATATGTCGGCAGGTCGACCCGGCGGGCGCCGCTGCCGGCGAAGATCTCCGTCCAGTTCAACGAAGATCCGGCTACGAACAGTTCGGCGAGCGCGCCGGTCGCGGCAAGATCGTCGTGCTTGTCCTTGCGCAGGACGGAGATCCGCACGGCGGCTCGCGCCACGTCCTCTGTGAGGCAGTCGTGTGTCAGTGCTGCCAGCGCGCCGTCCGGTCCCACCTCGCAGAACCGCCGCACCCCGGCCGCTTCGAGGCAGCGCACGCTGTCGTGGAATTGCACGGCCTCCCGCACGTGACGCACCCAGTAGCCGGGGTCGGTGAGCTGCTCAGCGGTGGCCTGCGCGCCGGTCAGTCCCGAGATGATCGGGATACGAGGCTCGGCAAAGTGCAATGCGGCCGCGACCTGACGGAACTCCGGCAGCATGGCATCCATCAGCGGCGAGTGGTAGGCGGTGCCGGTCCGCAGCCGAGTGGTTTTGCGCCCTTGCGCCTCGGCCCGGGCGGCAACTGCCAGGACGACGGACTCCTCGCCGGAGACGACCGTCGCGGCGGGTCCGTTGAGCGCCGCGATCCCCACCTCTGCCTCATGGCCGGCCAGCGAAGCGGCGACCTCCGCGGCGCCGGCCGCCACCGAGACCATCGCGCCGGTGCCGGGAAGTGCCTGCATGAGGCGGCCACGGGCGGCGACCAGGATGGCGGCGTCCGCCAGCGAAAGCACACCCGCGACATGCGCCGCCGCCAGTTCTCCAGCGGAGTGGCCGGCGAGGAAGTCCGGGCGCACACCCCACGACTCGATCAGCCGGAACAGCGCGACTTCCAGCGCGAACAGCGCCGGCTGTGCGTAGGCGACCTGATCGAGCAGCTCCGCTTCGGCCGTGCCGGGCTCGGCGAACATCACCTCGCGCAAGGGCCGGTCGAGCTTGCCGTCGAAGGCCGCGGTCACCTCGTCCAACGCACGTGCGAACCTCGCGGAGGTCTCGTACAAGCCCCGGCCTGCACCCGGCCGCAGCCCGCCTTGCCCCGGGAACAGTACGGCCAGCTTGCCCTTGCTCGCGACACCCTGCGGCACGACGGGACTCGGCTCTCCCCGAACGAGCTTGTCCAGCCCGGCCACCAGCTCCGCCCGGTCGCGACCGGCCACGGCTGCCCGGTGCTCCAACGTCGTGCGCGTGGTGGCCAGTGACCAGGCCACGTCCGCGGCCTGAAGGTCCGGCTGGTCCACGAGGTGAGACCGCAGGCGCTGGGCCTGCTCCCGCAGAGCCGGCGCGGTCGCGGCGGACAGCACCCACGGGGCCCCCACCGCCTGCGCGGGCGCGTCGTCCGGAGCCTCCCCCGCGGGCGCTTCGGTGGGTGCCTGCTCGATGATGGCGTGCGCGTTGGTGCCGCTGATCCCGAAGGAGGAAACGGCACCACGACGCGTCCGCTTACCCTGGGGCCACGGACGCCGCTCGTCCAGTAACGCGACTGCCCCGGAGGCCCAGTCCACATGCGACGACGGCAGCCCGATGTTCGGCGTGGCGGGCAGTAGCCCGTAACGCAGCGCCATGACCAGTTTGATCACACCGGCGACGCCGGCCGCTGCCTGCGCGTGGCCGATGTTCGCCTTCATCGAGCCCAGCAGCGCCGGTTCCTCCTGCCCGCGGTTCCGCCCATAGGTGGCCAGGACCGCCTGGGCCTCGATGGGGTCGCCGAGCACGGTGCCGGTGCCGTGTGCCTCCACGACGTCGACGTCCTCCGGCGTCAATCGCGCGTCCGCCAGCGCCTCGAGAATGACCCGTTCCTGCGCCGCACCGTTCGGCGCGGTCAGCCCGTTGCTGGCGCCGTCGGAGTTGACCGCCGAACCGCGCACCACCGCCAGCACGGGATTGCCTTTCCGGCGTGCCTCGGCCAGCGGTTGCAGCACGAGCAGGCCGACGCCTTCGGACCACACGGTGCCGTTGGCCGCGTCGGAGAACGGCTTGCACCGGCCGTCCGGGGCCAGCCCGCGCTGTTGGCTGAACTCGACGAACATGCCGGGGCTGGACATCACCGCCACGCCGCCAGCGAGCGCCAACGTGCACTCCCCACGGCGCAGCGCCTGGGCTGCCAGATGCAATGCCACCAACGACGACGAACACGCTGTGTCGATGGTGAGCGCGGGTCCGCGCAGACCGAACGCATACGCCAACCTCCCGGAGGCGACGCTGAGCGTCGTGCCGGTCAGCACGTGGCCGTGCAGGCCACGCTCGGCCTCGTGCAGCCGGGGGCCGTAGTCCTGGGACATCGCGCCGACGAACACGCCGGTCTGGCTGCCGCGTACGGAGTCGGGAGCGATACCGGCGTGTTCGAACGCCTCCCAGGCGGTCTCCAACAGCAACCGCTGCTGGGGGTCCATGGCCACTGCCTCCCGCGGCGAGATCCCGAAGAAGTCCGGGTCGAACAGCGTCGCGTCGGCCAAGAAGCCGCCTTCGCGGACATACGTCCGCCGAGGTTCAGGCTCGCCGGGGGCGTACAGGCGCTCGAGATCCCACCCACGATCCGTCGGGAAACCGGAGATGGCGTCGTCGCCGCTGACCAGCAACTGCCACAGCTGCTCGGGGCTACGTACACCCCCGGGGTATCGGCAGGCCATCCCGACAATGGCGATCGGTTCGTCCGTCGTGGCCACGAGGGTCGACGATGTCGAGGTGGTCGCGGCCTGCGACAGGTCGGCGGCGAGACGGCGCGCCAGTTCCCGTGGCGTCGGATGTTCGAACAAGGCCGTGGCCGGCACGCGCACACCCGTGGCGTCGGCCAGCCGCTGACACAGCCGAACCCCCGTCATCGAGTCCAAGCCGAGTTCCCGGAACGCCACGTCGACATCGATCGCCTCGGCCGAGGAGTGTCCAAGCAGCACCGCTACGTGCTGGCTGACCACGTCGGCGAGCACCTGGTCGCATTCTGCGGCGGGCCGGCCGGCGAGGCGGGTGGCCAGGCCGGACCGCCGCAGGGCGTCGGCGTCCTCCTCCGGTTCGGCCACGATGACCGGTCGGCTCACCACCGGCGCGGTGGCGTGCGGCGCCTCCGGGGCCGACACGTCCACCCAGTAGCGCTTCCGGACGAAGGCATACGTCGGAAGTGGCACGGTCCGGTAGTCGTTGCCGGCGAACACCTGCTCCCAGTCCACCGGCACCCCCCGCGTGTACAGGCCGGCCGTGGCGGTGAGCAGGGTGGCGAGTTCGGGCTCGTCCTTGGCCAGGCTGGCCGACACGGTGGTGTCCGCGATGTCCTCGGCGCTCCCGATCAGGCAGTCGCGCGTCAGCGCGGAGAGCACACCGCTGGGCCCCAGTTCGAGGAAGGTCCGCACACCGAGCGACTGCAGTGATCGGACACCATCACAGAAGCGCACCGCCCGGCGGACGTTGCGCACCCAGTACTCCGGGGTGCACAACTCCTCGGCGGCCCGCTCCCCGGTCACGGTGGAGACGAGGGGAAGTCGCGGCGAGGCGTAGGTCAGTCCCTCGGCCACCTCGCGGAACTCGTCCAGCATGTCGTCCATGAGCGGGGAGTGAGAGGCAATGCTGATCCGTAGCCGGGTGGCCTTGCGCCCCCAGGCTTCGACCTGCGCGGCGACGGCCAGGACCGCGGGCTCCTCACCGGAGATCACGGTCGCCGTCGGGCCGTTGACGACGGCGATGCTCGCCCGGTCCTCGTATCCGGCGAGCAGCAGCTGGACCTCGTCCTCGGTGGCCTGCAGCGCGACCATCGCGCCTCTCGCCGGAAGCGTGCGCATCAACCGGCCGCGCGTGGCCACCAGCGTGCAGGCGTCGGCGAGGTCAAGGATGCCGGCCGCGTGCGCCGCGGCGATCTCACCGACGGAGTGGCCCAGAACGAAGTCGGGCCGCAGACCCCAGCGCCGCGCCACGCGATACAGCGCGGTTTCGATCGCGAACAGCGCCACCTGGGTGTAGTCGGTCCGGTGCAACAACTCGGCGTCCGGGACACCTTCCGGTGCGAAGACCACATCCTTGAGGCGCCGGTCGAGATGGTCGTCCAGTTGCGCACACACCTCGTCGAACGCGTCAGCGAAAACGGGTAGCCCGGCATAGAGCTCACGGCCCATCCCGCAGCGCTGTGCGCCCTGCCCGGTGAACAGGAAGGCGACCGCACCCGGATCACCCGCGCGCCCGCAGGCCAGGCCCGGGAACTCCGCGCCATCGGCCAGGGCGGCCAAACCGCGCAGAAAGTCGGCCTGGTCCTCGGCCACCAGCGCCGCACGGTGCCGGAAGGCGGAGCGACTGGTCGCCAGGGAGTGGGCGATATCCCCCGGTTCCAGCTCACGATGTCGCGCCACATAGGCGCGCAACTTCCTCGCCTGTGCCCGCAAACCCTGCGGGGTGGCGCCGGAGAGCAGCCAGGGAACCGGCCGACGCGGCAGGCCGCGCCGCGGCGACCGCGCCGGTTCGGTCGGCCGAGGTGGTTCGGCCAGCACGACATGGCAGTTGGTGCCGCCCATACTGAACGCACTGACGCCGGCCGCGCGACCGCTTTTGCCTGCCGACCACGGCTCACGGACGGACTGCACCGCCAGGTTCAGCTCCCGCAACGGAATGAGCGGGCTGGGCGTCTCGAAGTTGAGGCTGGGCACGAACTCCCGATGGGTAAGGCACAGAATGGTCTTGACCAGCCCGGCCATGCCGGCGGCACCGTCGAGATGACCGATGTTGGTCTTGACCGAGCCGACCCGCAGCGGCGACCGCACGGAGCGACCCGCGCCGAGAGCGGCGCCCAGTGCCGCTGCCTCGATCGGGTCGCCGACCTTGGTGCCCGCGCCGTGCATCTCCACGTACTGCACCTCAGCCGGATCAACGCCAGCGCGCCGGTACGCGGCACGGATGACGTCCGCCTGAGCCGCAGGCTCGGGGGTGACCAGGCTGTCCCCGCCGCCGTCGTTGTTCACCGCGCTGCCACGGATCACGCAGTAGATCGGGTCACCGTCCACCAGCGCGGCGGCGAGTGGCTTCAGCACCATCACCGCTCCGCCTTCACCGCGGACGAAGCCGTTCGCGCGGGCGTCGAAGGTGAAGCAGCGGCCGTCCGGTGACAGTGCACCCAGCCGGTCGACCGTGACGGTGTTCTCCGCCACGAGCATGAGGTTCACGCCGCCGACGAGCGCGGCCGAGCACTCCCCGCGTCGCAGACTCTCGCATGCCAGGTGCACCGCGAGGAGGGAGGAGCATTGACCCGCGTCGACGCCCAGGCTGGGCCCACGCAAGCCCAGCTTGAACGACAGCCGGTTCGCGATGACGCTGCGGTGCAGGCCGGTCATGGTGTGCTGGCTGACCACCTCGGGGCCACCCCGCCGCACGAGGATGGCGTAGTCGTCCCACATGGACGCGACGAACACCCCCGTCGGAGTGCCGCGCAACGCCTCCGGGACGATGCGTGCGTCCTCAAGGGCTTCCCAGCCAAGTTCCAGCACCAGCCGCTGTTGCGGATCCATCACCGCGGCCTCGCGCGGCGAGATGCCGAAGAATTCCGCGTCGAACCGGTCGACGTCGTCGAGGAAGCCACCGAGCCGGCCGTGAGCAGGCGGCAACGCGTCGTCGAACACCCCGTTTCCGGTCCAACGGGCGGCGGGCGCTTCGGTGATGGCGGCCGTCCCGGTCCGCAGCAACTGCCAGAAGCTGTCCGGATCGGGTGCTCCTGGAAGGCGGCACGACATGCCGACCACGGCGACGGGAGCGTCCTCGTGCGCCGTCGTCATGTTCGGGACAGATCCGCAATCACTCATCGCCAACTCCGACACTGAACAATGTCAATCCCCTGTGGAAAGCCGCTGATGTTGCCGGCAATCGATACCGTCTATGAACGCAGTTCGTCGTGATTCGTCCTGATGCCGGACCGCGGTCGCGCTGTTGATCCCGGGTTCCGGGGAGACAGCGCCGCGCCGCGGGGACCGATGAATCAGTGCCCCGCGATCCCGCGCGACTCCAGCGACGCAAGACGCTCCTGGATGACGGCGACGACGCCGGGGAGATGTTCGGTGAGGTAGAAATGCCCTCCGGAGAAGACTTCCATCTCGAACGTCGACGTTGTGTGCTCGTCCCAGGCGCGAGCCTCGTCGATCGTCACTTTCGGGTCCCGGTCTCCCACCAGCGCGACGATCGGGCAGGTCAGTCTGGGGCGGGGCCGGTAGCGATAGGTTTCCGCAGCCTTGTAGTCACTGCGAATCATGGGTAGCACGATGGTCAGTAACTCGGCATCGTCCAGCAGCCGAGCCTCGGTACCACCCACCGATCGCAGTTCGGCCAGCAATCCTTCGTCCGGCCGCCGGTGCACATTCTCCGAGCGGTGCCGCGAGGGGGCACGGCGACCCGAAACGAACAGCCCCGCCGGCACCACCCCGGATTCCCCCAGCCGTCCAGCGACCTCGAAGGCGACCGTGGCACCCATGCTGTGTCCGAAAAGGACAATCGGTCGGTCCGCCCACTCGCGCAGTCTCTCGGCAACGTCGTCGGCCAGTTCGCGGATGCTCTCGACACACTTCTCACTCCGGCGGTCCTGCCTACCGGGATACTGGACCGCCAGAACCTCCACCGATCCCGGCAAGGCCCGGGACAGCGGGAAATAGAAGCTTGCCGAGCCTCCTGCGTGCGGGAAGCACACAAGGCGCGCTGTGGCGTCCGGCGCGGGATGGAAACGTCTGATCCAGCCATCGCCGTGCTGGGCGGTAAGAGTCATCGCAATCCCCTGGAGCTGACGTGTTGGGTTTTGGCTGTGGATCACGGAGATGAAGCGCACGGTTCGCGATCACCAGAGCGCTTCAGCCGTTACACGATCAATCCGCCATCCACTCCCAGAACTTGACCGGTGATGTAGCTCGCACGGTCCGACACCAGAAAGGACACCAGTTCCGCGACCTCATCCGGCGTACCGGCCCGGCCCAGCGGAGTCCGCTCGGCCAGTTGCCGGCGCATCGGCTCCCCGATGCCGCTGATCATGTCGGTCTCGATGAGTCCCGGCGCCACCACGTTGGCCCGGACGCCGTAGGGACCGCATTCCCTGGCCAAGGCAAGCGTGAACCCGATGATGCCCGCTTTGGCAGCCGAGTAGTTGGTCTGCTTGGCGCTGCCGTGCACACCGGCGACCGACGACATGGTCACCACACAACCGGTGCGGCGCTTCATGAAGGAAAATATCGCCGCCCGGCACACGTGATACGTGCCGTCGAGGTTGGTGCGCAGGACGGTCTGCCACTCGTCGTCGGTCATCCGCACCAGCGGGTTGTCCCGGACAACGCCGGCGGAGGCGACGAGCGCGCCCGCGGGCCCGAGTGTTTCCTCGGCGGACACCACGAACGCTCGTGCTTCGGCAGGATCGGCGATGTCGAGTTTGCGGGCGAGTACGCGTGCGCCATGCTCCTGAGCCTCGGCAGCCGCCTCCTCGGCGGCATCCGGGCGGGACTGATAACAGAAGGCCACGTCGAAACCGTCGCGAGCCAGATGCCGCACCACGGCACGGCCGATACCGCGCGATCCTCCCGTGACAATGGCGACCGGGCGCGCGTCACCGGGCACCTATACCCCCGCCAGCTTGCCCGTCACCAACGCATAGGTGCTGTCGAGCGAACTGATGTTGGTGAAATCCTCGTCCTGCACTTTGATGCCGTAGCGCTTTTCCAGGCGCACCACGAGCTCCAGTGTCGTCAGCGAGTCGACTTCCAACTCCTGAACGAAGTCGGCGTCATCGGTGACCTCCGATTCCGGCCGTTCGATCACCTCCGCGACAATCGCCCGCAACTCCTCCCTGTCCACCGCGGACCTTACGTTCTGCGTCATCTGCCACCCTTCCATCAGTTCCATCAGTTCCATCAGTACTTCCACGTGTGGCCACCACAGCCGTCACGTCGCGATCAGCTCGCCACCGTCGACCCGAATCACGTTTCCGGTGATCCACGACGAATCAGAGGCGGACAACAGGACCACCGCCTCACCGACGTCCTCGGGCTGAGTAAGGCGGCCATGCGGGTTGCGGCGGGCCAGTTCCGCGTCCTCCACCGGCCTCGCACTGGGGATCTTGCGGAATGCGGGCGTGATGGTGGTTCCAGGACACAGGGCGTTGACCGCCACGCCGCGCGGTGCCAACTCCACGGCGAGCTGGCGCACATGGGACTCCAGCGCCGACTTGGCCGCGGACACCGCCCCGTAGTGGGGGATCACCCGCGAACCACCAGCACTGGTCAATCCGTAGATCTTGGCCCCCGAGCGCAGCAGTCCGGCCGCGAGCAACTCCTGCGTCCAGTAGACCAGGCTGTGCGCCATCACATCGAGCGTCATCCCCATCTGCCGGGCCGTGATGGTGTCTCCGTGCTCCGCCGGGGGCAAGAACGGCAGTAGCGAGCCGAACGCGACGGAATGGACCACCACGCGGAGTCCTGCACCCTCGACAAGCTCGGCGATCCGCGGCACCAGTTCCGCCCGGGTGGCCGCGGAGGCGACATTGTGATTGAAGAACTGCGCGACGACCCCCCGCTCCCGCAGTTCGGCGGCCAGCTTCTCCGCTGCTTCCTGTCCCGCGGCGGTGTCGAAGTGGACTCCGATGACGTTGCCGCCCTCCGCGGCGAGCGCCCGCGCCGTTGCCCGCCCCATGCCACTGGACACGCCAAAGATCAACGACCACGATCCTTTGAGCGGCACAAGCATGGTCAGTTCCCTCACCGAGCAGTAGTCTTCGCCGACACGATGATCCATCGGCCAGGATGAATACCAACACGAAGTCGGCACGCAATGAAGCACGCACGCCAGATGAACGCCGAATCGGGCGAACAACTCACTCGCTCGTGGACGCACAACGGCGGACCCGCACTCGTCGGAGCGAAGCCCTCGCGAGACACATACTGTGCCGGTAGATACCAATCCGACCGAAAGTGACGGTGATCGGCCAAACGTAGGCTGGCTGCCGGTTGGCGTGGTCGGTCTATTTCCGGTCTCCTTGGTAACTGCTTGAAGCGCACATCGACGAACAGCGCCCCACTGCCACGGCTGAGCCGGTCTCACCTCGACGTGATCCCGATCGGAACCGCGTGCGTGACGTCACGGCATCACCGCGGTGAGAGGTGAAGCGATCGACCATGCAGGCGAAGTAGTGGTCAAAACAGGGTGAGATCGACGACGCACGCGTGCGGTACATGCATCGACACACCACACTGGGTTCCGGCAAAGCAGCAAAGTCGTCCATCCGGGCAGTTTGATCCGCTGATCGCAGATGCCCTCGGCGCAAGGGCATTCCCGCGCGAATCACTCGTCCGGGTTAGTGAAGGGCACTCCACCATGGATTTTTCGGAGCTGGGAAGCACCGCACGGCGGGCCGTGGATCGCGTTCTGGATGGGCTGGGACGGGCTGTGGGAAGTTTGACCGCACCAGCGAGGGTCGCCATTCAGTTCCTCCAACTGACGCAGCAGCCCGACCCCAGCGAGATAGGGCAAAAACTCGTCGGTGCACCGGTTGAAGTGGCCGCCAGAGTCTCCGGTGCCGCCCGCATACCGGGCATCGACGACTGGAAGGCCAAGCCCAACAAGGAGCACCCGCGCCCGGTGGTGCTGGTGCATGGCACGTTCGGTAACGCACTGGATTACTGGGTCCTCACCGCACCCATGCTCGCGGCCGCGGGTTTCACCGTGTTCCGACTCGACTACGGCGCCATCGCAGGAGTGCCGTTCCTTCACGGCCTGGACTCGATCGAGAACTCCGCGAACCAGCTCGCCGAATTCGTCGACAAGGTTCTCGACTCCACCGGCGCCGAAAAGGTGGACATCGTCGGTCACTCCCAGGGCGGCATGATGCCACGCTTCTACCTGAAGTTCCTCGACGGGGCCAGTAAGGTCAACTCTCTGGTCAGCCTCGCACCGTCCAACCATGGCATGCCGGAGCTCGGCATGGTGAAACTGGCGAAGCAGTTCGCCGGCGCCGAGCAGTTGATCAGCGTGACGATGCCCCCGGCCTGCGCCGACCAGACAGCCGGATCACCACTGATGACCAAGCTCAACGCGGACGGGGACACCGTCCCGGGCGTCAAGTACCTCGTCATCGCATCCAGCCACGACGAAGTCGTCGCCCCGTACACCTCAGCGTTCCTCAAGGGATCACGCGTCAAGAACGTCACCCTGCAGGACCTCTACCCGCTGGACATCAGCAATCACGGAGCCATGGCGGCACACCCGCTGGCGTTCCGCGAGGTCATCAAGTACCTCGGTTCCTGACCGTTCGGCAACACGAATCCACCAGAGGACATTCCCCGCTCCGTGGGTGCGCCTGGTTCACCGAACAGGAGGCAGACTGGATGGCCGGCGAGCACCTCAGCGGGCTGGACACGGCATTTTGGTACCTCGACGACCCAGTTGCGCCGATGAACATCGGCGCACTGGTGATCTTCCAGCCCACTCGCTCAGTCAACGTCGAGAAGCTGGTACGGCTGCTGGCCGAGCGGATCGGGCGAATTCCACGGCTCCGGCAACACGTGCGGGAAGTCACCATCCCACCCACCGCGGAATGGACGGATGATCCACAGTTCCAAGTGGAGACACACCTGCGAATCTGTTGCCTGGCGCGGTCTGGCTCACGTGACCAGCTCAACGATTACGCCGCGGCAGCCATGGCGCGCCAACTCGATACGACCAGGCCGCCGTGGGAAATACACATCATCACCGGGCTTCCTGACAAGCGCTTCGCCCTGCTGGTCAAGATCCACCACGCGATCACCGACGGTCAGAGCAGCGGCCACCTGTTCGCGTCGATCTATGAAGGGGTGAGTACGGCATTCGAAACGACGGCCGCGGTATCGGGTACGACCGGTCACCACGCGGACGACACCGGGCCGTCTCTCCCACGGCCGGCCCGGTGGTTGCCCAGCATCGCCTCGCTCGTCAAGCCGGTGACGAACCTGGCGAGCCAGACCGCACGACACGCGCACATCATGGCGGCCCTCGCCCGAAACATCCGGTTACGCGGGGCGTCCCCGCTGGTCGGAAAGACGTCCGGACCCCAGCGGGAATTCACCACTGTGACGCTGGACGTCGCCGCCGTCAACCGCATCCGGCGGCACCGCCGGGCGACCACCCATGACATCGTCCTCGCCGTCCTGGCCGGCGCGCTGCGCGAATGGCTGGAGACCAGCGGTTATCAGCCCGGCAAATGCAAACCCCGGGCCCTCATTCCCGTTGCACTGCGTAACCGCGGCACAGTGCCCAATCCGGGCAATCACCTGTCCAGCTATCTCTGCGAGCTTCCGGTTTCGGAGCCGGATCCGGCGCGGCGGCTGGACACCGTCCGCACCACCATGGACCGCAACAAAGCCAACGGGCCGTACCGCGGGGCGGGCGCGTTCACGACGCTGGCCAACACACTTCCCGCGGCGGCACACCGCCTGTTGGCACCACTGGCAGCACAGAGTGCCATGCTGCTCTTCGACATCCTGGTGAGCAACGTCCCCATGGCCGGCGACACCGTACGACTGGCCAACGCCCCGATGTGCGAGCTCTACGCGATGGTGCCGCTGGCACGCGGACATGGGCTCGCGGTCTCGATCACCGCCTCGCGCCACTTCGTGGGCCTCGCCCTGTACAGCGACCCATCGATCCTGCCGAACGTGGCGGCGATCAGGGATGCGCTGCCACGCGCGCTCGCCGAGTTGGACACCGCGACGGCGTCACTGCCTGTCCAGCACGGTTCCAGGGCAAGGGTCTCCGCCTCGGACAGGGTTCGCGCGGCAACGAGGGTTGCGAGCCCGCTACCCGCGCCGGGGTCGACGACCGGGCCGCCGGCATGACGGAAGCACATGATCAAGCACGCAACGAGCGACATCGGGCAAGTTCGTCAAGCGGCCGCCGCGACGCCGGCATCGCCGCGGTACGCGTCATCTCCCCAGCACGGTGTCGCGTGGGGCACCGAGACTGTTCGGCGGCATTCAGGAACCCGGCGCGGTTCGCGGAGAAGCTGCCGGTCACCGTCCGCTTCGCCAACGAGGTGGGCGCGATCTTGCGTGACCTGCCTGACGACGTCACTCCGGAAGCACGGTACGCCTTCCACAGGTAGCTACGGCGACCTGCTCGACGTCCGTCTTGTCGAGGTCGAGCCTCGAAGGCCGCGGAGTCCCTGACGTGTGCAGGTACGGGGACATGGCAGGCCGCAGGCGCTGCACGTGGCGGATCGCTTCCACCTCCAGCAGGACCAAGGCCAGGTAGTGGAAGACAATGGTGATCACTTACCGCGTGCATCCGGCCGAGCTTGCATTGGCGGCACCCTGTTCCTGCTCGTGCGGGGTGCCGACTTCGATTAGCTCGTTGGGCTGTCAGCCGTTGCTCACGCGGTGGAGGACGCCGTGTTCGTCGCGTTCATAGGTCCGACGAGCGTTCTTGGCGATCTTCCGGTCGATCTCGGTGTCGAGGTCGATGCCGTTCATTTCGGCGATGGCCATGACGTACAGCACGACGTCGGCAAGTTCTTCGCCGAAGTCGGGCAGGTGTTTGCGCCATGCGGTGAAGGCTTCGCCGACCTCGGCGGTGAGCAGCCCAAACTCGAGTGCGACGTCACTGGTGTTGAATTCCTTGGCGACCTTGTTGTCCCATGTTTGTTTCTGGGCGTCTCGGATGTCCAAGGTCCACTCCATGGCTCATGTCGGGGTCAGCAGAACCCGCGAGAGCCTAGCGGCATCTATCGAGCGGGGAGTCCATTGGCCCCGGGGTGTCACGGGAACGGGTGGATGATCTAGGCGGTGTCAATGCGGACGACCCGGACGTGCTTCGCGATCGTGTTGAAGACACCCTGGTAGGTGGCGACGAGCTCGCTGATGTCCTCAAGCGAAGGTGTTCGTGGGGCCGTCACGCTCGGTGAGCCGCTGCTGTATGGCGTGATGGGGAGCGGTCAGGTGGACCATGATGCCGCCGTGCGTGGTGACGGCTTTGGCCAGGTCGATGGCGTCGTGGAGGGCCGGGACCTTTCCTCTCGATGAGCGGCATCCTGGCCGAGGGCTCCTATCGTCTGCTGCCGGCCTGACGGCCCGGCCTCACTTCAGGTGCCGGGCGAAGAACCGGTTCCCGTTGTCCCCCTCGAACTGCGGGACGCCGGTGTGCCCGCCCATATTGGCGTTCAGCGTCTTCTCCTTGGAGCCGAAGGCGTCGAACAGGTCCAGGGCCAGCTGCCGGTCGTTTCCTTCGTCGTCCCACTGCAGCAGGACATGCAGTGGAATGGTGACCTGCCGGGCCTCCTCGAACATGGTGCGGGGCACGAAACTCCCGGCGAACAGAAGGGCGGCCGAGATGCGCGGCTCGACCGCCGCCAGCCGGAGGCCGATGGCGATCACCCCTCCCGCGTACCCGACCGGGCCGCCGATCTCGGGCAGCGAAAGGAGGGCGTCCAGGGCGGCCCGCCATTCCGGGACCGCCTTGTCGACCAGCGGGAGGACGAGCCGGTCGACGATCTCCTCGTCGACCGGCTCGCCGGCCTCCAGCGCCCGGCGCAGGTCGGCGCGGGCCTGTTCGGCGGCGGCGGAACGGGGCCGGTCACCGCTCCCGGGGAGTTCGATGGTGGCCGCGGCGAAGCCCTCCGCCGCGGCGTGCCGGGCCCGGGCCACCAGTCGGGGGTACATCTTGTGCAGGCCGCCGGGGTGGCCGAGCAGGATCAGCGGGGCCGGTGCGGATGCGGATCCGGGCGTCCACAGGATGCCGGGGATCTCGCCGAGGGCGAATTCGCGCTCGAGGACGCCGTCGTCGAGGCGCTGTTCGGAAGTGAATGGCATGGTCGTGCCTTTCGGGAGTGCTCTTCAACGGCGCTCCCGGACGACCTATCGCCCGACCGTGACCCCTGAGGGGAGCACCCATGTCGATACGTTCACGGGTACCACCTCCTCGGTCTCTCGCACGGCCGCCGGAAAAATAGCAGTGGTCGCCGTGGTCCGCCAACAGGTTTTTGCGGAGGCACCGGGGCCCGCCGCGAAGGCGGTCACGCTCAGCCAGCAAGATCCAACGGACTCACAGCCGCTCGCTTGACAAGTGCAGAGAAACTTCGAGCTGCGCAAGGTTGCGCTCGGCGCGTGCACTCGCGACTTTGGAACCCCCTGCGTGCATTCGTGTGTCCGATGCCCACTCCTACGGCCAGATCCTTACCAGATGCCCCGGTTGATCGAGATCCGCGACAACCTGAAAGCCCGCATCGCCGAACACTACGGCTGGCTGGGCGAGATCGCCGGCCTGCAAGCCAGCCGTACCGCTACCGAGCTGAAGCTGGACACCATGCGCCAACTCGCCAACTCGCCAACTCGCCGACCGACCGCGCACCTCGGCATGCCCGACTTTCGCACGTCGGTTGGCCGCGACTGACCGGCACCGGCATTGCTCTGTGGTTTCAGGATGGTCGCCCGAGGAAGGTGATGATCGCGGTCGCGAGTTCCGGGCTGGTGAGCGCGGTGAAGTGGTCGCCCGGGACCCGGGTGAACCGCGCGTTGGGCAGTGTCGTGGCGAGCTCGTCGGCGGAGGCGTGCCCGAAGTCCTGGTCGCCGGCGGTCACGAGCACCGGGGTGGTGATCCGGGACAGCTCGGCGTCGGTGGTCGCGACCTGCGTGTGCAGGACGTGCAAGAGCGCTTGCGGGTCGCCGCCGAGCTGGGTGATCCAGTAGGCCTGCTCCGCCTCCGGCGATCCGGGCTCGAAGGCATCCCCGGTGATCAGGCCGGTCAGCACCCGGTGGTACTGACTGTCCCGGCCGATGGCTCAAAGACCCCTGGGTGGCTCCAGCGGTGTTGACCCGAAGCAGGACATGTCACAGACGGCGGATCATCCGTGCCGGGTTGCCTGCGGCGAACACGTGGTCCGGTATGTCGCGGACAACCACGCTGCCCGCGCCGATGACTGCATTCTCACCGATGGTTACGCCCGGGCAGACGATCACACCGCCGCCGAGCCACGCATTTTCGCCGATCGTGATGGGGGCAGGTCGCTCCCACCCGGCGCGGCGTCGTTCATGGTCCTCCGTCGGATGCAGCGCTGTAAGCAGCTGCGCCCGTGGGCCGATCCGGACGTCATCACCGATCGTGATCATGGCATCGTCCATGAAGAGTGCGTCGTTGTTGACGAAGCTATTGGCGCCGATGCTGATCAGCGCACCGTAGCTGCACTGAAACCGCGGCAGGACAGCGGCGCCAGGGCCGAACTTGGCGAGTAGTTCTTCCAGGATCCGACGGCGCTCAGCGTCGTCGTCCGCTCCGGTCGCGTTGAACCTGTCGAGCATTCGCCAACAGCGCCGTCGTTCCTCGGCCAAGTCGGGTTCGTCCAGGTACCAGTCACCGCGCAGCATTCGATCTTTCTGCTCGCCCACGTTGCGTCCTTTCCGGATGGCCAATGCTGACCGCTCTGGCCGGCTCAAAATCTAGTTTTGGCCCCCAGCGCATCTTTCCCGGGCCACCCCTGTGGTCTATCTGGCTGCCCCTCCGACTACCTCCGGGCTCCGCCACCCTCCCCGTCGGATCGCAGGTTCTGTCGGAGCGGGTTGATTGGGAGTGCGCCGAGTGCGCGCCGTTCGCTGGGCAGTTGTGGTCGTGCGCCGGTCGGTGGGCGCGGCTCGGCGCGCTTGACCCAGGGGATGGGTTCCTGCGCGGTGTCAAGGAAGGACGACGGTTGGGGTTGCGGGCGGATCCATTCGCTGGACATGAACTGCGTTGGCTGTTTGGCCGTGAGGTTCGGGGGCATCTTGGTGTTGGTGGCGGCGGTGAGCGCGAGGGCGCTGGTGAACATCTCCATCTTGACCGACCGGTCGCGGATGACGACGGGGTTGAGTGTGCGGTGGTGCAGCATGACGTCGCCGCCGCGGTGGTGGATGCTGAACCAGTAGGCGGCGATGCAGCGTTTCTCCTCGCTGTCTCTGGCTGGCCTGCGGAACGCGGTGCCGCCGAAGGTCTTCAGGCTGCGGTAGTCGGTGTTGGGTGGGCTCGGCGGGTGCCAGCAGTCTTGTTCCATCCAGTGCGAGATCGGGTCCTTGACGACGGTGGGGTAGTAGTCGCGCAGGCTGAGACGGCGACCGATCTCGGTTGTGAACCGGCGCTGGTCGTGGGGTCCGCCGGCGGCCAGGCGTCGCCAGGGCAGTGAGCCGATGAGCTCGGCGATGCTGACGGCTTCGGGGTAGGTCGCGGCGAAGAGCCGGGATGCGCTGAAGGTGTCGGTCTCGGTGCCGGGTGAAGTCCGTAACGCGCAGCGAGGTTCGGTCAAGCAGATCAATCGGCTCAAGCAGCAACTCAGTGACTCACGCCTTGCACCAGACGATCGTCCGCCGCTGGCGTCATCGGCACTTGTCCCACGCTGGACCGGGAGAAGCTGGCGCTGTTGCGCACCACCGTGTCGGCATTTCTGGCGCCCGTCTTCTTCGCTACCGCGGGCCTGCGAATGGAATCTCACGGCGCTCGCCGTGGCGATCGTCGGGAAGTTCGCCGGCACGTTCATCGGGGCCAAGCTCAGCAAGTCACGGGTCAGCGGCTGTGGCGGCAATACCGGACACTGCGTCCACACTGACGACGCGATCTGGTCAACCACGGGCGACGACTGTGACCTTGCCCCGCCGCCCTCAACGGCGGTTCAGTAGCTCAGTTCCCCGAACGAACCCGTGCTTCGCCGACCATCAGCGGATTGATGCCTTGGTGCGTCTCGTCTGCGAGATGCCAGAACCAGTCCGCTTCCTTGGGAGCGCCGACAGCGGCTGCGACGTTGCCGAGGCCGATGTACGCGCGCGCCGTTTCGAAGGGACTCTGCGTCCGAAGAGCCCGCGCGGCCGCTCGTTCGTAGGCTCTGGTGGCGCGCTCGTGGTCACCGGCGAGGAAATGGGTCCAGCCCAGGCAGTTGAGCGCCATCGCGGCGTCGAGGTCGAGACCGAGGTCGTCGAAGTCGACCAGCGCCTCTGTCGCCAGCTTGACGGATTCCGTGTGCTGTCCCGTGGAGGCGAGCGCGAGCGCTATCCCGCGCGTGGTGATCGCGACGTTGCGACGGTTGCCGGTGCGTTCGTAAAAGCCGAGCGATTGCCGCAGGTTCCGCACCGCGGCCGTGTGGTCCCCGAGGTAGTGGTCGACCCACGCGCAGTGGGCCAGCACGGTGCTCTCGCCATGACTGTCGCCGATTTCCCGGTGCAGCGCAAGGGCTTCGCGGTAGCACACCGAGGCACCTCCGAAGTCGCCGCGGTTGGCCAGCGCGACGCCGAGATTCGCCGTCGTGGTCGCCAGTGCCCACTGGTCGTCCGCGGCGGCCGCTTGTGCGGCGCGGTGGGTCGCGACCCACGGGTCCCACAGCTTGGCCATGAAAAAGAAGCCGCGCAGCAGGAACGCGAGTTGCCAACACCGGTCGGGCTCGCCGCGTTCCGCGCTGATCAGGCACAACGCGACGAGCGTTGGCCACTCACGCTGGAACCAGCCAAGTGCCTCCTGCTCATCCGCCAGGCACAGCGGCTCGGCCGTGACCCCCGCGGTAACGGCGGCGGGATGGAAGTGGTCGGGGATGAGCAGCCGGTCGGCCAGCGCGGCCGTCCGCACCGACGCGGCCACCAGTCGCCCGAAAGCGGCCGAGCGATCTCGTTCCGGCAGCTTCGGCAGCAGGAACTCCCCGGCGAACGCGCGGACGAGATCGTGTGTGGCATAGCAATCCTTGGCGGGCTGGGTGAGCAGGTTGGCGTTGTGCAGTCGCTCGGCCAGCCGATCCGCTTCCGCCTCTGCGACGTTGGCCAGCGCGCCCATCGAATGCACGTCGAAGTCGATACCGGGATGCAAGGCAAGCAGCCCGAGCAGGCGGGTTTCCGCGTCATCGAGGTGCCGGATGGACAGCTCGAGCGTTGCCGTCAGGCTGCGCTCACCGTCGTCCAGTTGCTCGAGTCGGCTGGCTTCATCGGCGAGCCGTCGGCAGAGTTCGCCGACATCCCACGCCGGGTGCGCGCGTAGCCGCGCGGCAGCGATCCGGATCGCGAGCGGAAGCCGCCCGCATCGGCTGACAACCTCCGCCACACCGGGATCGGCGGGGTCGAGACCGGTGAGCGACGCGAACAACGCGGTCGCGTCGGCCAGGGAAAGCACGTCGAGCTGGATGAAACAAGCATCGTCCAGCGACGTGAGCCGTGCGCGGCTGGTGACCAGGACCCGGCACTTCGGTTCGGCGGGCAGCAGCGGCCGTACCTGCCCGGAGTCCACGGCATTGTCGAAAACGAGCAGGAAGCTGTGGCCGCGAAGCTGGGCCTGGTAGCAGGCATTGCGTTCGCCGGCGCTCGTCGGGATCCGCTCGCCCGGCACACCGAGCAGGCGGAGCAGTTGGTCCTGCACTGCGAACGGCTCGAGCGGTGGCTGCCCGGGAGTGTGCCCGCGCAGGTCCGCGAACAGGCAGCCGCCGGCGAACCCGGCCTCCAGCCGGTACGCGGCGCGCACGGCGAGTGCGGTCTTGCCCGTCCCGCCCAGCCCGGACACGACGCACACCGCACCACCGCCCGCGAGCGCGTCCTTGATCCGCTCCTGCTCGATGCGGCGCCCGCTGAACGTCGTCGTCGCTACCGGCAGGTTCGACGGGCGCCGGAGCGGACGCGTCCGCCGTTTGATCGGCTCGGCGGGCAGCAACGCCGTGAGTGCTCCGGGCGCGCCGAGTTCTGCCTCGCACAACAGCGCGAGGCCGCGGTTCGGTGCGGCTGCGCCCGTTTCAATGCGGCTGAGGTAGCCCTTCGTGTAATGGACGCGCCGGGCCAGTTCGGTCAGAGACATCCCCGACTGGTGCCGCAGGTTCCGCAACTCGGCGCCGAACGTCGTCTCGCCCACCCGCAACCACCTCCTCCAGAGCGCCAGTATGCCCGAGAACTCTCTTCTTTCGCGAAGAGCGGCCGGCCGGGCGCCAAATCCCGGCCGGCGGCATTTTTCTTCGGTCATCAGCCGAGCATCGTGGTCAGCACGAAGAGAATCCATTTGATGGTGTGGATCTGCATGACTCGAATACCTTTCTTGGATCTACTTGCGGATTTTTGCCGCTGAGTCAAGAATGCGGTTCGTGGGAACATCTGAACAAGGGGTTTCATGTTTACTGTTGGGGTGGGAAACGAAACCAGGTGAGCGGGCTATCCTTGACGGACGCGGTGGAGAGGTGGGAAACCAGTGGGCGTCGATGCGAACGAGCTGTGCAACGAGCTGAAGGCACTCCGCAAAGGCCGTGGCTTGTCGGTGCCCCCGCCGCCGGCGGCGCTCGGGCCCGCAGTGCGTGTTGTGTGCGGTATCTCGCCAGACGATGCTCCGGCCTCCACGCACCGCAAGGTGGTCGCCCGGATGCGCGAGCTGGCGGCCACCCTGCCCGGCGATCTGCGCGTGGCGGTGCTCGCGGCGTTCGGCCTGCACGAAGACGCGACCGCCAAGTTCCTCAAAGAGCGTGTGCTCTCGGCCGCGCAGATGCTCGAGCGGGACGAGCGCACGGCTCGCCGTCGCATCGACGAAGCCATCGAGCGGCTTGCCGAGTTGGCCGCCACATCCACGGATCTCGCGAGTCCGGCCGCCTCACCCGGCCATCGCTGGCATACCGAGGAACTCCGGGTCGCGCTGCTCGTGGACGGCCCGATGGTGGACGCGTTCGTCTTCCGCCGCATCGTCGCGGGCGAGAATGGAATCGAAGAGCTGGACCTGGCGCTGACCCTGAGCGCGGCGGCGCGGCAAGGAGAACCGGTTCGGGAGTCCGAGTTCGAGATCGACGCTTTCTACGGCGGTGCGCTGACCGGCCGGACGATGGAGTCGAAGGAGCGGATCCACCTGGCGTTGCGGTTGCCGGCTCCGCTGCGCCGCGACCAGCGGCACGACTTCCTGCTCCGGACCCGTGCCAAGTTGAGCGCGCCGTACTACGTCAGCGTGCCACGTCAACCGTGTGAGCTATTCGACCTGCACGTCCGGTTCGCCGGAGAGCCGCCGGCGAAAACAGGGCGCCTGGCGGAGATCTTCCAGCAGGACGCGAGCGACAATCTCGTCGAAGGAACTCCACTGGAACTCGACGCTTCAGGCGCGCTGCACACCGAGTTTCGCACCCTCCAGCGCGGATTCGCCTACGGCGTCCGCTGGCAGCCCTGATCCTCGTTACCGTGCTTCGGGCGGTCTCGCTCCCGGGCCGGACCTGGGCGGGAGGCTGATCGGCGGCCCCAGCGGCGGCCGGATGTGCGCGACCTGGCCGGTGATCGTGCGCAGCAGATCTTCGGCGCCCTCCGCGGTCAGTGACGTGACGGGGTAGTGGTTGCAGGCGTAGGGCTGGAGGAAGTCGGGGACCTCCTCAACGGTGTGGCCGGGCAGCAGCACGGGCAGGATCTTCTTGGTCCACCGGTCGCGATCGCGTTGCAGGAAGTCCCGCAGCAGAGCGGCCTCCACCCGGCCGCCGTAGTTCTCGTCGTTGGGGCCAAGGCCGTCGCCCATCCGGCGATAGCACGCCGACGCGATCACCAGAACGTAGTCGGCGCCGGACATACCGCCCAGTGCCCAGGGGTACCAGTCCTTGCGCGCCACCTCCTCCCATTGGTCGAGGTGTACCCCGATCCCGCACGAGACGAGAAAGGTCGCGAACTCTCGCACGTCGTCACAGTGCTTTCGACTGTCGTGTGTGTACGAGATGAAGACATTCGGCCTGGTCAACGGTGTTCCTTTTCGCCGTTTGCGCGCAGGTCGAAAATGATAGCAATCCACGTGCCGCCGTGCGCACGCGACACTGACTGGACAAAATAAGGACAGTTTCGAGATTCGCCTGCACATCAACGACCCTTCGTGAGACATTCGGGGCCGCGTGGATCATGGGCGGGGAACGAAAGGACAAATGTCGGTGCCGGAGCCTGGTGCGGCCACGACGCCACCGCGGGTATTCGTCTCTTTCGCGCGGGATTCGGCGGAGCACGAGACAGCGGTGCGGGATTTCGCGACCTTCCTGCGCACCGATGCCGGCATCGACGCGCGGATCGAAGACTGGTACCAGACGCGACGGCGCGACCGAGTCGCCTGGGCGACCGAAGAGATCGACGAGGCCGACTTCATCATCGTCATCGCGTCGCCCACATACAAAAGGTTGCTGGACACGGTTTCTTCGGCCAAGCCAGGGCAGCTCACGCACGTCGAGGCCGCGATGATCAGGAACATCCTGGCCCGCAACCCGGAGGAGGAGTTGATGCGTGTCCTTCCGGTCGTGCTTCCCGGAGGGAATCCCGACGACGTTCCCGAGGTGTTGCGGCCGTACGCCACGAAGTCGTACGTGATCCCCGAGCTCAGCCCCGGTGGTCTGCGCGAGTTGTTGCACGTCATCACCAGTTCACCGGCGCACCCTCCGCCCCTGGCCGGACCGTACTTCCCGCCACTGCCGCCCGAACAGTCGATCGTGGTCGCGACATCGGTCCCGCCCGCCGCGCCCGACGGAGTCCTCACCCCGGGCGCGGAGGTGAAGATCGGCGGCAGTATCTACCTGGTCCATCGCGGCCTGGAGAGCGAACCGGTCGCCGACCATGCTGCCGTGCGGAGCCAGGGCCGGGCCTTGCGGCTCGGCGAGCCGCACCAGCACGTATGGCTGCGCCAGGTGGCGTTGCGCCACGACACGCCCGCGGCGAAGGACGAGATCGTCGCGCTCAGGCAGGAGCGAAGCCTCCTCCTGAAGTTGGGGCGACGAGATCGCGGCCTGCCGGACCTCGTCGAGTTGGCCGAGGACAACCGAGTGCTGACGCTGGTGACCGCCTGGCCGGTGGACGGCGGCCGGGGCGACCCGTCCGGCACGTTGGCCGACTTCCTGCCGCGACCGGGCGAGGCGGTCGATTCCTGGCACGCCCTGGCCCAGCTCCGCGGGCTGGGCGGGCTCGCGCGGACGTTGTCGCTGTTGCACGCCACGCGGCACATCCACCGCCGGCTGACCCCAACGGGTGTTCTCCAGCTCGACGACCGTACGTTGGCGCTCCGGGACCTCGGCGACGGCGGTCGTGGCGAACGCCCTGGCGAAGTCCCTCCGGACTACCGGGCACCCGAACAGGAACTACGGTCCCGTGGCCGGACCGGCCCGTGGACCGACGTTTTCCGGCTCGCGGCGATCGCCTACCACATGGTGACCGGCCACCCACCCGTTGCCGGCACGCCGTTGCCGGTCCACGTCCTCGCACCGAAGGCGCCGGCACGAGCGGCCGCGGCGATCGACGCCGCGCTCGTACCCGACGTCGCGAGGCGTCCCGGCATGGATGAGCTCGCAACCGCATTGAGGAGCTGAACAAAACGGTGCTGAAAACCGTGGATCTGCGCGCGCCGGTCTTCCTTGTGCCGGGACGGAAACTGCACGAGGGAATTGTCAAGCAACGACGGGACTATCCGGCGCTCCCCGGCGGGCTGGACGAGATCGTCGCCAACCTGTCCGCCCGGCGGGACGGCGTACCGGTGACGTTTACGCCATGGAAGGGCAGCGACGCCGGTTTCAGCGTGCAGCTGACCACGTACGCCTACGTGGTCAGGCTGGGGTTGAGCGGTCGCGGTGACGCGTACTTCGTGAACTGGGTGGCCCCCCTGCGGTTGCGAGACCATGACGAGCTCGCCAAAGGATGTCTGCTCGTACGCGCGGTTTGGCGTCCGGTGCTGGACATCCGCCAGGTGCCGCAGGGCGCGGACGCCGGGTGGAACGGCATGTTCCGGGCCTGGCAGCAGCTGCAGACCGAGTTGGGGAATGCCACCGGGGCGCCTCAGCTGAACGCACAGCACGCCCGCTTCCTCGACACACTCGACCGGCTGAACGATGCGGTGCACCGGCTGGAGCACGAGAACGCCGACCAGTTGCCGACGTATCCCTACAGTACCGTCGAGCCGGTCGGGGAGCGCCGGTACAGCGCCGCGGGTATGTACCGGTTCCACGTTGTCGGCGGCGTGACGCCTGAGCCGAACGCGTTCGTGCAGGTCCGCGGCGAGGTGGAGCAGCGAGGGCATGTGACGCGAGTGACCGATGGCAAGGTCACCGTGCGGTTCGACCGGCCGGTGGACTGGGCGCGGCTGGCCCAGCAAGGCGAGCTGACGCCGACCATGACCGACGTGGCGTATGCCAAGCGGCGCGACGCGATCGCCCTGCTGAGGGCACGCCAGGCCCGCAACTCGTCGCTACTGGACGTCCTGGTCGACCACCGCGTCCAGCCGATCGATCAAGTAAACGCGGAACCAGGCGAGGAACTGGACCGCGGCCAGCTGGCCGCGTTCTCCAAGTCGCTCGGCGTGCGTGACCTGGTGATCGTCCTGGGGCCACCGGGAACCGGGAAGACGAGGACCATCACTCAGATCGCCCGCGCGCACGCCTTGGGCGCGGGACCGGGCAGGCTGCTGGTCGCATCGCACACCAACCGCGCCGTCGACAACGTCTTGGCCAAGCTGCCACGGGACGTGATGGTGGTGCGCGTCGGCAACGAGAGCAAGATCGACCCGGACGCCCGGCAGTTTCTCCTGGAACGGTTCGCCGCCGACCTGCGTGGCCAGGTCATCGCCACGACCGCCGATGCGGTCGGACGTTACGCCGGAGTACCGCACGCGCGCGACTGGCACGCCGAGTTGGAACGGCGGATCGCCAAGCTGGACGAGGCGTTCGCGACAGAGGAGGGGTGGCGTGCCGAATGGATCGCACGCCGCCGCATTGTGGGCGTGCCGGCGCAGGAGAAGGCCGAACGGCTGGCCGCCAGGCTCGCCGAACTGGAGCGCACGGCGGCCGGCGCGCGCAGCAAGGCCGAGCGCCTCAGCCAGCGCTTGGCTCGGGCCCGCAGGCGGCTGCCGGTTCTCGCGTTTCTGACCGATGCCGTCACCCGCCGGCGGCAACGACGACTCGCCACGGCCAACGCCCGGCTGCTGGCCTTGGGCGAAGAAGCCTCGACCACGAAGCAGGCGCTCGATCAGGCGGAGGCGGAGGTGGACCTGGCGACCCGGGACGTGCCCGCGGTCCGTGATGCACGCGCGCGGCTGGACGGGGCAGTGCGGGAGAGCGCGGAACGCCGGAAGGAAGCGATTGCGGCCGCTACGGCAATAGCAGCGGCCCTCGGACCGGTACTGCCCGTACCGCCGGTGGACAGCGCCGCCGAGCCCGGGGCGATGCGGCAGGCGCTCGGCACACTCCACGCGCAACTCGGTCCTCATCTCCAGCTCTTGACGGCGCGGAGGGCTGTGCTCGCGGACTGGCATGAGGACGTCCGCGGCGCCACCGAGCAGCTGCACCCGGAACTGATCCGCTACGCCGATGTCGTTGGTGCGACCTGCATCGGGGCCGCGTCCCGCGCGGAGATCGCGGACGAGGAGTTCGACCTCACGATCGTCGACGAAGCCGGGCAGATCGCCACGGCGGACGTGCTCGTGCCGTTGGTCCGCGCGCGGCGCGCGGTGCTCGTAGGGGACCATCGGCAGTTGCCGCCCATCGTCGAGCTCGAGGTACTCGCGTTGCTCGGCGAGGCCGCGCATGATCCCGCGGTCCAGGCGCTCTTGCAGCGGAGCACGCTCGAAAACCTCGTCGGCGCACTGCCGGCAAGCCACGTCGAAATGCTCACCCAGCAACGCCGCATGCCCAAGGTGATCGCGGACTTCGTCTCGGACACCTTCTACGATGGCAAGCTTCGAACCATGGTCACGCGGGTACACGACGACGACGTGTTCGCGAGTCCGCTGGCGTTCGTCGACCTTTCCGATCTGCCGGAAGCCAAACGCCGGGAGCGGAGCACTGGGCAAGGCAGGGAGAACGTCGCAGAGGCGCGCCTGTTGTCCAGGCTCGCTACGCA
The DNA here is from genome assembly GCF_035276945.1 of Amycolatopsis sp. GTDB lineage: Bacteria > Actinomycetota > Actinomycetes > Mycobacteriales > Pseudonocardiaceae > Amycolatopsis_E. The sequence goes on along the minus strand of NZ_DATELF010000105.1, from coordinate 4,875 downwards.
CTATCACGTGCGGGGAAAGGAGTGGGCGCTCATCGTCCCATATGCGGCGCAGCGGCGCCTCGTCGTCAGCATCCTTCAGGAGCACATTCCCGACCAGGACGTCGTGCAGTCCGGGGTTGGCACGGTCGACTCGTTCCAGGGCGGGGAGCGCGACGTCATCCTCTACGGGTTCACCCGTAGCAATTCCGCGGCCCAGGTCGGTTTCCTCGACGAACTGCGGCGCGCGAACGTCGCGTTCACACGCGCCAAGCAGCAGCTCGTCCTTGTCGGCGACCTGGAAATGCTGCTGCGCGCGCGGGATACCGGGTTCCGCGAGCTTATGCGGAAGCTGCACGAGCATCTGCTGGCCGATGGCGACCTCCGGCGGAGCGCTGAGATCTGGCATGGGATCGGGGAACTCGCATGAGCGCAGGGAAGGACCTCATGCCCTACCGGAAGGAAAGGGCACTTGAAGACACCGCGTTCGGGCACGGCTTCACACCGGCCAGGCTGTTCCCGCTGCTCCTACCGGTGTGGCAGGTCGATGTCCGGGCGACGACCGTGGACGGAAAGCCCTACGAGCTCATCGACCGCTATCTCGAACGGGGCATAGCCGAATGCGGTCTGGGCGCCGTGGCCGAACTCGCCGCCTTTTTCGCTCTCGATGAGGTTCTCGTCGACCGCGCCGTGCGTTTCCTCACCGGGATCGGCCACCTCACCGGCACGCCGGACGGCAGGCTCGCGCTGACCGAACTCGGCCGGGACTCGCATCGCGATCAGGTGCGGTACGTCGTCGAACGCCAGGATCGCCGCAAGCTGTACTTCGACGGGTACACCTCGCGGCCGCTCACCCGCCGGCACTATGACGCCGGGGTCGTCACCTTTCTGACGCTCGCGGAAGCCCGTGCGGCGGATGGCTTCCGGTTGCTCGCCACGACCAAGGGTTTCCGCCGCGAAACACTCACCGAACTGTCCGGATATCGCGACCGGGAGCACTACAACCTACCGCACCGCCTCGACCGGCCGGAAAGCCTAAGCGAGGAGTGTGTCTTCCTGCCGGTGTACGTGATCCGTGCGGTGCGACCCGGCGGCGGGATCCGTTGCCTTACCTACGGTCAGGCGGCCGACACCGCCGACCCCGAGCTGAGCGAGCTGTGCGAGCAAGCACCGGAAATCCAGGCCGCGCTCGCGCACGAGAACACCTCCGAAGAGGAGCAGCGGACCCGGATAACGAACTGGCTGGAGCGAAAAGGACTGACCGGGCACCGGCCCGTCCGGTTCCCGCACGGTGGCTGGCAGGTCGTGCTCCCGAGTTCGGCCTTCCAGCCGTCCGGGCCGCCGCTCCCGCGCGCGAGCCTCGGCTCGTTCGCCGCGTTGAGCACGACCGTGGTGCGGATCTGGTGTGAGGACAAGGAGTTGCGGGAGCAGGCGCTGCTTGACCGGGTGGAGTCGTTCGTGAAGGCGAGGCGGCGGTCGGCCGAGGAAGTCGCCGCGCTCGGGGCGAAAGTGGGCAGGCAGCTGGGATCCGGAACAATCGATCTGCCAGCGTTGCGCGCAATGGCGGTCACCGCGGGAAGGGACGCGCTGGTGTCCTCTCTCGACAGCTTGAATTGACCATTGGACAGCTTGTGGTCAAATCGCTGACGAATCGTTTTCCGGCATGGTTTCCTGCGGCGCGCCCGGCTAACGTCTGGCGACCATGGACCACGACGCCCTGCCCGAACTGTCGCTGACCGCTCTCAAACCGTATTTGTCGATCACGGTGCTCGAATGCACCGGCGAGGATCCCGCGACAGCGTTCGCGAGCCTGAAAGCGTTTCTGCGCAAATCGGCGGGCGAGCGGGGACGAGCGGAGTCGTGCCGGGTGCAGGCCGAGGTGGCCAAGCTCGCCGACGACGCGGTCGAATCGCTGGGCACACTGCGGGAGCTGGGGTTCGACAGCCTCTACGGTGTGTTCCGCGAGGTCGTGCGCGCCCCAGGGTGGGCGATGACGGGGTCCGGCATCGTCGACATCCACAACCAACTCGCCCTCGCCGCGCGGAGGAACCGGCTCGTCGCGGTCTGCACCGGCATCGTCAGCGAGCCCCAGCTCCGGCGTTGGGTCGACCGGCACCCCGGGTTCCGGTTCTGCCCGGCAGATGTGCTGGCGGGGACGTTCCACGGCGACGGCCGGATGATCTGGATGCGCGGGGTGCACCGTCGTCGGACTACGAGGCCGGACAGCAAGGCACTGACCGGACTCCGGCTCCAGGACACGCTACATCCATTGGAGGACAACAGTTTCGCGCTGAGCGCCGCGAAGGTCCACTACGTGCCCGAGGACGACGCCGCGGTCCTTCGCGATCTGCTGACCGTGTCGCCCGACAAGTCCAAAGTATCCTGGAAGCAGACCACGGACTTCCTGATGTTCCTCGCGGCCACCGGCGAGGCTCTCGACATATTGGACCTGGCGATGGTTTCGGGGACCCCGCCGAGGCTGCTCTTCGGCGGGCTCGCGGTGCCCGAGACGGACCTGGCCAGGGTGGGGTTCGCCGTCGACGTCGCGGTGCCCGATCCCGATCAGGTGCGCGCCGGAGTCGATGCCGGTGACGACGAGATCTCCTACGCCGAGTTGCTCGCGGGGAGTGCCCTGGAGGTGCGTGGCCTGCCTGGTTCGGCGGCCGCGGAGCTGGACGTGGCGGTCGGCGGCGCCAAGGCAACGTTCCGGCTGAGCCCGGTGAAGGCGCGCAGCGGGTTCCGGCTCGAGGTGCGGCAACACGGCCCAGCGATGAGTGCTGAGCTGGCGCAGGTCAAGGACGCTCTCGAGGCCGGGGGCCTGCTCACCCTCTACTACGGCTCCGGGCATGCGTTCGACGGCCGCCGGATCCACTGGCGGAGCCTGGTCGACACGCCGTTCACGAACATCGAATTCGAAGACTTCGGCGGATACGCGATCACCCGGGAGAAGCCCGAAGTGAAGGGGGACCAGGCCATCCACGACGCGATCGGCGTTGGGCGCGACGACTCACTGTTCGCCTGGGTCGTGCACAGGTTCGGGACCGACTGGCTGCTCTGCGACGACGGCGCGGGCGAGGTGGCCGACTTCCTGCACCTCGCCGACGATGGGACGCTGACGGCGATCCACGTCAAAGGCGCGGCGAGCGGCTCACCAGGCATATCGCGGTGACGGGGTTCGAGCAACTCGTGAGTCAGGCCGAGAAGAACGTGACCTCACTGCGCACGGAAAACCTCGTCAAGAAGCTCTCCGCGCCACGCATCGCGGCTCGCGCGGCGTGGCACAACGGTAAGCGCGTGGAGCCGGCCGACGTCGTCAACCAGCTGCGACTGCGCGTGGACAGTGATCCCACGAAGGTGGCCATCGTCCAGCCACACCTGCTGCAGGCCGCGCACGAGCAGGCCCGGGCGGCCACCGTGGCGGGCCAGGAGACCCGTGACACGCACTCCCTGCGGCTGCTGGACAACCTGCTGCACAGCACGAGGAGAACGATCACCGGCCAGGCCGACGACCTCGTGGTGATCGGTAGCCGGTAGACCGGGCAGGAATGAGCCATCCGGGACTCGAATCGCAACGCCTGCTAGCCGGAATGTGTGTGAACCGTTCGGCCATGTCACCGACCCCCGCACGGTCGTTTCAAGATCGGTTAGTGGAGGCCGAGGATTTCGAAGGGGCGCTGCATGACGCGGCTGGCCCATCGGGTTGTTTCGGTGATGTCGGTGCGTCCAAGGAGGCGGATTGCTCCAATCGCCAGGTTGCGGAGGGCTGCCATGACTCTGGGGCCTGATCGTGTTCTGGTGTGGGATTCATCTTCGCGGTAGAGGGTGTCGCGTAGCCAGTGCAAGGACTCGATGCCCCAGTGCTTGCGGGCCAGTGCGGCTAGGCGGATCGGGGTGCCGCGGTCGGTGGGAAGGCTGGTGATGCCGAGAACGGCGACCGCCGACTGGTGGTGCTGGTGGAGGTCGCTGACGTAGCGCTCGATGAGGGTGGCCTGCCGGACGTGGGGGAAGGGCAGGTCCTCGGGTGCGGGCAGTACCCGGATGGTGCGGCGTTCAAGACGTCCGTGGCCGCGTTCGGTTCTCTCACACGCGATCGGGGTGTCCTGCCAGGGCAGCGCGTCCAGCGCGGCGAAAAGCTTCGGCTGGTTTTCCTTGACACAGAAGAAGAAATTCGCGCCACGCCGGTGCAGGTAGTCGGCCGTCTCCCTCTGAGTGTGCAAGGCGTCGGCCGTGATTACCCGGCCGGCGATGTCGAGGGTGTCCAGCAGTGTCGAGAGCATGGGGATCTCGTTGGTCTTCGCACCCACCTCAACCTGTCCTACTACCAGGCCGGTGTGCGTCATCGCGGCCAGCAGATGCGGCTGGTTACCCTCGTCATCTCGCGCTCCGCGCAGAGTTTTGCCATCCACCGCAACAACATCCGTGTCCGTGATACCCGCCTCGCCGTCCGCGCCGCCGCCGCCGGCATCGGTATCGGCGTCGGCGGCGATATCATCGACGGCCTTGCGCGACAGCAGCCACGCTCCGATCGCGGCGTCGGCCTGGGCGGCGTCAACCCCGGTCACCACACGCCACAGCGTGGCTTTCGATGGAGCCCGCACCTGCACCGCACTCCCGCACCGGGCATACAGCCCGGCGAGGTCGGCGACCGGCACATCGGCGACCCAGCCGGCAATCGCCGTGAACGAGCGCATCCCGGCTACCACCGCAGCCGCACACAACGCCAGCACCGCGGCCACCGGATGGACCACCCACCGGCCCTGCCGGGGATCAGCGATCACCGCGAAATGATCCACCAGATCACCCGCGACAGGCTCGGCCTCACCCGGATCGCACTCCCCCAAAGCAGTAACAACAGCAGACGACAACGGCCAGGCGACAGGCTCGTCGGCGCACGCCATG
>NZ_DATELF010000104.1:0-19365 GCF_035276945.1 Amycolatopsis sp. | reverse complement strand
ACCACCTACACTGCCCACCAGATGGGTGTCCTCTCCAACGGAATGAAACCGGCCTCGCAACCAACATCATCCCAGGCCAGAGCGGCACCCATCACCATCTCCGAACGCGTGTCACCGCCCTACTCGCGGATTCGGGTCTGACTTCCGTTCCAGCGCCCGCGGTATCCAGCCGGCCGAAGCCGCACTTCAGTCTTCGGCGGACCGCCGGTGGGTCGAGCTGGATGAGATGGCATTGTGAAACCGGACTGACCGTCGTTGGCATCCCGTCCGGAAAGGGTAGCTGAATTGGCACGATTGTGGCTCAGGCACGAGGTACGTGCCACCGAACAGCGAGCGGCGGTGACGCCGGCCGACGCGGCACGCCTGGTGGCCGCCGGGCACGAGGTCACCGTCGAACGGTCGCCGCAGCGGGTGTTCCCGATCGAGGAATACCTCGCGGCCGGCTGCACGGCCGCACCGGCGGGCAGTTGGGCCGGAGCGCCCGCCGACACCTACGTGATCGGACTGAAGGAACTGCCGGACGAGCCGGCCGCACTGCGGCACCGGCACGTGTACTTCGGCCACGCGTACAAGGGCCAGCGGGGCGCTGCCGACCTGCTGCGACGCTTCACCGCGGGCGGCGGTCTGCTCCTGGATCTGGAATACCTGACCGACAACGACGGCCGGCGGCTGGCCGCGTTCGGCTACTGGGCGGGGTACGTCGGCGCCGCGCTGGCCATCCTGCACCTACGCGGCAGCCTCGAGGTGCCCTTGCACCGGCTCCGGCGCGCCGACCTCGACGCCGCGCTGGGCGCGTCCGGCGAGCGACCGAAGGTGCTGGTCCTCGGCGCGCTCGGCCGCGGCGGGCGGGGGGCCCGCGACGCCTGCGCTGCCGCCGGGATCCTGCCGACCGCCTGGGACATCGCGGAGACCAGGGAACTCGACCGGCCTGCGCTGCTGGCGCACGACATCCTCGTCAACACGGTGGCCAGCGCGGGCCCCGTCACCGCCTTCGTCACCGAAGCCGATCTCGACGACCCGGCTCGCGAACTACGGGTGATCTCCGACGTGACCTGCGACGTGAATTCGGACTGCAATGTCCTGCCGGTGTATGACCGGGTGACGAACTGGGACGAGCCGGTCCGGGCGTTGCGCCAGGGTGAGCGCCCCGTGCACCTGATCGCCATCGACAACCTGCCGTCGCTGCTGCCGCGCGAATCCAGTGAGGCCTTCTCGGCCGAACTCGGCAGGCACCTGCTCGACCTGGATTCGGCCCCGTGGCGGCGAGCGGCCGGGCGATTCCGCAAAGCGACCGAGGAGGATATCCATGCCTAGGGTGCACTGGGTCGGTACCGGACTGTCCACCGGCAGCGGCCTACGGCTGCTCGCCGAGCAGGCCGACGTCGCGCTCTACGGGCGGACCACGGCCAAGGCCGAGGCGTGTGCGCGCCGGCTGGGGCTGGCCGGCAAGGTCACGGTGGCGGAGATCCCCGCCTTGGACCCGGCGCCCGGGGATGTGGTCGTGTCCATGCTGCCGGCGACCGAGCACGCCCGGTTGCTCAGGCTCAGTATCGCCGCGGGTGCGCATTTCGCGGATACCAGCTATGCCGGCCCGGAGATCATCGCGCTGGCCAAGGACGTTGACGTCGTCGTGCTGACCGAAGCGGGCCTCGATCCCGGTATCGACCACCTGCTCGCGGACGATCTGATGGCCCGCGGCCGGGCCGCGGTCAGCGGGCCCGCGACGGCCAGGTTCACCTCCTACTGCGGCGGAATTCCCGCTGTGCCCAACGAGTTTCGCTACCGGTTCAGCTGGGCGCCGCGTGGCGTGCTCACCGCGTTGCTCACACCGGCGCGCTACATCGAGGACGGCGTGGAGCTGGCGGTGGACCACCCCTGGGAGGCCGCCCGCCCGCACCGGGTGGGCGCCGAGGAGTTCGAGGTGTACCCGAACCGCGACAGCATCCCGTTCCTCGCCCGCTACGCGGTACCGGAGCTGTGGTCGCTGGAGACCTTCGTCCGCGGCACTCTCCGCAGCCACGGCTGGCGGGCCGCGTGGGAGCCGGTGTTCGCCGAGCTGAGCACCGGAGACCCGGACCGGATCACCGCGCTGGCCGAGGATCTCGCGCGGCGGTACCCGGCCACCGCCGCCGACCGGGACCGGGTGCTGCTGGCCGTTACGCTCGCCGTCGACGGCGCCGACGGCACGGCCTGGTCCGGGGAGTACGTGATCGACGTGACCGGCGACGAGGAGGACAGCGCGATGGCGCGGCTCGTGTCGACGCCGCTGGCAGTCGGTGTCGCCGAGATCCTCGCCGGACGTCTGCCCGCCGGGCTGCACCGCGCGGCTGAAGGCGTGCGGGCGGCGCGCCGCTGGCTTGGCTCCCTGCGCGAGCACGGCATCATCGCGGACCTCACGCAGTCCTCGACCGGGGACGGTAGCGGAAAATAACCTGGATTGTCGGTCAGCGCCCGGCAGGGTCACGATGGTCGGCTGAAAATACCCGCCGCGCTGCCCGTCGGCGGCACCGTTCTCGGTGCCGCCGTAACCGGTCCGCTTTTGCGGACAGGGGGCAATCATGGCCGAACCGCACCTGACCCAAGCCGGGCCACCGCAAAGAAATGCGCTGTTCGATCACCGTGCGGTACGCGCTCGGCGTGGCGGCGGTGCCGGTCGTTCCCGAGGGGCGCGGTGCCGAACCGGTCTGATCCACCCTACGACCCGGGAGGACGAACATGCAGGTTGTCGAACGGGCCCTCGCGACGCTGCGGGCCCTCGCCCCGCACACCGCGGGGCTCAGCCTCGCCGACCCGACCGGGCGCACGATTCACTCGACCGGGTTTGGTGAAGTTTCCCGCAATTGGTGATGGTTCACCAAGACTGGTGTCCGAGGGGGGAACGAAAACGTGGCATACCCGCGCAATGCGGGTGTTCATGCGACCGACCACAGCTGTGTGCCGTGATCAAGCGCCAGCCGGTTCAACGCCGGGCGGTCGGCGACGCTCGGCGTTCCGAAATCCGTTTGTCCGGTGGCGCCGCGAGATGCGCAGACTGGTGGTGCGCGTCGGCGGCGAAATTCCACCAGGAGAAGTGTGAATAGTTCTCCGAGACCACTTTCCTGGTACCAGGGATGCGCGAGAAAATAATGTGGGTTTTTAGCTTTGTGGTGGCTGCAATTGTGTTATGGCGGGCATCGTGGGAGCTGCGGAGTTGGTGGCGTTGAGGTACGCGGTGTTGTGGTCGCATCTGGATGAGCGGCAGCGCCGGCTGTTGTTGGGGGTGGAGGCGCAGCAGGTGGGGCGGGGCGAAATTAAGGCGGTCGCGGTGGCGACCGGTGTGCATCCGGACACGGTCGCGCGTGGGGTGCGGGAGCTGGAGGGTGTGCCGGAGCCTGCGGCCAGGGTGCGGGCGCCGGCTGGTGGCCGCAAGAAAGCTGGCCGACCGATCCGGGGCTGGTGGCCGAGCTGAGGGCGTTGGTGGATCCGGAGCCCGTGGGGATCCGATGTCGCCGTTGGTGTGGACGACCAAGTCGACGCGGAATCTGGCCGGTTCGTTGACCGAGGCGGGGCATCCGGTCTCCGACCGGACGGTGGGGCGGATGCTGGCCGCGATGGGGTTCAGCTTGCAGGGCAGCCATTGAAGGCCGCCAGCACGAGGATCGGGACGCCCAGTTCCGCTACCTCAACCAGTGCCTCCGCGAGCACGTCGCCGAGGGCCGGCCGGTGGTCTCGGTCGACACGAAGAAGAAGGAGTTCGTCGGCGAGTTCTCCAATGGGGGCCGGGAGCACCAGCCCCAGGGCTCACCGGTGCCGGTGAACGTGCACGACTTCATGGGCAAAGAACTCGGCAAGGCCATCCCGTACGGCATCTACGATGTCTGCGCCAACGCCGGCTGGGTGTCGGTGGGCACCGACCACGACACCTCCGCGTTCGCTGTGCAGACCCTGCGTCGCTGGTGGGACACCATCGGACGCCACCGCTACCCGCACGACCGGAAGCTGCTGATCTGCGCCGACGGTGGCGGCTCCACCGGCTACCGCATCCGTGCCTGGAAAATCGAGCTGGCCACGCTCGCCGCCGACACCGGCCTGACCATCACCGTCTGCCACCTGCCTCCCGGCACCAGCAAGTGGAACAAGATCGAACACCGGCTCTTCTCCCAGATCACCATGAACTGGCGCGGCCGACCGCTCACCGCCCACCAGGCCATCGTCGACCTGATCAGCAACACCACCACAACCACCGGACTCACCATCCACTGTGTACTAGACACCGGCCAGTACCCCACCGGCATCAAATACACCAAGAAAGACCTCGACGCCCTGCCCATCACCCGCCACGAATTCCACGGCGAGTGGAACTACGCCCTGCGACCGACGACACGCCCATAGCCACCTGACTCATTCTGTCGCGGCTCCTGTGCGCGAGATCCGCGATGTCGACCGGTGTGTCCTCGGCCGAGCCGTTTCGGTGCGGCTGTTGCGGAATGATCTGCCCGCAACAGCCGCACCGGGAGGCGTCAGTGCCTTCACCGATGGACTGTCCGTTGTGGACTTCGTTGCGCCGTCCGCCGAAGCGGGGCGCCGGGTCAGCTGATCGGGTACGGGCCGAAGCGGCCCCAGGCGACCACGGCGGCGAGGATCAACAGGACCACCGGCGCGGCCAGCGCCTGGTTCTCCTTGCGCTTTACGTGTACGGCGATCGCGCCGATCATCACGAGCGCCAGGCCCAGCGCCGCGATCGGCGTCAGCACGGGGGCGACCACGAGCGCCGCGGGCAGGATGAGGCCGATGGCGCCGAGAACCTCCACCGCGCCCACCGCCTTGACGGAGCCGCTGGAGTAGTCACCGGCCCACGCCATTCCCGACGCGGCGAGTTTTTCCTTGGGCTGCGCCAGCTTCATCGCTCCCGCGGCCAGGAACGCGAGCGCGAGCAGGCCAGCGATGATCCACAACACGACATTCATGGGGTTCGGTGTCTCCAGGGTAGAGGAGTGATCAACGGCCGCGAATCTAGCAACAGAGATTTGAGATGCTAAATCAACTAATTTGAACCGTCAAGTTCCACCGTGGTACGGTTCGGTAACGAATGCCTGGTCTGGAGGGCGCTGAATAATCGGCGTGTCTCCCGGGGAATGTGGCACGGAGCTGGGAGGATCTGTTCTTGGCGTTGGGTGCGGAGCGGGTGGATCGGGAGCTTCTGGACGCGGCGGCGCTGGTCGGTCGTCTGGTGCCGGGGGCAGTTGATCGCGGCGATCCGGCGGGTCGGTCGAGTTGGGCGGCTACGCGGTCCGGTTGTAGCGGTCGATGAAGGCGAGCAGGGTTTCGGATAGCTTTTCCAGGCTTGGGAAATCGTTGGGGGATACGACTTTCTTCTGGATGACGGAGAAGAAGACCACGATCTGGTTCAGCCAGGATACGTGAACCGGGGTGTGCACTGTGACCGCGTTGGGGTGCGCTTCGCGGAGCCGGGCGATCGCGGCCTTCCCGCGGTGGTCCGACCCGTTGTCCACGATGACGAACACGCGCGGGGCGTTCTTGTCCTCCGGGCGTTGCATGACCTGGCCGACGAGGTCCATGAACGGGACGATTCCCGTGGTCTTCGGGGTTGAGGCGAACGCTTCGCCAATATGTACGTCCAGGCCGGCGAGCAGCGCGAGCGCGCCGTGGCGGGCGTACTCGTGCTCCACGCGGGCGAGTCTGCCCGGTACGGCGGGCAGCGTGGCGTGGATACGGCCACGGGCCTGGATGGAGGGCTTGGCGTCAAAAGACAGGATCCGGTCGTACGGCCCGAGCGGCTCGCCGTCGTAAATCCCTTGGTAAAGGTCAAGAACAACGCTGGCTTTCGCCTCGAAGTCCGGGTCGCGGGGGGAGATCCACGACTGGTACTGCCGCGGCTTGACCGGGTTCTCCGCCAGGATCCGCACGGACGTCACCGACATCGGCTGGCTGAGCAGGTCCTGCGCTTCCGGTTCGTGCCTCAGCTCCGGGCCGGACCAGCGCGCCGGCGGCACCCCCGTGGCGGACGGCAGCCGGCAGGCCCGTGCCACGACCGCCGCCCGGGCCGCCTTGCTGATCGACCGCGGGCGCCCGGACCTGGGAAGATCCTTCAGCCCGCCCAGCCCGTGCCGGGCGAAACGGCCCCGCCATTTGCGGCACCGTGTTCACACAGATCCCCACGTCAGCGGCGATCCGCTCATTGTCCCGGCCGCGGGCGGCCGCCAGCACGACCTGCGCCCGCAACCGGTCCCGCCAGCACGTCTTCGCTCCCGCACCCGTTTCTTCAGGATCTTGCGCTCCGATGCGGCCAGCGTGGCCGGCACCGCGGCAGGCGGCATGATCCCACCCAGGGCAGGCTCTCCCGGACGGCATGATGGACAGATGCCCGCCATCCCGCCCTCAACCCATGACTCGGTCACCTGGCGGCTGATCCTGCACGCGGAAAAGAACTGGCCCCAGCTGGACAAGATCCACGTCACCTGCCGCGGAAGCTTCGCCTACGCCGCCGGCGTCCTGCCCGGCGGCCAGAAGATCCCCCTGTTCCGGCCGCGCTACGGCGGATTTGCGCACTCCTTCGGCTTCGCGATCTACTCCGCCGCCCGAGACCGCTACGAAGACGCCCTCCTCCTTACCGGCGTCCCCGCCGGAACACCCCAGGAAGCACTCGACACCGCCCGCACCGTCCACCTCACCGGCATCAGGCACGAACCCGAATCCTGACCCCCAACGAATTGACGAAACCGACCACTAAGATCGCCAGCTACGGCGGCCGCCGCCTCGAACTCCGCTACCGCGGCACCGTCAGGAACAACGCCTGGCTCACCCACCGCACCGCCTGGCTCAACCTGTGCAACCTCCTCAGCCGTGGCCTCACCCGCACGGCAGGAGTCTGGGTTGTGGCGGCCCAGACCACCTGAAAAGAAGGCTGGTGGCCGCCGAACGGCGCCCACCAGACCCAGTCGGCTCAGCGCCCTCCTAGGCGGTTTGGTTGCGAACTCGCAGGTACTCGTAGCCCATTCGGATGGTGCTGAGCCCTGAAACCTGACGTATCTTCGATGGTTGACAGGTCATTGTCGAGGCCGACTGGGTGACACTCCAGCTATGCCGCGTCATCGCTGTCCCGAGTTCCTTCCGATTCACCGCCGAGCACCGCGACGGGGCTCTGTTCGGCGGATCGAACGCCCTTTTCCGGCTTCCGGTCGCAGAGGAGAGCTGACGTTGGATCGACAGATTTCGAGCGGGCTCTCCGGGGTGCAGGCCGAGTCGGGCTCGGAGCGCAGATTACGGGGATGATCTCAATTGCGGGAGATTTCATGGAACTGATCGCGGAGCGGTCGGGCTCGAGGGCCGTCGACCAGCTGTTGGACGGCTGCTCGGCAGGCAGCGGCGGGGTGGTCCTCGCGGTGGGACCGCTCGCGTGCGGCAAGACGACCGTCCTGCGCGCCGTGGCCGAATCGGCGGCCCGGCGCGGGTTCTCGGTCTCGTTCGCCAGCTGTGCCAACGCCGAGCGACAGTTGCCCTTCGGCGTGATGGTACAGCTCTTCCGGGCCGCAGGCCTGGCCGCCGACTCGCTACCCGCCGCCGGTGACGGAGCGGCGGACGGCTCAGGGGGCGACTCCGTGCTCCACGAGGCCGAGATCGTGCGAGTGGGCCAACGGTTGTGCACGCAACTGATCGAAATGGCCGAGCACAAACCACTTGTGATCGCCGTCGACGATCTGCGGCACGCCGACCCCGCTTCGGCCATGTGCCTCGCACAGCTGATCCGTCGAGTGGATCAGACCTCTGTCGCGGTGGTGGTGAGCGACGACCTGAACCTGCGGCCGTCGTACCCGCCGTTGCGGGCGGAACTGCTCCGCAGGCCCGACGCCGACCGGATCCGGCTCGAGCCGCTGACGCCGGACGCTGTCGGCGACACACTGACCGAGCGGTTCGGCGAGTTTCCCGGCGACCGGTGCGTCACCGACTTCTGCAAGGTCTCCGGCGGCAACCCGTTGCTGCTGCAGGCGATGATCGAGGACTACCGCTCCTACGGTGACTTGCGGGAGCAGGGCTACGGCCGTGCGTTCCTGGCTTGTCTGTACCACAAGGAGCCGATCCTCCTCGACACGGCGCGGGCGCTCGCCGTCCTCGACGCCGACGCCTCGGCCGCGGAGCTCACGCGGGTGGCCGGGGCGGATCGGGTGCTCGTGGCCGAGGCGCTGCACGCGATGACCGAGGCAGGTCTCCTGCACGAGGGCGCCTTCCGGCATGACGCGGCGAGGCGCGGTGTGCTGAACGAGCTGCCCACCGACGTGCGTGTGGAACTGCACGGCCGGGCGGCCGGGCTCCTGCACGACCAGGGCAAGCCCGCCGTCACGATCGCTCGGCACCTGATGAACGCGGACGGGGTGGACGCGGCATGGACCCAGGACGTCCTGCTGGAGGCCGCCGATCTGGCCTCGGTGGCCGGAAACACGACCTTCGCCGTCGAGTTGCTGGAGCGTGCCCTGCGGACCTGTGCGACGCAAAAGCGCGCGGGCGTCGAGGCCAAGCTCGCCGAGATCGAATGGCGGATCAACCCGTCCATTGCGGCGCGGCACCTCGGGCCGCTGGTCGTCGCGGCGGGCTCCGGCGAGCTGGCGGTGTCCGAGACCGTGGCCGTGGTGCGGCAGCTGCTGTGGCGCGGGCGGACGGGCGAGGCCGAGCGGCTGCTCGCGACGCTCCGGGAGATCCCGGACCTCGCCGACGAGCTCTACTCCGTCGACCAGTGGCTGACGTGCACGTACCCGGCGCTCGCCAGGCGCGGCGTGCGTCCGCCCGCGGACCGGGGGTTCAAGGCCACCCGTGCGGTCAACCTGCCGCGCGCCTCGGCGGTGCTGGCCGACGTGCTCGTCCGCGGCCAGAGCCAGAAGATCAAGCCGCGGGCGGAGGAGGTGCTGCGGGAGCTGAACCTCGCCCACAAGGTGGCGGGGCAGGAGGAGGACGGCCTGCTCGCGTTGCTGGCGCTGATCTACACCGATCAGCTGGACGCCGCGGACGCGTGGTGCGACGATCTGCTCCGCGAGGTCGGGTCCCGCCGGCTGCCGATGTGGCGGGCGTTGTTCTCCGCGTGCCGGGCGGAGGTGGCCGTCCGGCGGGGCGACCTGACGGACGCGATGGTCTACGCGAGCCGGGCGCTCGCGGAGGTGTCGCCGAGCTCGTGGGGCTCGGTGATCGGCCTGCCGCTCGGGTGCCTGGTCCTCGCGTACACGCGGATGGGGAAGCTCGACGAGGCGGCGCGGTTCGTGAACCAGTCGATCCCCGCGCCCGCGCTGGAGAACCGCTACGGGCTGCACTACCTGTTCGCCCGCGGGAACTTCTCGCTCGCCGTGGAGCGGCGGCAGGCGGCGCTGGCGGACTTCCTGCTATGCGGTGAGCTGATCGATAACTGGGGGCTGAATGGCAGCGGTCTAGTCCCGTGGCGGACCAGCGCGGCCGAGGCTTGGCTGTCGCTGGGGAACCGGGACCAGGCCAAGCATCTCGTCGCCGAGCAGCTCGCCCGGCCCGGCTCGGACGGCGGCCGGTCCCGTGCGCTGTCCTTGCGGCTGCTGGCCGAGACCAGCTCCTCGCGGCGCAGGCCCCAGCTGCTCACCGAGGCGATCGACCTGCTCGAGGAATGCGGGGACAAGTACGAGCTGGCAAGGGCACTGCGCGACCTCAGCCGTGCCTTGCACGCGATCGGCGAGCACAAGCAGGCGCGCCGGATCGTGCGCCGGGCTTGGCACGTGGCCAAGAGGTACGACGCGGAGCCGTTGTGCGAAGAGCTGTTGACGACCTGCAGCGAGGACTCTGCTCCCGCCGCGGCGCCCGCGGTGCAGCGTCCCGACGGCATCAAGCTGCTCACCGACGCCGAACGCCGCGTCGCCTCGCTCGCCGCCATGGGCTACACCAACCGGGAGATCGCCAGCCGGCTCTTCGTGACCGCCAGCACGGTGGAACAGCACCTGACGCGGGTGTTCCGCAAGCTCGGGCTGAAGCGGCGCGAGCAGTTGCCGGACGAGCTCGGGTTCTCGACCGCCTGACCGGCGAAGGACCCCTGCGATCGCGAAAAGCAGGGGGTCCACGGGGGCCGGTTAGGGGAAGTTGCCGTGTTTTTCTTCGCGAGACTGGTCATCGTGGGACTTGTGGCGTGACACGAGTCGGGCCGCCGGCCACCCCGGTGGCCGGGTGGTGTCGACGGCTTCGGGAGAGGCGCCAGGCCCAGCGACCGTGTTCCTGTCCGTTGCCGAAGGTATGGGTGATCAACGTGTTGGTGCTTGGCTTGAACGGAAACTTCTCGACCGGGGATTCCGATCTCGTGCCGCTGATGTCGGAGTTCTTCTTCCACGACGCGTCCGCGTCGCTGGTCCGGGACGGCGAGCTGGTCGCGGCGGTCGAGGAGGAACGGCTCAACCGCATCAAGAAGACGACCAAGTTCCCGGTCAACGCGATCCGCGCGTGCCTGGACGTGGCGGGCGTAACGCCCGGCGAGATCGACGCGGTCGGGTACTACTTCCGCGAGAAGCACATGGACAGCGTGCTCAACCACCTCTACACCGAGCACCAGCGCGTGCCCGTCCGGTACTCCAGGGAGCTCATCAAGCAGCGGCTCGCCGAGGAGTTCGGCTGGGACCTGCCCGACGAGAAGCTGGTCTACGCCTCGCACCACGACGCGCACGCGATGTCGACCTACATGCACTCGGGGATGCGCGAGGCGCTGGTGGTCGTGCTGGACGGGCGCGGTGAGGAGAACTCCGGCACCGTCTACCGCGCGGAGGACGGCCGGCTGGAGAAGCTGGCCGACTACGGGGTGATGCAGTCCCTCGGGGTGCTGTACCTGAACGCCACCCAGCTGCTGGGCTACGGGTTCGGCGACGAGTACAAGGTCATGGGGCTCGCGCCCTACGGCGACCCGGCGACCTACCGGGACGTCTTCGCGCAGCTGTTCGCCTTGCGGGACAAGGGACAGTACGACCTCTACCCGAACCTGACGGTGCCCAACCTGGTGAGCCCGCTGTTCCTCGACCACGGGTTCCTGCCCCGGCGAAAGGGCGAGCCGTTCACCCAGCGGCACAAGGACTTCGCCGCGGGACTGCAGGAGATGATCGAGACCATCACCATGCACGTGTTCGGCTACTGGGCCGACTTCACCGGCCTGAAGCGGCTCTGCTTCGGGGGCGGGGTGGCGCACAACTCGAGCTTGAACGGGGTCCTGCTCGGATCCGGTCTGTTCGGCGAGGTCTTCATCCACCCGGCCTCCCACGACGCCGGCGCGGGCGAAGGCGCCGCGTGGGTGGCGATGTCCGAGCTCGGTCACACCGCCGCGCCGGGTGAGCGGCTGCGCAGCGCCAGCCTGGGGCCCGCGCTGGGTTCCGCCGAGCAGGTCGCCGATCGGCTCGCGGCCTGGAGCTCGGTCGTCGAGATCGAGCGGCAGGACGACGTCGTGGACGCGGCGGCGCGGCTGCTGGCCGACGGCTCGGTCCTGGGCTGGGCGCAGGGCCGGTCGGAGTTCGGCCCGCGTGCCCTCGGCAACCGCAGCATCATCGCGGACGCGCGGCCCGCCGAGAACCAGACACGGATCAATGCCATGGTCAAGAAGCGGGAAAGTTTCCGGCCGTTCGCACCGGTAGTAACCGCCGAGGACGCCAAGACCTACTTCGACCTGTCAGAGACGACGGCTGCCTACGAGTTCATGTCGTTCGTCGTGCCGGTGCGGGACGAGTACAGGAAGGCGCTCGGCGCGGTCACCCACGTGGACGGGACCGCACGGGTCCAGCTGGTCGACCCGCTGTCCAACGCCCGGTTCCACAGCCTGGTCGCCAGGTTCGGGGAACTCAGCGGGACACCGGTGCTGCTCAACACCTCGTTCAACAACAACGCCGAGCCGATCGTCCAGAGCGTGGACGACGTGGTGGCGTCGTTTCTGACCACCGATCTCGATTTTCTGGTGGTGGAGGATTTCCTCGTCCGACGCAGGGGCGGGTCGCGGCCGGACTTCGACGCGCTCGTGCTCGGTTTCCGGCCGGTGACAAGGCTTGCCGAGCGGATCGGTGACGGTTCGGCCGGGGCGGTGGGCGTCTCGCGCGAGATCTACCTGGACTATTCCGGCGGTCCGAGCGCGAAGATCTCCGAGCCGCTCCACGAGCTGCTCGGAAAGGCCGACGGCACCTCGACGGTGGGCGCGCTGGCGGAGTCCGTGGGCGGAGTACCGGACAGTGTGCGCGACGAACTGTACGACCTGTGGCAGCAGCGTCTGGTGAACCTCACCCCGGCCTGACCCGGTACCGGGGCCATCCGTCGTGGACGTCAGTGGAGGCACTGTGCACCAGGCACTCAACGAGCCGCGGGCCGAGCCCGAGCCGGGCGAAGAAGACCCCGGGCGTGACGCCGCGCTCGTGGCCGCGGCCGGCGGGGTGCAGTCGGCCATCTTTCGGCTGTTGTCCACGCTCGGTGAGCACCGGGCGAAATCCGACGCGCTGATCGAGGCGTGCGTCGCCTGCCTGGAAGCGGCGCAGTGCCTCGCCGGTCTGGTGGTCGACGACGCGGTCGTCACGGAATCCCCGGACGATCCACGGGGACAGGAGGCGGTCTACGCCATGCGCGCGGCGACGCTGGCGGTCAGGTTCGCGCTGGCGGAGTAGCGGGCCCGGAGTCCATCACGGGTCCACAGTGGAACGAGGACGGTGCGCTGTGAGCTTTCTGGGGATCGACATCGGCGGCACGAAGGTCGCCCTGCGGGCCGAGCACGAGGGGTCCGCGGAGGTGAGCGAGTACTCGTTTGCGTGGCCGGGGCCGGGTCTGGACGTCGCCGAAGACCTGCGACTGTTGCGGGAGCGGGTCGTGGTGACGGTGCCGCAGGAGTCGATCACCGCGGCCGGTGTCTCGGTTCCGGCCACTGTGGACAGTGCGGGCAAGGTGGTCGCCTGGCCAGTCCGGCCCAGCTGGGTCGGACTGGACTTTGGTGCCGAGCTGCGGGCGATCTTCCCCGGCGTCCCGGTGTGCTTCGCCGACGACGGGGACCTCGCGGCGGTCGCCGAAGCGCGGGCGGCGGACTGTGCCGACCTGCTCTATGTCGGCGTCGGGACTGGGATCGGCGGCGGCATCGTTCTCGATGGACGCCCCTGTCCAGGGCTCACCCGTGCGTCCTGCGAGCTCGGTCATGTCGTCGTGACCGGGTCCGGCGAAGTGTGCGACTGCGGCCGCCGGGGCTGCGTCCAGGCGGCCGCGTCCGGACCGGCCACGCTGCGCCGGGCGGCTCGCGCGCACGGCGGCGACGTGACGGCGGCGCGGTTGCGGTACGGGATCGAGGCCGGCGAGTCTTGGGCGGTGTCCGCGGTGACCAAGAGCGCCGAGGCGCTGGCTGCCCTGATCGTGAGTGTCGCGGAGCTGTGCGCCCCAAACCTGGCCCTGATCGGCGGCGGGTTCGCCGCGGGAATTCCGGCCCTCGTCCCCCTCGTCGCCGAGGAGGTGGGCCGGTTGACGCGGCTGGGGCACGAGCCGCCACCGGTGCGGCCCGCGCTCCTCGGCGGCTTGTCCTCTTTGCACGGTGCCGTGCTCGCGGCGCGAGACCTGGCTGGTGCCGCGGGCGGTGCCGCGTCCGGTGCGGCTCCGTCCACGGAGATCTCCAGCAGGGCGCGTGCCGCGAGCCGGTAACCGAGTGCGCCGAGGCCGACGACGACCCCGCTGGCCAGCGAGGCCGGCACCGATATTCGTGCCGGAATTGCTCCCGCGCCCAGACGTTCGACAGGTGCACCTCCACCAGGGGCGGGGACAACTGGCGAGCGCGTCACGCAGGCTCCAGCCGGCGATCATGAGCGCACCAGGGTTCAGAATGGCACCGACGCTGTCATAATGGTCGCGCAATTCACTTTCGGCCTCGGACTGGAACGTGTCACCTCCCAGCCCCGCTCGGCGACCTCCACCATGACCGATGTCTCGATGTCGTCGAGCGTGTCCGTGCCGTAAATCTCGGGCTCGCGGCGGCCAGTATGCCCAGATTGGGCCCGTTGACCAGAAGTAATTGATTCACGGTCGCCTCCGGTTCTCATTTCTCGTACCGCGCGGCCGGTTCCCAATGTTGGTAAGGAACGAATCGCCGGGCCGGAGAGTCGTGTTCCCATGATCGGCCAAGGGCACGGTCTCGGCAAAGTCGTCAGGGCTGTTCAGGGGTGTAGCGGGAGGAGTTGGAGGGGGCGGCTGAAGTCGCACATGATCAACAAAAGGCTTGCCCGACCTTCACCCACCCCCTCACAAGCCCCAAACCCGACTTTGCCGAGACCATGCGGCCAGGGGGGAGTTAGGGGGCGGCAAGGGGATTGGTAGGGCCGGCACGCTGCCGTAGCGTGAAAATTGTTTTGGTGAACGATATTCGATGGTATTTGCTTGTCTGTGGCGCGGAAGTAGGAGCGAAAACTCATGAGCGGAGTGCGTGGGAGGCTCGAGTTCCCTGTTTGGCCCCAGTTCGGCGACGAGGAACGGGTCGGCCTGCACCGTGCGTTGGAGCAGGGGCAGTGGTGGCGGATCGGTGGCAGCGAGGTCGACACGTTCGAGCGTGAGTTCGCCGACTTCCACAACGCCGAGTACAGCCTGGCGGTCACCAACGGCACGCACGCGCTGGAGCTGGCGCTCCAGGTGCTGGGCGTGACGCCCGGCAGTGAGGTGATCGTCCCCGCCTTCACCTTCATCTCGTCGTCCCAGGCCGCCCAGCGCCTCGGCGCCGTGGCCGTCCCGGTTGACGTCGACCCCGGCACATACAACATCGACGTGGCCGCGGCCGCCGCCGCGATCACCCCGAGGACCAGCGCCATCATGCCGGTGCACATGGCCGGGCTGGTCGCCGACATGGACGCGCTCGTGAAGCTGTCGGCGGACTCCGGGGTCCCGCTGTTGCAGGACGCCGCGCACGCGCACGGCGCGCGGTGGCGCGGCAAGAAGCTCGGCGAGTTGGGCTCGGTGGCGGCACTGAGCTTCCAGAACGGGAAGCTCATGACCGCGGGCGAAGGCGGCGCCGTGCTCTTCGGCGACGCGGAGCTGTACGAGACCGGGTTCGTGCGCCACAGCTGCGGCAGGCCCCGGACCGATCGCGGCTACTTCCACCGCACCTCCGGCTCGAACTTCCGGATGAACGAGTTCTCGGCCGCCGTGCTGCGCGCGCAGCTGACCCGGCTCGACGAGCAGATCGACGTGCGGGAACAGCGGTGGCCGGTCCTGTCCGGGCTGCTCGAGCAGATCGACGGCGTCGTGCCGCAGGCCTCCGACGACCGGTGCGAACGCAATCCCCACTACATGGCCATGTTCCGGCTTCCCGGCGTCACCGAGGAGCGGCGCGCGGAGATCGTCGACGCGCTCATCGAACGCGGAGTGCCCGCGTTCGTCGGGTTCCGCGCGGTCTACCGGACCGACGCGTTCTGGGAGGTCGGGGCACCGGATGTGTCGGCGGACGAACTCGGCCGCCGCTGCCCGAACGCCGAGGCGCTGACGTCGGACAGCGTCTGGCTGCATCACCGGCTGCTGCTCGGCACCGAGGAGCAGATGCACGACGTGGCGTCGGTCGTCGCCGACGTGGTCGGGCGGAGATGAGCGCCTGCCACGGCCGGCCGCCGATCCGGGTCGCGGTGATCGGGCTCGGCTGGGCCGGCCGGACCATCTGGCTGGAGCGCCTGCGCTCGCACCCCGCGTTCGAGGTCGTGGCGCTGGTGGAGCCCGACCCCGTGCTGCGCACGACCGTGGCCAGGCAGGTGGCCGAGGCGGCGATGCACCCCTCGACAAACGAGCTGTCCGCGGACTCGGTCGACCTCGCGGTCGTGGCGGTGCCCAACCACCTGCACGCGAAGGTCGCCGGCCAGGTGCTGACCACGGGCATCCCGGTCTTCCTGGAGAAGCCGCTGTGCCTGACCGCGGCCGAGGTGGACGACCTCGCGGCCGCGGAGGCCGCGGGTGGCGCCGTGCTCCTCGGCGGTAGCGCGGCCCGCTACCGCGCCGACGTGACGGCGCTGCTGGAGCTGACCGCCTCGCTCGGGACGATCCGGCACGCCCAGCTGTCGTGGCGGCGGGCCCGTGGCGTGCCTGCCGGCGCCGGCTGGTTCACGACCAGACAGCTCGCCGGCGGCGGTGCCCTGATCGACCTCGGCTGGCACCTCATGGACGTTGCCCGGCTGCTGCTGGGCCGCCTGACGTTCGAGCAGGTCGCCGGCGCTATGTCCGCCGATTTTGTCAACGGGCAACCGTTCCAGGCGTCGTGGCGCGCCGACGACCGGCCCGTCGGCATGGGCGACGTCGAGGACACGGCGCACGGGTTCCTGGTGACCGCCGAAGGGCTTTCGGTGTCGCTGCGGGCGAGCTGGGCCTCCCACGAGGCGCTGGACAGCACCGTCTTCAGGATCGAAGGCAGCGAGGGTGTCGCGGAGCTGCGCTGCACGCTCGGGTTCAGCCCGAACCGGCTGGGCGGCTCCTTGCTGAGTCACGCGGTCGGCGGCGAGGCCAGGCCAGCCGAGGCGCTGGACGAGCCGATCGGCGTGGAGTACGACCGCCAGCTCGACGCGCTGCCCGCACTGCTCGCCGACCCGGCGAGCCCCGGCCAGGCGGTGCGGGACGCTCGCTGGACGCTCGACGTGATCGACCGCATCTATGCATCCGCGGCCCTCACGCAGGCTTGGGAGCCCGTGAGTACTTCCAGCCGATGATCACCGGGAGTGGATTCATGGAAGCCAAGCACGAGCAGGATCCCGGCGTGGAGCCGGAGGCCACCGGACGGCGGGCGAACGTGGTCGTGTTCGACCTCGACGGCGTGCTCGTGGACAGCTTCGGCGTCATGCGCCAGGCGTTCAGCGCCGCCTACGCGGAGGTCGTCGGGGAAGGCCCGGCGCCGTTCGCGGAGTACAGCCGCCACCTCGGCCGGTACTTCCCCGACATCATGCGGATCATGGGGCTGCCGCTGGAGATGGAGGAGCCCTTCGTCCGGGAGAGCTACCGGCTGGCCCACCAGGTCCGGGTCTTCCCCGGCGTGCGCGAGGTCGTGACCACGTTGCGGGACAACGGGATCCGGCTCGCGGTCGCGACAGGGAAGAGCGGCCCGCGCGCCCGTTCGCTGCTCGGGCAGCTGAACATGGTCCAGCTGTTCGACCACGTCATCGGATCGGACGAGGTGGCCCGGCCCAAACCGGCGCCGGACATCGTGCTGCACGCGATGTCCTTGCTGGGCGCGCAACCGCACGAGGCGATCATGGTGGGCGACGCCGTGACGGACATGCAGAGCGCACGCCGCGCCGGGGTCAGGGCGGTCGCCGCGCTATGGGGCGAGGCGGACGAGGCCGACCTGTTGCGCGCCGAGCCGGACGTCACGTTGTGGAAGCCGGCCGAGCTGCTGACGTGGCTGCGCGTCGACGGCGCGGACCCGGCGCCCTGACCGGCACCGGCTCCGCGCCGCCCGGCACGCGGGATCAGTCCCAGTGCCGGGGCATCGCATCCAGCACGCCGGCGACCACGTGCTCCGGCACGTCCCGGACCAGTTCGGCCCCTCGCGGCCCGTCCAGCACGAAGCTCAGCCCGGTGGTCGCCTTCTTGTCGAGCCGCATCAACGCGATGAGATCACCGCCGCGGACGCCCGCGGGCAGCTCGGTCGCCAGCCCGTAGCTCGCCACCACGCTCGCGTGCTCGGCGACCCGGCCCGTCCCGATCCGGCCGAGCTCACCGGCGAGCCTGCCCGCGAACACGGTGCCGACGGCCACCGCTTCCCCGTGCCGCAGCGCGAAATCGGTGGCCCGCTCGAGGGCGTGGCCCAGTGTGTGGCCGTAGTTGAGCAGGTGCCGCGGACCCGCGTCGCGTTCGTCGGCCGACACGATCCGCGCTTTCAGCGAGACGCTCGCGAAGATCTGGTCGAGCAGCGGCAACTCGTTGAGATCGGGCGCGCCGATGAAGTGGCAGCGCGCGATCTCCCCGTACCCGTTGCGCCATTCGCTTTCCGGCAGGGTGTCCAGGTAGTCGAGATCGCAGAGCACCGCGCTGGGCTGCCAGTAGGTGCCGACGAGGTTCTTGCCCTCCGGCAGGTTTACCGCGGTCTTCCCGCCCACGCTCGCGTCGACCTGGGCGAGCAGCGAGGTCGGCAGGTGGATCACCGGGATCCCGCGGTGGTACAGCGCCGCGGCCAGGCCGACCGTGTCGGTCGTCGTGCCGCCGCCGCAGGACACGACCACGTCCGAACGGGTCAGGCCGAAATCGACGAAGCCGCGGCACAGCTCGCCCACGGTCGCCAGGGTCTTGGTCTTCTCGCCGTCCCGCGCCGGGACGACCTTGCACGGCACGCCGGGATCGGGTACCTCGGCGTCGCCGCGTGCCGTGACGACCACCGCTTTGGCGGCGTCGAGACCGGCGACGAGCGCGGGAAGCGTGTTCCGCGCGCCGGATCCGATGTACACGGGGTAGGACCGCTCGGCCAGGTCCACGTCGACGCGGCGGATCTCGTTGGGCACGGTGGGTCGGCCTTTCGTTCCGGGGATCGGCTCTCGACCGAAGGTTACTGTGCCGGTGGATACCAATCCGACCGAAAGTGACGGCGATCGGCCGAACGTAGGCCGGCCGCCGGTTGGCATGGTCTGCCTGCTTTCGGTCTCCTTGGTAGTACGCGGCGGGCCGTCCGAACCCGGATTAAGGGGGTCTGCGGGGACCGGTCAGGGGGATCGCGCCGCGCGGGGCCGGTGACACTGGCAGTTGCCTGCGCGAGCGAGAGGTATGGTGGCATGCTGCGTACCGATCTGATTCGCCCGCTGCCCGAGCTGTTGCGGGAACACGCCGTTCGCCACGCCGATCGGATGTCCTTTTCGGACGGACAGCGGTCGGTGACCTACGTCGAGCTCGAACGGCGGACCCGGCGCCTCGCCGGGCATTTCGCCGAGCTGCGGCTGCAACCCGGCGACCGCGTGATGATCTGCCTGGGAAACCGCGTCGAGACCGTCGAAAGCTATTTCGCGGTGGCGCGTGCGAGCGCGGTGGCCGTGCCCGTGAACCCGCAGTCGACCGATGCGGAGATGTCGTACCTGCTCGACGACTGCGGCGCGCGCCTGGTGATCACCGACGAGGGGCACGTCGAGCAGTTCGGCAGGATGCTCGCGACGCACCCGGACCTGCGGCTGGTGGTCGTGGGCGCCGGGAAACCCTTGCCCGGCCGGGTTTCCTGGGAGTCGCTGCTGGCGCGGGAGCCCGCTACGCCCGCGCGTGACGACCTCGGGCTCGACGATCCCGCCTGGATCATCTATACGTCGGGGACGACGGGTTTGTCGAAGGGTGTGGTGTCGTCGCAGCGGGGTTGTTTGTGGTCGGTGGCGGCGTGTTATGTGCCGGTGTTGGGTTTGGGTGTGGGGGATCGGGTGTTGTGGCCGTTGCCGTTGTTTC
>NZ_DATELF010000103.1:0-104777 GCF_035276945.1 Amycolatopsis sp. | reverse complement strand
CGCGGCGGCCGAGCGCGAAGCCGCGGAGGTCCGGCAGCCGCACCAGGTAGCCCTTTGCGACCAGCAGGTTGAGCAGCCGGTAGGTGGTGGCGGGCGGCAGTTTCAGCGCGGCCGAGATCTCCTTGGCGGTCACGCCGGGGCCGGCGGCGACCACCTCTTCCAGCACGGCCAGGGCATTGCGGACCGCCTTGGGCTGGCGGCCGGACAGGGCCGCGGAGTCGGGGTTCACGGCGCCTCGCCGAGCAGGTCGGCGGCCGAGGTCTCGTCGTAGATGCCCAGCCTGGCGAGCCGATCCGGGTGGCGCGACCGCAGCCAGCCGTACCAGACCAGCCCCGCCGCCGCGAGGACCGCGAACACCAGCGGATAGCCATCGTCCACAGTGGCCAGTGTGAAGGTGACGAGCGCGGCGAGCAGGGCCGGGACGGTGATCGCCGCCGCGACGACCGCACCGCGGGTGAGCTCGCCGATGCGGTGCAGGAACACCGGCGCCGCGGCGCACGCCAGCAGGTAGGCGATCAGGTACCCGAACACGTTGACGTTCAGCAGAGCCACGAACAGGGTCGTGGGTGCCACCCCCGCCGCCATCACGATCACCGGCACGGCCGTCGCCACCGGCACCGTGGCGAGGATCGCGACGTGCGGGGTGCGGTAGCGCGGATGGGTCTCGCCGAACCGCGCGGGCATGATGCCTTCCCGCCCCATGGACAGCAGCACCCGGACCAGTGCGCTGCCGGTGGCCAGCGCGCACGCCAGGAACGACGCGGCGATCCCGACGTCGAGCACGTACGACAGCCAAGGGACGCGCTGGAGCGCGGCCAGGGTGGTCACCGGTTCGGCCTGCCCCGCCAGCCCGCCCGGTACCGACCGCAGCCCGCTGACCTGTGTGTACGCCGCGATGAGGTACAGCACCCCGCACAGCGCGGCGGTCCACTGCACCGCGCGGGGCACAGTCTGGAACGGGCGCCTGGCCTCCGCCCCGAACGCCGCCGCCGCCTCGAACCCGACGAACGCGCCCAGTGCGGGCATCGTCCCGGCGACGATTCCGCTGACGCCCCGGTCGGGTGCGAGCACCGGCGCGGCCCCGGCCCGGCCGAGCAGCAATCCGAACACCACCAGCATCAGGGTGATCGACACGGCCTCCGTGACCAGCACGACCTAGCGCGACACCGAGCGGCACGCTTCCGGCGACGACGGTGAGCGGCGCGGGTGGCGGGCGAGTCGGGCTGTGGTGGCGGGCGAGTCGGGCTGTGTGGGCAACGCTGTCGGCTCGCCGTTAAGTTTCCCGTGCCCGGAGGTCTGTATGGCCACATCCGCACCGCGCACCCTGTCCGGTTCGCTGGGCGTCGGCTCCGTCGTCTTCATGGTCGTGGCCGCGGCCCATTCAGGGTCGAGGCGTTGCCGGGACCATGACCCGGCCGGAGCCGCGGATTCTCACTGCCTGGGACGCGTTCGGGCACCCGGCGGAGCCCGGGTGGCCAGCTCATCGATTCGTCGTCCGCCGAAACCGCCGCAACTCGGCTGACCGCTTGCTGGGGGCACAATGGCGTGAGGAAGACGAAAGGAGTCGGGCATGTCGGACGACAGCACGCCTCGGCCCGCCGAAGGCGACTACACCGAGTCCGGAGTGCCGGGCTTCGACTACGTTCGTGACCGGATCGAAAACCGGTTCGCGACGGCCCTCGGATCGAGCGAGCTCGCCGGTGAGGCGTCGGTCGACGAGAAGCTCGCCGAGCGCGACAAGGCCGCTCGCGACAAGCTGGAGGAAATCCGTCGCTCCCTGCGTGGAGCCCGTCAGGAAGATGCCGCGGAGTAGGCGTCCATCGAGGCCGGCGATCGGATCACTTTCTCCGGAGAACCTACGCCAACCAGCACAGCCAGGGCTGGAAGGTCCACCTCGACGACCTCCGCGTGTACGCGACAAAGAAGGCAAGAAACTCAGTGACCAACAGTTCGGCAGGCGGCGACAAGGAGCTGCGGGTGGCCGTGTCCGAGCCGAGCCGTCGGCGGCTCCCCGACGTCCTGCTCGCCCAGGGCGAGACGACCCCCACCACCTCGGCCGGCGAGCTGCCGTTCACCCGGCAGGCGGTCGCCAAGCATCTCGCGGTCCTGCACCGCGCCGGGCTGGTCGAAGGACGGAGCCAGGGCCGGGAAGTCCGCTATCCGGTCCGGCCCGACCGGCTCGACGCGGCGGCCCAGGTCATGGCGCAGGTGGCGGCGCGGTGGGACGCGCGGCTGGCGGTGCTCAAACGGCTCGCCGAGGCGGCCCATCGCGAGGCCCATCGCGAGGAAGAGGCCCATCGCGAGGAAAAGGAGTGAAAACATCGGCGGCCCGGGCGACCGGACCCCCGATGTTTCGTCACCTCACCTCACCTCAGGTTCACTGCCACCACTGGTTCCGCGCGCCGCCCATGTAGTCCCACAACTGCACCTTCGTGCCGTCGCGGCCGATGGTGTTGGCGTCGGCGTCGAGGTAGCGGCTGCTCTGGACGTTCCGCAACCGCGCGTAGCCCTCGGGAATCCCGATGACGGCCCACCACTGGTTCCTGCCGCCGCCCACGTAATCCCACAGCTGCACCTTGGTGCCGTTGGCGGCGATGGTGTCGGCGTCGGCGTCGAGGTACCGGCCGTTGGCGTAGTTGCGGAACCGGTAGAAACCCTCGGGGATCTCCTCGAAGTACCACGCCTGCTGCCCCGCGGTGGAGTTGCAGGTCCACAGCTGCACCTTGGTGCCGTTGGCGGCGATCGTGTTCAGGTCGGCGTCGAGGCAACGGCCGTCCGCGAGCGACCCGATCAGGTACGGGCCGTCGTCCTGGGCCGAGGCACTGCGCGCCGCCTTGCCGGCCGGGTGCGCGGGCAGCAACTTGAAGCCGCCCAGCGTGAACGGCGCGTCCGGCTCCGCCACACCGGCCGCTGGCGCCGTGAGCAGCGAGCCGAGCCCGGCCGCCAGCGCCAGCGCAGCAAGAAGCCGCCGGGGAGTCCTCATGTTTCCCCATCTTCGTCAGGAGGGCCCCTTCCTCCCAGCCCCGACCGTGGCCCTCGGCGTCCGATCATTCCGTGGAAACGAGGCGGAGTCGAGAACTTTTTTCTCCGTCGCGCAACGGGTGTGGCGGGATGCCACTCCTCCTGGGAGCGGTTCCAACCGCTTATGGTGCCACCCACGGCCGCCACCCCGGCGCCGTCGCCTATCCCGCCGGAACCAGCGTCGCGTCGACCTCGACCATGACCTCGTCGGCGACCTTCAGCGCGCCGAAAAACGCCGAGTACGGCTTGATCCCCCACCGGCTTTGCACCACGGTCGCGGTGGCGCGCACACGCCCGTCGTCGCGCAGGCTTCCGCGCACCTCCACCGGCCGGGTCTTGTCCACAATGGTCAGATCAACGTCCACGGTGAACGATTCCGCGGTACCGGTGACTCCTGTCGAGCGAAAGGTGATGGCCGGATGCCTCGTGGCCTGGAGGATCTTGTCCCGCATAGTCCGCTCGATCTCCGCCCGGTCGGAGCCGGTGAGCGGCTTGACCCCGCCCGAGCCTTCGACCACGCGCAGCGAATTCACGTCGACCTCGACGGCCAGCGACGACCGTGCCGGGTCGTTGGTGTCCACCGTCACCGTTCCGCTCCACGCGTCCGCTTCGATCGTCAGATCGTGCCCGACCCGCGAACCCAGCCCGGTGCGCCCTGTACGCACGAGCAGCCGGCCCGATTCCGCGCCCACCCGGTATGTGCCGTTCCGCAACACCATGTTCCCAGGCTACGTCGCCTGGGCGCCGTCAGCCGTCACCCAGGCGAGCCGGTGGTGGCGACGGTCGCCAGTGCCGCGTCGACGATCGCCGCCAGCCTCCCGCTGTGGGCCCCGCGCCAGTAGACCCGGCCGCAGGACTCGCAGCGGGAGAAGTCGCGGTAGTTCCGGCGGGTGCCGGGCTGAAGCAGGTGCTCGACGTCGTCCTTGGCGACCGCGGCCAGCTCGCCGTTGCAGGCCGTGCACCGGGTCCACGGTGCCAGGGGAGGCGCGAACCGGTCCAGCACGTCGTGCAGCTGCTCGGCGGGCCGCGCTCCCCGCACGTAGGCGCCTCGCCACAGCGCCCTGCGCCGCAGCAGCCACCGGTCCTGGGTGAGCAGCACGCGGCGTTCCCGGTTCGCCTGTTGGATCAGCGTGTCGTCGTCGACGTCGTTGGCGTAGGCGGTGTCCACGCCGACCAGGCGGAGCCTGCGGGCCAGGGCACCGAGGTGAACGTCGAGGGTGAAACGGGGAGCCGGCAACCGTTCGGGGCGTGGCACCTCCGCCACCTCGACCACCTGCCCCGCGACCGGGCGGTAGGCCGGCTCCCTCGGCAGGTCACCGGCCACCATCCGGCCGACCTCCGGCAGGGGAATGCCCAGCGACTCGACGACGTGCCCCAGCGACGAGGTGCCGTCATAGGGCACCCGCACCCGTTCCCGCCGGTGCCGGGCCGGCAGGAACAGCCGCAGCCCGGCCGCCACCCGCACTTCCAGCGCCGCGTCATTCACCTCTTCAGCATGAGGCCTTCGGTTGCGGAGTGCTGGTCCGGTGACAAGGCTGGCGAGCAGAGCCTCGCCGGCTCGGCGAGGCTCACGAGCACGTGGTGGGTGGTGCCGGTGGGTCGGACGGCGAGCGGCCTGCCCGCCGAAGCGACGAGTTTCGTCGGCCGTCGGCGGGACCTGGCCGAAGTCAAGCGGCTGGTGAGCAGCGCGCGGCTGGTGACCCTGACCGGGACCGCCGGGGTGGGCAAGACCCGGCTGGCCCTGCGCGTGGCGGATGATCTGGCGCCCACGTTCCCGGGCGGGGTGCGGCTGGCGGAACTGTCCGGGTTGCGGGAGCCGGAATTGGTGCCCGACACCGTCATGATGGCCTTGGGCGTCGACAACCGGCCGGGCTGGTCGGCGATCGACACCGTGGTCGACCACGTGCGGGGCAAGCGCCTGCTGCTGGTCCTGGACAACTGTGAGCACCTGGTGGAAGCCTGCGCCACCTTCGCCTACGCGCTGTTACGGGCGGACGAGGACGTGCGGATCCTGACGACCAGCAGGCGGCCGCTCGGCATGGTGGGGGAGCACCTGTGGCCGGTTTCGCCGTTGCCCGTGCCCGATCCGCACCGGCCGTTGCCGGGACGGTCCAGCCCTCGCCGGGCCGCGCTGGCGCTGCTCGAAGAACGGGCCGCCAGGGTGGCGCCCGGACGATCCATGACGCGCCGTGACCGTGCGGCCATGGCCGGGATCTGCCGCCGGCTGGACGGGCTTCCGCTGGCGCTCGAACTGGCGGCGGTGCAACTGCGCAACCTGTCCCCGCGGCAGGTGCTCGACGGGCTCGACGACCGCTTCGGCTTGCTTGCCGGACACGGCCGGCGCGAGTTGCTGCGGGCGACGCTGGACTGGAGTTTCGGCCTGTGCACGCCCGACGAGCGGACGCTGTGGAGCCGGCTGTCCGTCTTCGCCGGCAGTTTCGACCTGGAGGAAGTCGAGGACGTCTGCGCGGGAGACGGGATCGAACCGGACGACGTGATCGACATCCTGAGCGGCCTGGTCGACAAGTCCGTGGTGGTCCGTGAACAGACCGGCGGCGACGTACGGTTTCGCCTGCTGGAGACGGTCGGCGAATACGGGCTGGACAAGCTTCGGCAGAGCGGCGGCGAAACGGCGCTGCGGATCCGGCACCGGGATCACTACCTCCGCCTGGCCGAAACGGCGATGGCCCGCTGGTTCGGGCCGGAGCAGATGCTGTGGCTGGCCCGCGCCCGGCTCGGCCACGCCGACCTGCGAGCGGCACTGGAGTTCAGCCGCACCACTCCCGGCCAGGCCCGCGCCGGGCTGCGGCTGGCGGCCGCGCTGTGGTTCTACTGGGCCTTCGGCAGCCTGCTCGCCGAGGGCCGCCGCTGGCTGGAGCAGTTGCTCCTGGCCGACCCGCGGCCCAGCCCCGAACGCGTCGATGCGCTGTGGGCCGCGGGCTACATCGCGGGCGTCCAGGGCGAAGTGCCGGTGGGCTCGGTGTTCTTCGAATTGTCCCGCGTGCTGGCGGTGGAGCTGGGGGACGACTCCGCGCAAGCGCGGGCGCTGAGTGGACTGGGCATGGTCGCCTTGCTGAGCGATGACAACCACCGGGCCATCGAGCTGGAAGATCGGGCACTGGCGAAATGGCGGCAGCCCGGGGTGGTGTCGACGGACTCCAGCCGCGTCCTGGCCCGGCTCTGGTTCGGCGCGGCACTGGTCTACGAGGGCGAACTCGACAAGGGGGTCGAGGTGTGCGAGGAGGGCCGCTCGCTGAGTGAGGCCCGGGGCGAGAAATGGACCCTTGCCTGGTTCCGGTACGTGCTGGCCCGCGCAGCGCTGGCTTCGGGCGCACCGGAGCGGGCCCTGGCCCACGCCCGCCACGGCCTGCACATCCACCGGGCGTTCCGCGACACGGTCGGCGTCGCGATCAGCCTCGAACTGCTGGCGTGGATCGTGGTCGCCGGAGGCGACCGCGGTGAACGGGCCGCAGTGCTGCTCGGCGCGGCCCACCACGCCTGGGTCGGGTTCGGCGTGCCCGGTTTCGGGGCGTCCAAAAGTTTCATCGCACCCCACCGCGAATGCGAGACGGCCGTCCGCGACGCACTGGGGGAACAGGCGTTTGAAAGAGCTTTCCGGCGCGGGACCCGGCTGACCCTGGATCAGGCGGTCGACTACGCGCTGGCTGGGTGAGGCCCCGACCGCGGAGTCATCGGTCGAGCAGCTCGATCACGCCGGTGGTGTGCCCGTCGGCCAGGCGGCGCTTCCTCAGGGCGAAGTACCGGCCGGTCCGGACTCCGTGGTCCGGGAACTCGCGGGCCGGATCCTGACCGCCGAGCGCGAAGACGCCGATGTCCTCGGCCGGCTGGTGGCGCTGCGCTGTCCGGATGCCGCGGAGGTGGCCGAACACAGGGGGCGGTGATCCGGCCAGGGCCGCCTGGACCATCGCGGCACTCGCCGGGCAAAGCGGTCCGCCGCCTCCCCGGGTGGCAGGCTGCCGGTGTCAGTGTGCGACGACCGGGACCGGCTCAACGGCTTCGCTCCGCCGCCGGACGACGCCGGTCAGGGCGACGAGCAGGCCGAGCGTCGCGATCACGGTGACCACGGCCAGGGCCGGGGCCAGCCCTTTCAGCAGCCCGGCCGCCGAGGACCGGCCGCCGCCGTTGGCGGTGAGCACGGCGGTCACCACCGCGAGCCCGATGGCACCGCCGATCTGTAGCGAGGTGTTGAGCAGGCCACCGGCCAGTCCCTGCTCGCTGTCGTCGATGCCCGCCGTCGCCTGGATGTTGAGCGAGGAGAAGGTGAGGGTGAAGCCGATGCCGAGCAGGATCATGCTCGGCAGGACCGAACCCGCGTAGCCGGAGTGCTCGTCGACCCGGAGGAACAGTGCGTACGCGATGACATGCGAGACGACGCCGGCGAGGATGGCCCGCGGCGTGCCGACGCGGTTGATGAGAGGTTCGATCCGGGGGGAGCTGAAGGCCACGATCAGCGCCGTGGGCAGGAAGCCGAGCGCGGTTTCCAGTGCCGACCAGCGCAGCGCCGACTGCAGGTAGAGCATCACCACGAACTGGAACCCGATGTAGGCGCCGAAGAACAGCGCGCCACCGAGGTTCGCCCTGGCCAGCGGGGCGGACCGCAGGATCCCGAGCCGGAGCAGGGGGTGGCTGCTGCGCTTCTCGACGATCACGAAGGTGACCAGCAGCGCCGCCGCGACGGCGACGGAGACCAGCGTGCGGGGTGCGGCCCAACCCACCTTCGGGGCCTCGACCACGGCGAACACCAGCAGCAGCGAGCCCATGGCCCCGGTGATCGCGCCCGGTAGATCGTAGCCCGCGCCGGCGCGCTCGGGTTCGTATCCCGGGATCAGCTTGATCGCCAGCGCGAGCACCACGAGGGCGATCGGCACCGGCAGCAGGAAGATCCACCGCCAGCCGACTTCGGTCAGCAGGCCGGAAAAGACGAGCCCCGCCGAGTACCCGCTCGCGCCGAACACGGAGAAGATGCCGATCGCCCGGTTGCGCGCGGGACCTTCGCGGAAGGTCGTGGTGATGATGGACAGCGCGGCAGGCGCGGTGAACGCCGCGGCGAGTCCTTTGAGGAACCGGCTGGCGATCAGCAGCGCGCCGTTGTCGACGAGGCCGCCGAGCAGCGAGGCGACCGCGAACACCGAGACCGCGGCCAGGAAGACCCGGCGACGGCCGAGCAGATCGGCGGTGCGCCCGCCGAGCAGGAGCAGCCCGCCGTAGCCGAGCACGTAGCCGCTGACGACCCATTGCAGTGTGCTGGTGGACAGGCCGAGGTCGGCCTGGATGGCGGGGAGGGCGACGCCGACCATCGACACGTCGAGTGCGTTGAGGCCGACGATGGTGGACACGGTGAGCAGGACGCCCCACAGACGTGCGTCCCACCGGGACGAGGTTGTTGACAGAGACGCGGAGGGTAGCATGGACCACACATTACATGCTTGTGCATGTAATGCAAGAGAATTTAACCCTGTTGCATCTAATTCGTGTGCATGCTAATGTGGCGTGGTGAGCAAGGTGGCTGAACAGGGCCTGGTGGCAAGGTGGCGGGATTTGCTCGCCCGGTATTCGACCGTGTTCACTGCACTGGAGTGCAGGCTGCAGGAGCGGCACAGCATCGGCGTCAGCGAGTTCGAAGCCCTGGAATGGCTGGCCACCTGTGGCCAGCGGTGCCGTGGCGCCGACCTGGTCGAGGCCGTGCACCTGAGCCAGAGCGCCACGTCACGGCTTGTTGCCCGGCTGGAACGCGAGCGGCTGGTCGAGCGTGCCATGTGTGAGAAGGACCGGCGCGCCATCTTCGTCAACCTCACCGAGGCCGGGCGGCAGCGTTACCGCGAGGCGAAACCGACCCACCTGGCCGTGCTCGAAGAGCTGCTCGCCGAGTGAGCCGGCGGATTCTGCCCGGGAAGCTGAGTTCCCGGGCAGAATCCCTCCCGCAGCCGGTCGTGGCTCGCCCGGCGCCTCAGGGGAAGCGCCTCGGCCGGTCGGACGCGGCCAGTGCCGCCGGGCATCCGCTGTCGTAGGAGAGGCCGTACCCGAATGTCCGTTGTGGATATTCCACGAGCCGGTCAGCGCGAATTCGACGGCGGCGAAGCGCTGTCCGTGCGAGCCGTCGCGCGCGAGGTCTACCCGCTCCTTCCCTGGCTGGGGTGTACTCGTGCCGGCTGTCGCCTCAGGAGTCCTGCCGGTCGCGCACGGCGGCAAGCGCATCTTCCACGGCGTGGTAGAGCGAAAGTATGTGGTCCAGACCGGTCATCTCGATCGGCCGGATCACCGGCCGGGTCGCGTCGACGACGATCCGCAAGGGTTCCCCGAGTTCTTCGGCGTGGTTGGCCGCTTCGAGCAGGGTGGTCAGGCCGGGGGAACCGAGGAACGTCACACCCGTCAGGTCGAGCACACACGCTCCGGCCCGAGTTTGCCCGAGCGCCTTCTCGATCGCCGAGTGCAGTTCCGGGGCCGTGTTCAGGTCGATCTCCCCGGCCACCGCGACCACGACCGCGGTGCCGTCGCGGCGAGTGCTGATCTGAAGCCCCCCATGCGCCGGCACGTTCTGGCGCTCGTTCATGCAAGAACCGTACCCGTTACCGCGCCTGCCTCCGCGCGCTATCCGGGTGGGCGAGGGCAGGCCACCGCCGCCAGGTACCCGGCGGGGCCGCTCAGGTCCAGCTCCGCCCACACCGTCTTGTGCGTCCGGCGGAGCCGCGTCCCCCAGGCCAAAGCCAGCCGCTCGACCAGCAGCAGGCCGAGCCCGCCCGTATGGTCCGGAGTCCGCTTCACCGGCCCCGCTTCGGCGGTGTCGTCGACCTCGATGCGCAGCCGGCGCCCGTCGACGGTGCGGGACACCCGCATCGTCCGGGGCGACTGCCCGTGCCGGAACGCGTTGCTCACCAGCTCGTCGGAGACCTGGACCGCATCCTCGGCCACCAGCCCGGAGTGCTCCGCCAGCAGTGCGCGAACCTCGTCGCGCACCCCCGCCAAGGACATCTCGTCAATGTCCAGCGAGATCATCACGTTTTGCTCGGCGGCCACCGAGCCCCAGGTTTCGGCCGACATTTCCCACTGCTCTCTTATCTCTCGGTCGTCAACCGCTTACCCGCCGGCAGCCTCGGCGAAACCCGGGCCGGATCAGCTCACAGCGGGTCGCGCCGCGACAATATAAGGCGCTTATATAGCATGGTATAAGTGTTTTGTGGACATCGACCGTCTCCAGGGCCGGGAGGACGTGGCCGAGCTGCTGGAACAGCTCTCGGTCCTGACGCTGCGGCACCTGACCGATCACCGGGAGCTCAGTTTCACCGCCGCCGCGACCCTGGCCCGGCTCGACCGGGCCGGCCCGGCGCGGCTCACCGCGCTGGCCGCGGCGGAAGGCGTGACCCAGCCCTCGATGACCCAGCTCGTCCAGCGGCTCGAACGGCAGGGCCTGGTGACTCGGGTGAGCGACCCCGATGACGGGAGGGTGGCCCTGATCGCCGTCACCGACGAGGGGCGCGCGCTGCTCGCGGCACACAAGCAGGCCCGCCGCGACCGGCTGACCGACCTGCTGGCGACGCTGTCCGAAGCGCAGGCGGCAAGCCTGATCGCGGCTCTGCCCGCCGTCCGGCAACTGCTCCGGAACGCGGCGCGGTCAAGGACGCCGAGCGGCACCACTTCCTGAAGACCGGGTCAGTCGGTGGTCCGGACCGGCAAGGTGAGTTCCACCTCGGCAAATCAAGATCAACAGTCGGGAGGGGCGACGCCGTGACCGACCTGCTCGCCGTGTGGACCGACGAGCACGGCTGTCACCCCCGCGGCGGGTGCCATGGCCCTGGCCGGAAGGGCCACCACACCAGCGCGGTGCCGGATTCATGGGTGAGGACGGCCGCGCGGCGCGGGGTCGCGGGGTCGTCGTTCGTGGGCGAACGCGGGCAGAGCACCTGCGCGCATCAACACAAGAACGCGCATCAACACAGAACAAAAGGGGCCGCTCGGCACGCGCCCGACGGGCAGGAAAGACCAAGATCGACACTAGCGGATGGCTCGCTCCCGTCTCCACGGTGTCCGCCCTTGATCCCGCCCACCCCTGCCGAGATCGCTCGCCTGTTCCACGTTCGTGACCAGCGGGCGGACGTCATTGAGCACGCGCTGCACCGATCCTGCTTCCGCCCCGACGCCAAGCCGAGGCCCGACGCCATCACTTCCAGCGATCCTCAAGATCCAAGCTTTACCGTAATGCTCAAACGCGTGTCCACATCGACTTCGGGGGTCCGCATGAAGGTGCTAGTGATCGGCGGCGGTCCTGCTGGCAGTGTCACGGCGACCGGCCTGGCTCAGGCCGGTCTTGAGGTGGCACTCGTCGAGGGCGCCGAGTTTCCCCGTTACCACATCGGGGAGT
This sequence comes from Amycolatopsis sp., assembly GCF_035276945.1. GTDB lineage: Bacteria > Actinomycetota > Actinomycetes > Mycobacteriales > Pseudonocardiaceae > Amycolatopsis_E. Next base: position 93,379 of record NZ_DATELF010000103.1, on the reverse strand, counting down.
CGTTGACGCCGTCCTGTCGCGCCGTGCTGGAGGCGGTCGGCGTGGCGAAAAAACTCGACGAGAACGGTTTTGTCATCAAGCACGGCGGGGTTTTCCAGTGGAACTCCGACACTTGGGTGTTCGACTGGGCCAAACAGATCGGCGTCCGGTCGTGGCAGGTGGACCGTAGCCAGTTCGACGCCCTGTTGCTACAGCACGCGCGGGACAACGGCGTATCGGTGCGCACGGGAGTGCTCGCCAAGAGCGTCGAGTTCGACGGCGCGCGGCCAGCCGCCGTGCACTGCCAGCCGAAGGACGGCGACGCGTACGTCATCGACGACTTCGACTTCCTCGTGGACGCATCCGGTCGGCATGGGTTGCTGAGCTCACGCCACTTCGGTGACCGCCAGCCATTGCAGAACCTGCGCAACATCGCCATTTGGGGGTACTGGACGGGCGCGACCATGCTCCCGGACACGCCGATCGGCGGCATCAACATCATCTCGTCGGATGAGGGCTGGTACTGGGTGATCCCGTTGGCGGACGGGCGGATCAGCATCGGCTACGTGACCACGAAGGACGCGTTCGCCCGCGGCCGCGTCAGCGGCGAGTCGCTGGACGACTTGTACCACCGGCTGGTCGCCGCGTCGCAGACGGTCGGTGGACTGGTCGCCGACGCCGAGCACGTGAGCACGGCGCGCACCGAGACCGACTACTCGTACATCGCGGACCGGTTCTGCGGCCCGGGGTTCGCGATCGTCGGCGACGCGGCGTGTTTCCTGGACCCGCTGCTGTCCACGGGCGTGCACCTGGCGCTGTACAGCGCGCTCACGGCGGCGGCATGCATCGCGTCGATCGGCCGCGGCGAGGCCACCGAGGACGAGGGACTGCTCTTCTTCGAATTCGCTTACCGCCGCGCCTACACCCGGCTGTTCGCGCTGGTCAGCGTCATGTACGAGCGGTATCTCGGGAAGGACGGTTTCTTCCGCACGTCGGACCGGCTGATCGGCGACGACGTCGAGGAACATCCGATCGACGGGCTGTCCTCCACCTCGTTCGCCGAGATCATCGGTGGACTGTCCGACCTGCGCGAGGTGACCGACTCGTCTACCCGTGTGCTCACCGACCGGCTGCGCGACGAGGCACTCAAAGTTCAGTTGCGTGCCCTCGGTGACGCGGCGGGTGCTTCGATGCCCGACTTCACATCTATACGGGAGAACCCGCTCCGCGACGCGGAGTCGGCGCACTTCCGGCTGGTCACCGAACCGGAGCTGGGACTGGAGCGGATCGGGGGACAGCAGTCGTGAGCGACGTGCCCCAACACATTCAAGTATTGGTCATCGGGGGCGGCCCTGCCGGGTCGACGGCGGCGCGCTGCTGGCCAGGAACGGGTTCGGCGTCGTTGTGCTGGAACGCGAGGTCTTCCCGCGCTACCACATCGGGGAGTCGCTCGCGTCGTGCCTGTCGACACTGCGTCTGTCCGGTGCGCCCTGCCGCGGGCTTCACGGTCAAGCGAGGCGCTGCTTTCCATGGCTACTCCACTTGCTCGGCAGTGCGGGCGAGGGCTTCGACAGCCACCTCGGCCACGCCCCCCTCACCGAACTACGCGATTCCCCTGCGTTGGCTTCGTGGTTCGCCCATGCCTACGCAGGCCCGTAACAGCTGCTTGCCGTCTTTACGGAGCAGTGCCGTCCGGGGGTTGTTGTCCGGCGAGTCGCCGACCTGCGCTACCCGCGGCGTTTCGTCACGGCTCACCGCGATCCCCGGCGCGTGCCCCGTAGCCTCGGCCGTGGTGCTGCGCCGACCTGGTGACGAGGCGTCAGAGACCAGGGGTGTGCGGGTGCCAAGCATGACGCCGAACAGGAGAACGATCCGAGGCAGACCAGTGCCGGTCTGACCGGAGCCTCACCCGGCAGAAGGGGTTCAGGCATCCAGATCCACACCGGGCACTGTGTCGTCATTAGGAGGTGTTCAGGTCTTTCGTCACATGTTGATCTTGGGTGCCCCTCCTCCGTCCGGACACCGGCCCGGCTTCACCTGATCTTCACCGCGTCAATCGTCCAAACATCCCTTGTTGCGCCAGTCGGGGCAAGATCCGACAGGCGACCCGGTGAAGATCGACATAATCGGAAACCGTGCCGCCCCGGGGTGCTTCCCGTGCTCCTGTGCATGAGACCGTGAGGACCAACCATGCCGGTGCTCGATCAAGTCACCAGTTTCCTACTCGCGGTAGCCGTCATTATCGGCATCTGTCGGCTGCTGGGCGCGCTGTGCGTCCGGCTCTGGCAGCCACCTGTGGTCGGCGAGCTTGCCGGGGTGCTGCTGCTCGGGCCGTCGCTGCTCGGTACGCTCGCGCCGGGCGCGTACCACGCCGTGTTCACGCCGGGGGTGCTCAGTGCCATCGACCTGATCGGCCAGTTCGGGCTGGTGGTGTTCATGTTCCTGCTAGGCAGCAAGCTGCGGGTGGACCGGCTGACCGGCAACCGCACCAAGGTAGGCCTGGTCGTCACAGGGTCGATCACGGTGCCGTTCGCTGCCGGCCTCGGCTTTGCCGCCCTGGTGCCGCGATGGTTCGCACCCCCGGGCGTGTCGCTGCCGATCTACCTGGTGTTCTTCGGCTTGGCCGTGTCGGTCACCGCCCTGCCGGTGCTGGCCCGCATCCTCACCGACCACCGCGTGGAGACCTCGGAGACCGGCACACTGACGCTGACCGTGGCGGCGATCGGCGACGGCCTGGCGTGGGGCGTGCTGACGGTGCTCCTCGCCGCCGCCGGTGCGCACGACACGATGCAGCTGATCGTGCGCGCGGCGCTCGCGATCGTGCTGATCGTTGTGGCATTCACCGTGGTCCGACCAGCTTTGGCAGCGCTGTCGCGGCGGATCGGCGTGCGCGCCAGTGACAGTGCCACCCTCGCGGTGCTGGTCGCTGGGGCAACGGCGTTTGCGGCGATGACGGAGGCCGTCGGACTGCACCCGATCGTGGGCGCCTTCCTGTTCGGCGTGATTCAGCCTCGCGAGCACCCCGTGTTGATGCGGGTCAACGCGTGGCTGAACGACTTCGCCGCAGCGATCCTGTTGCCGCTGTTTTTCGCCGGCATCGGCCTGAAGGCGAACTTCACCGCGTTCGGCGACTCGGTGGGGTGGCTACTGCTGGCCGGCACGCTGGTCGTGGCTGTCGTGTCGAAGTTCCTGGGTGCGGCCGGCGGCGCGGCGCTCGCGGGTACCGGTCGCGGCCAGGCGTTGCGCATCGGGGCGCTGATGAACTGCCGCGGTATCACCGAACTCGTGATTGCCAACGTCGGCCTCCAGCAGGGCATGCTCACGACGCTGGGCTACACGATCGTCGTGCTGGTGGCGATCGTGACCACCGCGGTGACCGGTCCGCTGGCTCGGCTGTGGCGGTCGGACGAGGACCTGCTGCCGGCCGATCTGTCCACCTCCAGCCCGGCCGCGGTGAGTGCACGCCAGTCCTGAGCGTCTGCACAGCTGCCGGCGGCCGGTAAGATCGTGTCACCAGCCGCAAACGAGCGCGGAATCACTGGTCGCGGCGGTGTCGGGGTGCGGGAGTAGCTTCCGCGCGTGGTGCGAGAGCTGGATCAGGACGAGCTGATCGATCGGTGGACGCTGGTTGGAGATCGACCGAGCGACCTCGTGCTGTCGGTCGTTGCGGGTGAGCGGACCAGCTTGCGCACGTCGTACTCCGCCGGCAGCGGCCTGCCGACCAGCTCGGCCGGGGAGCGCGCGCATGACCCCGTATATCACCCGCACCATCCGTCGGCTCGGCGACCTCGTGCTTGACTGATGGTGGCTGGATCGTCGTGGTCGACAGGGTTGCCCTCGGCCGCAAAGGCGTTGGCGCGTCGGTGATGTCCAGCGCGGTGGAGCAGATCGCGCGGTAGCCATCAGCTCGTTGAATTTGACCACCAACTCGTGGTGCTCGGGGTCGTTGTGGCGTGACGGTCTGAAATGACCGCACTTATCCGTGGATTCTGACCGCACATATTGATCAGCATTGTGATCGATGTCGGCCAGTTTCGACCGTACGATGGCTTTCCTCGCGGTCAAGTGTGCCGTGGCTCGCCGTACCTCCAGGTCGTCCGCCTCCACTTCGTTCCAGGCGCTCCGTCTGGACCTGCGCCTTGGCAACGGCCAAGGGCGGCAAGAATCGGGGAAAGGCCGAGTGCGCCCGCCGCGCCAGCAGGGTGCGGTCAATTCTCAGGAACACAAGCGCCCCCAACGAAGAGGGTGCGGTCGGTCGGCGCGGAGAAACGCGGTCACAAATGACGGACAGAACCACGATCAGCTTCCCGCCGACCATCAGCCATTCCGAGTAGCCGTGGAACGCCCCGGCCTTGTTGGTGATCGCGGTGATCTGCTCCCGCAACTCCGGCTCCGACAGGTACCGCAACGTTCGTGATCGTGCGGATCACCCGGCCCTGCTCGCGGAACGCCCGGTACAGGCGGTTCTTGCACGAGTGGTTGCCCAGCCGACGCAGCAGCCTCACCGAGGACACCCGGCCCCTCGCGGACGGAGATCGCGGTGCGCAGCAGGTCGGTCCAGTGCTTCTCGATCAGCTCCCAGTCGATGGCGTAGTCACCAACAGCGCGTCGATGTGCTGATACCGGGTGCGCGGGTCGAGGCGGTAGAAGATCAGGTCGTGCCAGTTGCGGATGCGTGGGAGCAGCTCGAAGCCCAGCAGCGCATGGCCAGGCAGGACAGCGATGAGGCCGAGTACCTGAGCGAGCGCACGAACAAGGGCAGCCTCTTGGCTGGTGCCTCGATGGTGGCCTGCTCACGCAGAGCGTCCTCTTTGGAGAGGCGTTCCAGGACCTTGCTCTCGGCCCGGGCGCGCATCATCTTGTCGCCGGGGACGCCGTCCGTGACCGGCTCCATGCCGACGAAGTTGCCGGTGTAGGTCAGTTCCTGGAACCGGAGCCCGTCGTCGGCGTCCTCGTAGCGCTGCTGGTAGGTGGCCTTGCTGCCTTCGGTGGTCGTTCTGAGTGCTCCTGTGCGAAGTCGGTGTTGGCGGGCGGCTCGGTCGCGATCACGCCGGCCGACTTCGCGGTCGGTGCCGTCCAACCGCACCCGGCGGCCGTCGAGCTCTTTCGCGATTTCTTCGAAGTGCGACTCGTCGGTGTTGCCGACGACGTACCGGGACTCACTGCGGTACGGCGTCGTGCCAGTGTGCGGGTCATGAGTGGGACGGTGCCCAGTAGACCATGGCTTCGTGGTGTTCGGTGTGTCGTTCGCGGTCGCGGAGTCGCCGGTAGCACAGCAGCCGTCGAGACCGAGGCCAGGTGGATACCGGAGTCCGGCAGCTCGTGGTAGACCGTCGCCGGGGCCCTGTCGACGTGCTCGGGACTGCCCCGCACCGCCCACACCTCAGCCCGCTCCTCGGGCGTGAGCGCGCGATGCTCCTTCTTTCCCGCTCCAAGGCCGGGGACTGGCGGTGGAGGCTGGCCTGCGTCCGCCCCGTCGCCGCGCAGGCCTTGCGGACACCGACCAGCGGAGTGAGTTCGGCCCGATCCCGCTGCTCACGCCACGCCGAGACCAGCGACGGATACAGGGCCCCCCGGCAACAGGGCACCCTTACCGGACTTGTCCAGCTCCTCGTACTCGGCCACAATCCTGGCCTTGTAGGACGCCGAGTACTTCCGCGTTCGCGCCTTCGCCGGAATCTCCGGATCAGGCGCCTGCCCGTTGGCCGAACTCACGTCGGGGCCGGACTCCTCGCTCGCCCTCAGGCCAATGTTCCAAGATCAGATCTTTCCTCACTTGATCTTGACACAGAGGGGGTGGGCCGGCCTCTGCCGACCCGAGCGTCGCTCAAGAGCCACCGTCCAGGATGGACGGAAGGTGAAGCGTGGACCACGCCCCCTGGAGTGTAGGCTGCCAATGGCGGACGAGCGTTTGAGCGGTGTTACTGCGTGGCCGTATCAGATGCAGCCGGGTCTGCCTTCACGACGACGGAGGAGAGCAGCGCGCGATGGCACAACAGGTTCTTGTTCAAATGGTCGACGACCTCGACGGTAGCGAGGCCGCGGAGACGGTGCCGTTTAGCTTGGACGGGATCTCCTACGAGATTGACTTGTCGGATGACAACGCCGGCAGCCTCCGGACCGAACTGGCCACCTATATCGCCGCGGCCCGACGGACGGGAGGCCGCAGGATTCGGCCGGCAACTGGTCAGCCGGCAGTAGAGCGGAGCAGCCGGTCCAAGGAAATCCGGGCGTGGGCACAGGAGAACGGCTACGAGGTATCGAGTCGCGGCCGGATCTCGGCCGAAATCGCGGCGACGTATGACAAGGCGCAGACTCAGCCAGCCGAGCCGGCCAAGGCATCCCGGAAACGAGCACCTCGCCGGAAGATTGCCAAGTAAGTCCCACGCCAAAACTCGAGGTTGAACCCAGGCCCGCTCACGAGTTCGGAATCGCGACTCGATCCGGCATCGACCTGTCGAGGATGCCCACGTGGTTAGGGCGTGTCTGATGGATCTTGGTGGTCGCGGTGGTCGGAGCGTGCTGAATCGTCATGATCTGAATGCCGAGTGGAAGTTGCTGGCGCCGTTGCTGCTTGATCGGCACCCGGCGAGGTGGCCGATGGGTTGATCACCGTTTGGTGATCAACGGGGTGGTTCGGAGCGGACCATCCGGACACACTGATCACCGCTCACAATCTGGTATCCACTCTGAACGATTTCGGTGATCACGAAGCCGCGCGAAAGCTGGCCGAGGACACCCTTTCCCGGCGTCGCCGCGTGCTCGGCAACGACGACTTCCGGACATTGCGCACCGCGGACGCTGGCTGGGTTGATGGGGACCTGTATAACGTCACCGCCGGTTGGTGGACCATCCCGACGAACGGGTCGTCCGACGTCCGGGGGATTGGCGGCTTACGGGCACCGGGCACGGACGGCTTGACACCCGATCAAGGGTCGGTGCCAGCGAACCACCACGCACATCCACAATCCCCTCTGGGTCGGCTAGACAGGCCCGGCCGACGTCGGCGTGTCGAGCACCTAGGTCGAGCAGGCGACGGACCTCTTCGTCTTGTTCCCTGTCGGTTGCGTTGACGTCGAGGTGGAGCCTGTTCTTGACGGTCTTGCCCTCGGGCACGTGCGTGAAGTTCCAGGGCCGATCTCAGTTCGGCGACGACGGGTATCGCATCGCCCGGTGCGCGACGAGGCTCAGTTCGTCACGTCGCGGGGAGGATCTCGATGTACCCGTCGGTTCCGTTCACACGGATCCGCTGCCCATCCTGGATCAAGCGCGTGGCGTGTTCTACCCCGACGACGGCCGGCAGGCCGTATTCCCGTGCGATCACTGCGCCATGGGTCATCAGGCCCCCGACCTCCGTCACCAGGCCCGTGATCGCGACGAACAGGGGCGACCAGCTGGGGTCCGTGTGAGCCGTGACCAGGATGTCGCCTGGTTCGAGATCGGCCTCTGCCATGTCCAGGATGACTCGGGCTCGCCCTTCGATGGTCCCGGCAGAAACCGGCAGGCCGACCAGCGCACCGGTTGGCAGGTCGTCGCGTCGGTACGCTCCGGCGACGGCCTCGCCATCCGACGTGAGCACCCGGGGTGGCGTGAGCGTTTGATATGACCTGAACGCCTCCTTGCGCCGACGGATGAGTTCGTCATCAACCTGGTTCGTACGCACGACGTCGTGAAGTTCCTGCAACCTCAGGAAGAAGATGTCTTCCTTCTCACCAAGCACCTCGGCCCGCACCAGGCGCTCGGCCTCGTCCAGCAAGGCCTGCTTGTACACGAAGTAGCGACTGACCATGCCGTACTTCGGGTACTCCCGGTACCCGATGAACGTCCGGACGCGATCGATCATCCGTTTGGTTTCTTCGGCCTTCCGCTCCCCGTCCGGCAGGGCCCGCAAGCGTTCCAGCAGTTCCTGTTCCTTCTTCCACGCCTCCTGCCGCCCTTGCTCGAAGCGGCGCTCACCGGCGCCCGGCTCGAAGTTCTTGATGTTGGAGAGGAGCATGGGCAGGAGCGTGGTAGGCCGTTCGCTCCAACGCGGCCTCGTGATATCGATCTCGCCGACGCAGCGCATGCCGTACCTGTCGAGGTAGGCTCGGATGGCGTCTCGTGCTTCCTGCCCGCCCGCAAGCTTGGCCAGCTCGTCCAGGAAGCCCTCGTCCCCGACATCGTGCAGAAAGGCGACGACTTCTGGATGCGGGCGGATCACGTCCGCGACGTCGAGGAGCGCCAGCCCCATCTCCGACGTGACGTTGTGGGGGACGGACTGGGTGAGCGTGTCGGCCGCGTTCTTCTCGCCCAGCCACTCCTGCAGTTGCTCGTTGAGCCACCACGTCGTCTGCATCGCCGCCATGATCACCTGATGGCTTTGCGGATCGAACAGGATCCGTCGCAGCTCCTGGATGTCCGCCAGGATGAAGTCGAGCAACGCGCTTCCGGACTTCGTCCGGATGTCGCGTTTCACCGCGGCGATGGAAGCCTCGCCGCGCCCGATCAGCTCGGTGACGAGGACCGGATCGGTCCCGATCGTGGCTGGCGCGACGCCAGGGACCGGCTCGCCGGGACCCTCGCCTTCGAGCGACGGGATGAAGCCGTCACGTTCGAGGATGGTGCGCAACGCGTCCCCGATCAGCGGATCGGACTTCCCCGCGACCTCCAGGAGGCCGGCGCGGTTCGCGGGCGAGGCCAGGACCTGGGTGACGTCGACGAACAGACGCCCGCCGGCCTCGGCCATGGGCCGGGGGGTCGTCAGCTGCCACAGGGAGAGCCCCAGGGGCTTCATGGGGTCGGTCATCATCTGCTGATGACCGACGGAGACGTAGACGTGGTTGGCTCGGTCGCCGGTCTCCGGGATGGGGAACAGCGTGGTGATCGGCCGGCTCTGGACGACCTGGAAGCCGCCATCGGCCAGGCACCATTCGATGTCCTGGGGGTGGCCGAAGTGCGCTTCGATCCGTCGGCCGAGCCGCACGAGCCGCACGACCTGCGCGTCCGTCAGCGCTGGCTGCTCCTGCCGCGCAGGCTCGATCGCCTGTTCCTGCGTCCCGCCAGCCGGCAGGGCGTAAATGGCAAGCTCCTTGGTGGCGACCGCCTTGGCGACGACCTCGCCGTCTCGCACCTGGTAGGCGTCCGCGTTCACCAGGCCGGAGACCAGGGCCTCGCCGAGGCCGAAGCTGGCCTCCACGGAGGCGACCTTCCGGTTGGACGTGACGGGGTCGGCCGTGAACAGGACGCCGGCCGCCTGTGGGAAGACCATCTGCTGCACGACCACGGCCATGTGGACCTTCCGGTGGTCGAAGCCGTTCCGCAGGCGGTAGGTCACGGCCCGCTCGGTGAACAGCGAGGCCCAGCACCGGCTGACGTGCTGGAGGATCGCCGCTGGCCCTACGACGTTCAGGTACGTGTCCTGCTGGCCTGCGAAGGAGGCCGCGGGCAAGTCCTCCGCGGTCGCGCTCGATCGGACGGCGTAGGCGGCTCGCTCGCCGAGCCCGGCGAGTGCGCCGGTGATCGCCGCCGCCAGATCGTCAGGGATGACGATCCCTTCGAGGGTCAGTCGGATCTCCGCACTGCGCGTGCGAATCGCCTCCCGGTCGTCCGGGTTCAGGCGCGACAGCCGATCCAGCCGATCGCCAATCGACGGCGCGTCCTCCATGATTCGCCGGAAGGCGTCCGTCGTCACGCAAAAGCCAGCCGGCACGCGGATGCCTTCGATCCGCGAAAGTTCTCCCAGGTGCGCGCCCTTGCCGCCAACGACTGCGACCTGCGTCTGGTCGATCTCCTGGAGACCGAGCACATAGCTGCCCATCCGTTCATCTTCCCCGTCCGCCCCGTCGGGCCTCTCTCGCTCCTCGTTCGAACCCGCTGACCCTTGGGCCTGGACTCGTTTGCCTGTGGTGACAGCGTTCTTGTCGCGTACTCATTTCCGCAGGTTCTGGCTTCGGCTGGAGATTCTGCGGCACGACCCGGGTCTTGCCGCAAGGCCCCCAGTGTGCTACATGCTGAAAGTGGCAAGGAGCGGGTGACCTCCTTGCCTTTGCCTTTTGTCGTCCGTATTCCTCCACTCCCTTATCCGCGAGCCACACAGGCGCCGTTCAACGCCATCATCGTCGCCGGCGGAGGGTCCGCTGAACGGTGGAGGTGGACACCTGGTGGCCGTCGACACGCACCATCGCGGCGATCTTGCGGTGCGCCCAGGCGACGCTGCGTACTTCGCGGCAGCTGCCTCGATCGCGTCCACTCTCGACGCAGGCCATGGCCCCTTCGGCGGGTCGCCGACGCGGTGGCGGGCTAGTCGGCGCCCGTAGGTTCGTTCGGGGATCCCAGCGAGTGCTGCGAACCTCGAGACCGCCACGCCATGTGCCGCTCTCAGGGCCTCGATGTCGGTGAAGGGACAGCGTTGACGAACTCCGACCCTTTCTGCCAGCGCAGCTACACCGTCGCCTCCGCGAGAGCGAACTTCAGCTGCTCGCACTCGCGGCGCAGCCGCTGCTCGGTCTGCGACTGCCCACCATCGGGGCCGGGCAGCGAACGGTCCATCCCGGCCCTGCCCGCGTCGACGAACCGGTCTCGCCAGTTGCCCACCGTCGCCGAGGACACCCCACGCCGACGTGCTGCCTCGGCCAGCGACAACTCGCCCTTCAACACGGCCAACACGACCTGGATCCGCTCGTCCACCGACACCTGCCGTGACGGCCTCAGCTGTCCGCTCACCCAGCCATCCTTCCCGACCCTCAACTCAACCCCCTGCCGGAGAGTTTGATTCACTCCAACCCTGCCGATCAGCAACACGGACCAACAACAACACACGACTGGCTACAGAAGAGACAAGTGGAGCATCGCCGGAAGGCTTGTCCAGCACTACATTCTTCCCTGACCCGCAAGTACAACGCCCGCCTAGTCGAAATCGCCCGCGGAGGTCCGACCAAAAAGGACGGTGTCGCCGTACTTCAGGACACCTGGCAATGTTCACAACACCACGACGGTCATCAACCAACGCAGCATGAGGCGGTTTGAAGCCTCCCTTCGCAGGGCGACTCCGAAGGGCCAAACCTTCATCATCCGTGCAGCACGGATCCGAGGCGCTCCACCTACATCACGAGCCCTCCTTCACGTTCAGGACACACGGGGAACCTCAGTCCAGGCCAGGGCATTCGCCTGGGGCATGGTTTCAACCACCGAACTGCCGCAGCGGCCACCATCGAGGCCTGGCGATCTGACGCCAGGAGGCGGATCACCAGAAGCGCTGGTCAGCCGAGATTGTCGGAGGTCGCACGTAACCTCGACGGATCGCTCACAGCAAGGGAGGTCCAGTGGCCCAGCGCAAGACGGTCACTTCCCAAACGATCGAAGGGCATCTCCCTGATCGGCACCCGGTGCCTCGAGATGGGCTACCTGTTCCACCCCCGGCGGGTTGACCACGGCATCGACGGTCACATCGACCTGGTAGACCCGGACAGCGGCGTACTCCTGGATGGCAAGCTGGATACCCAGGCCTCCGCGGTGTACTCGCGCAAACCGGCCGCGTTGCAGAACATCTACGGCGGCACCCCGGCTCGTTTGGCGCAGATCAAGGATCTGGTCTCGGGGCGGGCGCATGTGCTGCACTACAACCGAACCGGTGATGACCGCTACGGCTCGAGCGCAGTGGGTGGACGCGCATGTCGCCCTGGACCACATCACGACGACGGAGCTCGAACGGTTCCGCCCAGACAAAACAAAACCCCAACCGCCCCTGTGACGGCCAGATTCGACCTCGCTCGCTCAGCCTCCACCATGGCGGCCGCAGCCGCCTCATGTTCGTCCTGCCTCACCACATGATGCGGCGCAGGGCCGCCCGGTCTCGGACGGCGCTGCGCACAAGGGACTCCGCGTCACCCGCAGATGGGGTGGCACGTGGGGAAGTCGGTGATATCCGCTGCGCCCTGGTGGGTCTCCAAGGTGTCGTCGTCGAGGGAGATGCTACCCGCGGGGTTGTCGGCACCGCTGAACACGAACCGACTTCCGGATTCTTTCCCGGCGTAAATTTCGTTCATCTTGCCACCTTTCCATTGTGTGATTATTACCCTTCGTCAGCCCAAGGGGCTCACGTTTTATCCGCGAGAAAACTGTCGGTAGAGCTGTCCGTGCCACGGGAATTCCTGGCCATCACCGGTGGCTGCATGCGCAGGATCGACGGCACCCTGCTGGGCCGGGCCAGGTGCAGCAACTGGTAGCCGATCCCGGCGATGCCGGGCATCAGCCCGACTGCCTCGCAGTTGGAGGGCAAGCCGCACTGCCAGCCGCGTTTCCTGGCGTCGGCCAGGACGGCAGCGATCACCCGCCCGGGGCCGACCGGCGGATGAACGGGCAGGCGGCCGTGGGCATGTGACGCGGCGTGTCGAGGGCGCCATGATCGGGGCACGGCCGCAAGTAACTCGACATTGCCCAGATCGCCATGACAGATGCCATGGTTGCCAACGCCGAGGTAGCCAGCCGAGCTGACCATGATGCGCCAAGTCGCGCGCAACGCGGCGATCAGATCCGCTTCCAGCGTGGAGTACACGTGTTCGGGCAGACCGCAGGACAGCATCTCATGACGGGCCAACCCGATCCCTGGGGCGCCGTGACACCACGCGTACATCGATGTGGCGTCCGTGTCGTTCGTCAGGGTGCGCAAATCACGCCAGTTCCCGGAATCGGCATCGTAGAGCGTGTTCTCGTAGCGCAGTGCGGACTCGATCCCCTCCACCCACCGCTGATCACCGTCGATCCGGTGTATCCGCGCCAGCGCGAGCGCGATCCCGGCCGCCCCATGCGCCATTCCGGCCAGCGGCGCCGTCGCGAACTGGGCGGGGCTGAGCCAGTTGTGGCCTTCCTCGGTCTGCACGCGATGAGCGATCAGGTGCTCCGCACAGGACTGCGCGATCCCAAGCGCCCCGACATCCGGCAGTACTTCATGCACCGCCAGCATGCTCAGTAGCAGACCCGCATTGCCCGCCACCACGTCGTAAGCTCGGTCGTGATCAAGGAGGTGCTCCAGCGCTGGCAGTGCCTGCGCGACACAGGTGAACAGTTCGCCGTCGCCGAGCACATGCCCGGCGTGCAGGAGAAGGTTGACCGCTCCGACGGCCTCCCCGAAAAAACCCGTTTGGTCGCCGGGGTGCGTCCTGGTACCGGAAACCTCACCGTTGTCGATGAAGTTCTTCAGCTGCGCGGCCACCGTGCGCGCTACCAGCCCTGCCTGATCCGCCCAGAGCGGACGATCGGTCTCGGCGGCCAGGTAGGTCAGCAGCATGCCGATTCCGGGTAGTCCCTGGTACAGGCCGCGGCCGGCCGGTTCCATCTGCCAGTGGCACTGGTCGACCCACGACAGGCCCAGCCAGCCGATCCGCTCGCGGTCCCGCACAGCAAGCTCGACCAACCGCAGGCCGATCTCCTCGGCACGCTCGACGAGTTCCTCGCTCGGCACGTCGTGCCGCGGAATCGGCCGAACGGTCGCCCAGGCTGTCCTGGGCCGTCGCGACGCTCGGGCGATGGTGTAGCTGGCCCGGATAATGCGCTGCTGAAAGGCCAGGTCCGCACGGCCCATCCGCTGGAGACGGCCGCGGACCACCTCGATCGGCGTTGTGGGCAGTACGCGGGCAACGCGGTCCCCGTTGTCCAACCGAATATCCCGCGAATCGGGCCGGGCCGCGAAGATCGGAATATCACCGACCCGCAACGCCCGGATCTCCGCGGCCATCAATGGGTAGCGGGTCGGGCCGTCGTCGAGCCCCTGACACAACCTGGCAAGGGAACGATCCCGGTCGAGCGCGTCCTGGAGAAAGTCGGGGTGGGTGCTTTCCTCCAACAGCCGTGCGTAGGTCTGGGTCGGCCGCAGAATGATCCGGATGGGCGCTCGGCCGAAGCCGTCGATCAGTCCGCCCGGCCTCAGTAACTCCGCGCGGTCCTGGCGAATCCGTTCGTAGGCGAAGGTGAACCCATCCAATACCTGGTCGCCGTGGGCCAGCGGATCTGTCGCCGTGCCATCGGCCAGCCGAGGACGATTGGCGGCGCCCGCACCGCTGAGGTGCTTGCGCACGATCCGCATCTCGTCCGTGTTCTCGCCATCGACAACGGGGACCGGGGCCAGACTGGATACGGATTCGGCCGCCCCGATACCGCTGATGTCCACCCGGCGGAACTGATTCGTGTCCTCGTCGCGCACCATCCAAGGCCTCGGTAGCAGACCCACGCGGAGGACCGACGAGTCCAGCGTCTCGGCCGCCGGATCCGCCAGGCGCGTCTGGCCGCCGGTCTTCTCCAGCCGCGTGTGAAACAGTGCTTCCAGGTCCACGGCGACCGGACAGCCCCCCGCGGCGATCACGTTTTCCAGGTGGAAGTCCGCACCGTTGAGGCTGTGCACCAAGGCCAGCAGCGCGCCGGTACGCCAATAGAACGCGGAGATATCGCCGGCATCGTCACATGCTTGGTGCTCGACGAACTCGACCCACCCGTGGTCGGATTCGACGAGTACCTGCGGTACCCGCATTCGATGAGGCGGACGATGCCCGTTGAACCATTCCAGGTACCGGTTGAACGCCAGGTCGCCGATCAGGACCCTCGGCTTGTACACAACGCGGTTTTCGGTGAACCGCACCACCGCCACCGAACGGCCGCCCCGATGCGTGTCCCCGGCGCCGAAGTCGACCGCCACGAGCGCACCTGGGCTGCGGCTGTCCCAAACCGTGTCCACCAACGAGGAAAAATCGGCCAGCAAGTGCCTGGCGAACTCCACTCGGGCTTTCCGCCAGGCGTCCAAAACCTCAATCTGGTACCGAGCCAGTACCGGGTAGGCCCGCCACAGCGCCAGCACATAGTCAGGGTCACGCAGCAACCGCTGGAAGTCGTGGAAGCGTTCCTGTGGGCTGTCCCCAGCCAGCCGGCCCTTCACCCTGGCTACGTTGATCTCGAGAACGCACATTCGCCGCACGCTGACGGCGAGGGGCGCCAACGGCAGCGAACTCGCCAGGATCTCCGGCAACGCAGTGAGTTCCGGGATCGCCGCGATCGGCCCGGCCAATCCGGCGAGTTCAGCCACCAGGCCGGCACGGGCGTATGCCAGCAACGGCCTACTTATTTCGAGAAAGGCCAGATCATCCGGCAGGTCATCGTCCTGCCCCCGTCGGTCCGCGGCGGGCGTACCGTTCCCCGTGTGATACGTGCGCCACGCAGCCACGAAGGTCCGCGACCAAGTTGGCTCGTCTTCCAGCCGAGCCCGTAGCGACCTCTGGGACTCACCGAGCAACGTGGTCAGTTCGGTCGCATCCACCCCGAACGGCGAAAGCGCCGACTCGACCTCGGGTTGTGTCCCGCGGAAAGGCACCATCCTCGTCCAGAGATCGAATCGCTCCGCCCCCCGTTCACGGTCGGTCCCGGCCGGGGGAACCTGACCGGATCGGTCCGCGACGGAAGCGGCGAGCTCCCACGGGAGGTAGTACGCTTCCGCAGCCACAGCCGAATCGGCCGCGAACCACGAATCAGTCACCCTGCCTCCCATGTCTGGCGAAGAGACCGCTCGAAGCTTAACAAACTGATTTAGGTGTCGACAAGAAAGGGCAAGGATAAATGCCGAAATTCGTATTTTGAGGAATCGTTCCGCAGTATTCCAAAACTTCTGGACATATCTGGTCCCGGATGGTAATGCGGCCGGTGTACGGGAGGACACCCGCGTGTCACCCGCGCACCCCGACTGCTCGCCTGCCGTTGCGGACCTCGTGAAAGTGCCGGGATAAACCGGCACGGACCGCTCGCCCGTTGCGCTGATCACGGGGCGGGCGCTCAGGGAACGTTGTTCACTGGCGCTGACTCGATCAGCACGCTCCGGGCACGGTCAGCCGGCGGCCAGGCTGGCCGTCGCGAGATCGAGCCGCGATCGGCATCCGGTCTTCGCGAACAGCCGGGTCAGGTAAGTCTCCACGGTCTTTTCGGTGACCGTAGCTCGATATCCGAGTAGGCACCGCGGGGCGGCTGCTGGCGAGGAGGGGTCACGCCAAGCTGCTTCATCAGCTTCATCAGCGAGGTGACCAGGTTAAGAACTTCGAATATAGCTGGAGGTTGGTCAGTCGGTGAAGCAGATGGTGGCGCATGCGGGGCGTAGGAATGCCTCGTGGAGGTCGTCGCGGGTCTTCCCGCGGATGCGTGGTCGTCGGAACCAGTGCAACAGGGCGAGGTCTGCTCGACGGCTCAGGGGTACTTGCCCAGTTCGGAGTCGTGGGCGGTGTCGCGACGGGCGCTGACCGGTGTGATGCCGACCGCTTGGACTTGCTTGCGGTGGTTGTCGTGGTCGTAGGCACGGTCGGCGAACACGGTGTCCGGCCGTTGGTGCGGACGACCCTGGCGGCCATGCGCCGGCGGGATGGCCTGGATCAGGGGCATGAGTTGGGTGACGTCGCCTGCGGTTGCCGTCGGTGAGCGACGTCTGTGGCGGGGTGCCGTGCCCTTCGGTGATCAGATGGTGTTTCGAGCGGGGTCGGGCGCTCCTCGACCGGGCTTGGTCCCGTTTTTGGGCCGCCTGTCATCGCTCGCAGGTGCGAGCCATCGATCACCGCCCTCGACCAGTGAACCTTTTTCATCCGGTGGTGGCTTCGTAGTTTTCTAGGACGTGGATGGCTTCGGCGAGTTGTCCGGCGCGGCGGGAGCAGCAGCGGAGCTTGCGCCAGTGCTTGAGTTGGGCGTTGGCGCGTTCGCCGTGTCCTCCAGCCCGGCGCCGAGCGCGGTGTTCTCCGGCCGTGCGGGTCGCCGGTGCGCCGGCGCCGTTGGGGCTTGCGCGTCGCCGCTGGGCTCCTCCACCGCGGCGCTGATGCGCGACGACGTCCGGGTCCCCGTGCTCGGGCGGACCTCCACCGAGGACCAGCAAGACCCGCGCCAGTCGATCCTGCGCCAAGTCGGTAACTGTAAGACCGCCATGCCCGACTCCTGGGTCGTCGTCGCGTACTTCTACGACGTCGAGTCCGGTCGGATGGAACTGGACCAGCGTGGCCGCGGGGAGAACTACGAGCGGTTCGACATCCCGATCGCCCGCGACTGTCCAGAGGGGAGAAACGCAACCGTATACGCATGGCCGAGGTCGGTGCAGTCTAGGACGCCGCGCCCGTGACACGCACCCCCGCCGATATCCTCGCCCGCACCACCGGCACCGACGCCGATGACGCCGGCCCGGCCGAGGCACCGGTCACGGCCAACAAGTGGCTGACCGCCAGCGTCACCGGCGACGCCGCCACCGTGGTCGGTCAGGTCTTCGACGAAGCCGAGCGCCGCGACCCCGCCCACGCGCGGACCTGGGTCGCGCTCCTCGACGGCAACAATCACCAGATCGACCGCATCCACACCGAAGCCACCCGCCGCGGTGTCGACGTGACCATCCCCTGCGATCTCATCCACGTCCTGGAATACCTGTGGAAAGCGGCCTGGTCCTTCCACGACGAGGGCGACCCCGCCGCCGAAGCATGGGTCCACGACAAAGCAATCGCCGTCCTCCAGGGCAAAGCCACCCCAGTCGCCGCCGGAATCCGCCGCGCCGCGACCCGCCAACGCCTGACCCCAACCCAGCGCACCGGCGCTGACACCTGCGCCACCTACCTGACCAACAAAGCCCGCTACCTCGACTACCCCACCGCCCTACACAACGGCTGGCCCATCGCCACCGGCGTCATCGAAGGCGCCTGCCGCCACCTCATCACAGACCGCATGGACATCACCGGCGCACGCTGGGCACTACCCGGCGCAGAAACCATCCTCAAACTCCGCGCCCTGCGCAGCAACGGCGACCTCACCGAATACTGGACCTACCACCTCACCCAAAAACAACAACGCGTCCACCAAACCCGCTACCACAACAACATCATCCCGCAAGCCGCATGATCACTCCAGAGGAGCCACACCCATTCCATTTCACGGTCTTATCCTTCGGTGGTCAATCGGCGGACAGCGCGGGCGGACAATTCGAGACTGTGCCGCTCGGGATCGCCGCGGGCGGTCGAGAGATACCCGACCGTGGTGGACGCCCAGCCGTGCCCCCAACAGTTGCTGTACATCCCACAACGGCATCCCGGATTCGTAGTTGTGCGTGGCGCAGGCGTGCCGGAGAAGATGTGGATGCAGGCGGTGCACCGGGCCGCTCAAATGCTGGGTCGCTGCTGCCGCGAGCGCTCGGCGGAAGGTGTCCGGCCCGACCGGGCAGGCCACCGGCGCGATGTTCAACGCGGCCACCGCCGACGGTAGTCGCTCCGAGGGCCATAGCGGAGCCTGCGGATCATCGGGGTCGTCGGTGAACTCTGCCCTGATTTCCTCGATATACCACCACAACAGTTCGCGTCCTTCGGCGAACAGGTAGGCAATCTTGGCCATCACGTGGTCCTGAACGGCGATCGGGTACTTGCGTGCATTGTCGAGATCGTCGCGCCAGGAGGTGAAGAACTCGCGCATCGCGCGGCGGGACGGGGGAATGCGCACGCCGAAGTCGCCACGATGCCGGGGCTGGTTGAACCGATCCACCGGCGACTCGACCGCGATCCCGAAACGGCGCACGATCTCCCCGGCATCGCGCTGTTCCAGGAACGCGAAGTAACCGTCCACATGCACCAACTTGGCCCGCACCGTCGAATGTGCCCGCTTGCCCGGACCGGCGAAATACCGATCGAGATGCCGGGGAGTCAGCCGCCACGGTGCGCACTCGTAGTGCGTGCACAACTCGACGACCGGGGAGATCACCTGCTGCAAGGTCGAGGCTGCCAGCCCCGCCACGTCTCGAGCCCACCCGTACTCGGCCAGCGTGTCCTGAAACAAGTCCGTTTCGTCGCCGGCGTCGACCACCGCGGCCGCACCCTAACTCTCCGAAGTGACCACAGTGGACACCCCAGCCATCGACTGCGCCGCTGCCGGTCTGCTGCCCGCCGACACGTCGTTCGACACCAGTGCAAGCCGACGGGCACGAGATTCTGCCACGGATCGGCACATTACGACGATCACTGGCAGATTCTACGAGTAACACGCAGAACTTGACACCAATGAGTGAACGACCCGGATGAGCCCCCCACCAGCTCAAACACCCCGATGCCGCCTGGGCAAGCCGCCCGGGAATCCAACGAAAACCCAATAACGTGCTCGATCTTGCCCTGCGGCTCGGGGTTCCCGTGTGGATCGCGCCACTGGTGGCTCCCGCATTGGACTTGACGGTGCTGGGCCTGTTGCTGGCAACCAGGCATCTCGCACTGACCGGCGTGGCACCGGAGCAGTTGAAGCCTGCGCGGCGGCTGTTGCTGTGTGCCAGCGCGGTGACCCTGGCGTTGAACGTGGCCGAGCCACTGATCGCCGGGAATATCGGTCGGGCACTGTTCGACGCGGTCGGGCCGCTGCGGCTGATCGGGTGGGCAGAGGTCGGCCCCGGCCTGCTACAGGCAATCAACGCTGCGACAGATCGACGGGGCGAACTGGACGCATCTGCCGGACATTCACCGCGCCTCGCCACTGCCAAGGCCGCTGGACAAGTGCGGGGTGACCGGGCGCCGGGGTCGGAGAAACCAGCCGAGCACGAGTTGCTTGCCCGGGCTCGCATCGAGGATGCCCGACACTGGGCGACGTGCTGTCGGCCGATTTCCGCGGAGACTTTGCGCAAGCGTCTTCACGTCAGTGCCGCCCGCTCGCGAGCGCTCGTCGCGCTCATCCGGTCCGAGCAACAACCGGAAGCCGAACCCTGCCGATCTGAACTCCAGGACGGCTTCGACAAACCGGCCTGACAACGGGGTCACGCCCAGCCACGGCCGTGATAGGGGATCGCCAGGATTTGGAACCACTGTGAGGTGGCAGCCCCGTCGGCAAGCCCAACCGGTAGCTGGCCGGGTAGCCCGGGGGTGAGATTTCCCCGGGCAAGTCAAGCCTTCCAATGGTCTCCGAAGGGCTCGCCTCTCAAGGGAAGAGGAAGCCCAGGATGGTCATGAAGAGCGTGACTGCCCCGGCGAACGAGGCACCACCAGCGATGGACGCAGCGCTCAGAGACGCGCCAGTGCTCACCTGGTGAGGTCGAGGGCGGCGCGGACGATGCTGTCGATGTCGAGGCCGTGGTACCGGTAGACGTCTTCCAGCGAGCCGGACTGGCCGAACCGGGTCACGCCGAGCGCGATGGTGGCGACCCGGTTGATCGTGGCCAGGAAGGACAGTGTGTGCGGGTGTCCATCGAGGACGGTCACCAGAGGCGTGGCCCGGTCAGCCGGGAAAACCTGGTCGAGGATCCAGGACTCGGCTTGCTCGTGGCCCTGCTGGGCGCGGACGGCGCGGTACAGCAGGTCGGGGCTGGTCACGCAAATCACGTCGGCGGGGATGCCGACCTGCTCCAGGCGTGACGCGGCGTCGAGGGCTTCCGGGACTACCGCGCCCATGGCGGCGATGGTGACGGCCGGGTTGCCGGTGCGCCGCAGGGAGTAGGCGCCGGCGACGACCTGACGGCGACGGCGTTCGCGGGCTGCGGGGTCGGTGGGCACGGCGGCGAGGCTCTGGTCGACGGGCCGAGTGGACAGCCGCAGGTAGGCCGAGGTGCCGCCGGGTTTACCGAGTTGACCGAGACTCGCGAGCAGGGCCCATTCGGTGTCGAGGACGAAGGCCGGTTCGTAGGTGAGGCACCCCGGCTGTTCCAGGCCGATCGAGGGGGTTTTGATTGACTGGTGCGCTCCCCCTTCGGGGGCCAGTGACACGCCGGACGGGGTACCGATCAGGATGGACTGACCTCCGGCGTAGATGCCGTAGGACCACGGTTCCAGGGCACGCTCGACGAAGGGGTCGTAGAGCACGCCGATGGGAAGCACGGGCTGACCCCAGCGGCTCCAGGTCGCACCGAGTTCGCCGATGAGGCTGACGAGATTGACCTCGGCGATGCCCAGTTCGATGTGCTGACCGGTGGGTTTTTCGCGCCAGTGCAGGATGGTTTCGCTGTCGTCGGCGAACCAGTCCTGCCGTTCCCGTGCCGACCAGACACCGACCTTGTTGACCCAGCCGCCGAGGTTGGTGGTCGAGCTGACGTCGGCGCTGACCGTGACGACCCGGCGGGCGGCGTCCGGTGCCTCCCGGGTCAGGTCGAGCAGCGCTCGCCCGAGCGCGGCCTGCGTGGTGGCGGTGCCGGATGGTGTGCGGCGGAAGTCGGCGGGAACGGCCGGGGGAGTGGCGTGCGGGATTTCCGGACGGTGTAGGCGTTTCGCGGTCGCCTCGCATAGCTCGTGCGCGGGGCTGTCGTCCGGAAACGTGCGCCAGGGATCATTGAGATCGGCGCCGACCCGGTCCGCTAGCTCGCGCATCTGGGTGTCGGTGAGCAGTGCCGAGTGGTTCTGCGGGTGTCCCTTGGTCGCCAGGCCGTAACCCTTGATGGTGTAGGCGAAAATCACGGTGGGTCGGGTGTCGTCGATAGTGCTGAACGCCTCGTCCAGGGCGTCGAGGTCGTGCCCACCCAGGCTGGCGATCGCCTCCACCAGTGTGGTGTCGTCGACATCGCCGACGAGGTCCGCGATCGCTCCGGCGCCGGGTCCGTTCCCGGGCAGGCGGCGACGGAGCTCGGTGGCCTCGCAGCGCAGCAGGCGCTGGTACTCGGGGTTGGTCATGGCGTCGATGCGCTGCCGCAGCTGCTTGCCGCCTGGGCGGCCGAACAGCTCTTCCAGGAGGCGGCCGTACTTGAGGCGAAGGACCTGCCAGCTCGCGGCCGCGAACATCCCGCGCAGCTTGTCGGCGGCGATGTTGGGCACGACGCGGTCCAGGGACTGGCGGTTGAGGTCCACGATCCAGACGATTTCGCCCAGTTCGGACACAGCGGGATCGAGCACGGCCTCCCACACCGCGCCCTCGTCCAATTCGGCGTCGCCGACCAGGGAGTACTGCCGTCCGGTTCCAGCGCCGCCGAAAGCGGTCTCGACGTAGCGGCGCGACACCGCGCCCCAGATCGGGGCGGTAGCGCCGATTCCGACCGACCCGGTCGAGTAGTCCGCCGTGTCGGGATCCTTGGCACGGCTGGGATAGCTCTGCAACCCACCGAACTCGCGCAGCCGCGGCAGGTAGGAAGGGTCGAGGCGCCCGAGCAAGTAGTTGATCGCGTGCAGCACCGGGGAGGCGTGCGGTTTCACCGACACCCGGTCCTCGGGGCGCAGGTGGTTGAACCACAGCGAGGTCATGATCGACACCATCGACGCCGACGACGCCTGATGCCCGCCGACCTTCAGCCCCGACGGATTGGGGCGGACCCGGTTGGCGTGGTGGATGATCGCGCTGGACAGCCACAGCACCCGGTCCTGCACCCCACGCAGGACGTCGGTAGCAGGCGTGGCCGTGGCGGGGTTGCTCATCAGAATGTCCTCGATCCGGTGGGCATGGTGCTCAGTGAAACAATCTGATGACCTGATGCTCAACAGGACGGCCCGATTTTGAGCATTCCGCTCAACCGTAGCCTGTTGCGCCGACGGAGAGGTGAGCACAATGCCCCATGACGGCCCCGTCGACGCGGTCGACGCCCGCATCCTGCTCGAGCTGGCCGAGCACCCACGGGCTACGACCCTCGCCCTCGCCGACCGGGTGGGAATCTCCCGCAACACGGCCCAGTCCCGGCTCTCGCGGCTGGAACAGAGCGACGCGCTCGAGTCGTTCGAACGGCGGATTTCCCCAGCGTCCCTGGGGTATCCGCTGTCCGCGTTCATCACCGCGCAGGTGACCCAGCGCCTGCTCGACGAGGTCGCGGCGGCGCTCGCCGCCGTGCCCGAAGTGCTGCAGGTACAAGGTATCTCCGGGCCGGTGGACCTGATGATCCACGTCGTCGCCCGCGACGCCGATGACCTCTACCGCATCGCCGGCCGCATCCTCGCCATCCCTGGCGTGGAACGCACCAACACGACCCTGGTCATGCGCCAGCTCGTCGACTACCGGATCACGCCGCTGCTCCGTCAGACGGCTGGGATGAATCCGGCTCAAAGCATCTCGGTCCAGCATCGGCCTGGTGAGCGACCGGTTGCTGACCGGGGCCGATGAAATTTCTCCATTTGCGAGAAGAATTTGTCAGGTTGTGCCGCCCCGCGACGGCGTCACCACGCTCCTTCGGGCGTGGTTGCGGTAGCTGTTCGATTCGCTAGTCGAGCACGTGCCAGTGGAACGAGGTCTTGAATTCCGCACGTACCGTTATGCGGGGATGGCCTCGAGCATGGTCTGCTCGGGCGGGAGACGGTCGCCGGCCTTTTGCCCTGCGGGTAAATGTCCGCGACGATCTGCTCCGCTACGACCAGTGCCGTCTTCTTCGGGCGGGCCGGTGCGATCATACTGTAATGGGGCTTCTCGGACACCACGCTACAGGTGCCAATGATAGGCAGTGATCGCACTCGGTGGTCGCGTTACCGCCGGACGGCGCGTCCCGCGGGCACCCGCAGCCCGCGCTGGAACACGGCGCGGACGGGGGAGTGCTGCCCGGACCGGGCGAGCACGTCGTCGAGCGGACCGTCGAGCAGGGCGAGATCAGCCGACGCGCCGGGGGCAACGCGCCGCGGTGGACCGCCGGGATCGTCCACCGGGGACAGGTAGGCCTCGAGCGCGGTGCGAGGGTCGAGGGCCTCGTCCGCGTTCACGACGGCGCCCGCGCGGGTGCGGCGGGTGGCTGCGGCCGTAATCACTTCCCAAGGGTTCAGCGGGCCGTACGGTGCGTCGCTGGAAAGCGCGACCGGAATGGCGTGCGTGCGGAACGATGCGACGCGGTACAGACCGGGCAGGTCGGCGGGGTCCACGTCGCGCAGGTAGTCGTCACCCCGGTCGGCGAGGAAGCCCGGCTGCGTGACCACGCGGACGCCGAGCCGGCGCAGTGCCGGCAGCGCTTCGTCCGGTACCACGGAAGCGTGCTCGATGCGATCGCCGGGACTGCTGCCGACTTCGGTAAATGCGGCGAGCAGGAGGAAGAGCGCTTCCCGGGTCACGCAGTGCACGGCAACCGGTCGGCCGGCGTCGTGCGTCGAGCGGATGCGCCCGGCGAGTTCGTCGAGCCCCGGCAGCGCGGAATCTGCGAGGACGATCTTGCACGGGGCCGGTCCGGACGGCGTCCCGAGCAGCAGTACGTCCTGCGGGATTCCGGTGAGGAGACTGACCGTGCTCTCGTCCAGGTCGGGCGTGGCGTCGGCCACCGCGGTGATCCCGTATGCGGTGAGCGCTCGGCTCACTGGCTCCAGCGGAGGCGGGCCGGTGCCGAGAAGTTTGCCGCGCAACCAGGAATCGGCCCGCCAGACGCGGCCGGTGGCGCGGCCCCGGTCGTCCCGTTCGATGCCAGGCAGCGTCGCCTCGTTGAGGCCGACTGCCGCGGCGGCAGCCGAATTAAGCATCCACATCGCGCCGCTTCGGTGCTGGATACGCACCGGCGAGGAGATCAGTTCGTCGATCGCCCACCGGTGCAGCGGGCCGGCGATGGTTTCGACGTACCCGGTTCCGCGCACCCAGCCGTGGTCGTCGAGTTCGGCGCCGGCCAACGCCGCGCGCAACGCACCGGCGTCCAGTATCTCGGGCGGGCCGCAGTTCACCGAACGCAGCTCCGCGGCCAGGGCGAGCAGGTGCACGTGGTGGTCGACGAGGCCGGGGATGAGCGCGTGGCCCCGGCCTTCGACGAGTTCGGCGCCGCGGTCGGTGAGCCCGGTGCCGACTTCGGCGACGATCGCCGACTCGACGCGGACATCCACGAGCCGGCCGCCGACCTCCACGTCCCGCAACAGGTACGCGGTCACGGGACGCCCAGCTGGCGCAGCACCCGGTCGGTGTCCGCACCCATGGCCGGGGCGGCGGCGACCGGCCGGCGCGCGGTCGGGGCTGCGGCGTCGGGGAGTACTTCCGACGGCACGCCGAAATCGGGTGCGGGCGTCGTCGCACCCACGACACCGGCCATCGGCATGTCCCACAGCACGCCGGATGGTTCGCTCATCACCAGCGCGGCAGCGGTCATACCGGTGAGCGGATCGGCGATCGCGTCGCCGCAGAACACCGGCAGCCCCTCGACGTCGATCGCGACGAGCCCGCTCGCCGCCGCGACGTCGTCGCCGAACCCGATGCGGTCGGCGTCCCGGCCCCATGCGGTGATCGACACCCAGGTGCCGCCGCCGGCGACGAATTCCCCCGCGTCCAGGCCGAATCCGGCGAGTGCGCGCGGCCGGGACGCCTCGATCACGATGTCCGCACGGCGCACCAGCGCGTGCAGTGCGCGGCGCTGCGCCGGATCGTCCGGGTCTAGCACCACCGACGCGTGGCCCTGGTGCAGCAGGTCGTAGAAGGCGCGGTTGCCGAACCGGGCGCCGTCCGGACGGCTGGGCGTCTCGACCTTCACCACGCGCGCGCCGGCCAGCCCCAGCAGGTGCGCGCACAGCGGCCCGGCCCACAGCGCGCTGAAATCGACCACGAGCAGGTCCTGCACCGGGCGTGCGTGGCCGGGGACCGGGACCTCTCTCGCGCGGGCGCCGCACGAGGCCGCGGCGACGGAAAGCAGCGCGGCGCGCTCGTCCAGCTCGGCGCCGTCATGCGCGCGAACCCACCGCGCGACGGCGCCGTCCAGGTCGTCGCCGCGGTCGATGCCGATCATCGCGGCCAGCAGCAGCGGATCGTCGGGGCGGGCGTTGGAGACCGCCGCCCAGCCGTCCCGGGTGCGCAGCAGCCGGCACGACCCGCCCACCGAACGCCGGCCCTGGCGCCAGGCCCCGGTGAGCGCGGCGCGCTCGCCCAGCAGGGCAGGTCCGTCGAGCTCGATCCCGCCGGCCCGCGCGAGGTGCTCGGTCATCCACCGCGCCCACGATGCCGCGTGGCCGGGTGGCCGCAACGGCGGTCCGGCGCGGTGCCCGGTCAGCCAGGCCGCGCCGCCGCTCGCCCAATCGTGAGCCGCGACCTCGTCGGACGGCGGCCGGGGCAGGTGCACGCCGCTGATGATACGGCCGGTCCGCTTCCATTCGGCACATGCGGGCCAAGGGCATTCGCTATGGTCTGCAAACCATGTGTGAGGCAGACGGAGCGCCCAGAGTGACACTCCTCGACCTTCTTGGATGTTGACGGTGGAGCCGCCGCTGTTAGACGAAACCGGGCGGGTGACCGCGCCGTTGCTCGTCGTGGATCTCGACGACCCACAGGCGGAGGTGCCCCTGCGGGACGAGCGGCTGCTCGTGGGGTGCGCCACAAGGCCGCTCGGTGTGGACCGCCGCAAGGCCGCGGCCATGCTGGACGTCACTTTCGTCCAGGCGGAAGGGGTTAGCCGACCGGAGTTCGTGTCGGTGCCCGATCCTCTCGGAGCGGCCCGGCAGCTCCGAGACACTGCGGCCGCGAACCCGCAGGCGGCGCTCGTTCTCGGACATGTTCTGCGAGCAGCGCCCGCGGACGTGTCGGTCGCGCTCGACCTCGAGTCGTTCGCCTACTCGACGCTGCTCGGCGGCGCCGAATTCGCGCGTTGGCTCGCGTGGCGTGGCCCGCGGCAGCTACCCTCGTCTCCGCCGGCACCACCGGTGCTCGTCCACCGCGCCGACGACACCTTGCACGTCACGCTCAACCGTCCGGAACGGCGCAATGCCTACGGCCGGGAGGTCCGCGATGGCCTGGTGGAGGCGTTGCGCCTCGCCTTGTTCGATTCCGCCCTGACCCGGGTGGTGTTAGATGGCACGGGCCCCTCGTTCTCGTCCGGCGGCGATCTCGATGAGTTCGGTACCACGCCGGATATCGCCACTGCACACTTCATCCGCACCCGCGGTGGCGCCGGGCGGCTCGTGCACCGGCTCGCCGACCGGGTCGAGGCGCGTCTGCACGGAGCGTGTGTGGGCGCGGGGATCGAGGTGCCTGCGTTCGCCGGGCACGTGGTGGCGAGGCAGGGCACAACGTTCCGGTTGCCCGAGGTCGGCATGGGCCTCATACCTGGTGCTGGCGGCACCGTGTCGATTGCCCGTCGGATCGGTCGATGGCGAACGTTCTACCTGGCGTTATCCGGCAGGCCGCTGCCGACGGGCACCGCATTGGACTGGGGCCTGATCGACGTGATCGAGTAGCAGGGTCCGGAGATCTTGGTTCGCAAAAGGACTATGGGTGATCGGAAACGTATCACCTACTGCGGGAGCGGCGACTCTGGCAGGACGGACGGTCCAGCCCTACGCGTCGTGCTGACGACCACAGCGAGCCATGCACGTCACACCGGCTAGCCTGCCGGTTTCATGGCCGACTGGCTTGGCGCGGGGTGGAATGCGCGGAGGTACCTGGCCGGTAAGGAAAACTATGGCTTGTCCCAGTCCGTCGGAGAGCCTGTAGGTCGGGTTGGAGCGACCGCCTGAGATCAGCTCGGCCTGCAGCGATCCGACGAACCCGAAGACTTGAACCAGGAGGTACTCCTCCAGCCGTAGGAGGTCCAGACCCGGAATGGCTGTGCCTGAGCGAGAGGTCACGAGGCGCTTCGGGCGCGACGGGCGACAGACCAGCGGTGGGTTTCCGAGAGTCCGTCGTAGATGCGGAACGTTCTTACCTCCGGTAGGAACTGGCCGAGGGGGAGGTCGCCAGAGACGCCCAGAGAGCCGCAGATCTGCGGAGAGCGGTCAACGACCCGCCAGACCGCCTCGGAAGTGAAGGTCTTTGGCGATGGAGGTGGCCTGAGAAGCGGAGCGGCCTTGGTCGAGTTCCCAGCAGGCCTGAAGGACGAGGCCCCGTCCCCTGCGATGAGTCCACGCTTGACCTCGGGGATGCCGAACCTCGCGTCCTCGCCCGCGACGATGAGTTCATCGTGATGATCATGGTCCCGTCGGTCTGGTTGACCAGGAAGCAGTCGTTCGTATCTCTGGTGGGCCGTGCGAGCACTCTTGACGATACGGATCGTCTTGGTAAACTGTGCGTGTGCCGAAGAACCCGATCGATGGTTTCGTGTTGAGCCGCTCGGACTTCCGCTTCATCGGGGAAGATCTGCAGCGTCCGGAGTGCATCATTGCCGAACGTGACGGCAATCTCTGGGTCGCGGACTCCCGAGGGGGTGTCGTTCGTATCCGTCCGGACGGCTCGCAGAGCATCATCACGCAGTCCCATCTCGCCGACGCGTTCTCGACGGCGGACGAGGCGACTCGATTCATCGATGGAACCCTTCCCAATGGCCTCGCTCTTGCGCGCAATGGAGACATTCTGATCTCCAACTTCGGGACGGACTGCCTCGAGCGGATGACGCGAACCGGTGAGACGACGGTGGTGATCGATTCGATCGACGGTGATCGGATCGGGAAGGTCAACTTCGTCTGCCGGGACAGTAAGGACCGCATCTGGATCACCATCTCAACGATGATTCACGACTGGCCGAAGGCGATCAGTCCGAACATCGCCGACGGTCGGGTCCTCCTCTACGAGGAGGGGCAGGGCGTGCGCGTCGTCGCGGACGGCATCCATTTCGCGAACGAGTGCAAGCTTGACGCTGCCGAGGAGCACCTGTACGTGGCGCAGACCGCCGGCCGCAGCGTCGTGCGATTCCGAATCGGCCCGGACGGGAGTTTGTCCGATCGTGAGATCTTCGGACCGGCTGATCACGGTCGTATGATCGACGGCATAGCGTTTGACAGCTATGGCAACCTCTGGGGCACGCACGTCTTCACGGACTCGATCTGGGCCATCACCCCCGAGGGGGAGTTCCGGATGATCTTCGATGACTCGACGCCCGAGCAGGTGAAGCGCCTCAACGACGCTTTCCAGAACGACAAGGTCGACACGGAGCTCTTGCTGTCGCTCGGAGGCGAGGTTGCCACGTGGTGTGCGTCGCTCACGTTCGGGGGACCGGACCTCACGACTGTCTATGTCGGACACCTCCGGCAGACCAGGATCCCGTACTTCGAGTCGCCCGTCGCCGGTCTGCCGATGGTGCACTGGAACGAGAGCGGGGCAGTGTGACCGCTCCCGCGGATGTGCCGGGGAAGGTGTAGCCGGTGCGACTTGTCACCTACCGCGTCGAGGAACGACGGACCGCGGCAGCGCGGGTGGATGGAAACGAGCTCGTGGAACTGCCCTACCTCGACGTCGGCGCGTTGCTCGCGCACGCCGACTGGCGCGCGCTCGCGCAGGTCGACGGTCATCGGCATCCGTACAAACCGGACCGTGTGGCCCCCGTGGTCCCGGCGCCACCGAAGATCTGGTGCGTGGGCATGAACTATGCGGACCACGCCGCTGAGGCGGCGAAGCCGACACTGCCGTATCCAACGCTGTTCGGAAAGTTCGCGATCGCGCTCACGGGGCCGCGCGACCCTGTCTGTCTGCCGTTTGCCTCCGAGCAGGCCGACTGGGAAGTAGAACTGGCGGTGGTCGTCGGGTGGGGCGGCAGGCATGTGGCGACGGAAAACGCGCTGGACCATATCGCTGGCTTCACGATCATGAACGACGTCAGCATGCGCGACTGGCAGCGACGCACGCCCCAGTATCTCCAGGGCAAGACTTTTGCGGCAGCGACACCACTCGGCCCTGAGCTGGTGACGCCGGACGAGGCGCCCGATCCCTACACGGGAGTGGCCCTCACCTGCCGGGTGAACGGTGAGGTCATGCAATCGGCGTCGACCAAGGAGATGATCTTCGGCGTGCGCGAGCTGGTCGCCTATGTCTCCACTATCGCCCCACTGGAGCCCGGCGACGTCATCGCGACAGGTACTCCGGCGGGCATCGGGGCGCTCCGCACTCCGCCTCGATTCCTGTGCCCCGGAGACGTTGTCGAGTGCGTCATCGACGGGGTCGGCGAGTTGAGCAATCAGTGCGTTCCCGAGCGGCGCTAGCGGAGACCACAAACTTCCGATGATCCGTCGGAGCAGCACGGAGATGACGAGGAGTTGGTGCGAGATGGGTGGCACGACCACGAGCGAGCGAGCCAGTTCCCTGCTGGAGGGGTTGCGCACGTCGCTCGCCTCTGACGGGTACGAGTTACGTGTCGAGCCGGCCGAGGCCGGAATCCACGTCATCGTCAGTGCCGATTCCGACACCTGTGCGGACTGCCTTGTCCCGGAGGACGTTTTCCGCGGGATCCTGAGCACCGTGCTCGAGAAGGGTGGCCTCGTGATGGCCCGGATCGACGTCACCTACCCGGCTTCCGGGGCGCATTGAGCGTGAACGCGCGGTCGGCGCCGGACGCCGGAGCGTCCGGGCCGTCCAGCAGCTGATGCCCGCGCCCGCACGGTCGGTCCGGCCGACCGATCGTCTCAGCGTGAGGAAGTGAACAGCACAATGGAGTCCGTGGTCGTCGTGGACGTCGTCCGGTCGCCCGTCGCCAAGGGCAAACCCGGCGGCGCACTGCACGAAATCCATGCCGTCGACCTGCTCGGCCAGGTTTTGGACGGGCTGATGCGCCGCAACCCGGACGTCGATCCGGGACGGGTCGATGACGTGATCATTGGTTGCGTCAGTCAGGCGGCCGATCAGGCCGGGACGCCCGGACGTGGTGCTTGGCTGGCCGCGGGCTTTCCGGAGCACGTACCATCAGTGACGATCGACCGGCGCTGCGGATCGAGCCAGCAGTCGGTGCATTTCGCCGCGCAGGGCATCATGGCCGGCGGCTACGACATCGTCGTTGCCGGTGGCGTCGAGTCGATGAGCCGGGTACCCATGGGATCCGCCCGGATGGGCGTCGATCCGTTCGGTACCGGTGTGGCGAAGCGTTACGCTCCGGGGCTGGTCCCACAGGGTGTCTCCGCCGAACTGATCGCCGCGCGATGGCGAATCAGCCGTGAGGAGATGGATGTCTTCGGCGCCCGGTCGCACAAGCGGGCCGCCGCCGCACGTGCGGCGGGAGCCTTCGACGACGAGATCGTGCCGATCGCGTTCGAAGCCGAGGACGGCCCGCGGCGCTTCGATGCCGACGAGACCATCCGCCCCCGCACGACTCCGGAGAAGCTGGCGCTGCTGGTGCCGTCCTTCGAGAGCGCGGAGTACTCGCGGCGATTCCCCGAGATCGCGTGGAGCATCCACCCTGGGAACTCCTCTCAGCTTTCCGACGCCGCCAGTGCGGCGCTGGTGATGAGCGAACGGAGCGCGGAGCAGCGCGGACTGGAGCCGCTCGCGCGCATCACCGCACTGGCCGTGTGTGGCTCGGACCCGTTGCTCATGCTGACCGGCCCGATCGCCGCCACGGAGAAGCTGCTCAAGCGCAGCAGCGTCGCGCTCGAGGACATCGGGCACTTCGAGATCAACGAAGCGTTCGCCTCAGTTCCCCTGGCATGGCAGCGTGAGTTCGGAGTGCCCAACGAGAGGCTCAACCCACTCGGCGGCGCGATCGCGCTGGGGCACCCGTTGGGCGCGTCCGGCACCCGGCTGCTGGCGACGATGGTGCACGGGATGGCTGCCTCCGGGGAGCGCTACGGCCTTCAGGTCATGTGCGAGGGCGGGGGCATGGCGAACGCGATGCTGGTCGAGAACCTTCGCCGCAACCAGACCTCCGCGGGGGTGTGATGCGCCAGCTGGATATCCACCCGACCGACCTGCCGGAAGACTGCGCTCGACTACGCGCCGATGTCCGGGCATTCCTGCGCGAAGAGCTCGACGCGGGGCGGTTCCAGCCGACTCCTGACGCGTGGCTGACCGGATGGGACCCGGGCTTCAGCCGAGCACTGGCCGAACGTGGCTGGCTCGGGCTCAGCGTGCCGGTCGAGTACGGCGGTGGGGGTGCTACCGCGCTGCAGCGTTACGTCGTCATCGAGGAGCTCCTCGCCGCTGGTGCGCCCATCGCCGCCCACTGGTTCTCGGACCGTCAGATCGCGCCCGCGCTGCTCGCCCACGGCACGGAGGAACAAAAGCACCGCTACCTTCCGGCGATAGCGCGCGGCGATTGCTTCTTCGCGCTCGGCATGAGCGAGCCGGACGCGGGGTCGGACCTGGCCGCTGTCCGCACCCGCGCCGAGCGCACGCCAGACGGCTGGCGGGTCACCGGACGGAAGATCTGGACGAGCGGCGCTCATCACGCCCACGCGCTCCTCCTCCTCGCCCGAACCGCACCGGTGGGGGACGGGCCGAGACACGCGGGGATGAGCCAGTTCCTCTGTGATCTGCCCGCTGGCGGTGTCAAGATCAATCCGATCCGCCTGATCTCCGGGGCCCACCACTTCAACGAGGTGGTGTTCGACAGTCTCGAGCTGTCCGCCGACGCACTGCTCGGGGTGGAGGGCCACGGCTGGGCCCAGGTCACCGCCGAGCTGGCGTATGAGCGCAGCGGCCCCGAACGCATCCTCAGCACGTTTCCGCTCCTCGCCGCCTTGGCCCGCAACCGCGACGGCCTTCCCGTCGGCGAAACGGAGCGCGCGGTGCTCGGGGAGCTGACCGCACGCGTCTGGTCGTTGCGGCAGCTCTCGCTCGGAGTGGCGGGCGCCCTGAGCCGCGGCGAGCGACCGGATTCGGCAGCGGCACTGGTCAAGGATCTCGGTACGACCTTCGAACAGGATGTGGTGGAGGCGGTGTTGCGGCTTGTGGAGCCAGGGTCGCTCGTGGCTCACTCGGAGCTTCGACGGATGCTCGTCCATGCGGCACTGCAGTCGCCCGGTTTCACCCTGCGGGGCGGGACGAACGAGATCTTGCGCGGTGTCGTCGCACGCGCGCTGGGGATGCGCTGATGGCCTCCGGTGAACTCGCGCTGCTGGCGCGGACGGGCGAGGAGCTGCTCAACCTGGCACGCAACCGTGCGGAGGGCGACGCTGCTACCGAGAGCGCCGCCGGATGGAGGCTGCTGGCGGAGCAGGGGATGGCCCGTGTCAGCCTTCCCGGGCCGGCCGGTGCCGGCGAGCCGCTCCGTTTCCTTGGTGCGCTCCTCAGGGCGGCTGGTCGCGCGGCGTTCTCGGTACCGCTCATCGACACCCACGTCGGCGTGACGCTGCTGAATGCCGCAGGCTTTCACCATGGCGATTCGGAGGACTCCGCCTGTGCGGTGGGGTTGGACCCGCGGCTGCTGTGCCCGTCGGCCCCGGCCCCGGCCCGCCTCGCCGTCGTTCATCCCGAAATAGCCGAGACGGTCGTGCTTGCCGTCCCGGACGGCGACGCCGCTCGCATCGACGCTTGGCGACGGGCGGACCTGAGTATCGATCCGGCGCGCAACATCGCCGGTGATCCGGTCGCCGTCCTCGAACTCGGTGCGCTGCCACATCCGCCGTGGTCCGCGAAGGTCGAGTTGGGCGTGGCCGGTCATGCCGCGCTGGTCGATGTTCTCGGTCGCTCGGCGATGATGGCAGGAGCGGCCGAACGAGTGCTGGAACAGACATTGCGCTATGTCGGGGAGCGGGAGCAGTTCGGGCGGGCGTTGGCCGCGTTCCAGAGCGTGCAACAGACCGCGGCGACGATGGCTTCAACGGTCGTCGCGGCATCGGTCGCCGCGGATGCGGCGCTCCTCGCGCTGGAGTCCGCCGCTGTCTCGGACGGTGGGCCGGGCAGGGCGGACGCCGACGTCGCGGTGCTGGCCGCCCGGCTTCAGTGCTCGCGCACCGCGGCTTTCGTCTCACGGGCGGCGCATCAGCTGCACGGCGCGATCGGGTTCACGGACGAGCATTCGCTCGGGCTCGCGACGACGCGGCTGACGGCGTGGCGGGCGCACGGTCCGTCCCACACCGCGGTGGCCGCGCAACTCGGCCGCCGCGTGTTCGGGTCGGGCGATGTGTGGTCGCTGGTCGTGGGACCGGGCACCTAGATCGGCGGAGTTCGGCCGGACCCTGGACCACGGAAATCCTCTATTAGACGGAACGTATCGTCTTGATTATCGCGACCCAGGTGGCTATGCTCGGGAAATCGGCTCGACGGGAGGCTCGATTTGCATACGGTGGATATCCATGCGCACATCATTCCCGAGGCGGTGCTCGGGAGCGCTGGGCCGCACGGGCCAGAGATGGCGATGACGGAGTCCGGTAGCTACACAATTCGAGCGAGCTCGCTCGTCGGGGTGGCGAAGACCATCGCGCACAAGGCACATGAAGCCGGCGAGGGTGGCGAGGATCCACGTGGCTGGATGGAGCGGCTGACCAGCCCCACCCGGCGCCTTGCGGAAATGGACGAGCACGGCATCGACGCGATGGTGGTGAGTCCTTCGCCGCCGCTCTTCATGTACGGAATCGAGCGCGAGTACGCGGTTCCGTATGTGAAAAAGTACAACGACGAGCTCGCCCGCTATTGCTCGACAGATCCCGGCCGCCTCTTCTTCCTGGCGGCGCTTCCGCTGCAGGATCTCAAAGAGTCGGTCGTGGAGGCTCGTCGGGCGATCCGCGAGTTGGGTGCGCGCGGGGTCTACGTCGGTGCCACCGATCTGGGCGATCGCGAACTGGACGATCCCGATTTGTGGCCGCTGTTCGAGGCCCTGATCGAGGCTGATCTGCCCCTGAGCATCCATCCCGGGCCGGTCTCGTTCTTCAACGGCCCACACGAAAGGTACCGCGAGAGGCCGGCTCTGGGCTTTCCGGCGCAGGAAACTCACGCGATCTTCCTGCTCATCGCGGGTGGCGTGCTCGACACGTTCCCGGACCTGAAGGTGTGCATCAGCCACGGCGGCGGGTTCTTCCCTTTCCAGTACTCGCGCATCGACGACTTCCTGCAGGTTGCGGATGACTCGAAGGCGAAGCGGCCGGTGGTCGAGTACTTCCAGCACCTGTACTTCGACTGCCTGCTGCACGATGTGCGGGCCCGCCGGCTGCTGCTTGATGTCGCCGGTATCGACCACGTGATGATGGGGTCGAACTATGCGGGGCTCGACTCGGTCGACGGCATCGCGCTGGTCAAGGAACTCAACTTGCCCGAGCAGCAGCAAACGCGGCTGATCGGTGGGAATGCGAAGCGGCTTTACAAGTTGAGGTGATCTCAGCAAGGTTGGGTGTTTGATCCGGACGACACGCCTGATTCGTTCATATCGGACGGTGCTGGTGTAGGCGTGGAGTCCCCGGTTGGAGGTTCGATGACGAACACGGTATCCACCGAAACGGGCCGGCGCGCACCGCGGCCGGGCGAGTCCGGCGGCGAGGATCGCCCGTTCCGGTCGCTGGTTCGCGAGTTGGCCGCCATCACCGTCGACAGCACGGACCTCGGTGCGTGGGAGCGGTTCGCGTCGGAGGTCCTCGGGATGTCCGCCCACCGGAACGGAGGCGAGTTGCGCCTGAAGATGGACGACTACCCCTACCGCTTCCTCGTTCGCGAGGCCGGCCGGGACGGGATCGCCGGGCTGACGTGGGTGAGCCGCGGCCCGGAACTCGTCGCCGAGATCCGCGACCGATGGGAGCTGCGCGGAGGCAGCGCCCGGCCGGCCGAGACGGCAGGCTGGAATCAGGCGGAGGCGGGAGAGTCGTACGCCTTCGAGGATCACCGGGCTCTCGTGCACCAGGTCTTCGACGTGCCGCCGGCTGGACGGTCGCCGTTCGAGCCGGGCCACGCCGTGTCCGGATTCGTGACCGGTGACGCGGGTCTCGGCCACCTCGTCCTTTTCGACGACGTTGATCTGGCGAACACCGTCTACGTGGACGCGTTCGCGATGTCGCTGCGTGAGGATGCGAAGAAGACCCAGGTCGGCGGCCGCGGCCGGTTTTATGGCTGCAACATCCGGCATCACACGATCGCGGCGGTCGAGGTGCCGGGCAAGGATCCCGGTGTCATGCACCTGATGGTCGAGATGCTGAGCATCGACGACGTGGGGACCGCGCTCGATCGGGCCAAGGCCGGCGGATGGGAGCCCCGGACATCGCTGGGCCGCCATCCAGACCACGTGATCTCGTTCTACGTGCCCTCGCCGGGCGGGTTCGACATCGAGGTCGGCTTCGACGGCCTGCTGGTCAACAGTGACGCGGAGTGGGAAGCCACCAAGGAATCCACTCGTGCCCGCTCGTGGGGGCACGCCGGAATTCGCGACTAGCGTCGGCCCGGGAAGGTGCGCCGACAATTTTCGGACCGCAGGAATTTATTGAGGAGGAGGACAGCGTGGTGATCTACCTGGATCCCGCGGGCCGGCCGGCGCGGGAGGTAATCGAATACGACCTGCGCGCCGATTTGTGCCCTCCGGTGCGTATCGGGGTGGTGTCCAACGGATTTCCCGATTCCGATCGCTTCCGCGACATTCTCGGACGGCACCTGAGCGACGCGCTCGGCACATCTGATCTGGTTCTGTTCGAGAAGGCCGATCCGAGCTCGAACTACAGCGACGAAGAGCTCGCGGCGCTGAGCGAATGCGCCGCCGTGGCCCTGGTCTTCGGTCACTGTGGCGGTTGCACAGCCGGCACGGCGCGGGACTCCACTGTTCTGACCGAGGTCGGCATCCCCAACGTCGGGGTCATCACGGCCCATTTCTGGGAGATGTTCGAGGCGCTGGTGGATCGTTCCGGGATCGTCGATCTTCCCGCCGTCGAGGTTCCGTACCCGATGCAGGGTCGAAGCGACGACGAGATGAACACCATCGCGAAGGTACTGGTGCCGCGCATCGTCGGCCTGTGGGAGGGCCGTGACCGGAAGGCGGCTCGCTGGCAGGTGGCGGCGTAGGTGATCAGCAAGCGACTCTCGGCCGCCGATGAGGAATCCGCGGCCGAGGCGCTCCTGGAGGCAGCGCTGACCGACGGCCTTCCTGTCGTCGTTCCCACCCCGGAGCGTGTCGAGCGAATGGTCGAGGCCGGAGGCGTCGATCCGGCCACGAGCCTGGGCGCCGTGCCGCCGATCAACGGCGAGGCGGTCGTCGAGAAGATTGCCGTCAACGCGGTCATGGCAGGTTGCCGGCCTGAGTACTTCCCGGTGGTGCTCGCCGCTACCCGCGCGATGTTGCGGCCGGAGTTCGGCCTGATGACCATCCAGGCAAGCACGGGGCCGTACGGCCCGATGCTCGTCGTCAACGGCCCGATCCGGAACGAACTGGGCATAGCGGGTGGCGTGGGATGCATGGGCCCGGGTTGGCACGCCAACGTGACGATCGGCCGGGCGATTCGCCTTGTGCTGATCAACATCGGAGGCGGTCGGCCAGGGATCGGCGACGCAGCGTCCCAGGGATCACCGGTCAAGTTGTCGTTCTGCTTCGCCGAGTACGAGGAAATGAGCCCGTGGACGCCGTACCACACGACCAGGGGCTTCGAGGCGTCGGACAACGTGGTCACCGTCATCGCCGCGGAGGGCACCCAGGCGCTGCTCATGATTCCGCCAGAGCCGGGCGCACGTGGTGCCACGCCGGAGGGGCTCATCAACACCATCGCCGCGCGAATCGTCGCTCCGGGCGGAACAGCGCACTACCTGGCCCGAGTCCCTGCGGCAACCGGAACCTTCACCACGGTGGCGCTCACGCCGCAGACCGCCCGCTACGTCGACGCCCTTGGCTGGAGCCGGAAGGCGCTGCAGGAGGCGGTCTGGGAGCGCGCGGTCATGCCGATCCGGGACCGCAAGGTCTATGCCACCGCGCTGGCCGACGAGCCGGAGGAATGGGAGCTCGACCCGGAGTGGGATGACCCGGACGCGGTCATCCGCGCCTACGACTCGCCGGCCGACATCCAGATCGTCGTGGCCGGTGACGTCCACTGCAATCAGATCATCCCCTGCGGGGCCTTCAAGGTCGGAGCCCCCTGTTCGGAGCGCATCTCGCTGCCACGCTGAGGCGGAGCCCCGGGGCAGGGCTCCCTGCCCGTTGCCGGCACGTTGAGCGACCGTGGTGCGGACCAGGTCATGCCAGGCGGTACTCGGAGAGAAGTGGGAATTCTGTCATGGGACGTCTCGAGGGACGGGTCGCCTTCATCACCGGCGCCGCTCGTGGGCAAGGCCGTAGCCACGCGCTGCACCTCGCGGCGGAGGGTGCCGACATCATCGCGGTCGACATCTGCGAGCAGATCGAAACCGTGCCATTCCCCATGGCGACACCCGGAGACCTCGCCGAGACGGTGAAGGCGGTCGAGGCTCTCGACCGCCGCATCATCGCCACCAAGGCGGACGTCCGGGACTACGAGGCGCTGAAGGCAGCGGTCGACGACGGTGTCGCGGCGCTTGGCCGCTTGGACATCGTTCTGGCGAACGCCGGCATGGGTGGCGCGTTCGGCCATGCTGAAGACCTGTCCCACGAGGGCTGGCGCGACACCATCGACGTCAATCTCACGGGCGTGTGGCACACCGCGAAGGTCGCGATCCCGCACCTCCGTGCGGGCGGCCGCGGTGGTTCTATCGTGATCACGAGCTCGGGCGCCGCTTTGGCCGGCGCGCAGAACATGGCTCACTATGTGGCGGCGAAAACGGGGAACGTGGGCCTGATGAAGGCGCTCGCGGCCGAGCTCGCTCCAGAGATGATCAGGGTCAACGCGATCTGCCCGTCGACGGTCGACACCACGATGGTTCGTAACGACGCCATGTATCGGCTTTTCCGGCCGGATCTGCGGTCCCCCGGGCTGGACGACGTCATCGATGGTTATCGGTCGATCAACGCGATGCCGGTCCCCTGGATCGAGGTCGAGGACGTTTCGAACGCCGTACTCTTTCTCGTCTCCGACGAGGGGCGCTATATCACCGGTGTGGCGCTTCCCGTCGACGCCGGCTTCCTCCTGCGGTAAGCCTGAATCGGGACGGCACGCGGCCCCGGAACACCGGCGGCGCGTGGTCGTTCTAGGACTTGCCGAGCCGACGACATTTTCGTGAAGTCGGCCGGAAGATCGGTGACGACAGCTCCCGGTGTCTCGCCCATCGCAGCGATGATCATCGTTGATCCCGTCTTGGTACGCGCCAGGGGAGCGCGCCCACCAGACGATTCGTATCGTTTCGATGGACTCCCGGCGTCCGGGTCGAGACGGAACGTAGTGTCTTGACAGAAGCCTTCGATGCGGAGACACTTGGCTGACTTCACATTCGCTCCCGCGACGGGTGAGGCGACGGTGATATCGCGCTGGCACGACGAGGTGGCATGCCATGAATGACCGGTGGCTCATACCGGCCGAAGACCCGACGATCACGTGCCGAGCGTTCGCGGGGCGGCTGAAGACAACGACGAATTCGCGGCATCGTCGGATGCTGGAAACGCACCTCGAGCGCGATCAGGCCGAAGCGGCGTACGACCTCGACCGAATTCGTCTTCACCGCCATTCGGCCATGGCAGGAACCGACCGCTCTCTCGCCATCGTGGAGAAACCTTTCGAAGGACCGTCGCGTACACGGTTCGGTGCGGCGCGAAAGATCTGCCACCCCACGATCTCGATGCCGGACGATCCAGCGGGGTCGCCGACGGGAAAGGACATCATGGGACGGACCGGTTTGATACGAGCACGGTCGGTGGCACTCGTCGCCCTGCTGGTGACGGCCTTGACCGCTTGCGGGTCGGTCGGCCGGGGCGGTGCGGGTGGCGGAGGCGCCGACCCAGCGGGTGTATTGAAGTACGGATACCCCCTGCCGGTCGCCGGGGCGCACTTCGACCCCACGCAGTCAGCGCTTGCTCCCGACGTAATCTGGATGTCAGCGGTCTTCGGAACCCTGATGTGGCAGTCGGAGGACGGCACCATCGTGCCTGGTATGGCCGCCGGGGCGGAGGTCGTCGACCCCCGGACCGTGAATATCACCCTTCGCCCGGGTGTGAAGTTCACCGATGGATCGGCCTATGACGCCGACGCCGTCAGGACCAGCCTCCTGCGGGCGCGCACGCCGGCGACGCCCGCGGCCAAGGGGGGCCAGGATCCGGCGATGAAGGCCCTCGAGGACGTCAAGGTCGTCGACCCGCTGACGGTGCTCGCGCGGCTGAAACAGCCTCTGGCCGGCGAATTCCTGATCGAGATGTCCCAGCGTGACGGTGCCATCATGTCCCCGAAGCAGATCGCGGAGAATCCGGGGGAAATCGACACCAAGCCGGTCGGCGCCGGGCCGTTCACTCTGGTCGAGAACACGCCGCAGCAGCAACTCTCCTTGCGCAAGAACCCCGGGTACTGGGATGCGGCGAACGTGCGGCTGGGTGGCGTCGACATCGTGAACACCCCGACCGGCCCGCAGCAGGTGAACGGGCTCCTGGCCGGTTCGCTGGACTGGGCCAGCTACGTGCCGGTCGACAACGCCGACAGTGTCGGGCGAAGCGGAGGATTCACGACACAAGTGTCTGCCGTCTTCAACGTCGAGCTCGCGATGTGTACCGGAAAGCCCCCGTTCGACAACGAGACCTTCCGCCAGGCTGTCCAGCTCGGCACCGACCGGGATCGTTACGCCAAGCTGGCGTTCGCGGGAAAGACGGTACCCGCGTACAGCTTCTATCGCGAGGAGAACAAGAACTTCGACAAGGCGGCGAAGGACGTCGTCAAGTACGACCCCGAGAGGGCGAAGCAACTCCTCGCGACGGCCGGCGTCCGGGACACCGTGGTGGACCTGCACTATCCGACCCCCTTGGACTTCGGCGGCGAGGCGGAGGTTCTGCAGTCTCAGCTTCAGGCCATCGGCATCAGGACGAACATAGTGGCCGATCGGGATATCGCGGCGGGCTTCATCGTTCCGCAGAAGCCGGGTGCGATGCTCTTCGCCACCATCGGGAGCACCGACTACGGCGTTTTCGCCAGGCACTTCGCGCCGGGAGGTTTGCTCGCCCTCTGCGGTGCCGACCGTCCCGACGTGATGCAGGCCGTCAATGAGGCCGCCGGCCTGGCCCCCGACGATCCCGCCGCGGTCGCGGCGTATCAGAGGGCGCAGCAGATCGTCGCGGAGCACGCCTACGTCGTGCCGATCGTCGCCTACCCCACGATCGCGGGCTGGAACACCGCACGGGTAGGAGGGACGCCGAAATTCAGCGCATTCGGCTACCCCGAGTTCGATTCGATCTTCGTCAAGAACTAGGCGGCGACAGTGACTTCGAGGGGTGTCTCGCCGACGACCGCTCGGCACAAGCCCGCCGCCGGCGGATCCGCTGTCCCCACTGCCACAGGGAAGGGAGTACCGTGCTCGGACTGATCGGACGACGACTACTGATCGCGGTTCCACTGCTCGTGGTGATGTCGCTCCTGGTGTTCAGCCTGGTCGCACTGGTGCCAGGTGATCCTGCTGTGACTCTGGCGGGCGGCGCCGACGCATCGCCTCAAGCGGTCGCGCAGATCCGCGCGGAGCTGCATCTCGACGAGCCCTTCCTGGCGCGGTACTGGACCTGGCTCGGCGCTGCCCTGCGGCTCGACTTCGGCAAATCGCTTTATTCGCAGCATGCCGTCGCCGCCGAGCTGGCCCAGCGCATACCGGTCACGGCGAGTCTCGCCATCGCCGTCTTCGTGCTCGTAGTACCGCTCGCCCTGGCTGTCGGTGTCTTCGGCGGACTGCGTCCCCGGGGGCCGTTGGATCGCGGGCTGATGTTCCTGACCAGCTTCGCACTGTCGATGCCACCGTTCTGGGTCGCTCTCGTGCTCATCGCGCTGTTCGCGATCAACCTGAGGTGGTTACCGCCTTTCGGCTACACGAGTTTCACCGAGGACCCGCTGGCATGGCTACAAACGATCATCATGCCGGCGGTCGCACTCGCGCTCGCGGCTCTGTCGATCCTGGCCAGGCAGGTGCGGGCCGGCCTCACCGACACCATGCAGTCGGCGTTCATCAGGACAGCATGGGCGAAGGGCGGCACCACCCGCCAGGTCGTCGTGGGCCACGCCCTGAAGAACTCCGCCATTCCGGCGGTCACCGTCATGGGTCTGCAGGTCGGGGCGATACTCGGCGGCACCGTCATCGTCGAACAGATCTTCAGCATTCCGGGCATCGGGATGTACATGCTCGAAGCCGTCAGCAACAAGGACGTCCCGGTCATCCAGGCGGTGACCCTCCTGTTCGTGGTCGCCAACGTCGTGGCCAATCTCGCGGTGGACATCGCCTACGGCTATCTCAATCCCAAGGTGCGTGCCTCATGAGTGTCGACAAGCCCGGACGAAGGCAGGGGGAGTTCCGTCGGGCCGCTCGCCGGTTCCGGCGCGATCCCGTCGCGCTGTTCCCGCTCGCCTTCATCATCGTCGTGGCAGCGGCGGGAATCTTTCACCGGGCTCTCGCGCCCTACGACCCCTCGGCTCAACTCGACGTGTCCCCGTTCTCGGGACCGTCCGCCGAGCACTGGCTCGGTACCGACGGCCTCGGCCGGGACACGTTCAGCCGGATCCTCGAGGGCGCCGGCGTCAGCCTACGGTTCAGCGTGCTGGTCGTCGGCGTCGCGCTTGCCGTCGCCGTCCCCATCGGTTTGCTGTCCGGCTACTTCGGCCGGGGTATCGACGTCTTCCTCATGCGGGTGATGGAGGCGATCCAGAGCTTCCCGGCGCTTGTCCTGGCCATCGCGATCGTGGCGACGCTCGGCCCCAGCCTACTGAACGCCGGGATCGCGGTCGCCGTCGGCGCCGTTCCGAGCCTGGCCCGGCTGACTCGAGCTCAGGCGCTCGCCGTGCGCGAAGAGATCTTTCTCGACGCCTCCCGCGCCATCGGCACTCCCACACGTCGCATCCTGTGGCGCCATCTGCTTCCCAATGTGCTGTCACCCCTGATCGTGCAGGCGTCGGTATTTCTCGGGTTCGCGTTGCTTGCCGAGGCGGGGCTCAGCTTCCTCGGTCTTGGCGTCCAGCCCCCGAGCGCGAGTTGGGGCAGCATGCTGAGGCAGGCGACGGACACTGTCCTGGCACATCCGTGGGAGGTGATCCCGCCGGGTGTCGCCATCGTCTTGACGGTGCTGGCCTTCAACTTGCTCGGTGAGGGGCTGCGCGTGGCTCTCGGGTCGTCGGCACCGCCTCGCAGGCGGGGCCGCCTCGGAATGACGATGGTCGCCCGGGAGGCTGAGCCCAGAAGCGCCCTCACACCTCCGCGAGATGGTCAGGACCTTCTCGTCGTCGACCGGCTGGCGGTAGAGTTCGCGACTCCCACCGGCAGGGTGGGAGTCCTGGACGACGTATCGTTCTCGATCGCACCCGGCGAGACGCTGGGCCTGGTCGGTGAAAGCGGATCCGGCAAGACCGTGACATCGCTGTCGATCATGCGTCTGTTGCCGTCTCCTCCGGGCATGATCACCGGAGGGGGAATCTGGTTCGAGGGTCGTGATCTGCTGTCGCTCCCCTTCCGCGACCTGGCGGCTGTCCGCGGAAGCGGGATCGCCATGGTATTCCAGGACCCTCTGGTGAGTCTCAACCCGGCGATGACCATCGCCCGGCAAATCTCGCAGGTGGTGCGCTGGCACCGGGGAGCCTCGGGGGACGAGGCGAACCGGCTGATGCGGGAAGCACTGGAGCTGGTCGGGATCCCCCGCGGCCGCGCCGAGTCCTATCCCCACGAGTTCTCCGGGGGCATGCGCCAGCGAGCGATGATCGCCATGGCACTGGTGTGTCGTCCGCGGCTGCTGATCGCCGATGAGCCGACGACCGCGCTGGACGTCACCATCCAGGCCCAGATCCTCGAACTTCTGCGTGACCTGCGTGCCGAGCTCGACATGGCGATGTTGTTCGTCACCCACGATCTCGGTGTGGTCGCCGACATCTGCCAGCGCGTCGCGGTGATGTACGCGGGCCAGATCGTGGAGACCGGTGACGTGGACGCGGTGTTCAAGAACCCGCGGCACCCGTACACCAGCGGCCTGCTGAAAGCCATGCCGCAACAGGCCAAGCCGCGCTCGGAGCTGTACGTGATCCCCGGCCAGGTTCCCGAGTTCGCTACCATCAAGGCCGGCTGCCGGCTCGCCTCTCGCTGTGACTTCGTGCGGGACACGTGCACCGCCCGGGAGATCCCCCTCATCGCCTCCGGGGTGAATCACCTCAGCCGGTGCACCCGCACCGCGGAGCTTGATCTGGCGGGCAGGTCATGAGCGCGGCACTGAACGACAAGTTCCGCACAAGCGGTGCGCCGCTGCTCGAGCTGCGCGATGTTTCGATGACCTTCCCCGTCCGGGGCGGCCTCTTGCGGCGGGTTCGCGCCCACGTCCACGCGGTGAGCGACGTGAGTGTCACGGTTCGCCCCGGCGAGTCGCTCGGGCTGGTCGGTG
This sequence comes from Amycolatopsis sp., assembly GCF_035276945.1. Classification (GTDB taxonomy): domain Bacteria; phylum Actinomycetota; class Actinomycetes; order Mycobacteriales; family Pseudonocardiaceae; genus Amycolatopsis_E. The sequence continues at coordinate 49,521 of NZ_DATELF010000103.1, read as the reverse complement.
AGTCCGGCTCGGGCAAGTCGACCCTGGGGCGCCTGGCCCTGCGGCTGCTCGATCCGACCAGTGGATCGGTGCACTTCGAGGGCCAGGACGTCACCGCATCCGCCCGGAGCCGCCTGCGGGGCCTGCGAAGCGGTGCGCAGATGGTCTTCCAGGACCCCTTTTCCGCCTTCAACCCGCTCCAGACGCTCGAGGCGAGCGTTGCCGAGCCGCTGGAGGTCCATCTCGGGCTCCGGGGCATGGACCGCACGGCTCGGCTCCACGAGCTCGTGTCGCTCGTCGGGTTGCCGAGCTCCCACCTCGAGCGCTACCCGCGGGAGCTGTCCGGCGGGCAGTTGCAACGCATGGCGATCGCCCGCGCGCTCGCGGCCGCACCACGGCTGATCATTCTCGACGAGCCGGTGTCGTCGCTCGACGTGTCCACCCAGGCCCAGGTCATCAACCTGCTGGGAAGCCTGCAAGAGCGCCTCGGCGTCGCCTATCTCTTCATCGCGCACAACCCTGCCCTCGTTCGTCACGTCAGCGACCGCATAGCGGTTATGTACCTTGGGGAAATCGTCGAGATCGGTGAGGCCGGCGACGTCTACGAGAATCCCCGGCATCCCTACACCCATGCGCTGCTCTCGGCGGTGACGGTGCCGGATCCTCAGATCCAGCGGACGCGCCGGCGCGTCGTCCTCCGCGGCGATGTTCCCAACCCCGCCGCCCCTCCGTCGGGTTGCCGGTTTCACACCCGGTGCCCGTACGCGATGGATCAGTGCTCCGTCGAACCACCGCCGGCGTTCCAGACGAGGGACGGAACGAGTATCCGCTGCCATCTGCATACCTCGGGTCCGAGGCTCGACGGTAGCCCGGTCGCGGTCCTCGGAAAGCCACCCGCACCCACCGTGAGGGAGCGCGACCGGTGAGTGGAGCGGCAGTGGGTTGCCAGGCAGATGGGGAGCCACGACAACGAATCTCGAGCCCGAGTGCGGGATGGCAGGAGGAGCAGTGAGCCAGGGGCCGGAGATAGACGGCTTTGCCCAGCCACACGACATCAAGCTTCACTACACGGTGTGGAACGCCGACGCGGATGACACGACGCTCCTTGTGCACGGCCTCAATCGGGAACTTCACGTCTGGGACTCGGTGGCAGAGCGGCTCGCGGCCACCCGCCGCGTCATCTGCGTCGACCTGCGGGGCCACGGCAGGAGCGGCTGGGCAGCGGACGGCTACTCGGTCCAGGCTTTCGCGAGCGATCTCGCCGGCCTGCTCGACCACCTCGGAATCGAGGAGATCCAGTACACGTCGCATTCTCTCGGATCGCGAATCGGGATCGCGTTCGCGGCGACATGGCGCGGCCGGCTCCGCCATCTGCTCCTTTCGGAATGCGGGCCGGAGATACCCCGTGACCAAGCACTCGCGTTACGTGAGTTCAGCCGGAACCGCCGCAGCTGGTTCGATTCGCCGGAGGAGACGCTCGGCCACCTTCGCGCGCTCAACCCCGCGTGGCAGGACGAGTTCCACCGCAAAGCGCTGGAGCACGAATATCGGACGAACTGGGTGGGAAAGGTGGTTCGCCGAGCCGATCCGGAATTGCACTGGCTGTACGAGACGGAGATCGTCGAAGGCAATCCGTACCTGTGGGAGTGCTGGTCGCGAATCACCGCGCCGATCACGGTCCTCTGGGCGGCCGAGAGCGGCTTCTTCGATGATCGCATCATCGCCCGGATGCGTGAGGCGCAGCCCGGCATGTCGCTGTACCGGCCGAAAGGAACGCACTACTTCCTGCGTGAGTCCCCAGAAGAGTTCCTGCGTTTCGCCGAAGCCGCCCTGGCGCCGGTGCGACGAGGAGTGGCCCGAACATCGGGATCGCGCCGTGTCGAAAGGTGATCCGGAGCGTGTCCGGTCCGCTTTTCCAGAAGGAACGCATCCACGAGCTGCGCCGCGAATTTGTCGTCGACCGGCAGTTGTGCCATGAGCTTGCGATAGATCACGGCGCCTGCCCACATGTCCATGATGAGGTCGGGGTCGACGTTGGGTGCGATGAATCCCTCGTCGATGGCCCGCTGGAGGAGATCCCGGAGCAGAGTTCGTCGAGGTCGGATGAAGTTGGCGACGAACGACTGGAGCAGTTCGGGGTCCGCGACAAGATCCGTGGCGAGCGCGGTGATGAGAACGCCGCCGGGATGGCTCGCGAAGCTGCGGACGGCGATCTTGGCGGCGGCGAGGAGGTCAGCGGGGATATCGCCGGTGTCGGGCGGGTCCTGGATGATGTTGGTGGAGGAGATGGCTTCGGCCACGAGCGCGCCCTTGGACGGCCACCAGCGGTAAACCGTGGCCTTGCCGACGCCTGCCGCGGCGGCGATGGATTCGATCGTCAGCGTATGATAGTGAACGGTCTTCAAGAGGTCGAGGGTGGCCTTGATGATGGCCTTGTGCGTGTAGGGGTTTCGCCGATTGCCGCTCGACTGAGCAGGCTTTTGTTTCGGCGCCGGGGCTCGCTTCTGCACGTATCTCCCACTCCTTCTCCTTGTGGTCACAAGGCCCCCTGGGCGTTAGTTAAGTACAGTCTACCGGTCGCTTGTGGGAACCACGCAGGGTGACGGTGGAGTGGCGGGTACTTGCGTCGACCGCGTCGCGGCGGGGCTTGTGTCGAGTCGTATCGTCTTGACAAGGGGTGGTGCCGTTGCCTAGGCTCGAGGGCGGCCTTCGAGCGTCTGCGTGTGGTTTCCGCGCTCTCCCGGGTGCTCTTGGCGGCGCCACGAAGCGCGAGTTGGGCGGCGAACGCGCAGAGGGGACGGTGCGTTCATTGTCCGGCCCCGAAACTTTGTCGAGACGGCGAATGGGGCACTCAGTGATTCTCGGTTTCAGCGATGAGCATGAGGAGCTGAGGCAGGTACTCCGGCGCTTTTTCGCGGAAAAGTCGCCCGAGTCGGAGGTCAGGCGCCTGATGGGGACGGAGGAGGGCTATGACCCCACTGTCTGGAAACAGATGGTGAGCCAGCTCGACCTGCCTGGGCTCGGCATCGGCGAGGACTACGGGGGATCCGGTTCCGGCCAGCACGCGTTGACGGTGGTCTTCGAGGAGATGGGCCGGGCGCTGGTGTGCGCTCCGTATTTTTCGACGGTCGCGTTGGCCGCGACCCTCCTGGCCGTCAGCGGCGACGAGGCCGCGCGGCGAGACTGTCTTCCCGGCATCGCCAGCGGAGAGACGATCGCGACGGTCGCGTTGACCGAGGACAGCGGTCGTTGGGACGAAGCCGGCGTGAGAATGCCGGCTGTCAAGGACGGCGGGTCCTGGCGCCTGACCGGCGAGAAGACCTACGTCGTCGACGGGAGCGTGTCCGACCTGGTCCTTGTCGTTGCGCGCACTCCCGCGGGCGTCTCCTTGTTCGCCGTGGAGAAGTCTGCCGGCACCTACACCGCCGAGGCTCTCTCGACCCTGGACCAGACGCGCAAGCTGGCGAGACTTGTCTTCGAGTCGACGCCTGCCCGGTTGATCGGCGTCGAGGGCGAGGGATGGGCCGCGGTGTCGAGGATGCTGGACCGGGCCGCGGTGAGTCTGGCCGCCGAGCAGGTCGGCGGAGCTCGGAGAGTGCTCGAGACAGCGTTCGAGTATGCCCGAAGCAGAGTCCAGTTCGGGCAGGTGATCGGCAGATTCCAGGCGATCAAGCACCGGTGCGCCGATCTCTTCGTGGAGCTGGAGGCGGCCACGGCGGCCCTGCGCTATGCCACCTGGGCAGTTTCCGACGACGCCGCGGATCTGCGCATGGCCGCAAGCCTCGCCAAGGTGCGTTGCTCGGAGGCGTATGTCCGTGTGGCGGCCGAGAGTATCCAGATCCACGGGGCCATCGGATTCACCTGGGAGCATCCTGCTCATCTGTATTTCAAGCGGGCGAAGGCGAGCCAGCTCTTCCTCGGCACTCCGGCCTGTCACCGTGCGGTGCTGGTTCGGCAGACCGGGATCTGAGGCATGCCGGCCGGACCGATGGCTTCCGAGGGCGTTCGGGAACTGCGCTGACGGAACGGTTTGGCGATGCGGAGATGATCGATTCGCCGCACCTCATCGTGCGGCGATCGTGCGAGAGATTTCGAACAGAGGATCGGCCGGCGGATGCCGGCACCGGCGGGCCAATCGTTCAGTTTGCCCAGGTGCTCTTGTTCAGGGTGTTCCGGCTCAACGCGTCACGGCGACTTGCCGAGTTTGTGTGCGGGTGCTCCGGAGAGGAACACCTCGACCAGTTCCTCCGCGAAGGTGTTCCCGATGGGGGTGTGATTCAATGCGCGCCGGTACATCACGGCTCCGGCCCACATGTCCATGATGAGATCGGGGTCGACGTCGGGTGCGATGACTCCTTCGTCGATCGCGCGTTGGAGCAGTTTCCGGACAAGTGCGCGTCGGGGCTGGACGAAGGTGCTGACGAACGACTGGAGCAACTCCGGGTCCTCTGCCAGGTCCGCGGCGAGGGCGGTGATGAGGACGCCGCTCGACGGATAGGCGTAGTTGCGGATGGAGATCTCCGCGGCGGCGATGAGATCGGCGCGGAGATCATCGGTGTCGGGTGGGTCCTCGACCGTGAGAGTGGAAGAGATGGCTTCGGCGACGAGCGCGCCCTTGGAAGGCCACCAACGGTAGACCGTGGCCTTGCCGACGCCCGCCGCGGCGGCTATGGATTCGATGGTGAGAGCGGGGTAATGGACCGTTTTCAAGAGCTCGAGGGCGGCCTTGATGACCGCCTTGTGGGTGTGGGGATTTCGCCGATTGCCGCTGGACGGCGGTTTGCGCTTCGGCTGGGGCTTCGATGTCGCTGCTTGGTCTGGCACTGGCACCTCACTGGGGTCGCGGGCATCACCATCGGAGCGCACGCGATTCTAGACGATCCGTATCGTCTCTGCTCTGCGGAGTGCCGAAATGGATCTCCGGCTCCGGCCGGTTCCTTTCGCGCACGTCGCCGCGTTGCGCGCACAGTTCGGGAGGGTGGCGGCGGGCACGCTGCGTGCGGTGATCGACCCGCGGCGGATCGGGGCCACTCGAGATCGCACAGTCGATCCGGAACGTCTTGACAAGGCAGCGGCGGGCGCTCACGATGCTCTTATCAAGTGTGAGGCTCGACACGTTCTCTCGCACTCCGTCTGTTCGCGTTCGCCCAGTCGAGGACCTCTGCAGCCGTCACGAACCTTGGGCGTTGGCGTGCGGGGCCCTGCGCCCTTCGAGTATCTAGGGGTCTGGAATGCCTGAAACCCGACTGTCTGAAGAGGATCACGGACTGGGTATAGAAGTGGTCGATCGATCGACGGTGGTCGCCGAGACCGCGGTCGATCGCCGCAAGCGGGAGAAGGTTGAATTCGCTCAAACGAGGAGCGCGGGTTACTGGATCCTCGGGGGACTCGCGCTGGTTCTCCTCGCCGAGCAGGCCACGTTCGACTTCCTCCTGTACAACCCGATCCTCGGCGATCTCGCCGCCGAGTACAAGACCAGCAACATCGTCTGGGTGATGACGACCGTCCTGCTGGCGGGAGCCGTCCTGGTCCCGCTCTTCACCAAGCTCGCCGACGTGTACGGGAAGAAGCGGATCTTGGCTTTCGTGAGCGTCGTCACGAGCCTGGGATGCCTTGTCTGCGCACTGGCCCCGACCTTCGAGGTGCTGCTCGTCGGCCGGGCCTTGATGGCGGCCGGCGTCGTGCTTGCCGCCCTCTGCGTCCTGTTGATCCGGGAGGTGTTCCCGGTACGCAGTCGCGCTGTCGCCATCGCCGTGACGATGAACGGCGCGGGCCTCATCATTGTCGGTGGTCCGCTGCTGAGCGGGTGGCTCGTCGGCCGATGGGGCGTGTCGGCGCCGTTCTGGTTCCAGCTCGTCCTGTGTGCTGTCTCCGCGGCCCTGGCACTGGTGGTGGTTCCCGAGTCGCCGGTTCGTGTCGTCGCTCGTGTGGACTATCTGGGGGCACTTCTGCTCGGGGTGGGCTCTTTCTGCCTTCTGATCGGGCTGGGGCAGGTTCCGGCGATCGGGTGGGGCACGTTCACCCTCGGCTTCACGGCGGCCGGGATAGTCCTGCTCCTGGTCTGGATACTGCAACTGAACCGCAGCTCCGAACCCTTGGTGAACGTGAAGCTTCTGAAGCGGCGCGCTCTCCTGACTCCGACGTTGTCAAGAGCGTTACTGAACGGGACAGTGATCAGCGTCAACATCATCGTGGTCATCATGTGGTCCACACCGAGCTCTGTCGCGTCCTACGGTCGCGATCTCACCCCCCTCGACATCGCAGTCTGGTCCATTCCCTTCGCCGCGCTGACGGTCGGGGGCGGTTTCCTGGTCGGGTTCACCGTGCGATCGATCGGCTACCGCACGCACATGATCGTTTCGGGGTTCCTCCTGACGGTGGTCTGCATACTCCTCGCGTTCGACCTTCAGGGTTCCGACGGCGCGATGATCGCGATCTATGGTCTCGGGGGGCTCGGGAGCATGTTCCTCGCCGCGGCTGCGAGCCTCGTTCTGCTCGCGGCGCCAGAGGATCAGCGCGGCATCGCGAACGGTGTATCGCTGTCCGCGGCCTCGATCTTCAGTGCTGTGGCACAGGTCCTGATCTTCGCGATCCTCGGAAACTCGGTGATCGCGGCGGTCGGTGGTGTCGCGTTCTACAGTGAAGGCGCTTACCGCATCGCGCTGCTGACCGCGGGCGCGATCGCGGTTGCCGGTCTGATCACGGCCCTGTTCATACCGCATGGTCGCCGTCAGCCGCGGCGAGAGGTGGCATCGCCGGCGGAAGAGGCGTTGAGCCCGGCACACACCGCACAGCCGCCCGCCCCGGCTGAGCAGGCCTGACCCGCGCCACGGGCGGTTCGGCGGGCCGGCCTTCGGGGTGGACGTGACCCCGGAGGCCGGCGCGGTGGCGGGTGAGTGGATCCGTCGGCCAAGTCTTACTAGACGATCCGTTCCGTCTTGTTTTTGGCTACGCCGCTGGTTAATCTGTGGTCGCGGCCTCCCCTCGAATGAGGTCCGACCGCACGGTCGGTCGCGGAAGGCGGCCCCATCGATGCCATGAAGGCGACCGCGGCCGCATGATGTTGCCAGGAGAAGAAAACCATGGGCAAGACGGATCCAGGTCGTGGTGCCGTGGATTGGCGCGAGCACTACGAGAGCCGGATGGTGACTCCGGAAGCGATCGTGGAGAAGGTCGCGTCGGGTGACCGGGTGTACATCGCCACGGGGCATGAGTGTCCCGCCCTCGTCGGTGCGCTCTTGGGGCGGGCATACGAACTCAAGGGCGTTCAGATCAGGCGGATCTCGTCGTTCTGGGAGGACTACGGGATCTTCACCGACGAATGGTCCTCGACGCTCCGGCTGAACGTGAGCTTCGCGACGCCGTCTTCTCGCTCCGCGATCGCGGAGGGCATCGTGGACTACACCGTCGTCGGCTTCGGCGACCTGCAACGGCACATCGACCAGGGCAGGTCAGGCAGCACCGGCTACGATCACTGCTGGTTCACCGCCACCCCGCCCGACGAGAACGGTTTCTGCAGTGTCGGGGCGGAGCTGTGGGACCTGAAGACCGGGATGGCGCATTCCAAGGTCAAAGCCGTCGGCATCAACAGCCACCTGCCTCGGACGTTCGGCGACACACTGGTCCACGTGTCCGAGATCGACTGCTTCTTCAACTACGACGAGCCTGCTGCCCACCGGATGCGTCGTGGCCCGGGTCCGGCCGCGAAGGCCATCGCTCAGCACGTGTCGACGCTTGTGTGCAGCGGAGACACCGTCGAGATCGGGGCGGGGACCACGACCTTCGCGCTGGCGGAGTTGGGAGCGTTCGACGGCAAGGAAGACATCGGCTTCTTCTCGGAGACGGCCGCGCCAGGGATCCTGGATCTCGTCAAGCGGGGGATCGTGACGTCGAAGCGCGCCACACTCCACCCCGGCAAGTTCGTGACGACCGGACTGACCGCGCTCGGGCCGGAGGACTGGGACTACGTCAACGAAAATCCCTTCTTCGAGTTCCACAATTACGACTATGTGCTGAATCCCACGGTGATCGCGCAGAACGACAATATGGTGGCCATCAACAATGCTCTGGCGATCGATCTGAAGGGACAGGTCGCCGTCTCGAGCATCGGTCCCAGGTTGCTCGCCGGCTCCGGGGGGCAACTGTCCTTCCACACAGGCGCCTTTCTGTCCAAGGGAGGCCGGGCCGTCACGGTGCTTCCGTCGACGACGTCCGAGGGGAGCGTGTCGCGGATCGTCCACCAGCACCCCCAGGGGCAAGTGGTGACGGTTCCGTGGGATCTCGCGGACACGGTCGTGACCGAGTACGGCGTGGCGGAACTTCTGGGGAAGACGATGCGGGAGCGGGCCGAGGCCTTGATCGCCATCGCTCACCCGGACCAGCGACCGGAGCTCGAGGAGGCGGCCCGAAACCTGTGAGTTCTGGCGACGTCCGGGCAGTCGGCGGGAAATGGTGAGGAGCACACCGTGTCGGAGCGTGATTTCCGGGACAAGACGGCGATTGCGGGAATCGGGTACAGCCGCAGCCTCGAGCAGCCCGGGGCGTTCTCGAAGAATTCGGGAGTCGACGTCCTGACCCTGGCCGTACGGGCGGCACGGGAAGCGTGCGCGGACGCGGGTATCGATCCGAAAGAGATCGACGGTGCAGTGATGTACGAGATCGGGAGCGACTCGATAGCGGTGCGCGCCGTCGTGTCGGCACTGGGTTGCGTGCGAAACTCCTATGTGTCGAGCCTCGTCGGCGGAGGTCCATTGGCCTCGCTCGCTGTCGTGCAGGCCGCCCAGGCGGTCCATCACGGCATCTGCAGCTACGTCCTCGTGTACCGGGCGATGAACGGTCGTTCCGAAGTCCGGATGGGGCAGTGGGGCTCGGGCTGGGGCTCGGGCTGGGGCTCGGGCTGGGGCAATCAGGGCGATCAGCGCGTCACAGCCGTACCGAGGATCGGCGGCGACGGCCAGTTCACCAGGGTCTATGGCCTGGCCGGCGCACCGTCGGAGTCGGCGTTCGAGGCGCGTCGCTATATGGAACTGCACGGCGTCACGAGCGCGGACTTCGCCGAGTGGGCCGTCGGAGCCCGCGCGAACGCCGTCGCCAATCCGCGAGCGGTCATGCGCAAGCCGATCACCGTCGAGGATCACCAGGCTTCACCTCTCATCACCGAGCCGTACCACCTCCTGGACTGTTGCCTCGAGACGGACGTCGCCTGCGCCTTGATCGTGACGACGGCCGAGCGCGCGCGAGATCTCAGGAAGCACCCTGTTCTGGTCTCGGCCGGGAGTGGCGGCCACCGTTCCGCGGACGAGATCGTCGATACCGGCATGAGGACGCTTGGCCCACGGCTGTTGAGCGCCGCGGGCGTCGAGCGCGGCGACGTCGACCTTTTCGAGGCGTACGACAACTTCACTGACATGCCGATGCGGATGCTCGAGGACATGGGTTGGTGCGCCCGCGGTGAGGCAAAGGACTTCGCAGGCGAGGGGCGGACGAGGCTGGACGGCGAACTGCCGATGAACACGCACGGTGGTCTCATGAACGAGGGCTACTGCCACGGGTTCAACAACGTGCTGGAGGCCGTGCAGCAGCTCCGCTGGGAAGCCGAGGACCTCTGCCCGGAATGGACGGCCGGCAAGCACACCTACGATCGGGCGATCTGTCGTCAGGTGCCGGAACCGGAGGTGGCACTGAACGCGAGCGTCGGCGGATTGAGCGGCCTCGTCATGAGAAGGGCCTGAACTTCCCTGTCGCCCTCGAGTACTGCGACAGCTGCGCTACTTCTTCCGGTGGTGTCCAACCTCTGCCGACTGACTATGGTCTCGATCCGAGACAAGGCGCCGTCAGGGAGAGGAGGATCCGCGCGGGCCTTGTCGTGGTGAACCCAGCAGGACCGGCACCGCGGCGGTCCTCCCCGCACACGTCGGTCCGCCGACTCAGCCCCCGTGAAGAGGAAGTTGACCATGCCCGATCACCCTTACGCCGGCTCCCGATCGTTGGGCGTCAGCGTCCTGGACCACGTCGCTGTACTCGAGATGCGCCGCCCACCAGCCAACTATTTCGACGAGGAGCTGATCGCGGCGTTGGCGGATGCCGCCGGCGCGTTCGATCGAGATCCCGCCTGCCGGGCGCTGGTGATCTGCTCGGCGGGTAGACACTTCTGTGCCGGCGCGGATTTCGGGGCGAACGGCGAGTTCGGCGCGGACCGGGCGAGAGCCGCTCGCCGGCTCTACGCGAGTGCTGTGCGCCTCTTCGCCCTCCGGAAGCCGATCGTCGCGGCAGTGCAGGGAGCGGCGGTCGGGGGCGGGCTGGGACTCGCGTGCGCCGCCGACTTCCGGGTCGCCGACGCGAACAGCAGATTCGTCGCCAACTTCGCGTGGCTCGGTATCCACCAGGGCTTCGGGCTCAGCGTCACGCTTCCCGAGATCGTCGGACGGCAGGCGGCCGCCGATCTGTTGTTGCGTGGTGCCACCGTGAAGGGAGGGGAGGCGGCAACGATCGGGCTCGTCGACAGGCTCGCCGAAGCGGGAGAGCAACGGGCGGTCGCGCTGGCCCTCGCCAGGGAGATCGCCACGTCGGCACCGCTCGCGGTGACGTCGATCCGAGAGACCTTACGCGCCGGGCTGGCCGACCGGGTGGGGATGGCGCTTGAGCGCGAACTCGCGGAGCAGACGCGGCTCTGGGAGACCTCGGACAGCGCCGAAGGCATCGCGGCCGGCATCGAGCGGCGGGAGCCGTCCTTCGTCGGTCGATGAAAGCACGATGCGCGCTCAGGTGAGAAAGCGACTTCGGTCCCTACGCTCCGGGCGTCGGGACCGAAATCACTTGATGCGCGGAGCCCGCGGTGAAACCGTCAGAACTCAATGGTCATCCCTTCGCCGCAGATCGGCCTGAGGGCACGGCCGAGGGCCTCGTGCGCCTCGGAGGTCTTCCAGCGCTCGAGGTCATCCGGCTCCAGATCGAGGATGAATCCCCAATCGGCGACGCTCGCCCCACCCTGCGCGAGATGGAGCCCAAGGCCATGCTGGTAATCGGCGAAAGGCCCGCTGGCCAACGACTTCTCGGCGACCTCGAGGAGGTTCTCGATCGCGGCGGAGTCGGTTTCGGGCCGCCACTTCGCGAGAAAGACGATCTTCACTGCTCCTCCTTCTCGAGGGCCCGCAACCACTCCAGATACTCGGCCGACAGATCACCTTCGGCGACTCGTTCGAAGTCGTCCGGGGCGGCGGGCCAGCCGAGGCCGTAGTTGATCTCGCCCTCGATGAGCGCCTGGTCGTCGTAGGGAATGAGGACGGCGCACCGGCGCCGCACCGCGTAGTAGCCCTGGGCGTCGGGGACGGTGTAGCCCTCGGCCTTGGCGGTGGCGGCAGGCCAGATTCTGGTCTCGGTGAGCTCGAGCGCGATCGTGTCGTCGTCGACCACGAGACGCTCGACCTTGTTCACCTGGTTCGTGATCGCACCGCCAGGCCGTGCGAAGGCCCCGGCGTATCCGGCGCGCACAGCGTCCGCGCCCTTTCGACCCACATCACCTGTTGGACCCCACGTGCTGAACTCCGGCTCGGCGGACATCGTCCGCATGACGCCGGCGAGATCCCCGAGCAGCACGGCCCGTACATGATCAATGAGCGTCTGGAGCATCTGCCGGTGACGGGGTTTGTCCAGTGCCGCGAGCCGTTCCTCGTAGTCCCGCAGGGCGATCGAGGGGTCGATGGACGGAAGTTGCCATCGGGGGGACACCGAGCCTCCATTGCTCTGGCAGATCGGCTGCCGCTGAGATTTCGGGGACGGGAACGATCTGGGTCTCCTAGGCCAGGAGTCGCTGGGACGCTTCCAGCGTGTTCCCGTCGGGATCCTCGAGCATCGCCACGCGGATGCCCGGGACCGGTTCGTGCGGGCCCTGCAGGACCCGGCCACCGCTCGCGGCCGCTCGCTCCACGACGTCGTCGACATCGTCGACACGGATGGTGAGGAAGCGCAGCCCCTCGATTCCGAAGAACGCGCCGGACCTTTTCTGTGGTTCAGGAGCCTCGTTGGGCACGAAGACCTTGAAGACGGTTTCGTATCCGGCCATGCAGTAGAGGCTCCCGGTGGGGAGCTCGACGGGAGGGAGCGGATCGAGGCGGAACACCGTCGCGAGGAAGTCGCGCAGGCCGGTGTCGCGGCTGACGAAGCCGATCTCGACCCGAGGTGGACTGGCAAGTTTGTCGCTCACGCGGGATTTCTCCTTTTACCGGGCGCTTGGCGCGGAGCGACCGATTGACAGGAAGGCCGCTTCGTTCTCAGGAGCACAGGAGTGCGAAGGTTTGTGTCAAGACACTACGTATCGTATCATGAGTGCTGCTGGGCAGGAACTCGCCGCGAACCGGGAAAGGAAGCGCGCTTCTCGATCGCTGATCGACGTCCGACTCCGCGGCTTCCTGTCGTCGTTTCGACTCCGTCCGCGGCAATGAATCGAAGGTGATCATCGGCTATGCACCTCGCGACCCTGGTCGAGATGATCGAGTCGGGCTACCCGGACCGCGTCCTGGTGGGAGGCGGTCCCGGAATGCCTCTCGATGGCTCCGATATCGGTGATACCGTCCGGCGCGGTGCGACGACCTTGGCTGGGTACAGCAGCGTGGTCTACGTAGGGGAGAACCAAGCGCGCCTGCCGTGTCTCGTGTTGTCGGCCGTATGGGCGGGAGTGCCGTTCGTTCCGCTGAACTACCGTCTCGAGGACTCGGCGCTCCAATGCCTCATCGCGGCCCAGGACAACTCGGTCGTGATCGCCGACCGAAGGTCCGCGTCGAGGCTGGGGCAACGGGCCACGATCATCGACGACTGGTTGCGTGGCCTGACCACTTCACCTCCTCGGCATGAGCCCGCGGACAACCCCGACGAGGTCGCGATCCTCCTGCATACGAGCGGCACCATTTCGGCGCCGAAGGCCGCGCTCCTGCGCCACCGTCACCTCATGGCCTATCTGCTCGGCTCGGTGGAATTCGGCAGCGCCGGCCCCGATGAGGCCGCCCTCGTGGCGGTGCCGCCGTACCATGTCGCGGGAATGGCGAACATGCTGTCGAACCTCTATGCCGGACGTCGCCTGGTCTACCTGCCGCGGTTCAGCGCCGAATCCTGGCTGAGGACCGCACGTGCCGAAGGGATCACGCACGCCATGGTGGTCCCCACCATGCTCGCGCGCATCGTGGACCATCTTGGGGGCGCCACGGCGGAGCTGCCGGCTCTGCGGTCGTTGTCCTATGGCGGTGCCAAGGTCTCCGAGCGGGTCATCCGGGACGCGCTCGCCGCATTCCCCGACACCGATTTCGTCAACGCGTATGGCCTCACCGAGACGGCATCCACGATCGCGGTCCTGGGCCCCGACGATCACCGCGCGGCGGTGGCGGCCGAAGCGCCGGAAATCGCGCGGCGCCTAGCGTCCGCGGGACGGGTGCTGCCAACCGTGGACGTTGAGATCCGCGACGAGGCGGGCGAGGCCGTGCCATTGGGTGTCCGAGGCATCCTTCACGTCCGGGGCGACCAGATCTCCGGCGAGTACGCGACCGGAAGCCTGTTGGACGCAGGTGGCTGGTTTTGTACCCGGGATCAGGCAATGGTCGACGAGGACGGCTTCCTCTTCATCGACGGTCGAGCCGACGACACCATCATCCGGGGAGGCGAGAACATCGCACCTGCGGAGATCGAGGAGGTTTTGCTCGGGCATCCGCTCGTTGCAGGGGCGTGCGTTGTCGGAATCCCGGACGAAGTCTGGGGTCAGCGGATCCTTGCGGCAGTTGTTCCAGCCTCCGGAGCGACACTGACCGCGGAGGAGATCCAGTCGACGGTGCGTGAGCGACTTCGTGGCTCGAAGACGCCCGATCTCGTCGTCTTCCGGGAGTCACTGCCTCACACCGAAACCGGCAAGCTGCTGCGACGCGTCGTCGCCGCGGAGGTCGCGGCGACGAAGCCCAGCCTCGTGCAGTCCTGAAACTGGCAAGGAGAAGTGGATTGTCCATCATCGTGAAGCCCGGGACCCGCCTCCACAGCGCGGTCTGTGACGGTCAACTGATCGTGGTCAGGGCCCCAACCGAACCCGTCGAACTCACAATCGGTGGAGTGCCTGCCCTCACCGCACCTGGCGACGCAGCGGAAAAGGCCCGCCAGGGCCACGATGGCGGCACGGCGGTCGGGAAACGTTACACCGACGGTGCCGCGGGGACGATCGAGCTGCTCTGCACGAAGCCTGGCGAGGGTGTCCCCGCGCTGGACGGCATCCTGTTGGAGATCAAGACGCCGAAGCCGCTGCCCGCAAGCGATTGACGGATTTTTGCCGGGAGGTGGGTTCGACATGGGCGGTTCCGGTGGCATTTCATTTCCACCCGATCGAACTGGCTCGACCTCGTCGAACTTTCTTCGCCGAGATCATCATGAAAGTGTTCCGCGAGGATATCCGACGATCAGCGCACATCAACGCGAGATTCGTAATGGGATCCACCAGTGTGGCCAGTCGGCCGATCGGTGGCACCCGCGTGGGCCAGGGGATGAGTTGTGCTTTGTGGACCGCACCGGCGGCCGGTGTGCGGGGGAGCGCAAGCAGGCATCGCCTGACAGACGATACGTACGTTTCGACCAGTGTAAATTCGGTTGCCTGGATGGGATCTGCTATGCGGGATGCGAATGGTTCAGGGGAGACCGAGACGGCCTGTGCGGTTGAGCGCACGATGCTGCTTCGAGGTGACGAGTCGCGGATCGATCCGGAGATCTTCAATCATCCCTACCCGTTCTACCGGGCGCTGCGCCGGCAGGCGCCGGTCTACTACGACGCAAAGCTCGACACGTACATCGTGACGCGGTTCGACGACATTGCCGCGATCATGAAGGACAATGAGACATTCTCGCTGGCGGGGGCGTTTGAAGGAACGTACGCGAGCGGGCGCCAGGACGAGTTCTACGAGATCATGCGGCGGGAGGGTGGCGGTGTGTTCGCCGCTCCGAGGGACCCGCCCGAGCACACTCGGATTCGTCGGTTGATGCTTCCGCTGTTCACCACGCGGCGGGTGAAAGCGTTGGAGGACAGGACTCGCCAGATCGTCATCGAGTTGATCGAGCCGCTCGTCGAGCGAGGGTATGCCGATGGTATCAAGGAAATCGGCGTTCCGATGACCGCACGGATCATGTGCGAGCAGCTCGGACTGGACTTCGGCGAAGTCGGTGCGGAGCGGTTCGCGCAGTGGAGTCGCGTTGCGCTGGCTCAGATGGGTCGGCGGCAGTCGTACGAACAGATGCTTGAGAATGCTCGGATCCTGGCGGGGAAGCAGCGGCTGATCATCGACACGATCAAGGCGCGCACGGAGGCGCCGTGCGATGACATGATCTCGCAGTTGGTCAATGCGCGGATTGACGATGACGAGCGACCCGAGCTCGAGTTCGGTGAGATCGTCGCGATCGTCTCGGCGCTCATGGTTGCTGGCGCGGACACGACGGCGGCGGCGCTGGCGAACCTGATGCTGTCGTTGGCCACCGAACCCAAGCTGGTGCCACGGCTGCGCGAGGCGGCTGAGGATGATCGTTTGATCTCCCGGTTCGTGGAAGAGACGCTGCGCCTTCATCCGCCGAGCCACGGCCTGTGGCGATCCCCGAGGCGCGATGTCGAGATCGGCGGTGTCACCATCCCCAGCGGCTCCCAGGTCTGCGTGATGTTCGCTTCGGCCAACGACGACGAGACCCATTTCCGGTGTCCGCGGAATCTGGATGTCGACCGCGGCAACACGCTGAGCCACCTCACCTTCGGCATGGGCATCCACCGATGCGTCGGTGCTCCGCTCGCGCGAATGGAGATCAAGGTGGCGGCTGGAGAGATCATCCGTCGCCTCGACGGCATTACACTCGCAATACCGGTCGAAAAGCTCACCTACGTGGACACCCTCGTGACGCAGACGCTCGAACGTCTGCCGCTCACATTCAGTCGCCGATCTGCCGGTACTCCTTCTGGTTCGTAGAACCACGTCAACGTTCACCTGGCCATCGGCACATCCACGACTGAGGAAACGGAGATCAAGACTGTGAAAGTGACGGTGGACTGGGATGCGTGTGCGTCGACAGGGAGTTGCGTGCAGATCTGCCCGGACGTGTTCACACTCGACCCCGACGGTCGGTTGCAAGTGCTCGCAGAGCCGGACGAGTCGCTTCGGCCCGAGGTCGCCGAGGCGGCCGACATGTGCCCGAACGCTGCCATCACGCTGGACGAATAGGCGCCCGGGCCCATCACGCGTCATCGGCGGGGACAGGAGACCGCGATGGCGGTGATCGGCATGGACGAGCTTCGGGAGCTGGGCCGTGAGCTGTCCAACTGGGGACGATGGGGCGACAGCGACGAGCGTGGGGCCCTGAATCTGATCACTCCGCAGCGGGTGGCGGAGGCGGCCGCCGAGGTTCGCCGCGGTGTCTCGTTCCGGCTGTCGATGCCTGTCGACGAAACTGGTCTTTTCGACCAGCGGGCCACAGGACGGTTCAACCCTATCCGGAAGATGATCGGTTACCGCGGTGACAATGCGCGGGGTGATTATGTCGAAGACGTTCGCTTCGCGGAGGACATGCTCATCATCGGTAACCACATGGCGACACACGTCGATGCTCTTTCACACGCATGGTATGACGACCGTATCTACAATGGGTACGAGGCGGCCACGTCCGTCACGCGATGGGGCGCGCACCGGTGCGCGATCGACACGCTCGCGGACGGCGTCATGTCGCGCGGGCTGTTGCTCGATCTTCCACGGCATCGCGGGATGTCCTGCCTCCTGCCCGGAACTCGGATCGGCCCTGCGGAGCTCGAGGCCGTGGCGGTAACTGAAAACGTCGAGCCCCGTCCGGGCGACATCCTGCTCGTCAGGACGGGCACCTACCCTCGGCAACGCCGCGGGCTGGACGTCGGGCCGGGTGAGCAACCAGGGCTCACCTGGGAATGCGCCAGATGGCTGCGTGAGCATGACATCGCCGCGGTGTGTGCCGACAACCAGGCGGTCGAAGTGGTGCGAGCCAACGGCGACGGTCCGTTGCTGCCGTTTCACATGCTGGTCCTGCGGGACATGGGAGTGCTGCTGGGGGAATTGTTCGACTTCGAGGACCTGGCTGCCGCTTGCGCCGCCGACGGGGTCTACTCGTGCATGTTCTTCGCATCGCCGTTGAACATGCCAGGTGGTACGGGATCACCGGTGAATCCGGTCGCGGTCAAATGACCGAGGGCCAGCCCGTCCACCGTCACTTCGCCTTGGGAGGGAATCCGATGTCCATTCTCAGTGGAGCCTATGACATTCGTTTCCAGCGGCTGGCGGATCTGATGCGATCCAATATCGAGAGTGGTCGCGATCTCGGCGCGGCGGTCGCTGTCACGGTGGACGGGCGGCCCGTGGTGGACGTTTGGGGCGGCTGGGCAGACAGGGCGCGCCGTCGCCCGTGGATGGCCGACACACTCGTGTTGGTGATGTCGGTGACCAAGGCTCTCACGGGAATCTGCGGCAACCGGTGTATCGAACGTGGCCTGCTGGATCCCGACGCTCCGGTGAGCGCCTATTGGCCGGAGTTCGCGGCTCGCGGCAAGGCGCCGGTGCTCGTCAAGCACGTGTTCGATCACCGTGCCGGTTTGCCCGAGGTGCCGCTCGAACTCGACCGGTGGGGCGACTGGGACGGCGTCTGTGCAGCTCTTGCTTCGTCACCGCCGATGTGGGAGCCGGGCACCGCGCACGCGTACCACGCGATCACCTACGGCTGGCTCGTCGGCGAGCTGATCCGGCGCGTCACCGGCCGTCGACCGAACGACGTCCTCCAGGACGAGGTCTGCAAGCCGCTGGGGGTGGAGGCGTGGATCGGCGCTCCGGACACCGTCCATGACCGTCTCGCGGAGGTCGCACCTGCTCAGCCGATCGTCATGGACCGGCGATGGGAGATTCCGGCGGCGAACGGCTTCAGTAATGCGCGTTCCGTGGCGTGCGTTTTGGGTGTGCTGGCGTGTGGCGGTCGACTCGGCGACGTCCTTCTTCTCGACCGGCAGACGATCGACGACGCCACCGCCGACTTCGTGACCGGACCGTGGCACGGTGGGGAATCCCACGCCGTTCTTTCCAAGATCCGCTTTGCGCGCGGCTTTCAACTCAACTCCGAGTACATGCACATGGGGCCCAACTCTCGCGCGTTCGGGCACGCCGGCGGGGGTGGCGCCATGGCGTGGGCTGACCCGGACCGTCGCGTGAGCTTTGCCTATACGCCGAATCTGTACGAGATGGACGTGGAGCGCCTGTACGAGCGTGCGAACGAAATGTCGCGGTGCGTGGTCGAGTGCCTGGGGTGAGCGGATGGCGTTGCCCCGACCGCTGCGGCGACGCCCGGCTCACGTTCTGTACTGGCACCTGCCTCGAGCGATCACGACGCGGTCGCCGACAGCCGTGGTGAACACGGCCTGACCGGGCTCCGTCATCCAGACGCGTACCGTGAGTGCCTCACCCGGAAGCACCGCGCTGCTGAACCGGCCTTCCATGTGCGCGAAGCGCGAGCTGATGCCGTCGCAGAGCATGTGCAGGAGCGCGCGGCCGGTGAAGCCGAAGGTGCACAATCCGTGGAGAATCGGGCGTTCGAAGCCCGCCTCCGTCGCGAGGGCGGGATCGCTGTGCAGGCGAGTGCGGTCCCCGGTCAGCCGGTACAGCAGGGCCTGGTTGGGTGACGTCGGGTAGGTGATCTCGTGGTCGGGATCGCGCGCCGGCGGAATGTTGCGATTGCCGCTGGGGCCGCGCCGGCCGCCCCATCCGCCTCCGCCGCGGACGAACAGCGAGGTCCGGCGCGAGAACAGCAGCGCACCGTCGCTGTTGTCGGTCGCCACGCCCTCGAGCACGGCGACGGCGTCCTTGCCCTTGTCGTACATCGCACTGACGGTGTTCTGGATGGTGACATCGCCGTCGACGGGCAGCGGCTTGTGCAAGGTGATCGTCTGTGCGCCGTGCAGGGCCTTGGTCAGCGGAAAGTCGCCGAAGGACGGAAGCCTCGATTCGGGTCCATGACCGGCGACCAAGGCGAAGGTCGGAAAAACCTGCTGTTTTAAACCCTGCGTGTTCTCGGTGGTGTAGGCGAGTTCGTTGACGCCGGCGCCGATGCACAGGGCATACAGCAAAGCGTCCCTGCCGCCCCACGTGGCCCGATAGGGCTCGGCCGACGCGCCGACGGCGCTGGGATCCAAGGGCATCGCGATCCTCCCGGGACTTCTACAGGACAGCGCCGGTCACCTTGAGGTCGACGATGGCATTCCAGCCCAACCCCAACTCACCGAGGATCTCGTCGGTCTGTTCACCGGCTTCGGGCGCGCGGTGAATCTCCGGGACGGATTCGTCGAACTGCACCGGATTCCGAACGATGGGTGTCAGTTCGCCGGAGCGGTCGAGGTAAGCGATGTAGTCGTTGGCTGTGACTTGAGGGTCGTCGCACACCTCGATGCCCTTTTGAACGACCTCCCAACCTCGGTCGAACACGCTGAGGTTTTCCACCCACTCCGCGCAGGTGCGGCTGGCGAACTCCTTGTCGAGGCTGGCGATCGCCTCGACTCGATTGGCGTGCAGCGCCGCGGGATCGGCGAAGCGGGGATCCGTCGCAAGATCTCCTCGTCCGATCGCGGTCATTACCTTGGCCCAGTAGCCGAGCTGTGTGAAGCCCAACTGAATCACTCGGCCATCCGCCGTCCGATAATGGTTGAGAATCGGGTTCGGTGTGTTCTCACGGGTGATCGGCTCGGGCGGCTCGCCAAGGATCTGCCGTCTCGAGATCTCGCCCGACATGCCGTAAATGCCCTCACCGAACAGTGAGACGTCGACAACGGAAGCCTCGCCGGTTCGCTCGCGTTGGACAAGTGCCGCGGCGATCCCCCCGGCGAGAGTCTGGCCTGCCACGAGATCGCCCGCCGAGGGCGCGATGATCGGTGCCATCACCTTTTCCGGAGGCTGGGAATAGTAGTGCGCCGCTCCGGAGCGAGCCCAGTACGCGGTGGCTTCGACAGCGCCTTTTTCGGCTTCAGGCCCATTTGGACCGTAGCCACTGCCCCTCGCGTAGATGATCGACGGATTGGCCGACCGGATATCCGCAAGATCCACGCCGGCACGCTGTCGTGCCGCCGGGAGCCAGCTCGTCATGAAAACGTCGGCATTGCGGCAAAGGTCCAGCAAGACCTGACGCCCGCGAGGGTGCTTCACATCAAGGCCGAGGGAACGCTTGTTGTGGTTCATCCGGTCCATGCCGTCCGTTCGGGGCCGCCCACGGCGATCTCGCACGATCATCCCGCGCATGGGGTCGCCGCCCTGGGGATTCTCGACCTTGATGACGTTGGCGCCCCATTCGGCCAGGACCGCCGCGGCACTGGGCACGAAGACCCAGCTGCCGAGTTCGATTACCCGTATTCCACGAAGTGGCAGTGTCATGATTCCCTCTGCATTGTATCTGTCGGCCGATGAATCAACCGTTTCACCGGTGACCGGCCGCCCCGCACATCAGACCTGGAGAAGGCTGTCGCCGAGCTCCTCGAGCTGGATCTCGGTCGTCCCGGCGCCGATGGTGATCGACGGCCCGGAGAGGAACGCGTTGTGCCATAGCTGTTCCTCTGCCTCCGCATGCCCGGGGACGAGCATGCCGCCCGCGCCGAGGACGTCACAGGCGAGCATTCCGAGCATCCTGCCGTGACGTTCGAGAAGGATCTTCCGCGCCCGCTCGGCGAGGCCGGTATCCCTGCCGAGGCTCCGTGACTCGGCAATCGAGATCGCCATCATCCGGAGGATCTCGCTGTCGAGGTAGGCCTCTACCAGGCGGGGCCGGACGAGCGGGTCGACCTGCCCGGCGCGCCGCGCGCAATGCTCAACGAGGTCACGTGCCGTCGGTCCGTTCCCGAACGCCGCACCTCTCGCCGTGGACACGCGCTCGAAGTGGTGGCGCGACTCGGCGACCGCCAAGCCTTGGTCCTGCTCACCGACGAGGTTGGCTACCGGGATCTCGACATTGTCGAAGGACAGCTCGTTGAAACGGTACCCGCCCGCCAGGTCCCGCACGGGACGAACCGAGAGCCCCGGGGAGTCCATGGGGCAGATCAGGTACGACAGCCCGTCGCGGTCTCCCGGTTGTCCGTTCGTGCGAACGAGCAGGCCGCCGAGAACGGCCGCCTGAGCCAACGGAGCCCACAGCTTCCAGCCGTTGACGACGAAGACGCTGCCGCGGCGTTCCGCGCGGGTCCGGATCGCGGACAGGTCCGTACCCACGTCCGGCTCGCTGTAGAGCCGGCACCACAGCTCCTCGCCGGAGAGCATCGGCGGTAGGTAGCGCGCCTGTTGTTCGGGGGTACCGCCGAGCAGCAGGCTCGGTCCGGTGAAGAGGATGCCGTTCGGATTGAGCGGAACGGCGATCCCGGCACGCTGCAGCTCATCCTCGATGATCAGCTGCGACTCGGGGTCCGCGTCCCGCCCCCAGGGAACCGGCCACTGGGGCGCGACGAGTCCGGCATCGGCGAGGGTGCGGGGGGACGGGTCCGGATGGTCGGCGATCCAGGCCCGCACGGCCTGTCGACGGGGGTCTTCGTCCTTCACCGGGATCGCATTGGTCATCGACAGCAATCCTCCATCCCGTCGCCACCCCTCGGAGCCGGTCTGACCGGCAATCTAGCACAGAAGCGCGACGATCCGTATCGTCTTGTGTGATCGATGTCCGTCCGCTACAGTCCGTGTTGCGACCGGCCGTCGCCTGCTGGGCCTGTCGGCCGGACGCGCGGCCTAAAGCTCTGTGAAGGTGGGCAATGGCGACCGATTCCTACGACTTCCTCCTCGCCGAGGCGGACTCGGAGACACAGCCATGGTGGGACGCCGTCCGGCGGCACGAGCTGGTGATACAGGCCTGCGCCGGGTGTGGCGCGCTTCGCCACCCGCCGCGGTCGGTGTGCGCCGAATGCGGCTCGGAACAGCGAGAATGGCGCCGCATGAGCGGCACCGGCACGATCTACTCCTTCGTCGTCGTCCATCGGCCAACGCTGCCGATGTGGCGGGATTCGGTTCCGTACAACGTCGTCATGGTCGCTCTCGACGACGCTCCGCACATCCGGTTGCACGGCAACGTCGTCGGTATCGCGGAGCCGGAGCTGTCGATCGGTATGAAGGTCGTCGCGACCTTCGATGAGGTCACGGAAAGCGATACGCTGCTCCGCTGGAAGCCTGCGCCGCCTCGTGGCGGCAACCTCTAGATCTGTGGTCGCGCCGGCTTCAACCGCTCGCATCTGGAGAACGAATGTATTCAAGGGAGAATCCCCCGACGACCAACGAGCTTCTCGACTTCTACATCAAGCTCTCGAATCGCGGTCGCTGGGGCGACGACGACGAGCTGGGCACCCTCAACCTGATCACGCCCGAGGCGCGGCGGCGCGGGGCGTCAGCGGTGCGGCACGGGGTCAGCGTGTCGTGTTCATGGGAGGTGCCGACGGGCGCCGGCGGGATCGATCGGGAGACCGAGGTCAGGCGGTTTCCGCCGGACGAGCATCCATGGGGAGGTGTGAACGAGCACGTTCGCTTCGACTGCCACGACGCGATCTTCACCCACCTGGACGCGCTGTGTCACATCTTCTGGGCCGGCGAGATGTACAACGGCCGTGTCGGGCGCGACGCGGTGACCGTCTCGGACGGTGCTGCCTTCGGCGCGGTCACGGCGGCCGCAGGTGGCCTCGTGACCCGAGGCGTGCTGCTCGACATCCCAGCCGTCCGGGGCGTCGACTGGCTGGAGATGGGGGAGGCGGTCTTCCCGGAAGATCTGGCCGCGGCCGAGCGGCGGCAGGGTGTCCGTGTCGCGCCGGGCGATGCGGTTCTGCTGCGGACCGGATATGACCGCCGCCGGCACGAGACCGGCAAGATGCTCACCGGGGAGACCGGCCAGCCGGGGTGGCACGCCGCTTGCCTGCCCTGGATGCGGGAGCGCGATGTCGCCTATGTCGGCTGCGACACCGGCCAGGATGTGATTCCGTCCGGCTATCCGACGATATTCCTCCCCATTCATACCTGTGCCCAGGTTGCGCTGGGGATGTGGCTCGTGGATCACTGCGATCTCTACGAGTGTGCGCGAACCGCGGAGCGGCTCCAGCAATGGGACTTTCTGTTGTCCGTGTCGCCGGTTCGTTTCCAGGCCGCGTCGGGCAGCCCCGTCAATCCCATCGCGACTTTCTAGTGCCGTGCCGACGGGGGTTTCGGCGTCCCGAACAGGCAACTCGCGTGCGTGGGCAGGCAACTCGCGTGCCCAGGCCGCGACCCGATGTCAGCGGGTCGCGGTGTGAACTGTCCGGAGTTCACGGCGGAGGATCTTGCCACTCGCGGTTTTCGGCAGACTGTCGACCAGTTCGACGTGCCGCGGGTACTTGTAGGCGGCCATCCGCGTCTTCGCGAACGCGATGACATCGTCGGGATTCAACCGGCTTCCGGCGCGCAGGACGACGAAGGCCTTGACCGACTCGCCCCGATAGGCGTCCGCGACGCCGACGACAGCGGCCTCGCGGATGTCGGGATGCTGAAGCAGGAACTCCTCGACCTCGCGCGGCCAGACCTTGTAACCCGACGCGTTGATCATGTCCTTGAGGCGGTCGATGACGAAGAACCACCCGTCATGATCCCGCGTGGCGACGTCGCCGGTCCGGAAGTAGCCGTCGTGGAATGCCTGGGTGGTTGCCTCGGGGAGGCCCCAGTACCCCTTCATGACCATGGGGCCCTTGATCCACAGCTCTCCCTGCTCGCCGGGCTGGACATCGACACCCGACTCAGCGCTTACGAGGCGCGCCTCGACACCGGGGAGAGGCAGGCCCACGGACATCGCCCCGGACTCCGCGTCGATCGGTCCGTCTCCGTCCAGGGGGACCGCGTGGGTCGGGCCGGTCGTCTCGGTCAGGCCGTAGACGTTGCGGATGCCTCGCCCGGTCAGCCTGCGCCACTGCTGGTCGATCGCCGCCGTGACCGGGGCGCCGCCGCTGTAAACCTTCGTCAGGGATGCCAGCGTACTGCGGTGCGCGTTCGGGTGATTCACCAACGCCTGGAACGCGGTGGTCGCCATGATGGTGAAGGTCGGCCGATGGGTGGCGATCTCCTCGATGCAGACGCCTGGCTCGAACCGGTGGAAGAGCACCAGCGACATGCCGGAACGATAGGCGAGGGCCAGGCCCGCGATCAGCCCGGTCACGTGGAAGATCGGCGCTCCGCCGAGGAAGACGTCGTTCTCGTCGATCGACATCCAGGTCCGGTAGACCTCGGCGCTATACGCCACGTTGCGGTGTGTCGCCGCGACACCCTTGGGGCGTCCTGACGTGCCGGACGTGTAGCAGATGAGGGCGACGTCGTCGAGAGCACCGAACTCGTGCTGGGCCTCCGCGTCGGCGTGTTCGCGCACCACGGTCCGCAGCGACTCGACGCATATGCCCTCGACCGCCCCGGCGGAGGGTGCCGGAGCTGGGTTCTGCCCAGTCCAGTCGTCCGGCCCAGTCACCAGCACCGTATGGACGGGGGTGTGGTCGACGATCTCCCGGGCGACCTCCTGCCACAGGCCGTCGAGCGCGACCAGCGCTGTCGCACCGGAGTCGACGAGGATGTGCTCGAGCTCCTGCCCGCGCAGCATCGGGTTGATCGAGACGCAGACGGCCCCCGCCTTCCAGCCCGCGAGCTGCGCGATCGCGAAGTCGGGATCGTTTTGCAGGAAGAGCGCGATGCGGTTTCCGCGGGTCACCCCACGGACTCGCAGCGCCGCGGCCAAAGCGGTGCTGAGCCTGTCGACCTCCGCGAAAGTCAGCGTTCGATCGAAGTAGCGAATGAAGGGATGCGACGGCAGCCGGGCGGTGGTCGTCAGGAAACTCTCGAGGGGAGTAACCTCCGCCGGAAGGTCCGGGGCCGGCATGGGCTGTGTATTCGTCATGCGCCTCTCCGCGATGGGGGTCGAAACGAACGGTGGCAACGAGAGCTGGGCTCGGTTATCAGGTTTCACATGGCGGTGCGGAGCCGCGGCAGGAATCGGCCGGTCCGGGCGTGATAGCGCGCGTACACTTCCCCTCCGCCTCGGGAAAACAAGGGCTCGCACACTCGGCGGGACTCGACGTGACCGGCCGCGATGATCAGTGCTGACCCCAGGGCCCCGACAGCGGTCGGTGCCGCGAGGACGATTGCGACGCTCACGAGCATGGTGCCGGTCAGGACGGGTTGCCGGACTCGCGCGTAGGGACCGGTGGTGGCCAGAATCGGACTGGCGCCCCTGCGGTGGGCAAGATTCATCTGTGCGAGGGCGGCCGCGATTATCCCAAGCCCTAGGAGCCCGACACCGGCCCCGGCCGCGACGATGCCAGGTGACGCGACGAATGTGGCGACCGGCTGCACCACGCCGGTAGCGAGAAGGAGCGGCCCGATGAAGCTGCACAGGAAGGCAACAACGAACAGGACTCGCGACCACCACGCCGCGGAACCGGGTGTCGAGCGCCCGGACACCCGGTGGCGACCGACATGCGCACATCGACGTCCGGCGCCCACAAGGACACAGGCGGCCAGAGCCAGGCCGAATGCCAGCCAGACACCGGGATGACGGTCCCCCACGGCGACGAACTGCCAGACGCTTCGCCCCGTGAACCGGGTGACCGCGTCGCACAGCAGTACCACGCCGAACACCGCGAACAGCAGGGCGGCACCATAGCGGATCACCTCGGCTCGCATGCGGTTACCGATCTGCCGGCCGAGCAGGATCGCCAGCGCATCGGCGGCGACCATGCCGGCTGTCGAGCCGAGCCACACGCCGAACCAGTTGTTCTGGGTGGCCAGAGTGACCGTGGCCAGCATCGTTTTGTCGCCGAGCTCGGCGAGGAAGAATGCCGCGGAGGCAGCGATCACCGCTGATTTGGCTCCACGGTTGAACTTGTTCTGCTCCTGTTCCGTGAGCGAATCACCTTTCAGGGTCCACGCGGCGAACCCGAGGAAAGCCACCGCCGCGGCCACCGCGATCCATGACGTGGGCAGCGCGGTGCCCAGACCGAGGCCGACCGCAACGGATATCAGGTGCACGACCGAGGTCGCGATCGTGATACCGGCCAGAACTGGAAGGGCCCGATAGCGCGTCGAGAACGTCAACGCTATGAGTTGTGACTTGTCG
The DNA here is from genome assembly GCF_035276945.1 of Amycolatopsis sp. Classification (GTDB taxonomy): domain Bacteria; phylum Actinomycetota; class Actinomycetes; order Mycobacteriales; family Pseudonocardiaceae; genus Amycolatopsis_E. The sequence goes on along the minus strand of NZ_DATELF010000103.1, from coordinate 23,406 downwards.
CCCAGCTCGGCGACGAAGATGACGCCGAAGTCGACGAGGATCCCGCTCAGCACCTCGGGCATACACACCCCTTGTTTTCGAACACCTTCGCCAGGGCTTCCCGGCGGTCGGCGGTCAGCCCATGATCACCGGACGACCGCCCGCTACAGCGTCCAGCCTCCGTCGACGACGAGTGTCTGTCCCGTGATCAGGGACGCCGCAGGGGAGAGGAGGAAGATCGCCGGACGCGAGATCTCCTCGACGGTGGCCGCCCGCCCTCGGAGCACCGCGCGCTTCTTCACCTCAGCGGCGAGCTCGGGCCTCTCGTCCATGGCTCGGATGCCCAGCGGGGTCGCGGTGACCGTCGGGGCGAGCGCATTGACCCTGATTCCGTAAGGCGCCCATTCCGCGGCGAGTGACCGGCAAAGGTGGTTGACTCCCGCCTTGGCCGCACTGTAGGGAGCACGGCCGGGCGCAGCCGCTACGGCCGCCTGGCTGGTGACGTTGACGATCGACCCGGCGATGCCGGAGTCGATCATCGATCGCGCGGCGAAGACACTGGACCAGTAGACCGTTTTCAGATTGAGTGCGAACAGCGCGTCGACCTCCGACTCGGAGTAGTCGATCGCATCGCGAAGACGATTGACACCGGCGTTGTTGACCACCGCGTCGATGCGCGAGAACTTCTTTTGCGTGAAGTCGTACAGGTCCTTGATGCCGTCGAGAGTGCTGAGGTCGGTAACGAGCGACCCGCTTGGCGTGCCGAGGGGTTCGATCTCGGCCAGCAGAGAGTCGAGGTCACTTTGGGTACGGCTGCAGCCGACGACCGTCGCGCCGGAGCGAGCCGCGTCGAGCGCGATGCCCCGGCCGATTCCCTTGCCGGCTCCGGTGACGACGACGACCTGGCCCTCCAAGCTGAATTCCGCGATGCCCGCCATGCTGTCTCCTGCTCCGAAAGCGCCGGGCCTGACCGAGCGGCCCCAGACGACGCTCACCTGACTGAAGAGGGTCAGCGGATCGCGGCCGGCCCTGTGCCTCCGATAGACTAGACGATACGATCCGTGTTGTCACGCACCGGCGGGTGGCGGAGAACTGTCGCGGCGGCATGTGGCAGCGGGTCCACGGTCGCAGTTCCCGCTCGCTGGTGTCGACCTCTGACGCTTGGTGGAAAAGAGGGACTCGATGGCTCGATCTCGGCACACGCTCGACCCGGCGCAGAGCGCCTTGCTGGTCATGGACCTCCAACCCTTCAAACTCGGCCCTCTTCCGAACAGCGAAGATCTCCTGAAGCGAGTCGCGGCGGCCGTCGAGACCGCGCGGGACATGTCGGTCCAGGTCGCCTACGTCCGGGCCGCGTACAGCAACCTGGACTACGCGACCGTGCCCGACACGAACCGACGCCTGCTGCCGGCGATCAAGGAGCGTGTCCTGCATGTCGACGCGGCGAATTCGGGCATCCACGAGAGCGTCGCGCCGCAGGATGGCGACATCGTCGAGCGCAAGACCCGGGTGGGGTCCTTCATCACGACGCGTTTGGACGAAGAACTCACCAATCAGGGCATCATCAACCTGATCCTGGCCGGCATCTACACCAGCAGCACCGTCCTCTCGACCGTGCGGGATGCGGCCGACCGGGACTACCAGCTCTACCTGCTCGCGGACTGTGTCGCAGACCCGGATGCCGAGGTCCACGAGTTCCTTGTGCGTAAGGTTCTGTCGACGCAAGCGAAGATCATTACCACTGACGACCTCGGTGGCCTGATCAGACCGGCGCCGCGCAGGCGAACACGAGCGGGTCACTGAGGCGCGTCGAAGCGGTACCGGGCTGTCCGCGAAAAGCGGTAGCCCGGTGACCGGTTCCGAGTTTCGGCGATGGTCGTCGGCCACGCCGTGACGCGGCTGGGTTCAGAGAACCAGCCAGGGCGTGATGATGCTGCCGGTCCCGTCCGGGACGGCGAGCGGCAGTGCGGCGATGGCCGCTGTTCGCCGCCCCAACCTGCTCATCAGCGGGGCCGCAGAGGACATCTCGCAGTTGTCGATCAACACGAGACCGGCGGCGGGCAGTAGCCGATGAACGCTGCCCCTGGCCTCGGAACCGGCGTCCGGGTCGTCGACCGCGTCGAGAAAGTCCCACGCGACCATGGAGATCTGGTGCTCCACGATCCAACGGGCAGCCCCTCGCCCCGCGCCCGGCTTCATCGCGGAGACGCCCGCGCCGTGGCCTCGCTCGTGGCCCGGCTCGTGGCCCAGCGTATTGCCCTCCGCTTCCCAGCGATCGCGTCCCATGTAGAGCACCAGGGCGTCGCCCGGCTGGATATCGACACCGGACAGGGCCCCGTCGATATCCGCGCCGGTAACCGGCTCGTTTTCGGAGACCCACGCTGTGCCCCGCACGGCGGGGATGTCCGCGAAGAGGGCCCTGGTGAACAGGCACCGGCCCGCGAGATCGACGATGGTGGGAGGCGCGTCGGCGACTGACCGTCCACCATAGAAATCGCCGTTCGACGCCAGGTGGTTCAGCGCGTCCATGTGCGTTTTGCGGTAGCCGTGGCAGGTCGAATCGATGCGGTCCAAACCGAATGTCCCGGTAGCGTCGAAGGTGGTTTCCACGTGAAATCCCGGGCCTTCGACCAGTGGGCGCGCCAGGCTGACGGCCTCCCCGGTCTTGATCGACCCCGCGGCGCGAAGCCTGGCGGCCGTATCGATGTAGTTGGCGGTGCCCAATCGGTCGGCGGGGCCGAACCGTACGCGCGTTTCGTCGGTCACCTCCGACAGCCACCGGTGGAACTCCGCCACTTCGTCGATCTTGCTTGCTTCTGTCACGGGCCTCACCCTGGTCCAGTTGTCAATACGGTGCGTTTCGACTATCTCATAGGGCCGCGGATCGCGTCCCCTCACGGAGGTGATCGATCTCGGCGCCGTTCAGGTCGGACGCGCGCAGGTTCTTGTCCGGGTTCCATGGCATCTTCACTCCGCGTCGCCGACCGATGTCCCTCGGCGCCGATCTCAGGTACGTCGGGGACGCTTGTCGATACGCAACGGATCGTCTTGACGGTCCACCTGCCGTCCTCTACCGTGGGATCAGACCGTCCGGGGTGTGGCCGGCGTCACGATCCGATGTGCTCTTGTCTCGCAGTCCAGGTCAAGTGAGGGTTTCCATGTCTGTCAGGAACGTCAATCACCGGCAGGCGCAGCAGACCGAGTCCGACGCCGAGCGCGAAGCGCGTCGTCAGGCCGAGATCGCCCGCCGCGCCGAGTACGAACGACACCGCAGCTACCGCCTTGTGGACGCCGACCAGCACTACTACGAGCCGGACGACTGCTTCACCCGGCATCTGGAGAGCAAGTACGCCGATGAGGCCATCGTGGTCCGGCGTGATCAGGCGGACGGCCTGGGGCGTCTGTACCGGGCAGGCAAGCGGCTTCGCCACATTTCGGGTCCGCTCGGTGAGCGCACTTCACCGCCTGGTGCGTTGCGCGAGTACTTCAAGAGCCATGGTGAGGTCCGTCCCGACGCGGGGGGCGTGCGCGCGCAGGACCACCCCGAGTACATGAACGACCGGAACGCCCGGCTGAAGGTCCTCGACGAGCACGACCTCGAGGCGATCCTGTTGCTGCCGACGCTGGGTGTCCTCGTGGAGAGTGAGTGCTGCGCCTACAAGGACATCGACCCCAAGGTGTGGTACGCGCTGATGCGGTCGTTCAACCGCTGGGTCGAGGATGACTGGGGTTACGGCGCCGACGGCCGTATTTTCGCCTCACCCCTCGTGTCGCTGTACGACCCGGAGCTGGCCGTCGTCGAAGTCGAGCGATTGATCGCCGCGGGGGCGAAGTCCGCGATTCTGCGGGCGGGGCCGGCGTTCGGCCGGTCGCCCGCTGACCCGGTGTTCGATCCCTTCTGGGCAAGGGCCCAGGAGGCGAACCTCGTCATCGCGTTCCATCTGGGCGACTTCGGCTACCAGGACACCTTCGCCAGGGAGTGGGGTTACGGGCGGAGTCACTACCCGGCCGCGCTGGCGTCCGGGTTCGAGGCGATCACGTGCGCCGGCGACAGGGCAATGTCCGACACCATCGTCGCACTGATCTTCGGTGACCTCTTCGGAAGGTTCCCCAACCTGAAGTGCATGATCATCGAGCTCGGGTCGGTATGGCTCCCGCCACTGCTGGAAAAGATGGACATGATCTGGGGCCGCGGCGTCCGCGACAAGGTCAAGATCTCCGAGCCGCCGAGTGAAGTCTACAAGCAGCATTTCTGGATCTCCCCGTACTACGAGGACCCGTGGCGCGAGATCATCGAGTGTGTCGGTGTCGACCGCGTCGTTTACGGATCGGACTGGCCGCACCCCGAGGGTCTGCCGGAGCCGCTTGACGTCCTGGAGGAGATCGGCATCGTCACTCCGGACGAGCTGAAACTGATCGTGCGCGACAACACCGCATCGCTGCTGGGAATCTAGGTTTGGTCCGGGCCTGGGGGTGCGTCGGCACGGGGATGTTCGGTTACTCGCGTGGCGCGTGATGGTTCGCCGCCCCACCGGCCTGCCAGACTGTGCTGGTCGGTTGGCGGTATCCCTTGCCGGCACGTTGATATTCGGTTTGATGCGGAGGTGCAACGGCGCATGAATTCGCGTGACCGTTTGAAGGACGAGATCGCGATCGTCGTCGGGGCCGGGTCGAGCAGGCCCGGGCTCGGAATCGGGCAGACGATCGCACGGCTCTTCGCTCGGGAAGGCGCTCGTGTGGCGCTGGTCGACCTGTACGAGGAGCGCGCGGCGCAGACCTACCAGCTCATCGAGGACGAGGGTGGTAAGGCGGTAGTCGTCGTCGCGGATATCTCCAAGGCGGAAGACTGCGAGGCCGCTGTCGAGGCTGCGATCTCGCATTTCGGTCCAATAGGCGTCCTCGTCAACAACGCGGCCTACACACCGCTTGTCGGCGTCAGCGAGACGTCGCCGGAATTGTTCGACAAGGTCATGGCGATCAACGCCCGCGGGCCCTTCCTCATGACCCGTGCCGCGTTGCCCTCGATGATCGGACGGGGTGGCGGGTCGATCGTCAACATCGGATCGGTCTCCTCGATCAGGAGCGGGAACGGCCGTGCGGCGGCGTATGCGGCTTCCAAGGCGGCGCTGCTGGGCCTGACCGTCGACATCGCCAACGAACACGGGCGTAAGGGTATCCGCATCAACTGCATCTCACCGGGCATGATCGACACGCCGCTGCGCCGGGCGACCATGCGGGAGATGGGCTATGACCCGGACTCGTACCCGTTCGGCGAGCAGAGTTCGCTCGGCCACGCAGGCGACGCATGGGACATCGCGCGCGCGGCGCTTTTCCTGGCCAGCGACGAGGCTCGGTTCATCACCGGGGTCCACCTCCCCGTTGATGGCGGCCTGACGACGCGCCAGCCGAGCTGAGGATGTCGATGGACGGAATAGTGATCCTTTCCTGGACCGATTTCGAGGACGACGATCGTGTGATCTACCTGGAGCATGCGGCGAGCCTGATGGAGGCGAGCGCGAAGGAACCGGGATGCGTTCGCCACGTGGTGGCACCCGACCCGCACTCGTCGACCGCGGTGATCGCGCATGCGCATTACGTGGACGCGCGTGCGTTCGAGGCGCACGTTGCGGGGGAGCCCTTCGAGAGTTTCCTCGCGGCGACGCGGAAATGCCGGGTACGGGCCCGGAACACGGACCGGTTCGAAGTCAAGAAGATCAACTGAAGTCTTGGAGCTCGTTCCGCTTCGAGTTCTGGACAACCATTGCGGCGGCCGGCGAAGCGAAGAGGTTCAGATGAGTGCGAAACGGAGAGGTTCAGATGAGTAAGGTCACGATCGTGTCGGCCGACGGCCACGCGGCAATGCCGGAGGAGCTCTGGCCTGAATACGTCGAGAAGAAGTATCACCAATACCTTTCGGACTGCCACGAGGACGGCGAGAGGTTCATCAACTTCCAGAAGCCGTTGGTCTCCTTCTCGGACGACGCCCTGGCTCTGATGGATCCGGATCACGTCTTGCGGAGCGGCCGCTGGCAGGGAGTTTGGGATCTCGACCTCCGCCTCGCCGAGATGGACCGCGAAGGGATCGCCGCGGAGTTCGTCATCCCGGGCGACCAGCGAGTGCCGATGCTGTTCAGCTCGTTCTTCCGCGAGCTGCCGGAGGATCTCCTCAGGGCGGGCAACCAGGCCTACCACCGCTGGGCATACGACACCTTCATCCCCGGCAAGGAGCGGCTCTTCGTCGTGGGCGACGCCGCGGTCGCCGGGGACATGGACTTCATGCTGGGCGAGCTCGACTGGCTTTCGGAGCACGGATTCGTCGCGACGGGGATCCCGGGGAGGGTGGTTCGTGAGGACTTTCCGCCGCTGTACGACCCGTTCTTCGATCCCTTCTGGTCGAAGTGCGAAGACCTCGGATTGGCCGTGGTGATGCACGCGGGCTACGGCACCCATGCCAACGAGTACGGGCGCACGTACGAGAAGGTCATCCAGAACATGGAAGCCGCCGGGCGCACGAACCTTCTCGAAGAGTTCATGGTCCATGCGAAGGACTTCTTCGCGCTCAACCTCAAACCGCGTCAGGCGATGTGGCAGATGATGCTCGGCGGTGTCTTCGACCGGCACCCGAGGTTGAAGCTGCTGCTGGTCGAGCTGCGGGCCGACTGGCTCCCGGGTACCTTGGCGCACCTCGACGCCACCTACCTGCGCGCCCGCGATCAGGTGCCGGCCAAGAAGCTGCCGAGCGAGTATTTCCGGCGGAACTGCCTGGCCGGGGTGTCGTTCATGCACAAGGCTGAGGTCCAGTACCGGTACGAGATCGGTATCGAGTCGATGAACTTCGGCCGCGACTACCCGCATTCCGAGGGGACTTGGCCCAACACCGACGTCTGGCTGGCGGACTGCTTCGCGGGTGTGCCGGAGGATGAGCTGCGGCTGCTGCTGGGCGGCAACTTGATCCGAACGCTCGGTCTCGACCCCAAACCGCTCGACGCGATCGCTGAGCGGATCGGCCCGCCCGTCCAGGCGATCAATGGCGGTAGTAAGGCCGACCCCGAGCTACTGGAGGTCTTCCAGTCGCGCGGTGGCTACCTGCAGCCGCCGGAGAAGCCCGACCCCGCGGCACTCGACCAGCTACTCCTTGACGATCTCGCAGCCGTCAGCCGCCAGGGTTGACCTCTCGCCCGTGACAGAGTCCGGTCGCACGCTACGCGATCGGGCTCTGTCACCTCGCTAACCCTCCATTGTGATTTGCCCATCCCAAAGTTTCAGGAGCGTGGCTCGGCGCTCTGAACGGGAGAGCCCACGTAGATCAGTGATGCCGCGTTCGTTCACCACGATGTCGAGGTCGTGGGAGCAGGTGGTGACCGATCGGGAGAGCCGTTCGACAAGTGTCGGACTTCCCCGCACCATGGAGGCCATGGCGATGACCGACAGGCCAGGCCCACGCACCGCCGCGGCGCAGAAGTCGGGATGCCCACCGATCATGCCCGCGCTCTTGTCTCCGATTCCCTCGGAATTGACCTGACCGTCCTGATCGATCTCCAGTGCGGCGTTCACTGCGATCAACGGCGGGGCGCCCGACGCGGAGAGCCGTCCGATGTCATGGGTTGTCTCGATGGGGTGGAGGATGCGGCGCCCGTCCGCCCATTCATAGAGCCGGCGGGTTCCGCAAAGGTAGGCGGCTACTGGCTCGCCGATCAGCAGGCCTTTCGCATCGAGATCGACGACCGGGTCCGGGAGCAGGCCGGAGTCCACACGTACCGGTACTTCCAGGGCGCCCACGATCGCTTGGGCGAGCCTGCCCGGCCCGACCTGGATCCGGGCCCCGGCCGGCACCAGTTCGGCCACGTTCCGGGCGATGGCCACGTCGACGGCAGTAGGCGCAACGTTCGGAATCTCAGCAGGAGATTCGTCGGTCTCCTCGACGACGGTGACCTGCCGCGCGGGAACCGGTGGCCCGGCCTCCGCGGCCGGCGTGGTGGTGGAGAGGCTTGCGGCGACCGGAACACCGGCCTCGATCAGTCCGCGCATCCACGACGACTCCGCGCCGAGATGGAGCCCATCAGAGCGGCGGACCAGGGTAGCTACCAACAGGTCCGGTCGCAGCGGGCCCCGCAGCAGCGCCGGAACGGCGGACAGCCGGCATGGCACAAGCTGCGCCGCACCGCTGTCCACCATCGAACGTACGCCTTGCCCGCCCATCAGGACTCGTGTGTCCGCGAAGGCAGCCGCGTCCAGGTGGGTGCGACCTGGCATCCAGCCGAGGACCACTCGCACGCCGTGGCCCGCGGCCACGCGACTCAGTTCGGCATGCAGCGATACCGGGGTTCCGCACCCGTCGCCGAGGGCGATCCGGCTCCCCGGACGGACGAGTCGATCCAATTCAGTCATGAGCCGTGATTCGCGATCAGTGGTAGCGCATCGTAGGGCGTCATCTCGCACAAGTGTGGCGCCTGGGTCCTGTGCCAGGGTTGCCCAGAGTACGGAGCAGCGCCCCGTCAGTCAATACCATACGTATCGTCTTGCCCAGAGAGTAGACGGAACGTATTGTCTTTTCAGAAGGAGGTCCTCGTGTTAGCCTCGATATCCCGACGCGGATTGTGCTCCCATTGCCGGCGCCCACCAGAAAGCGTGCTATGAGGTCCGTATCTGTCAGCACTCCTGACGACGCCGTCGCGGAGGTCGAGAATGGCTCCACTGTCCTCGTGGGTGGCTTCGGTCCGGCCGGGCAACCTTTCGAGTTGCTTGATGCTCTGTGCCGGCAAGGGGCGCGCGAGCTGACGATCGTCAGCAACAACGCGGGTTCGGGCGACTCCGGACTCGCCGCGTTGCTCGCCGCCGGCCAGGTCGGCCGGGTCATCTGTTCGTTTCCCCGGCAGGCGGACTCGTGGGTATTCGATCGGCTTTATCGCGCGGGCCGTGTCGAGCTGGAAGTCGTCCCGCAGGGAACGCTGGCCGAGCGTCTGCGGGCGGCTGGTGCCGGCATCGGAGCCTTTTACTGCCCGACCGGAGCGGGCACGTTGCTGGCGCGGGGAAAGGAGAGTCGCGTCATCGATGGACGTGACCACGTCCTGGAGTTTCCCATTCATGGAGACGTCGCTTTGATCAAGGCCGCTCGCGCTGACACGGTGGGAAACCTGGTCTACCGCAAGACGGCGCGGAACTTCGCTCCAGTGATGGCGGCGGCCGCGCGTCGCACCGTCGTCCAGGTCGGCAGTTTGGGGGAAGTCGGCAGCATCGACCCAGAAGCGGTCGTGACTCCCGGAATCTATGTCGACTGTGTCGTACCGGTCGGTGACCAAGCTCAGCGGGTGATCGCATGACCGCGGATTTCGGAGAGCGGCCCGAACGGGGGCCGTTGAACCGGCAAGAACTGGCTCGCCTGGTTGCTTCCGATATTTCACCTGGCTCCTATGTCAATCTCGGCATCGGTCGACCCACTGCGGTCGCCGAGTACCTCGACGTCGAGGACGGTATCACGATCCATACCGAGAACGGCATGCTCGGCATGGGGAGAATCGCTGACGAGCACGAACGAGATGAAGACCTGATCAATGCCGGCAAGGTTCCGGTCACGGAGCATCCGGGAGCTTCATACTTCCATCACGCGGACAGCTTCGCGATGATACGCGGCGGTCACCTCGATTTATGCGTACTCGGGGCTTACCAGGTTTCTCGGTGTGGCGACCTCGCGAACTGGCACAAGGGTGAACCGGACGCGATCCCTGCGGTTGGTGGCGCGATGGACTTGGCGGTCGGGGCACGTGAAGTATTCGTCATGATGAGTCTCTTCACCGCTTCGGGTGAGTCCAAGATTGTGCCGAGATGCACCTGTCCGCTCACGGGTCGCAGGTGTGTGACGCGGGTCTATACTGATTTCGCGGTATTTCATATCGGGCCTGGCGGAGTCGCGGTGCGTGAAACCTATGGGATCACGCTCGGTGCACTCGAATCCCGGCTGGACGTGGACCTGACGCCCGTCCCGCTCATGAAGCCGGCCGCTGGGTAATGGTCATGGCGGGGGCGTGGCGGAGGTGGTGCGTGCTTCTCGTGAAGGAACGCCTGGGATCATGGGTGCATGGATCCGAAGTCGCCTGTCAGTCAGGCCGAGGCGAAGACCACGGTCACTGCCGTGGCGGTGCGTGATGCCGCGCTCACCTTGTTCGCGGAGCGAGGGTATCACGGTACGGCGCTGAGTCAGATCGCGTCGGCGCTGGGGATCCGTACTCCCAGTCTCTACAACCACATGCGGGCGAAGCAGGATTTGCTGCGGGACATCGTGTCCGAGACCACCGAGCAGGTGTGGGCGGACTACGAGCAGGCGGTCGACGGTGTGCAGGACGTCGCCGAGCGGCTTCGCCGGGCGACCCGTGTTTACGCGCTGCGGCATGCGACGCATCGCCGGGAGGCGCTGATTGTCAACCGGGACATCGCCAGCCTGGAGGAGCCGGCTCGTTCTCGGGTGCTGGACCTGCGGAGGCGGCATGCCCAGGCGATCAGGGACCTCATCGGGGAGGGGGCGAAGACGGGCCGGTTCAGCGAGGGCGAGCCGACGCTGGCCGCCTTCGGCATCCTCGAGATGTGCGTCAGCATCGCCCGCTGGTTCCGCGAGGACGGGCCACAGTCCGCGGAGGCGGTCGCGGAAACGTACAGCCGCTACGCGCTTCGCATCGCCGGGCTGCGCTGACTCCTTCCTTTGCTGGGCTGTGCCCGCGTCACCGAGGTTGACACTAATTATCATTAGTTCGTACGGTGTGACCCGGGGGCGTGCTTGTGAACACTTCGGGAGTGCCGATGCTCAGAGTCGAGTTGATACGTCCGGTGCCGCAGTTGCTGACAGAGCACGCGGAGCGGTTTGGCGACAAGGTCGCGTTCTGCGACGACCACAGGGCGGTGACCTACGCCGGGCTGGCCGAGCGGACGCGCCGGCTGGCCGGGCACCTCGTCGCCGCGGGCGTGGCGCGGGGCGACCGGGTGCTGATCTACCTGGACAACAGTGCCGAGACCGCCGAGTCGTACCTGGCCACGACGAGGGCGAGCCTGGTCGGGGTGTGCGTCAATCCCGACGCTGCACCCGCAGAAATCGGGTACATGTTCACGGATTCCGGTGCGCGGGTGGCGATAACGGACGAGGCGCATCTCGCGCACGTCGAGGCCCTGACCGCGGACCGCGACGACGTTCTCGTCCTGCTGGTGGGTGCGGGGGAAGCACCGTCCGGGGTGCGGTCCTACGAGCGGTGGTCGACGACGGATCCGGGGTCGCCGCCGCGGGACGATCTCGAACTCGACGACGTCGCCTGGATGCTCTACACCTCGGGTACCACCGGTCGGCCGAAGGGGGTGCTGCTGACCCAGCGGAGTTGCCTGTGGGTGGTCGCTGCGTGCTGGGCGCCGATCGTGGGACTTTCCGAGAACGACCAGGTGCTCTGCCCGCTACCGCTGTTCCACTCCTATGCGCTCGACCTGTGTGTCCTCGCGGTTTTCGCGGTCGGTGCGACCGAGCGCATCCTTCCGAGGTTCTCCACCTCGCGGGTCCTCGATCTGTTGCGGACCGGCCCCTACACGGTGCTGCCAGGTGTGCCGACCATGTTCCAGTACCTCGTGCACGGAGCTCGCGCCGCACGGTTCCGTAGTGAGGCGCTCCGGCTGTGCGTCTCGGCCGGAGCGATCATGCCGGCCGCGCTGAATGCCGAGTTCGAGGAAATGTTCGGGGTCCCGTTGCTCGAGGGCTATGGCATCACCGAGACCTCGACGATGGTCACGATGAATTGGCCGACCGGAGGGCGGGTTCTCGGCTCGTGCGGGCTGCCGGTGCCTGGCGTCGGTGTGCGGCTGGTCGATCCGGTGACGGGGGAAGACGTCGGCGCGGGCGAGGAAGGCGAGCTGTGGGTGAGCGGGCCGAATCTCATGCGCGGGTACCACAACCGCGGGGATGCCAGTGCCGAAGTGCTCCGGCACGGCTGGTATCGCACCGGTGACTTGGGCCGACGGGACTCCAACGGGTTCCTCACCATCAGCGGGCGGACCAAGGAGCTGATCATCCGGGGCGGGGAGAACATCTACCCGGCTGAGGTAGAGGCTGTGCTCCTGCGGGGTGACGGTGTTCAGGATGCGGCTGTGGTCGCACGCAAGCATGCCGACCTCGGGGAGGAACCGGTCGCATTCGTGGTGGCCGAGCGGCCGGGCGGGTTGGACGTCGAAGCGCTGCTCGAGCTGTGCGGGCGCGAATTGTCCAGGTTCAAGGTGCCCGCCGACGTCATCGAGGTCGACGCCATTCCCCGGACCGGGTCGGGCAAGATCATGCGCTTCCGTCTGCAGGAGCGATTGAGCACCCTCGCGGGCTGACCCCGGACAGCGGGTTGACCCGGGACTGGCCTGCCCCTAGCATCCAAACTAACGTTAATTAGTAAGGTGGTCGCCGTGGAGCTCTCGAACACCTTCATCGTGAATCTGCCGGTGGAGGACACCTGGAAGGTGCTGACGGACTTCGAGCGGGTCGCGCCGTGCCTGCCCGGCGCGGCTCTGCTGGGCACGGACGGTGACGCGTACCAGGGTGCGGTGAAGATCAAGGTGGGGCTGATCTCCGCGCGGTATCGCGGCACGGCGCGGTTCATCGAGAAGGACGACCAGGCACACCGCGCGGTGATCCGTGCCGAGGGCAAGGACATCGGTGGCCAGGGCAACGCGGCGGCCACGGTCACGGCGAGTCTGACCGAGCAGGGTGAGGGCACGAAGGTCGATGTTCGCACGGATCTCGCACTCTCCGGGCGGGTCGCTCAGTTCGGCCGGGGCGTGATCGCGGACGTCGGCAACAAGCTGCTTGGCCAGTTCGTACGGCGGCTGGAAGCCGAGTTCGCCTCCGGCGGGGCTTCGGCCGCGGTACCGGCGCCCGTGGACCTCGACGACGTGGAACCGCTGGACGTGATGTCGGGCATGGGCAGCACGATCGCTTGGCGCGCGGTTCCGGTGGCCGGCGCGGTGCTGGCCCTGATCGTCGGAATCCTCCTGTCCCGCACCGGGCGTCGTGGACCGGAGCGGTCCGCTCCGGTCGTGGTCAACCTGTTCTTCCCGGGCGTGCCCGGCCGGTCCTACCCCGAGGAGGTCACTCGGTGACGAGCGAGCTGATCCGCGAACCCCTGGTCTACATCGGCGGCGACTGGGTCGCCGGCGGAGGTGCCGAGTGCGAAGTGGAGAACCCCGCCACGGAGGAGCCCACCGGTGTGGTGACCCAGGTGTCGCGGGCGGACGTCGATCAGGTGGTGCGCGCGGCCCGCGAGGCGTTCGATGGCTGGGCGAACACCTCGGTCCCGTACCGGGTTCGGGCGCTGCGGCGGCTGCGGGAGGTCATGACCGAGCGTGCCGACACGTTCGCCGCGCTGATCACGCGCGAGCAGGGGTCGCCGCCGCCGGTGGCGCGGAAGTTGCATGTGGACACTCCGCTGAAGGTGATCGACGGTGTCGCCGACGCGCTCGAAGCGTTCCCGTTCCAGCGGCGGCGGGACAACTCGGTCATCCTGCGCGAGCCGGTCGGGGTCGTCGCGGCGATCACGCCGTGGAACCTGCCGTTGCACCAGATCATCGTGAAGGTGGTGCCCGCGCTCGCGGCCGGTTGCACCGTCGTGCTCAAGCCTGCGGCGCTGACGCCGCTGACCGCGTTCGAGCTGGCGCGTGCTTTCGAAGCCGCCGAGTTCCCGGCCGGTGTGATCAACCTCGTCACGGGAGGGGGCCGCGACATAGGGGACCAGCTGAGCCGGCATCCCGGCGTCGACCACGTGTCCTTCACCGGGTCGACCGCGGTGGGCCGTCAGGTCGCCGCCGCGGCGGCGGACACCATCAAGGGCCTCACGCTGGAGCTGGGGGGCAAGTCGGCCAGCGTGGTGTTGTCGGACGTCTCGGACGAGCTGCTGGCCAGGGCGGTCAAGGTGACCGTGGGCAACTGCTTCCTGAACGGCGGGCAGACCTGCACGGCGCTGTCCCGGCTCATTGTCCCTGCCGCGCGGCTGGCCCAGGTCGAGGAGCTGGCCGCCGCCGCGGCGGCCAAGTATGTACCGGGGGAGCGGCTCGGTCCGCTGATCTCGGCGGGTCAGCGGAAAGAGGTCGAGCGTTTCCTGCGGACAGGGAGCGCGAAGGCGGTCACGGGTAGCGTCACGCTGCCGGAGAAGGGGTACTACGTGACGCCGACGGTGTACAGCGAGGTCGATCCGGATTCCCGCTTGGCGCAGGAGGAAGTGTTCGGGCCGGTGCTGTCGATCCTCGCCGCGGAGTCCGACGAGCACGCGATCGATCTGGCGAACAACTCGATCTACGGTCTCGGCGGCGCACTGTGGATCGAGGACACCAGGAACGCACTGGATTGGGCGGGACGTATCCGGACCGGCCAAGTCGACGTGAACGCCGCTCCCTTCAATCCGCGGGCGCCGTTCGGTGGCTACAAGCAGTCCGGCATCGGCCGGGAGATCGGTGACTACGGCATCGACGACATGCTCGAGGTCAAGGCGGTGCAGCTGTGAGCGAGGGATACCGCGTCGAGGTCGACTCCGTGGTGCTGCGTTCGCCGGAGCGGCCCATGGCGGTGGAGCGCATCCGGTTGCGTGATGCCGGACCCGGCGACGTGCGGGTGCGAGTCGACGCGACCGGCGTGTGCCACTCGGATCTGTCCTTGGCCCGGGGGGTGCTCGCGCAGCCGCTGCCGGCCGTGCTGGGACACGAGGCGTGCGGCACTGTGCTGGAAACCGGTCCCGAGGTGACCGGGCTGAGCGTGGGGGACCGGGTGATCCTGCTGTGGATCACCCCCTGCCGGGAATGCGTCCACTGTGGACGAGGAGAGCCGCACCTGTGTGTCAACGGATCAAGCCGGGCCACCGAGCCGTATGCGCTGGACGCTCACGGCGATCCGGTCTACCCGGGGCTCACTGTCGGCTCGTTCGCCGAGCAGACGGTGGTGCCGGCCGCCGCGGCGGTCAAGGTTCCCGCCGACATCAGCTCGTCCGACGCCGCGCTGCTCGGCTGTGCGGTCACCACCGGCGTGGGTGCGGTGACCAAGACCGCTGCCGTCACACCGGGTTCGTCGGTGCTTGTCATCGGCCTCGGCGGGGTCGGGCTCGCGGCGATCCAGGGCGCGAAGCTCGCTGGCGCACGCACGATCATCGCGGTGGACCGCAACGCCGAGAAGGCATCACTGGCGACGAAACTGGGCGCCGATCACTTCGTGCCGGCCGACGACGAGACCAAAAAGGCCGTGCGGGCGCTGACCGGCAAGCAGGGTGTGGACTACGTGTTCGACTGCGCCGGCTCCGCCCGCACCATCCGCGACGCGTGGGGCATGACTCGCCGGGGCGGCAGCGCATGCGTCGTCGGGATCGGCGGCAAGGACGACAAGATCAGCTTCAGCGCGCTGGAGTTGTTCCACTTCGCCCGCACTCTGGTCGGTTGCGTCGCCGGGTCCCTTGACACGGAACAGGACCTGCCCCGCTACTTCGAGCACGTCCGCACCGGCCGGCTGGACCTCGCCGCGCTGGTGACCGGACACGGCGGTCTGTCCGATGTGGAGAATGCTCTGCGGGAAATGGCCGCGGGGCGTGGGATCCGCACTCTGATCACGCCTGGGGAGACGCGATGAAGATCGGTGCGCTCGCCGTCGAGCCGGTTCACGACGGCTACGGGTACGAGCCCGGTCGCGAGGTGCTCAGCCGCCCCGGCGTCTCCGACGCGTGGGCATGCCACGAGCATCTGCTCGACGACGCGGGCAATCTCGAGCTGACCTTGGGCGGCTTCCTCGTCCGCACCGGCGCCCGGGTCGTCTTGGTCGACGCCGGGGTCGGCACGATCAACAACGACAAGTACCACGGCGGCCAGTTCCTCGAAAGCCTGCGGGGACTGGGCGTCGAGCCCGCGGACGTGACGGATGTGCTGTTCACGCACCTGCATTTCGACCACGTCGGCTGGGCCACGAAGAAGGGCGAGGTCGTGTTCCCGAACGCGACCTACCGCGTGCACCGGGCGGACTGGGCGCACTTCGTCGAGAGTTCCGACGCCGAGCCGGGTGCGGTGCGCAAGCTGTCCCCGCTCGCCGATCGGGCCGAGACGTTCGAGTCCGACACCACGCTCGCACCGGGCCTGGACGCCCGGCACACCCCGGGCCACACGCCCGGATCGACCGTCTTCGTGGTCTCGAGCGAGGGCCAACGCGCCTTGCTGCTCGGCGATGTGGCCCATTCACCGGTCGAGCTCACTGATCCCGTGTGGGAGGCCGTGTTCGATGTCGACCCCGCCGCGGCCAAAAAAGTGCGATCGGAACTCGTCGACGCCTGTACGGACTATCCGGACGTGCTCGCCGCCGCGCATTTCCCCCCGGGACGGTTGATGACCGTCGGCGGCGAACGCCGCTTCCGGTTCCTCGAGAAGGGTTGATCATGGATCTTCGACTCAGCGGCACGAACGTGCTCGTCACCGGCGCCGGGCAGGGGCTCGGGCGCGCCATCGGGCTGGCGTTCGCCGCGGAGGGTGCCAACGTCGCGTTCCACTACAACTCGTCCGCCGACGGCGCCGAAGCCGCTGCGAAGGAAGCCGGGACGCTCGGCGTGAAGGCCATCGCCGTCGGCGCCGACCTGCGTGACGGCGAGTCCGTCGCGCGCGCCGTCGACGAGGTGAAGGCGCAGCTCGGCCCGATCGGCGTCCTCGTGAACAACGCCGCCGCCACGCAGAGCAAGCCGTTCCTCGAGACGACGGAGGAGGACTGGACGCCTCAGATCGGCGTCACCGTCGCGGGCACACTGCGCGTGACGCAGGCCGTCGCGAAGCAGATGGCCGAGAACGGCGGCGGCGCGATCGTCAGTCTGATGGGCGACTCCGGCCGGGTGGGGGAGCCCCGGCTGCTGGTGACCGCGACAACGCGTTCGGCCACCGTCGGGCTGACCAAGTCGCTGGCCAAGGAACTCGCCCGGCACCAGATCCGCGCCAACGCCGTGTCGATCGCGCTGGTGCGGACGACGAGCCTGGACGCACACACCGGCAACGCCGACGACGCGAAGATGAAGAAAATCCTCTCCGCGTACCCGCTGCGCCGCCTGGGCCGTCCCGAAGACGTCACCCCGACCGTGCTGCTGCTGGCCTCGCCGCTGTCGTCCTGGACCACCGGGCAGGTGGTGTCGGTCAACGGCGGCTACGCGATGCCGTGAACACGCCGGAAACGAAGCACGAGCCCGCGATCGGCCGCGTCGTCCGCCGCAAGGAGGACGACCGGCTCCTCACCGGCCACGGGCGTTACGTGTCCGACCTGCAGCTGCCACGGATGCAGCACGTGGCTTTCCTGCGCAGCCCGTACGGGCACGCGCGCATCAGGAGCGTCGACGCGGCCGGGGCGCGGTCTGCTTCGTGGGTGCGCGGCGTGTTCACCGGCGATCTGCCCGAGTTCGCCGAGGTGTCGCTGCGTGCGCTTTCGGCGCTGCCGTCCTATGTGGAGACGGAACAGCCGATCCTGGCGCGCGGGAAGGTCCGCTTCGCCGGCGAGCCCGTCGCGGCGGTCGTCGCCGGGAATCGCTACTTGGCCGAGGACGCGCTGGAACGGATCGACGTCGACTACGAGCCGCTGCCCGCCACGGTCACCGCGTGGCTGCCACCGGAGGAGCCGGTGCATGCGGACGCACCCGACAACGTGTTGCTGGAACGCACCTTCGACACCGGTGAGGTGCCCGGGGCGATGGCCGGAGCGCACCTCGTCCTCGAGCGGGAACTGGTGACCAACCGGCATGCCGGCAACCCGATGGAATGCCGCGCGGGTGTCGCGTTGTGGGACGGTGACCGGTTGACGTTCTGGTCCGGGACACAGGTGCCGCACATCGCGCGCAACATGCTGGCTGAGCTGCTCCGCCTGCCCGAAGGCAACGTGCGGGTGATCGCACCCGACGTCGGCGGCGGCTTCGGCACGAAAGCGGTGCTGTACCCCGAGGACGTCGCGCTGTGCGTGATCGCCCGCCGGCTGCGCGGCACTCCGGTCAAGTGGGTGGAAGACCGGGCGGAGCACCTGCTGGCGGCCACCCACGCCCGCGACCACCGCTACCGCGTCAAGGCGGGGTTCAGTGCCGACGGGGAGCTCATCGCGCTCGACGCCGAGGTGACCTGCAACGTCGGCGCGTACTCGGTGTATCCCTGGACCGCCGGTATCGAGCCCTTGATGGCCGGTGGCCTGTTGTCCGGGCCTTACCGGTTGCGGCACTACCGCTGCACCGTCCGCGGTGTCGCGACGAACACCGCGCCGTCGGGCCCGTATCGAGGAGTGGCTCGCCCCGCGAGCGTGTTCGCGATGGAGACGCTGCTCGACGATGCCGCCGAGCGGCTCGGGCTGTCCAGCTTGGACATCCGGCGGCGCAACCTCATCACGCCTGCCGAGATCCCCTACCGGATGCCGTCGCGGCTGGTCGACGACTCCGGCTGGTACGGCGAATGCCTCGAAAGGGCCGTCGCGACGATCGGCTACGACGCATTCCGGGCCGAGCAGCAACGTCGGCGTGATGCGGGGGAAAACCCGATCGGCCTGGGGCTGGCCTGCTACAACGAGCTCACCGGGCTCGGCCGGGCCGCGGCGGCGGGCCCCCGCATGCCGTTCCGCACCGGCCACGACGCTTGCACCGTCCGGGTCAACCCCGACGGCCGGGTGACCGTGCTGTCCGGTGTGACCTCGCAGGGGCAGGGACTGGAGACCACCGTCGCCCAGGTCGTGGCCGACGCCGTGGGGGTGTCCTATGAGGACGTCGAGGTCCGCATCGGCGACACCAACGAGTCGCTGTGGGGATTCGGTGCGTTTTCCTCGCGTCAGGCGGTTATCGGCGGTGGTGCGGCCCACCGTGCCGGTACCGCTGTCCGGGAGAAGATCCTGCGGTTGGCCGCGGAACTGTACGAGGCGAATGTCGACGACCTCGCCGTCGCCGGCGGCGAGATCCACGTCGCGGGCGAACGCAAGCCTCTGGGCACGCTCGCCGAACTGGCCCGCGTCGCCTACCTCGAGTCGAACCGGCTTCCGCAGGGCATCGAGCCCGGTCTGGAGTCCACCCAGTTCTACGACCCGATCCGGGGTGCGTTCGCCGCCGGGGCGCAGGCCGCGGTCGTCGAAGTGGATTCCTCGACCGGGGAGCTGCGGATCCTCAAGTGGGTGTGCGTCGAGGACGCCGGCACGGTGATCAACCCGCAGGTCGTGGAAGGGCAGATCGCCGGGGCGATCGCCCAAGGCCTGGGCGGGGCGCGGTACGAGCACCTGATCTATGACGAGGCCGGGAACCTGGTGACTGGCACGCTGATGGACTACCTGATGCCCACCAGCGCCGAGGTGCCCGACCTGGTCATCGATCACCTGGCCAAGCCCGCGGACAATCCGCTGGGGGTCCGTGGAGTCGGGGAAGGCGGCACGCTCGGTCCGAACGCGGTGCTCGCCGGCGCGCTCATGGACGCGCTCGGTGTGCGCGTGACCCACCTGCCGCTCACCCCCGCGGTCGTCTGGGAGGCATTGCGATGATCACCACCGAGTTGCGCGATGAGGTCGCCTTGATCGCGCTCGACCGACATGAGAAGCGCAACGCGGTCGACGTCGGCCACCTCGAATCCTTGGGGCAGGCGGTCGGCAAACTCGCGGCAGATGCGCGGGTCCTGGTCATCACCGGGCGGGGCACGAGTTTCTGCGCCGGGGCCGATCTCGATGGTGTCTACGACGATGGTTTCCGCACTGCCCTTTACCGCGCGCTGCGTGCCATCACGGCGCTTCCCGTGCCGGTGATCGCCGCCGTGAACGGGCCGGCCATCGGCGCGGGTACCCAGCTCGCGATCGCCTGCGACCTGCGGGTCGCCGCGCCGACGGCGGCGTTCGCGGTACCGACGGCCGGCAATGGTCTCTCGGTCGACCCGTGGACCGTGCGGCGGCTGGCTTTGCTCGCCGGAGGTGGCCCGGCTCGCGCGTTGCTGCTCGGCTGCGAACAGCTCGACGCCGCCCAAGCCCATCGGCACGGGCTGGCCGACCGCATCGGTTCGCTGGATGACGCGCTGGCCTGGGCAAAGGAGATCAGCGAGTTCGCGCCCCTGTCGCTGCGGTACGCCAAGCGTGCGCTGGAGTACCTTTTCGAGCCCGAGCCCTGGGCTCCCACGCTCGACGACTCGTTCGACGCGTGCTTGCGCAGCGAGGACTTCGCCGAAAGCAAACTGGCGCGCGTGGAGAAGCGCGCGCCCCGATTCCGCGGCCGTTGAAAGGTTCGTCATGAAGCCCGCACCGTTCGACTACCTGAGGGCGCGCAGCCTCGGCGAAGCCGTGCGCGCGCTCGCCGACGCCGCCGGCGACGGCAAGATCATCGCCGGCGGACAGAGCTTGATGCCTGTTCTCGCTCTCCGGATGGCCCGCCCCCGGCTGCTGGTCGACATCAATCGGATCCCCGGCTTGTCCACCATCACCCCGGTCGACACAGGGGTACGGCTCGGCGCGCTCGTCCGGCACGCCCGGCTCGTCGAGCAGACCCTGCACCCGCTGCTGGCGGAAGCCGCACGCTGGATCGGGCACGCCGCGATTCGCTCGCGTGGCACCAGCGGCGGCAGCATCGCGCACGCCGACCCGGCCGCGGAGCTGCCGGTCGTCGCCGCGGCTCTGGAGGCGACCATCCACATCGCCGGACCGGGTGGGACTCGAACCTCGACGGCGACAGACCTGTTCACCGGTCCTCTGGAAACCACTCTGGCCGAGGACGAGTTGATCACCGCGATCGACATGCCCGCACCCGAGCGGTGGGGATTCGCCGAATTCTCCCGCCGCCACGGCGACTTCGGGCTGGTCACCGTCGTCGCCGCCGAGGTGCGAGGCCGCTGGCGGCTCGCGATCGGCGGCGTCGGCGGTGTGCCACACCGTCCTGCCGAGGCCGAGGACCTGCTCAACGACGGCGGTTCGCCAGACCAGGTCGCCGCCGCTGCCGCGGCCGCGGTCACGCCGTCCGGCGACATCCACGCCTCGGCCGAGTACCGGCGCGCCATGATGGAGGAGTTCACGCGCCGCGCGCTGACCGCGGCCACCCAGAAAGCCGTAGCATGAACATCCAACTCACCGTCAACGGGACCAGGCACGACCTCGACGTCGAAGCCCGCCGGACCCTGGCCGACGCGCTGCGCGACGATCTCGGTCTGACCGGCACTCATCTCGGCTGCGAGCACGGCGTGTGCGGGGCGTGCACCGTCCTCATCGACGGCGGGCCCGTTCGCGCCTGCCTGATGCTGGCCGTGCAAGCCGACGGCAGTTCCATCACCACAGTCGAAGGCATGGCCGGCGATGATGGCTCCCTGCACCCACTGCAGGAGGCGTTCTCCACCCATCACGGGCTTCAGTGTGGATTCTGCACTCCTGGCATGCTGATGTCCGCGCTTGATCTGCTCCACCGTGAGGAGAGGCCGTGCCGCGCGCGGATCCGGGAGGAGCTCTCGGGCAACATCTGCCGCTGTACCGGCTACGCCGGCATCGTCGACGCCGTCGAGGCCGCGGCTGCCGAGATGGCCGTGGAGACGGGGCCCGCGTGACCGCGATCAGCGCATTGCCGCGGATCGACGGCTGAGGTGCCCCGATCTTTCCGGACAGCTGTTTGGTGGTCAACTCATGCTGCTTGCTGCCGGTTCAGGTACTCGTCGTGGACCTCGCCGGGGGCCTTGCAGCCAAGTCCTGAGTGGAGACGTTTGGCTATCGCAGCGTAATTCGATAAAGGCGGCAAAATCCGCCATGGCGATCTTACGCGTGGGGCAGACCACTCGATGCACCCGTTCGTTCTTCAAGGTGCCGAAGAACGATTCACCGCCGTCCAGGGCGGCGGGGTGCTCGTGTTGTCGGGGATGCTGTCGTGGTCGGCGTTGTAGTGATTCAGAGCCGATATGTCGATGCCGTGGCCGATCGCCCCACGCAGTTCGAAAGCGCTGCGAAAGCCGTCGTTGACGGTGCTGTCCATGGCCGCCACCCAACCGTCCTGGTACCGGTGCGCCCCATCGAGTCCGGTGAGCAGGTCGCCGAAGACGCGGTCGAGGGTGTCCTGCGCGTCGGTGAAGGCCTGCGCGACAACGTGGAAGTCCTTCGGAGTGACCGGGCCGCCATCGGGTCCGCGCCCCACGGTTCACACGTTCCAGATGCGCACGTTGATGTCCACCGCGTTCGCGTGATTGCTGGGTGCTTTTTCCGCGGCCACTCCTTCTTCAGCGATGTCGGGCAGGCGATCGTGTCGTATCTGACCGGCTGGCGACCCAAGACCGAGGCCCGGCACGTGTTCGTCTGCGCGAACGCCCCGCACGGTCGGATGTTGCGCAACACGGTCACCAACGTGGTGGCCAGGGCCGCCCGCCGCGCGGGTCTGGGTGTGGTGCATGCGCATCGGCTGCGGCATGCTCGGCGCCTCGCTGGAGGAGATGGGTCAGGTCCTGCGACATCGCGATGCGCTGACTACGACTCTCTAGTAGTGCTTTGTTAGGTGTCTGCGTGTTGTTGTGATCATCTATTGTGGATTGTGGTTGACTCGGGTTGTGACTCCGGAGCAGATGGAGCGGATTCGTCCACGGTTGGTGGAATTCGCCGGGCGGATGCTCGGCGAACTGCCGCGATCGGATCAGCGGGCCAAGGGCGAGTTGTATGTGCGGGGCTTGCTGACTGACGGGTCGCGTAAGGCGATGCAGCCGATGGCGGAGCGGCTCGGGGTGGACCATCAGGGATTGCAGCAGTTCATCACCTCGTCGACCTGGGACTGCGAGCGTGTGCGGGCCAACGTGGCGAACTGGGCGGTGGAGACGATCGGCCCGGGGGCGTATGTGGTGGACGACAGCGGTTCCCCAAGGATGGGAAGGCCTCGCCGTTGGTGGCCCGCCAGTACTCGGGCACGTTGGGCAAGACCGGTAACTGTCAGATCGGGGTGAGCGTGCAGATGGTCACCGATCAGGCGTCGGTGGCGGCGAACTGGCGGCTGTTCTGCCCGGCCTCGTGGGATGACAACAAGATCGACGACCCGGAGGTGGCCGCGCAGGTGCGTGCCCGGCGTGCGCGTGCCGGAATCCCGGACGAGGTACGGCATCGGGAGAAGTGGCGGCTGGCGCTGGACATGCTCGATCAGATGCTCACCCCGGAGGCCAGCGAGCCAGCCGGTGGGTGGGGTCTGCCGAAACGGCCGGTGGTCGGTGACTCCGGCTACGGGGACCCCACCCGAGTTCCGGCGGGGACTCACCGAACGCGAGCTGGTCTACGTCCTGCAGGTCGATCCCACCGCCACCGCCCACCCCGGCGAAGCGGTACCCGCCACTGCGCTGTCCACTGGCCGAGGCCGCCCGCCCAAGCCTCGCTACCCCGACGAACCAGTCCCCCTGCGGGAACTGGCTCTGTCCGCAGGACGTGCCGCCTGCCGCCGGGTCACCTGGCGCAACGGCACCAGGAAAACCAAGGAC
>NZ_DATELF010000102.1:0-73250 GCF_035276945.1 Amycolatopsis sp. | reverse complement strand
GGACGGTGAGGCTGTCCGGGTCGGGCGTGCCGATCTCCTGCTCCCGCAGCGACTCCCGGTAGTGCTCGACGGGCGTCTCGCCGACGCACGACACGAACGTCCGGTGCGAGCCGGGCATGATCATCAGGCAGCCGTTGTGGGCGAAGTTCTCGGTCAGCGAGATCGAGCAGCTCACCGCACGTGGCACCGGCATGCCGTCCTCGGCGTGCCAGGTCTCGAAGTCGGAGTGCCAGTAGAACCCGGTGCCGCGGAAGCCCGGCATGTAGTTCACCCGGCTCTGGTGGATGTAGACCTCGGAGCCCAGGATCTGCCTCGCCCGGTCGAGAACGCGCGGATCGCGGACGAGTTCGCTGATCAGCTCGCTGATCTTGTGCACCTCGAAGATCGAGCGGACCTCGCCGCTCTTCTTCTCGGTGATGGTGCGTTCGTCGGCCTTGAGCTCCGGGTCGCTCGACAGCCGGACGAGCTCCCGCCAGTAGGCCTGCACCTCCGCCGGGGACAGCAGCCCCTCGACGATGTGGTAGCCCGCCGCGTCGTGCGACGCGAGGGTGGCCGCGTCGATCGGGCCGTCCGTCTCGGTGCCCCAGACGGTCGGGTCGACACGGTCGATCGGATGTGCTTCGCCGGTGACTCGGGTCGGATAGACGTCCTCGACGCCGGTGTCCATGACGGTCAAAGCGATTCGCCTCCTCAAACGCCTTGTTTCGGCTCCCGGACCGCCGCGGCGTTATTTCGCCGCGGCGTCGTCCTCGGTGATCAGTGGGTAGACGCCGTGCTCGTCGTGCACCTCGCGGCCGGTGACCGGCGGGTTGAACACACACACCGTACGCATGTCCGTCTTCGGGCGCACCTGATGCTTGTCGTGCTTGTCGAGCAGGTACAAGGAACCGGGGCGGAGCGGAAAGGTCTCCCCGGTTTCCTTGTTGGTGATCTCGCCTTCACCCTCATAGACGAACACGGCTTCGACATGGTT
Organism: Amycolatopsis sp.; assembly: GCF_035276945.1. Lineage (GTDB taxonomy): Bacteria > Actinomycetota > Actinomycetes > Mycobacteriales > Pseudonocardiaceae > Amycolatopsis_E. The sequence continues at coordinate 72,277 of NZ_DATELF010000102.1, read as the reverse complement.
GGCGTACCAGAAGTCGCTGACGGTCCCCGCATACAGCGTGGTCTCGTGCACCGAGAACCCGGCCTTCTCCTTGGCCAGCACGATGCGCTTGCTCCGCCAGTTCGGCGTCTTCACATCGGCGTCGGTGTCGGTGATTTCGTCGAGGGTGCGAACGATCACGGCTCTCCCTTACTTTCGTTTACTTGCCCAGAACGGCTTTTACGGACTCGTCGATGATTTCCAGGCCCTCGTCGAGCTCGGCGTCCGTGAGGGTCAACGGCGGCAGCAACTTCGCCACCTCGCCGCCCGGCCCGGAGGTCTCCAGCAGCAGACCACGCTCGAACGCCGCGGCACACACCCGGCCGGCCAGCTCGCCGGCGGCGAACTCGACACCGCGGGCCAGCCCCCGGCCCTTGGCCGCCAGTCCCGCGTCCGGATAGGACTCCACGATGCCCTTTAGCGCGTTCCCGACGCGTTCGCCCTTGGCACGGGTCGACTTCTCCAGCGCGTCGTCGCTCCAGTACGCACGCAGTGCCTCGGCCGCGGTGACGAACGCCGGGTTGATGCCCCGGAAGGTCCCGTTGTGCTCACCCGGCTCCCACACGTCCAGCTCCGGCTTGATGAGCGTGAGCGCGAGCGGAAGCCCATATCCGCCAATGGACTTGGACAGGCACACGATGTCCGGCACGATCCCGGCGTCCTCGAAGGAGAAGAACGGGCCGGTGCGCCCGCACCCCATCTGAACGTCGTCCACGATCAGCAGGATCCCGTGCCGCTTGCACAGTTCGGCCAGGCCTCGCAGCCATTCGACGCCCGCCGCGTTGATGCCGCCCTCGCCCTGCACGGTCTCGACGATCACCGCGGCCGGCTCGTTCAGCCCGCTGCCGGCGTCATCGAGCAGCCGCTCGAAGTACAGGAAGTCCGGGTACACGCCGTCGAAGTACTGGTCGTAGGGCATCGGCGTGGCGTGCACGAGCGGAATGCCCGCGCCACTGCGTTTCATCGAGTTCCCGGTGACCGACAGCGCGCCCAGAGTCATGCCGTGGAAGGCGTTGGTGAAGTTGATGACCGACTCCTTGCCGGTCACCTTGCGCGCGAGTTTCAACGCGGCCTCGACCGCGTTGGCCCCGCCCGGCCCCGGGAAGATCACCTTGTAGTCCAGCTCCCGCGGCCTGAGGATCTTCTCCGCCAAGGTCTCCAGCAGGTCCCGCTTGGCCACGGTGAACATGTCCAGGGCGTGGGTCACCCCGTCCCGCGCGAAGTAGTCCAGCAGCGCCTGTTTCAGCCGCGGGTTGTTGTGCCCGTAGTTGAGTGCGCCGGCGCCGGCGAAGAAGTCCAGATACGGTGTGCCGTCCTCGGCGTAGAGCCGGCTGCCCACGGCACGGTCGAACACGACCGGCCACCCCCGGCTGTAGCTACGTACTTCGGACTCGAGCTTTTCGAAGATGCTCACTGCTGCTTCCATCTCCCGACTAGATGGGCGTGATTTTCATTGCTATGCCAAGGAAAGCGGTCCGATACGGTACAGGTCCTCCTGCTCGTGCAGCACTTCGTCGTCCGGAAAGTCCGAGCGCGCGAACAGGGTGGAGCTGGCCAGTTCGGCGTGCCACCGCCGCGCGAACGACGTGAACAGGTTGATCGAAGCCTTGTTGTCCGGCGTGATGGTGGTCTCCAGGTACGCCACGCCACGCGGGACGAGGCGGGCGAACAGTTCGTCCAGCAGCGCTCCCGCCAGGCCACGACCGCGCTGCGACACGTCCACGGCGACCTGCCACACCAGCGCCGTGTCCGGCGCGGCCGGTCTGCGATAGGCGATCACGAACCCGACCGGTTGACCGTCTACTTTCGCCACCACCGTCGAGTCCGCGAAATCGCGGCACCACAACAGATACGCATAGGGCGAGTTGAGATCCAGCTTCTGCGAATCCCGTGCGATTCGCCATAGCGCGGCACCGTCTACCTTGGTCGGAGATTCGATCAAGTGCTTTCCCGACATGTCAAAACAAGCTAACAGAATCTATTAGACCGTTCAGGGCAACACTTTCGCCACAGGCGACCTACCTGCAACAACGAAGAAACACACGTGATAATGCCGACAAAAACGTTGCGATCACGGTGCCGGATGTGCTACCGGGCCCAGTGTCGCCCCGCGGCGCTTGTTTACTTAGCGCCGAGGCCATGTTGTTCGTTACAAGGTAGTGGCGATGTTCACCGCGCGCGAGTCGCATCCGGGTTACACGCGGCCCAGAACCGGGCGCCGAAGCCGGAGAGGCGGACCGTCCGCCGGCGAAGCTTCGTCCGTTTGGCCGCTGCTCGCGCCGCCCGGACCAGCGGGTCGGTCCTGAGGATCTCGTACTGCGGGCCAAGCTCGGCGCACTCTCCGTCGATGTCGACGAGACCGAGCCCGTCGAGCCTGCCCAGGTAGCTCGGGACCTCGTCCGGCAGCGTGACCCCGGCCGACTCGCCGACCGTCGACGCGTTGCGCAGCACGACCCGGTCCCCGGCGACGACGTCGACCACGGGGAACGCGGTACCGGTCGCCAGTACGGAGAGGATGCGTGCTTCGTCCGGAGTGAGCCGGGACAGGACCGTCGCGTGGAGATCCTCGCGGGCCCGCTCGGGATCGAATTCGGCGGAGGTGACCAGCAACTCCTTCATGGCCGCTCGCAGCGGGTCCACCTCGGTCACGTCCGTGACGAACGGGCGGGTCAGTGACGAGCCGACGAGGCGCGCGGCTCGCCGCACAAGACCTCCGGGGGCGCGGCCGCCCGGACCGCCCTGCCCGCTGGGAGTGCCACCCCCCGACCCCGCCTGGGGGCAGGCCCCCAGATCCCCTTCGTCTTCACCGGACACGAACCGGATTATTGCAGGGCCTTGCGCGCCTTCCGGTTCGCGTTGCGCAACTGGACCACACGAGCACCGCCGGCCAGAGCGACGATGAGCGCCCCGGCGACCGCGGAGCACAGCATCGCGACCGCCAGCGGCATCATCCACGTCACGCCGAGGAAGTACACCGAGGTGGTGCCCAGGTTCTGCACGATGAAGATGACAAGGAAGACGAGCACGGCGAGCGCGACGAGTACGGCCACCCAAGTGCCGCTCGCCCGGGTCCGCTTGTCCGGGCTGGCCCGAGTGCCCGCCTCTCCTTCAGGCCGGTTGGTCATTCCTTCATTGTGGCCCGGATCAAGCCGTTTCGCCGACCCTTCACACCGCGCGGGTGAGGCGTGCCGAGCCCCAGGCGAAGGTCACCATTCCGTGCGTCCCGCGGCCTGAAGGAGCGGTGCGGCGCAACTCGTGGGCGATTTCGCCCGCCCGCTCCGGCGGCAGGCACAGCTGCCGGCGAGTCACGTCCACGGCCTCCTCGAAGGGCTGGTGCCGCAACGGTTCCCGGCGCCAGCGCACGACCTCCGGGTCGATGCCCAACTGGCGGAGTGCGGCGAGCGCGTCGTCCGCGGTCGGGCCGGCAGGCCGGTCGATGCCGTGGAAATGCCGCCACAGAGCGTTGAGTGTGGTGAGCGGATGGGCCTCGGCGATCTCCACGACCACCTTGCGGTGGGCATGCCCGGTCAGCGCTCGCACGAAGGATGCCAGGTCCGGGGCGTTGTAGAGCACGTTCGCGCAGACCACCACATCCGCCCGGGGCGCACCGACATCCGGCCAGCGCCCCTCGACGAGCCGGTGCGGGACGGTGGCGCGCGCGGCGAACTCGGCCAGCAACTCGGCATCGATGTCGACCGCGGTCACGTGCGTGATGGCCGAGGCGCAGGGCAGGCTCGCCGCTCCGGCACCGGCGCCGACGTCGAGCACGGTCCCGGATCCGGCGAGCGCTTCGAGCACGGCCGCATGCGTCGGTGTCCGGGGCCCGGCCAGTTGCTTCTCGACCCTGCGGACGAAGACCTTTCGGTTGAGCACCCACGGCGACTCGGGTGTCCCGGCGAGGATGTGCTCGGGAATGGCCCAGGCCGCGAGCTGTTCCGACCACTGTTCGAGCGCGTCCGGCATGCGCTCATTGTGCGCATTTCCCGGGTATGGGAAAACTGCCGGCTTCCGAAGGTGTTGTCGCCGGCCCTCGGTCAGCGAGGGCTAGGAGTCTTTCGGCCCCGCCAACCAGGTCTTCGCCGCCCGCACCGCGTCCAGCGTGACCTGATGCCCACCCGGGTGCCGGTGCACGGTCACGTCCGCCGAGCGTTCCCGCAGCAGTTCGACGAACCGCTCGGTGGACTTCAGTGGCGCCATCGGGTCACGCTCCCCATTGGACAGGAAGACGCGGCTGCCGGAGAGCGAACCCGTGGCCCGCGCGGCGGGCACGGGCAGCATCGAGGCGAACAGCGCCGCCTCCCGCAGGACGTCCGGTCGCAGCAGGGTCACCGCTCCGGCGATGTTGGCACCGTTGGAGAAACCGACCGCGACGAGCCGTTGCCCGAACCCGTACCGCACACGGGTGTCGAGGACGAAGTCAGCGAGCTGGTTCGCCCTGGCCACGACGTCGTCGTAGTCGAAGACACCCTCGGCAAGGCGGCGGAACCACCGCGCGGCGCCGTACTCGGACACCGGCCCGGCCGGGGCGAGCAGCGCCGAGGACGGGCTCAGCTCCCGCCCCAGGCCGAGGAGGTCGTCCGGGCCGCCGCCGGTGCCGTGCAGGAGCAGCAGCACCGGCGCGTCCGGCGAGCCCGGCACGAACTTGTGGTCCGGGGCGTTCACGCGGTTTCCTCCGCGAGGCCACGCGCGGCTTGAGGCAGGAGCATTCACGCCAGTTCCGGGTTGTTCTCGCCGGGCAGGTTGAGCTTGGGCAGCACGTGCTCGATCTGCTCGCGGTTCGGCTCCAGCCATGGCGGGAGCTTGAGCGCGCGGCCCAGTTCCAGCAACGGCTCGTCGATCGCGAACCCGGGCTGGTCGGTGGCCACCTCGAGCAAGGTCCCGCCCGGCTCATGGAAGTAGATCGAACGGAAGTACTGGCGGTCCAAAATGGACGTGACCGACACGCCGCGGCCGACGAGTTCCTCGCGCCAGCCTGCCTGCGTGGCCTCGTCGGGCGCCCGCCAGGCGACGTGGTGCACGGTGCCCGACGCGACCACGCCGGGGAGCGCGTCCGGGGTGACCAGGACGTCGACCATCGCACCGGGCCCGCCTTCGCCGGCGCTGAACCGCAGGCGGTTGCCGTCCTGGCCGGTGAAGGTCAGGCCGAGGTCGCCGAACATCTCGGCGGTCGCGTCCTCCTTGACCACGGAAAGGGTCACCGAGTGCAGGCCACGGATCGCGTGTTCGGCCGGCACGTGCCCGTTGTCCCACGGGTCGCGCGGGTCGCCCTGGGGATGTGCCACCAGTGCGATCTGCAGGCCGTCCGGATCGTGGAAGGTCAGCACGTCCTCGCCGTCGCGGTTGGCGACGCGTCCGGTGGTCACGCCCGCCTCGGCGAGGTGGGCCTTCCACCAGCCGATGGAGTTCTCCGGGACGGAGAAGGAGGTCGTGGTGGCCTGGCCGGTGCCGCGGCGCCCGCCCGGGGCGTCCCGCCAGGGGAAGAAGGTCAGCAGCGACCCGGGTTTGCCGGACTCGTCGCCGTAGTAGAGGTGGTAGGTGCCGGGGTCGTCGAAGTTGACGGTCGTCTTCACCAGCCGCAGCCCGAGCGTGCGCAGGTAGAAGTCGGCGTTGCGCTGCGGGTCACCGCCGATCGCGGTGACGTGGTGCAGGCCGCCGGTCTTGATGCTCATCGGATCCTCCTCGCTGGATCGAAGCTAATCCAGACAACATCTCGCGCGCAAGATATATTCCCGGAAGATAACCCTGCTAGACTGCGCGTCGTGGTTGATGACGAGATCGTGACCTGGTGGGGACTGGTGATCGAGGGCTACCTCGCGACCCAGGACAAGCTCATGGGCGAGATCGCCGACCGCTTCGGTCTCACGCCGGCGACCTTCGACATCCTGCTGCGGCTGATCCGCACCCCCGGCCACCAGCTCCCGATGACCAGGCTCGCCACCGAGGCAACCCTCTCCAGCGGCGGTTTCACCAAGGTCGCCGACCGGATGGTGGCCGCGAACCTGATCTTCCGCGCACCCAGCCCCCACGACCGGCGGGTGACCTACGCGCAACTCACCGGGCACGGCCGTGAAGTCGCGGACAAGGCACGGCAGGCGTGCGCCGAAATCCTTCGCCGCCGCGTCCTCGAACCGCTTGGCCCCGAGGGCGCCGAGGCACTGGCCGAGGCGATGCGGACGCTACGCCGGGTCAACGGCTGACCTCGGTTGCCCTAGGCCATCCGGAGTAGCACGATGGTTTGGTCACGCCGCTGAAAGGCCGCGGCGCCCTGGCCGGAAGGAGGCCGAATGCTCACCGAATCGGCAGTCACCACCATGCTCCCCGTGCGGGACGCGATCCGCGCCAGTCAGTTCTATGCCGACACGCTGGGCCTCCGCAAGATCGCGACAGCCCAGGACGGCACCTGCTACTTCGAGGCCGGCCACGGTGACGCGATCGGGCTCCGGCCGCTGCCGAACCCCGTGCCGAGCCAGAACACGGCGATGAGCTTCGAGGTGTCCGACATCGAGGCCGAGGTGTCGGAACTCGAGCGGCGGGGCGCCGAGTTCCAGGACTTCGATTCCGGTGAGCTGCGAACGGTCAACCACATCGCCACCCTCGGCGACGAAAAGGCGGCCTGGTTCACCGACACCGAAGGCAACATCCTGTGCCTGCACCAGGTCACCGAGTAACCCTCAAATTCCGAGGCCGGGAAAGAGCTTCGCGGCGTTGGCGGACAGCACACCGGTGAGGACATCGGCGGGCAGGCCGAGATTTCCGAGTGCCCCGACGTTCCGGCGGGCACCGGGCACGCCGGGCCAGTCGGTGCCGAAAACGAACTTCCCCGCCAGCCGGGTGAAGTCGAACCGGGCGTAGTACTCGGGCAGTTTCTTCGGCGGCAAGCCGGCGAGGTCGAGCCAGACGTTGTCCCGCGCCAGCGCCAGGAAGGCCGCGACGTCGTACCACCAGCCACGCCCACCGTGCGCGAACACGAACCGCAGCCGGGGAAAGTCCTCGACCACGTCCGAAAGCAGTTCCGGATTGCCGAAGCTCGCGCGTGCACCGGGAAAGCTGCTCGTGCCCGAATGCACGATCACCGGCACGCCGCGGTCCGCGCACACCTGGTACGCGGGGTAAAGCTCCTTGTCCACCGGGGAGAACGCGCCGTGCACCGGGTGCAGTTTGAGCGCGACCGCGCCGAGGTCGAGCTGACGCTCCACCTCGGCGGCCAGCGGATGGTGCAGGTGGGGGTTGACGTTCGCGACCAGCCGGAAGCGTTCCGGGTTGTGCGCCACGATCGGCAGCAGGGCCTCGATCGGCTGGATTCCGGTCGCGCGTGGGCTGTACTCGCAGAACAGGAGCGCACGGTCGACGCCCTCGGCCGCCAGCAACGCGTCCAGCTTGGCCGGCACCGGATCCCCGTTGTCGTCGTAGACCGAACGCCAGTCGTGGCATCCGGAGAACTTTTCGGCCCACTCGAACCACGCCGGTTTCACCGTGCTCAGCCGCGGAGCGTGCACGTGCGCGTCGACGACCGTCCTGCCGCCTATCAAGTCAGAGCCCCCGGGCGCAGAGAATCGTGAACCAGTTCGCGGATGACGTTGCGGCGGATCTTGCCTGTCGCGGTCTTCGGCAGTTCGGTGACGCGCACCACCGCTCGCGGCCGCTTGAAGGAGGCCAGCCCTTCGCGGCAGAAATCGATCAGGGCCTGTTCGTCGACTTCCCGGCCGGGCGTCGCGACCACACAGGCGACGGGCTTCTCGATGCCGTCCTCGTCCGGCGCGGCGACCACGGCCACCTCGGCGACGTCGGGATGCTGCAGCAGACGTTGCTCCACTTCGGACGGCGATACCCAGATGCCGCCCGCCTTCAGCATGTCGTTGAACCGGCCGAGGCAGGTGTAGGTGCCGTCGGGGTTACGGACGTAGCTGTCGCCGGTGCGCAGCCACTCGCCCTGGAAAACGCGTTTCGTCGTCTCGTAGCGGCTCCAGTAGCCGCACGCGGTGGACGGTCCCCGCACGTAGAGCTCGCCCGGCTGGCCGGTTTCCACGATCGGCGATCCGGTGGCGTCACGGATCTCCACGTCGTAACCCGGCACGGGGAAGCCGGTGGTACCGGGTACCGCCTGGCCGGAGCGGTTCGACAGGAAGATGTGCAGCGCCTCGGTGGAGCCGATACCGTCCAGGATCTCCACACCGAACCGGGCCCGGAACCGTTCGAACAGCACCGCGGGCAGCGGCTCGCCTGCCGAAACCGCTTGGCGCACCGAGGAAAACGTGTCGTCCGGGAGGTCGCTGGCGAGCAGGGCCGCGTAGAACGTCGGCACCCCGAAGAACAGGGTGGGGCGACCCGTGCGGATCCGTTCGGCGACCGTTTGCGGATTCGGCCTACCGGGTTCCAGTATCGCGCTCGCCCCCACCGACAACGGGAAGAACGCCGAATTTCCGATCCCATAGGCGAAGAACAGTTTCGCGACCGAGAAGCACCGGTCGCCCGAGCCGATCCCGAGCACCTGGCGGCCGTAGGTTTCGCAGACCGCGCGAATGCTCGCGTGCCGGTGCATCGCGCCCTTCGGCTCACCCGTGGTCCCTGAGGTGTAGAGCCAGAGTGCCGGAGAATCCTCCCAGGTGACATACCCCTCATGAGCGTCCGATGTGGACAGCTCGGCCCACTCGCGGGTCCGCACGCGGCCGGCGAAACAGCTCGGATCCGCACGGTCGAGTACGACGTCGGTGACCTCCGGCGCCAGCCCGATCGCCGCCTTGGCCGCCGTGGTGAACTCGTTCGACACGCACAGCACCCTGGCGCGCGAGTCGGCCAGCACCTTGCCCAGCTCGGGACCGGTCACCATGGTGGACACCGGCACCGGAACCGCGCCGAGGTACATCGCGCCGAGAATCGCGGTCAGCATCTCGACCCCGTCCACCATGCAGAGCATGACCCGTTCCTCCGGGCGCACACCGATCCCGGCGAGCCCGCCCGCCACCCGGTGTGCCGCGTCGGCGAGTTCGGCGTAGTTCAGCGTCCGCCCGGACGTGACGACCGCGGTACGGCCGCCGTCGCCGTCCCGTACGTGCCGGTCGAGCAGGTAATCCGCCGCGTTGAACCCACCCATGCCCGCCTCCGATTTTCTCCCGGATTCACGCGTCCCCGCGGTCGCGTGGACACGGCGCTGGTCACCGACACTGGTCCCGTTTGTTCTGCTTGGCGTCCTGCCCCCACGACGGCGGCCAAGAAGGCGCGCCCAGTGCCCGCCCGAGTACCGTAGGTGCTGTTCATCGCGGGTCACCTCACGTCCTACAGGTACACGTACTCGTACTCGAACGGCTTGCCGTTGATGCCCTGCCGGGGCGGGGCGACCCAGCTCGCGATCTTCCCCCGCTCGTGGACCGGCCGCATCAGGGAGCGGACGAACGAGAGATCCTCACTGGTCGGCAACCAGCGCTTCTTCCCGGCCTGCCAGGTCTGCTCGTCCACGATCGTTCCATCCGGGGTGATGTGGTGGCCGGAGTTTATGCCCACCTGCCGGTTGAAACCAGGATGCGGCAGCCGGAGGCGGAAGTCGATCTCGGCGTCTTCGAGGATCTTGTTCCACCGCTTCACGCCCGACTGACAGTCGGCGATGTACTCGGTTCGCAGGTCGAGGTTGAGCAGCAGGATCTTCTGCAGCTCGTCGTGCTCCCAGGTGCCGTCCTCGCGGGGCCGTTCCAGGTCCGCGCTGTCGTCGGTCAGTTTGTGGTCGTCCTTGCGGCGGGTCTCCATCCAGCGACCCTTGAGCCCGGCGGTGTAGTAGTTCGCCGCGTTGGTGGAGGTTTCGCCGCCGAACAGGTCGAGCGAGACGGTGTAGTGGAAGTTGAGGTAACGCTGGATGATCTCCAGCGGGATCCCGCCGTGCGGGCCGATGTCCATCGTGTCGTGCCCGCGGATCAACTCGGCGCTGCGCTGCACCACCCGGTCCACGCCGGTGGTGCCCACGAACATGTGGTGCGCCTCCTCCTTCAACATGAACTCGCAGGTGCGCGACAGCGGGTCGAAGGCGGATTCCTTGAGCGTGCCGAGCTGGTACTTGCCGTCCCGGTCGGTGAAGTAGGTGAACATGTAGAAGGCCAGCCAGTCGGCGGTCTCCTCGTTGAAGGCGCCCAGGATCCGCGGTTTGTCCGGGCTCCCGGAGTTGCGGTAGAGCAGCCCTTCGGCCTCCTCGCGGCCTTCGCGGCCGAAGTAGGCGTGCAGCAGGTAGACCATGGCCCAGAGGTGCCTGCCCTCTTCCACGTTGACCTGGAAGAGGTTGCGCAGGTCGTAGAGGCTGGGGGCGGTCAGCCCGAGCAGCTTCTGCTGCTCGACCGACGCCGGTTCGGTGTCGCCCTGGATCACGATCAGCCGCTGCAGGTCGGCCCGGTACTCGCCGGGAACCTGCTGCCACGCCGGCTCGCCCTGGTGCTCACCGAAGGCGATCGTGCGGCCGGGGTCGCGCTCGGCGAGGAAGATCCCCCACCGGTAGTCCGGCAGGTCGACGTGGTCGAAATGCGCCCAGCCCTCCCGGCCGACGCTGACCGCGGTACGCAGGTAGACCCCGTGCGTTTCCAGCGTGGGCCCCATCTCGGCCCACCAGTTCATGAACTTCGGCTGCCAGCCCTCCAGCGCCCGCTGGAGCCTGCGGTCGGCGGACAGGTCGACGTTGTTGGGGATCTTGACGTCGTAGTCGATCTTCTCCGGCATCTCGTCACACCCGTTTGCGGTCGAAGGTCGCCTTCTGCCCGGTGCCGTACCGGCGCAGCGCGCCCTCCGGCCCCGAAGCGTTGGGCCTGGTGAAGATCCAGTTCTGCCAGGCGGTCAGCCGCCCGAAGATCTTGGTCTCGATCGTCTCCGGGCCCACGAACCGGTGGTTGGCCTCCATCCCGGTCAGCGCGTCGGGGCTCAGCGCCCCCCGGCCCTCGAGCACGATCCTGATCTCGTCCTCCCAGTCCAGGTCGTCGGGCGCGTCGGTGACCAAGCCGAGTTCGAGGGCTTCGCGCGGCTCCAGCCGCCGGTCACGCTCGCGCTTGAGCCAGTCGAGGTGATCGGTTTCGCGGTAGAACCGGCACTCCAGCCTGGACAGGCCGTTGCCCATCGGGAACGCCCCGAAGTTGGCGCCCGTCAACATGATCGACGCGCGTTCCTCGCTGTCCTCGTCATTGATCGGTGGACCATCCAAAATGTACTGACGGTCGCAGGCCAGCGCCAGCTCCAGCAACACCCCGGCGAAACAGCTGCCCGGTTCGATCAACGCGATCAGGCTGCGGCTGGTGACGTCCAGTCGTTTCAGCGTGCGTTTGTAGTAGTGCAGGATCTCGTTGGACAGCCAGTCGTTGGCGCCGAGCACCTCGCGCTCGTGCGCCAGTACCGCGTCCGGGTCACCTTCGGTGCGGAAGACCCACGTACCGAGTTCGGGTTCGTTGGTGCGCAGGCGGAGGATCAGGTCGTCCAGCTCGCGTGTCGTGGTGAGCAGCCAATCTCCTTCGCCCGGTCCTCGCACGGTGATGGTGACCGCGCCGAGGCCGCGGTCGAACTCCGCGGAAACATCGCGGTAGGCGATGGAATCCGCCGTTTCCGTCCGCTCGAGGGGCGTCAGCTCGATGCCCGCCACATCCTCGGGGCGACGGCCGTGGGCGGCGAGTTCGCGGGCACGGCGGGCGACCGCGTCGCGGAAACCCTGGCGGGGTAGCAGTTCGTCGACCAGCCGCCAGTCCACCGCGGTGCGCCCCTTGATCCCGTCCGGACGGGTGGCGAAGACGTCCGCGCGATCCCTGCGGACCCGTCGCTTGTCCACCACCCGCGTCAGGCCGCCGGTCCCGGGCAGCACGCCCAGCAACGGCACCTCGGGCAGCGCCACCGTCGAGGAGTTGTCGTCGACCAGCAGGATCTTCTCGCAGGCCAACGCGATTTCGTAGCCGCCGCCGGCGCAGCTGCCGTTCACCGCGGCGACGTAGACCTGACCGGAGTTCTCGGTGGCGTCCTCGATCGCGTTGCGCGTCTCGTTGGTGAACTTGCAGAAGTTCACCTTCCACTCGTGCGAGGAAGCGGCCAGCATCCGGATGTTCGCGCCCGCGCAGAAAACGTTTTCCTTCGCGCTGGTGATCACCACCGTGCGCACCTCGGGATGCTCGAAGCGCAGGCGCTGGACGGCATCGTAGAGCTCGATGTCCACGCCCAGGTCGTAGGAGTTGAGCTTGAGCTCGTAGCCGGGGACCAGCCCGCCCAGCTCATCGACGTCCAGTTCGAGCCACGCGATCGGCGGCTCGGTCCGGAGGCGCCAGTGCTGGTAACCATCGGGATGCCGGTCGAACGACACCTTCGTCATGCCGCAATTTTCTACAACTTGTTCCCGTACGTCAATGTTGATGTAGACCGAATCCGGCGTCGACAAGCGAGTCGGGCTTTCGTGACAGGCGAGTCGGGCTTTCGTAACAAGTGAGTCGGGCCTTCGTGACGTGTGAGTCCGGCTCTCGCGACACCCGAGTCCGGCTTTCGCGGTGCACGAGTGTGGGACTCGCGCACCGCGAAGGCGGGACTCGCGGGCAGGCGGCGAGGTCTGCGGATCAGGGCCCGGTGGTGTACTGCCGCTGCTGCTCGATGCTCGGGCTCGGCCGGGGGCGGACGCCGTCCTGGCCGGGCACCGGGTCGACCGTGGGCTCGGTGAGCCGGCCGCCGACCGGCTCGTTCATCCGGGTCGTGATGTTCTCCGCGACCTGCTCTTCACGCATCCGCGCGAGCACACCGATGGTCACGCCGTGCGCGAGCGCCAGTACCAGCAGTAGGACGCCGATGCGCGCGATGATCGAGGTCGGCGAGTTGTCGTTGGGAAAGTCGATGGTCGAGATCAGCGCGACCAACCCCAGCACGACCAGGTGGAACAGCATCGTGACCAGGTTGATCATCGAGCCACCGGCCTCGGTGTCTCCCCTGTTCAGATAGCGCTTACCACTGTGGTAGATGATCTGGCCGTCGATCAGGACCAGTATCACGCCCACCACCAGAAAGACCAAATAGGCATTCGTGTCCACGACGGGCTCCTCTCCTACGCCCGCCTGGGGTACCCGCCCCGCTCAGTGGTGAAACCGCCTGCCCGGACGGATGTCGCAGGTCGCCGCCTTGGACTCCTGGATGTGCACGTTCGGGTCGAGCACCACCGACAGCAGGTCGTTCGCCGAGTCCCCTGTGGACAGTCCATTTTGTCCCCAGTGGTACGGGAGACCGACCTGGTGCACGGTCCTTCCCCTGACCCGCAGTGGCTTGATGCGCTCGGTGATCAGGACCCTGGCCTCGATGGTCGCGCGCGCCGAGACGATGGTGGCCCAGCCCAGATGCTCCAGACCACGTTCGGCCGCCAGTTCCGGCGAGACCTCGCAGAAGAACTCCGGTTGCAACTCCGACAGCACCGGCAGGGTCCGGCTCATGCCGCCCGCGGTGTGGTGCTCGGTCAGGCGGTAGGTGGTGAACACGTAGGGGTGGCGCTCGTCGTTGGGCTGGTTGGCGGGGTGCCGGTAAATCTCGCGGACCGGGTTGGCCTGTTCCCGGTAGAGCGGGTTGTCGACCGGTGACTCGGCGGGCTCGTAGTGCGTGGGCAGCGGCCCGTCCGCGAGCCCGGCCGGCGCGAACAGCCAGGCCTTTCCGTCGGACTGCATGACGAACGGGTCGACACCGGAAAGGGCGTCCTGCGCCCGCGCACCTTCCGGGGGCCGGTAGCCCGGAGCCTTGGTCGGCTCGAAGTCGGGCACGTCCTCGCCGGTCCACCTGCCCGCCGAGGCGTCCCACCAGACGTAGCGTTTCCGCTCGCTCCACGGCCTGCCCTCGGGATCCGCGGAGGCGCGGTTGTACAGAATGCGCCGGTTGGCGGGCCAGGCCCAGGCCCACTCGGGCGCGACATAACTCTGTTCGGACCGCGGTTTCCGGTTGGCGGCGTGGTTGTGGCCGTCGGCGTAGACCCCGCAGTAGATCCAGCAGCCGCAGGACGTCGACCCGTCGTCGGCGAGTTCCGTGTAGGCCGACAGCGGGCCCTTCGGCCCGGTACCGTTGATCTCGGCGAGGACGGCCTCCGCGCTGGGCTCGGCGAGGACACCCTCGGCCGGGTAGTTCCAGTTGAGCTCCTGGATGGGCAGATCGCGCGGGTCGTCGCTGGAGGCGAGCTTGTCCTGGATGATCCGGCCGAGGTGGTAGTAGAACCACAGGTCGCTCCGCGCGTCGCCGGGCGGTTCGACGGCCTTGTGGTGCCATTGCAGCAGGCGCTGGGTATTGGTGAAGCTGCCGTCCTTCTCGGTGTGCGCGGCCGCCGGCAGGAAGAAGACCTCGGTACCGATCTCCGTCGTGCGCAGTTCGCCGCTTTCGATCTCGGGTCCGTTCTGCCAGAACGTCGCGCTCTCGATCAGCTGAAGATCGCGCACCACCAGCCAGTCCAAATTGGCCAGTCCCAGTCGCTGCAGCTTCCCGTTCGCCGAGCCGACCGCCGGGTTCTCGCCGACCAGGAAGTAACCCTTGCACTCGCCGGAAATCTGGTTCATCACCGTGGTGTAGGTACCGTGGTTCCCGGTGAGCCGCGGCAGGTGGCCGAACCGGAAGTCGTTGTCCGGCCGGGCATGCTCGCCCCAGTACGCCTTCAGCAAGCTCACCACGTACGACCGCATGTTGCCCCAGAAGCCGGCCCGCCCGGCGTCGGCCTCGACGAAGCCGTCCAGGTCGACGTGGTGGACGCTCGGCATCGGGATGTAGCCGGGCAGCAGGTTGAACAGGGTCGGGATGTCGGTCGAGCCCTGGATGCTGGCGTGCCCGCGCAACGCCAGGATTCCCCCGCCGGGCCGGCCGACGTTGCCGAGCAGCGCCTGCAGGATCGCCGCGGTCCGGATGTACTGCGCGCCGACCGTGTGCTGCGTCCAGCCCACGGAGTAGACCCAGGCCGTGGTGCGCTCCCGCCCCGAGTTCTCGGTGATCGCCTCGGCCACCGCGAAGAACTGCTCGGGCGGGATGCCGCAGACGTCCTGGACCAGTTCCGGGGTGTACCGGGAGAAGTGCCGCTTGAGCACCTGGTAGACGCACCGGGGATGGGTCAGCGTCTCGTCCCGTTTCGGCTTGATGCGCATGGTCGCGCCGCCGCTGCCGTACATCTCCGCCCTGGCCGTGTGCTTGTGGTGGCCACTCGTGACTTCCCGTTGCCCCGCGGCCGGAGCCGTCTCGGTCTCCTCGTATGCCCAGGTTTCGGCTTCGTAGTGACGCTGCTGGAGATCGAACCCGGAGAACAGCCCGTCGAGGTCCTCGGTGTCGCGGAAGTCCTCACGCAGGATCGCGGCCGCGTTGGTGTAGGCAAGGACGTACTCGCGGAAGTCCTTCTCGTTGTCCAGCACGTACTTGATCAGCGCGCCGAGGAAGACGATGTCGCTCCCCGCCCGCAACGGGACGTGCCGGTGTGCCAGCGCGCTGGTGCGCGTGTACCGCGGATCGATGTGGATGATCTTCGCTCCGCGCGCCTTCGCCTCCACCACCCACTGGAACCCGACGGGATGGCACTCGGCCATGTTCGAGCCCTGGATGACGATGCAGTCGGCGTTGGCGAGATCTTGCTGGAACGTCGTGGCGCCGCCACGGCCGAAGGAGGTTCCCAGACCGGGAACCGTGGAAGAGTGTCAAATACGGGCCTGATTCTCGATCTGTATCGCGCCGAGCGCGGTATACAGCTTCTTCATCAGGTAGTTCTCTTCGTTGTCCAGCGTCGCCCCGCCGAGGCTGGCGATGCCGAGCGTGCGGTCGAGGCGGCGGCCGTGCTCGTCGATGTCCTGCCAGGTCTCCCGCCGGGTCCTGAGCACGCGGTCCGCGATCATCTCCATCGCGTCGTCGAGGCTCAACCGCTCCCACTCCGTCGCGTGCGGCCGCCGGTAGAGCACCTCCTTGACCCGGCTGGGGCTGGTCACGAGTTGCTTGCTCGCCGAACCCTTCGGACACAGCCTGCCGCGCGAGATGGGGGAGTCGGGGTCGCCTTCGATCTGGGTGACCTGGCCGTCCTTGACGTAGACCCGCTGGCCGCAGCCCACCGCACAGTAGGGGCAGACGGAGGCCACCATCCGGTCGGCGTCCTCGATGCGCGAACGCAGTCCGCGCGAGCGTTTCGATGCCGCGGCTTCGCGCCGTCCGGTCCGGTCGGGGCCGGTGATCTGCCGGTACACCGGCCAGCCCGCGATCCACTGCCGCACGCCCATGAATCCACGCTATCCCCGTTCGACGGGGCCCGCGAATCGGCGAGTGCCGTCAGGGTGGCGGACGGTGACGCGTTGGGAGTCCAGGCGTTCGAGGAGCGGGACGGCGACACGACGCGTGGTGCCCAGGGCGCGGCGTGCCTCGCTGACCGTGAAGGGTCGCGGGAGCGCGGAAAGCACTTCCACGGCTTGGTCCAGCGCGTCCGGTCCGAGCACCACTCCGTCCGCGATCCTGGTCAGACGGCCGGAGCGGACGGCGGCGGCGAGTTCGCGCGTGCCGAGACCCAGGCGCGCGAGTTCATCCGCTTCAGGCGCGTGGAACGGCTCTTCGTCGAGCTGTCGTTCCACCTGGCGCAACGCGCGATCCACGTCCGGCGGCAGGCTTGCGCCGGGCCGCCGCAGGAGGCCGTCGGCGATCTCCAGCCCGGTTCCGGCAAGCAAATCCGGCACCAGCTCGATGGCGGGTAGGCCCAGTTCATGGCGCAGCGCTTCGAGCGGCATCCCGGCCGCCACCGGATGTTCGGCGGACCAGGCCTCGAACCTGACGAGCGCGTTTCGCCGCGTTTCCGCCCAGGTTCGCTCATCCACCAGCCAGTCCCCGACGCGGACACCCGTTTCCCGCAACCCCATCGCGCGGGCTTCCGCGGCCTTGACGAACGGCGGAGGCCGCACTCGTCCCGACGCCAGTTCCCCGGCCCTTGCCCGCGCGGCGCCCCGGCGGCCGAGCGCGGGTGGGCGGACGTCGAGAACCTCGATCCCGGCCGCGATGCGGTGTTCGCCGGGGTCACGCAGCAGCCCGACATCGCCGACGCGCAGCGGCAGTCCGGTGGCCAGCCGTAGCCGCGCGGCCCGCGTCCCCAGCGCCCGGACCCGAACCGGCACGGCTGCCGACCCGACATGCAGCACGAGCTCGCGATGCAGCTTGCCCGTGGCGCGCAGCCCGACATCCACCTCCTCGGTGGTGAGCCAGCGACCCGGGGTGAGCAACGTGTCGCCACGTCCGATGCGGTGGCGGTCGACCCCGCGGAGGTTGACGGCTACCCGCGCCACGGCCTCGACCTCCTCACGAGCCTCGCCCAGTGACTGGAGATTCCGGACACTCACCTGCTCACCACCATGTGAAAGGACGTCGCCGAGCCGGATGGCGCCCGCCGCCAGCGTCCCCGTGACCACGGTTCCGGCGCCGCGCACGGTGAACGCCCGGTCGATCCACAACCGGACATCCGCGCCGAGATCGGGTGGTGGCAGCGCGTCGACCAGTGCGACGAGACCGGACCTCAGCTCGTCGAGGGAGGTCACCACGGGCGCGGCGGCAAGCGTGGTCCCCGCGAAGGCCTGCCGGGCCTGCTCCGCCGCGGGGGCGGGATCCGCGAGATCGGTCTTGGTGATCATCACCAGCCCGTGCCGCACGCCGAGCGCGTTCAGCGCGGCCAGGTGCTCCGCCGACTGCGGCATCCAGCCCTCGTCCGCCGCCACCACGAACAGCACCGCGGGCACCGGTCCGACGCCCGCGAGCATGTTGGCGACGAATCGTTCGTGGCCCGGCACGTCGACGAAGGCGATCCGTTCGCCGCGGAGTTCGGTCCAGGCGAAACCGAGGTCGATGGTGAGGCCACGGCGTTGCTCCTCGGCCAGCCGGTCGGGCCACATGCCGGTGAGCCGTTGGACGAGCGTGGACTTGCCGTGGTCGACATGGCCCGCGGTGGCTACGACGAACATCGCAGCATCGCCGCCGTAAGCAGTTCGTCCTCGCCGGGGTCGACCGTGCGCAGGTCCAGCAGGCACCGGCCGCGCTCGATCCGGCCCACCACGGGCGGGTCGCCGGTACGCAACCGCGCGGCCCACGACTCGGGCACGCTCACCGCGGCGCTCGCCAGTTCGACCCCCGGCGCACCACCCCCGCCCACCGTGGCCGGGCAGTCGACGGCCTCCGCGCCGCGGACCTTGGCCGCGATGAGTTCCGCGCGGGCCCGCAGCCCGGCCTGGTCCGCGTTGAGCGCCCGGACGACCGGCGGCTCCGGCCCGCGCAGGGTAGCCTCGAGCGCCGCGAGGGTCACCTTGTCCACCCGGAGCGCGCGAGCCGCCGGATGCCGCCGGAGCCGTTCGATCAGCCCCGCCTCGCCGAGCATGAGCCCCGCCTGCGGGCCGCCGAGGAGCTTGTCACCGCTGGCCGTGACGAGGTCCGCCCCCGCGCGCAGGACGGTCGTCGCGTCCGGCTCACCCGGCAGCAGCGGATGCGGGGCGAGCAGGCCGGACCCGATGTCGACGATCAGTGGAACACCGATCCCCGCCAGTTCCGCGGGCTCGACCGCCGAAGTGAACCCCGTGACCCGGAAATTGGACGGATGAACCTTGAGCACGAATGCGGTTTCCGAACCGATCGCTTCGGTGTAGTCGCGCAGGCTGGTGCGGTTGGTCGTGCCGACCTCGCGCAGGCGCGCGCCGCTGGAGGCGAGCAGTTCCGGGATCCGGAAGCCGTCGCCGATCTCGACCAGTTCACCCCGGCTGAGCACGATTTCCCTGCCCTGGGCCAAGGCCAGCGCGGTGAGCAGGAGCGCGGCGGCGTTGTTGTTGACCACGTGCACCGCCTCGGCGGCCGGAACGGCCTCGGCCAGCGCCGCGAGGACGCCGCGGCCACGCCGGGCACGGCGGCCGGTCTCCAGGTCGAACTCGACGTCGGTGGTACCACTGGCGGCACGCACCGCACCCAGCGCGGCCTCGGAGAGTGGCGCGCGGCCGAGATTGGTGTGCACGATGACGCCGGTCGCGTTGACCACCCGCCGCAGGCTCGCCGCGTTCGCGGGGAGACCCGCGATGGCCTGCTCGGCGACCTGCTCGGGCTCGATCTCCCCCGCCCGGACCCGCTCCTGCGCGGCCGTCACCGCGGCCTTGACCAGACGCCGGCCGAGCACGCGTTCGGCCGCCACGAGCCTGGGGTGGGCCAGGATCGCGTCGGTCCGCGGCACTCGCCGCCTCGCGTCAGTCATGGCGGAGGCGGACGGGAATCGAACCCGCCAGCGGCGGCGTCCACCGCTCAACGGTTTTGAAGACCGCGCCGGTCACCAGGCCGGGTACGCCTCCCTGAATCACGAGGTCCATCCTCGCAACTCGGCGAACCGAGTGCGACCGGAGCAGCATAGGGGCATGGCCTACCGACTGACCCAGTACGCGCACGGCGGCGGCTGCGCCTGCAAGATCCCGCCGGGCGAGTTGGAGGACGTGGTGCGCGGCCTCAGCGGCGCCGGTCCCCGGAACCCGCTCGGCGAGTTGCTGGTCGGGCTGGAGAGTGGTGACGATGCGGCCGCTGTCCGGATCTCCGGCCTGGCGGTGCTCGCCACCACCGACTTCTTCACGCCTGTGGTCGACGACCCGTACGACTGGGGCCGGATCGCGGCGGCGAACGCACTGTCCGATGTGTACGCCATGGGCGGGCGGCCCGTGGTCGCGGTCAACCTGCTCGGCTGGCCACGGGAGCTGCTGCCGTTCGAACTCGCCGCGGAGACGCTGCGGGGCGGGCTCGCGGTGTGTGACGAGGCGGGCTGCCATCTCGCCGGCGGGCACAGTGTCGACGATCCGGAGCCCAAGTACGGGCTCGCGGTCACCGGTGTCGCCGCCCCGGACCGCTTGCTGCGCAACGACTCCGGGCGCCCCGGCCTGCCGCTTTCGCTGACCAAGCCGCTGGGCACCGGCGTGCTCAACACCCGGCACAAGGCCACGGGCGAGGTGTTCGAGGCCGCGATCGAGGTGATGACGACGCTGAACGCCGACGCCTCGCGGGCCGCGCTGGCGGCGGGCATCACCTGCGCCACCGACGTCACCGGGTTCGGCCTGCTCGGCCACCTGTACAAGCTCGCCAGGGCGAGTGGGGTGACGGCGGTCGTCGACTCGGCCAAAGTGTCCTATGTGGAGGGCGCACGGGCGGCGCTGGCCGAGGGGTATGTCAGTGGGGGCACCCGGCGCAACCTCGACTGGGTTCGCCCTCATGCCGACCTGTCCGCCGTCGGCGAGGACGAGGCACTGCTGCTCGCCGACGCCCAGACCTCCGGCGGACTGCTGCTGGCCGGCGAGATCCCGGGTGCGCCGGTGATCGGCGAACTGGTGCCACGCGGGGAGCACGCCATCGTCGTCCGCTGACCCCGAAACTGTCGTACCCCGGTGGTTGACTGAGCCGGTCGGACCAACGAGGGGAGACCAAATGAACCAGTCCACACTGACCTGCGACGATCTGGCGGCGGAGTGGCGCCGGGCGGGAGTCGGCGAAGGCATGGACCTGATCGTGCACTCGTCGCTGTCCGGCCTCGGCCCGGTCGACGGGGGCGCCAAGGCGGTGGCGGACAGCCTGCTCGACGCTGTCGGCCCCACCGGCACGATCGTGGTGCCCACCTTCACCCCGAACGTCACCGATCCCGACCCGGCCCATGTCGGCGTCCCGGATCCAGCCCTCCGCGAGCGGCGCGACGCGGTGCCCACGTTCCACAATGATGTGCCGTCCAGCATGGGCGCGGTTTCGGAAGCCCTCCGCTGCCTGCCCGGCGCGTTACGCAGTTCGCATCCCCAGGCCTCGGTGGCCGCGATGGGCGCGCGAGCCGGGCAGATCGTCGCCGGGCAGCCGCTCGGCTTCGCCCTTGGCCGTGCCTCACCGTTCGAGCACCTGTACGACCTCGGCGGCGCCATCCTGCTCATCGGTGTGGGGCACAACCGCAACAGCTTCCTCCACCACGCCGAATCACTCACCCCGCATCCGCGGCTGAAGCTGCGGCGGTTCCCGGTGATGAACCGCGGGCAGCGTGTCTGGTGCGAAGCGCTCGACGTCGCCGACGACAACGACACCTACTTCCCCATCGTGGGCCGAGACTTCGAACGGCGTTTCGGCGTCAGGGAAACCATCGTGGGCAGGACGGCATGCCGGCTCCTGCCCGTCCGCCCGTTCGTGGACTTCGCCGTGCGCAGGCTCACCGAGCTCCTGGCATGGGAATTCGAGCCCAGCGGGCCTGGTTGACGAAACCATGACCTTCCTTCGCCGAGCCGCTTTGCCAAACCGGCGACCGAGCGCGCCCGGCGAAGCCCCGCTACCGGGGCGGCAGGACGCCCCTCCACCCAACGCGGCCCAAGCGCCCGGACACCGCCCTGGCGACCCGATCGCGGACGCACGCAAACACGCGGAAAGGACGCAAGAATGACTGATCTCGCGGAACATGTCCTTACCGCGGCGAACACCATCGCCGTCGTGGGGCTGAGCCGTGACCCCGGCAAGGCGGCGCATGCCGTGCCGGCGAGCCTGCAGGCGGCGGGGTTCCGGATCATCCCGGTCCACCCGTCGGCTGACGAGTTGCTCGGCGAGAAGGTGTACCGGTCGCTGACCGATATTCCCGAGCCGGTCGACCTCGTCGACGTGTTCCGGCCCCCGGTGGAGGCGCCGGAGATCGCGCGGCAGGCCGTGGCCATCGGGGCGAAGACGCTGTGGCTTCAGCAAGGCATCGTCTCCGCCGAAGCCCGCCGGATCGCCGAGGAAGGCGGGCTCGACTACGTCGAGGACCGCTGCACCGCGGTTGTCCGCGCGCTCGGAAGGATCACCAAGAAGGAGGATCACCAAGAAGTAAGCCCCACCCAGGGTCCACCTCGGGGTTGAGGACATCGCGTTCGCGGCGCGCTGTGGTTGTGGCATGACCACAGGGGTGATTCAGAAACGCCGCGTCCGCTGGGAAATCGCGGCGCTGGCCGGGGTGCTTGCGATCGGGGCGGTGCTCTACTGCTGGTCGCTGGGCGACCGGATGTTGCAGCCGTACTACGCGGCGGCCGTGCATTCGATGCTGCAAAGCCCGAAGGCCTTCCTGTTCGCGGGGTACGACCCAGCGGGCGTGGTGAGCGTCGACAAACCGCCGATGGCGTTCTGGGTGCAGGCCGCCGTCGCCTGGCTCTTCGGCTATCACTGGTGGCTGCTGGCGCTGGTTCAGGCTGCCGAAGGCGTCGCGTCGGTGCTGGTGCTGCACCGGACCGTGCGGCGCTGGGCCGGGGAACGCACCGCGTTGCTCGCGGCTCTCCTGCTCGCGCTGTCGCCGGTGACCGTGGCCATCGACCGCGACGTGCAGCCGGACGCCCTGCTCGTGCTGCTCCTGCTGCTCGCGGCCTACTGCGTCACCAGGGCGGTGGAAGGGGGCCGGACGGGTTGGCCGGCAGCCGCGGGAGCGCTGGTCGGATTGGCGTTCCTGACGAAGATGCTCGCCGCATGGGTCGTGCTGCCCGCGTTCGCACTGGCCTACCTCGCCGCGCCGGTCGGCCGCGGGCGAAAGGCGTGGCAGTTGGTGCTCGCCGCCGCGGTCACCTTCGCGGTGTCGATGTCCTGGCCGTTGCTGGTCAGCCTGTCGCCGGACCGGCCGTTCGTCGGCAGCACGCGTACCGACTCGATCTGGGAGTTGATCTTCGGATACAACGGTTTCGGCCGGGTGCTCGGCAATGACACCGGCGCGCTCGGCGTGTTCGACCTCAGTTTCGGCGGGAGTCCAGGACCACTTCGGTTGTTCGGCACGCTGGTCGGTGGCCAGATCGCCTGGCTGCTGCCGGTCGCCCTCGCGTCGGTTCTGGGCGCGGCCGTGGCCTGGCTGCGCACTCGCGCGGGGACGCCCTCGCAGCGTGCCGGATGGCTGCTGTGGGGCGGCTGGCTGCTGTGCTACGGCCTGGTGTTCTCGTTCGCGGGTGGGATATTCCACGCCTACTACACCTGTGCACTTGCTCCGGGTGTGGCGGCGTCGGCCGCGGCCGGGCTGACCACGCTCTGGCGGTGGTACCGCGCCGGCGAACGGGCGGGACTGCTGCTGTCGGTGGCGATCGCCGGAACCGCGGTGCTCGCGTTCGTGTTACTGGAACAGACGCCGGACTGGCTGCCCTGGCTGCGCTTCGCGATCCTGATCGTCGGGGTGCTCGCCGCGGTCGGCGCGCTGCCGCGGCTGGCACCGGCACCGGTGGCGCTGGCCGGCGCGCTAACCATGATCACCGGTCCGCTCGCGTTCGCCGTGGCCACCGCGGGCTCGCACCCGGACGTGGTCGCCGCCGGGGATCCGTCCGCCGGACCGTCCACATCGGACGGAATCGCCACGGTGCGGGCCGCGCTGGGAGGCACGGCCGACGCGGCCCGCGCCTACGTCCGGTTCATGGACGCCGCCCCGGAGCTGTCCGCGGGGCAGCGGCAGGTCCTCGCCTACGTCACCGCGCGGGACCCGAACGCGCCGATCACGCTGGCGGTCGAAGGTGGTACCTACGGTGCCGATCCCTACCTCGTCAACACCGGCGCCCGGGTGGCCGCGCTGGGTGGCTACCTCGGCCTCGACCCCGCGCCGACGGCCGCGCGACTCGCCGCGTGGGTGCACGCCGGAAGGGTCCGGTTCGTGCTGTTGCCCGAGGTGTTTCTCCACTTCGGGCAACAGACCGGGACACGGAACAGTGGGGCGCAGATCTCCGCTCGCGTCGGCTGGGTGAATCGGACCTGCGCAAAGGTTCCTCCCGCCGTCATCGGGCCGGACGCCGCTTCGGCGGGCCTCCTGTTCGACTGCGGCTAGGACCAGTTCTGCGGAGGCTGGCCCTGGCCCCCCGGCTGCTGGCCGTAACCAGGTTGCTGGGGCGGCTGGCCGTAACCGGGCTGCTGGGGCGGCTGGCCATAACCAGGTTGTTGGGGCTGGCCGTAACCGGGCTGCTGACCGTAAGCCTGCGGCGAACCGTAGGACGGCGACTGCGTGGACTGCTTGTCACCCCACGCGAGCCATCGCCCGGTGAGCGGGAGCAGCGTGAGGATCACGGTCGCGATCGCCGGAGACAGCACGACGAGCAGGCCACCTGTGCTGGCTCCGGCGGCTTCCGCCGAAGACACGTTCGCCGGCGCGTAACCCAGCGAGAGCACCGTGATCAGCGCGATGAAGGCCTGCGCGATGTGCACCAGGCTGCCGGCGAGTACCAGCCAGCGGCCGGCGCTCTTGCGCATGAAGAGCATGATCGAGCCGGGGCCGAGCGTGACCGCCTCGATCACGTAGGCGGCCGCCTGCATCCACACGACCCAAGAGATTTCGCTGCCCGCGAGATTCTTGGTGGAACCGAAGTTGATGATCGCGAAGATCGCGCCGAAGAGCGCACCGAGGATGCCGAGGACACCCGCGGCGATCGCGGTGCCACCGCTCGGCTTCGCCAACAACTCCGGGTCGTTGCCGCCCGGATACACGGGCGACGCCGAGGGGTACTGGCCCGGCTGTTGCGGTAACCCGCCGGAGCCGGGGTACTGGCCGGGCGGAGGCGGATAGGTCATGTGGCTTCCCCTAAGTGACGTCGTGGCCGGACGATCCGCCGGCTGTCCGGCATCGTAAACCGGCCATTTCGCTTCCGGGGCACAATATGCGAAACCCTGGCGAACCGGGACGCGCTCGCATAAGGATCACACCTCACGTTCCGGCCGGCCAGTGGCCCGCGGCTCGATCGCGCCTGCTCATCCACAAGGTTGTGCACAACCCGCCAAGTTGTCCACAGCACGGGGTCAGCCGGCGGCGGCCGGCGTCAGGAGCAACTCGTCGGAGTAACACCAGGCCCAGCTTTCGCCGGGCTCGAACGAGCGGATCAGTGGGTGACCGGTCGC
The DNA here is from genome assembly GCF_035276945.1 of Amycolatopsis sp. Taxonomy (GTDB): domain Bacteria; phylum Actinomycetota; class Actinomycetes; order Mycobacteriales; family Pseudonocardiaceae; genus Amycolatopsis_E. The sequence continues at coordinate 47,452 of NZ_DATELF010000102.1, read as the reverse complement.
ATGCCAGTGACCGGTCGCATGGCGCCGCGGCGAGTTGTCGCAGCACCCGATGTGCCCGCACTCGAGGCATTCCCTCAGGTGCACCCACCGTGTGCCCTCCCGCAGGCAATCCTCGCAACCCGCGGTCGTACTGGGCGAAACGTCCGCGACCGCGCCGAGGTGCGCGCATGTGTCACTGGTCGGCTTGCCCTCGGCGTCGCCAGCCACCACATATCCGATCATGTGCCGCTCCCTTCCGTTACCCGCCGCAGCCCTTCCCGGAGAAACTCCACCCCGGCCGCGACGGGGTCGGCATCCTTGTACAAAGTGGACAGGGTCAGCGTGGCGCCGAACGGCGCGTTCCAGAACTCGGGATCGCCAGGCCGTTCGGGCCCCCACGGGCCGACGTAAAGATACGGCTCGGCACTGTGGGCATCACCCGGCGACGCCCCGAGGTTCACCCGCCCGCCTGGCCCGGCCCCCACGCTCGTGCCGGCGTCGAAATGCTCGGGCCACAACTGAATCACGGCCGGTTCGGCGGTCGCGGGGACCGCGGCGAATACCTCGTCGAGGACTCGCCAGCCGAGCGCGTACCAGTCAGCCAGAATGCGGAGCGAAGAACTGTCCACAATGAACGGTTCGTCGATGTCACCTGATGGCGGCGTGTCCGCGCCTGCCGCGAACTCAGTCGTGATGTCCGTCCCGGCGAAGGCGGCCAGTGCCCGCATTGCCGATCCGCCGATCGGCAGGTACGCGCAGTCACCATGCCGTTCGCGGACAACGAAACCCCCGGCGACACGAAGCGTCTCCGGGCCGTCACCGAACGCCGGAGTACCGAACCCGCCAGGGCAGGCCCGCAACCCGAGACGTCCGGTGACCTCGTGGCGACGCCGCGCGAGCACATGCGCCGCGATCCGGTGCAACACGTCCCTGGTCCGCACGAAGGCAGCCGGAAGGCCGCCGAAATCCGTCACCCCATGACGCTATGCCCGCCACTCCCGTCCATCAAGCCGCGATCCCGAGGACGAGCGGCTTTTCCGCCGCCGACGAGCAGTATCCGGCACTGGCGCGGGCCATGGCCGAGCGCGGGCTGTCCGCCGGGCAGATCTACGACCTGGTCGTCGCCGACATCCTGGACGCGATCGACGCCGCGGTCGAGCCGCAGCGTGCCCGCTGGACGCCCAGGGCCAGGAAAGCGCCACACCCCTCCCCGGCCGGGTTGGTGCCAATGCCGCGGCAGTGGCCAGGCCCACACAAGGACACCCCCATTACGCTCGCCGCGACTCGGCCCCGTCCGGCTGGTGTGTGCCGGCTTCAGCCGGCTGGAGCTGCTTGAGCAGGTCGCGGATCTCCTTGAGCAGTTCGACGTCGGCGGGTTCGGCCGGACCGGGTTCCTCGCCACGGCGGCGGCGTTCTCTGAGCTTGTTCATCGGCAGCACGAAGATGAAGTAGATGACGGCGGCGACCAGCAGGAAGTTGACCACCGCGTTGATCGCGCCGCCGAAGTCGACGAACGTGGATTCCTTGCCCGACAACACCTGGAAGCCCAGGCCCTGCGCCACCTGGACACCGCCGAGGGCGTTGATGAACGGCTTGATGATTCCGTTGGTGAAGGCGGTGACGATCGCGGTGAATGCGGTGCCGATCACCACCGCGACGGCCAGCTCGATGACGTTGCCGCGGGAGATGAAGTCCTTGAACCCTTTGAGCACAACCTCCTCCTTCTCCGGCCGGTGGCCGGACGCCGGGTGATCCCTGGCTTCCATCACCGCAGCATGGTAGTCACAGGTCCGCCCCGGTTGCCGGTTATCGGCAGTGTCGCCTGGTGGCACGGTTTCACCGGCACGACCTGGTCCACGAATACGACGTCACGCTGTGCCGCACGGAACCGGACAACGAAGTCGGGGCAGCGCTGCGCCGCCGCGAAACGATCCTGTCCACGGAAAATATGATTGACGCCTGCCGCGGGCGCAGCGATCATGAAGGCACACGGGAAGGAAGAATGCCATGACGGAGATGTGGAAGCGAGAATCGCGGCGCCGCCGTTTCGGTGCCACGATCGCTGCCGTTCATCCGCCGGCCGAGCACGGCAACTCCTTTCCGTGGCTGGAAGGCAAGTCGCCGAGCGGCCCAGGCTCCCCACCATGACGTAACATCTCGTCAGGTCCGGGAGCCGCCCATCGGGAAACCGATCCGAGCGGCTTTTACTGTTTCGTGCACCACGAAAAAGATTCTTCGGATCGGCGATCTTCGACGGCGGAACGGTCTTCAAAATCGTTTCCGGACTTCTCCCGCCGGTGCCATCCCATTTCCGGAGGAGGTGCGGATCATTGACAATTCGGCAGTGGAGCAGACCGGCCTGTGTGAACGGGCCGTCCCGGTGAGGCAGGGCGGTGATTGCCGAACACCAGGTGACGAAACGTGCACGCGACCGCGGGGTTGTTCCGGGTGCTCGCGGAGGAGTCACCGAAGATTTCACGAGGCGCAACACCGAGCGTCCTTGTGCTCAACGCGTCCTACGAGCCGCTACAGGTCGTGTCCGTGCCGCACGCGGTACGGATGCTCGCACGTCCTTCCGCTGTCGCGGGGCGGGGAGCGAACGTCGTGGCTCGACACGGTCGCGGCGTGCGGCGGCAACTCGCGCAGTCGCAACGCACGCAAGGCCGACCACCTGCCCGAGGAGGTGGGCATGCGGTTGCGCATCACTCCCCGCGTCCCCAGCTGGACCGAACTCCACACCGCCCCGGCGGTGTGATCACCGATCGTCCCCGGCCCGCCGCGGGCCGGGGACGCCCCACCGCGGATGTAGCTCAGAGGTCAGAGCGCCGCCTTGCCACGGCGGAAGCCACGGGTTCGAATCCCGTCATCCGCTCGGCACAGCAACACCTGAAGGTGTCAGCCGATGTGGCAGCGGCAGCCGCCCTGAATGGAGTCAGGGTCACGAGGACCCCTGGGGGTTCGGATCCCTCCACCTCCGCGGACGGTCGCGGGGAAGGTAAGCCAAGTTGGCGCGGCAGCCGGTTCGAAAGCGGTCAGGGGACGGGTCACCGGCCCTCGCGGGTTCGATTCCCGCACCTGCCGCTCCACACCCCGCCGGGGAGTTCAGTCAGCGGTCACAGGTCACGCTCGCGCGCAACTCGTCGGGTCCGATTTCATCGCGCACATTTTACCGGAAGATCGATAAACCTTTTGGCGGCCGGGGTGGTCAGGATTGGCGGTACGCCCAATTTCTTTGACCCTGCGTTTTCTTGACGGGACAGTACGTATCCGACGATTAATTGTCTTTTCGTCAATAGATGCGCGGTCGATCCGTACATCGTGCACGACCCTCCGTGCGCAGCCGAACGAGCAACGCCGCCGGACCAGGCCGGCCGGCCCGCGGGCTGCCGGGGAAGATGCTGAGAACGCCGCAGGCGTCTCATACGGCGCAATTAGGCGAAACAGCGGAACCAATGCCGCCCGGAGCTTGTCAAAATGGGCATAAGGTGGGACGCCCCGGTTGGGCCGTATACCTGCACCAATTGATCATCGCCGCTGGCGTCGATGGCGTACCAGGCCGCGCACTGTCGCGCAACGCCGAACAAGTGCGCAGCAAGCTGGGGGAGGATCGTGTCCAAGCACGCCATGGAAGCCCGAAGATTGTTGTCCCCAGGCGGGATCGCTCGGCGCGAGCGGCCGATCCTGCTGCTCGGGGGATGGCAGTCCGCATCAACGCACGACGGGGGCGCCCTCGCGACCGCTGTCGGCATACTGCGCTGCGGTCGTCTCGACGAATTGTCGACCATGGTGCAGTCCTGTCAGCCGGAGTGGTTGTTGATCGGACTGGAGATCGATGACTACGATGTGCAACGCGCCGTGCACGTGGCGAGGGCGGAGCGGCCGGCGATCCGACTGGCGTTGCTGGGCCGGACCAATGACTGGCACCGCTGTGAGAGCTGGTTGCGCCGCGGTTGCGACGCATACCTTGATTCGTCGGCCTCGGTCACGCAGGTGCTCTCCGCCTTGGAAGTGGACTCCGATCTCGAGGTCAGCGTGGTGCACCGCAGCTTCCACCGGGTCCGCCACATCCGCGCACAACGACCGAGACCCAAGCTGACACGGCGGGAGACCGAGGTGTTGAACCACCTGTTCCGGGGCATGTCGAACCGGGAGATCGCCGAGGTGCTGCATGTCAGCGAGAACACCATCGAGTATCACATGCGCCACCTTCTGTCCAAATTGGAGGCGCGCAACCGGTTGAAGGCCGTGGAGCAGGCCACCGCGCTCGGTCTCGTCTAGATGATTGATGCGGTGACGTTGGTGTTGGTGATCGAAGGCGGTGAGTGATCGTTGGCTGGTCACGCTGGTTTCCCAGTTGTGCCAGATGCCGGCGACCATGGCCAGCAGGCGCTGGGCGATGCGGGTGAACACCCCGGCTGGGGTGCGGCCACCGTGTCGTTCCAGGTCGAGCCGGCCTTTGAGGGTCTGGTTGACCAACTCGATCCACTGCCGCACACCGCCGAGGTTGCCGTTGCGGTAGGTCTCGTCCTTGCGGTCCGGGCGCAGCAGTCGCAGTCCCCTCGACTCGGCGAGTTTCTGGCGCGGTTTTCCTGAGAAACCCTTGTCGGTCAAGGGGATCTGGCCCTCACGGATGAGGTGGTGGTTGCGGTCGAGCAAGGCGGCGAGCCCTTCTCGTTCGCCGATCTTGGGGTTGGCCAGGCACCACATGATCGGCATCCCGTCCCCGGCGCACACGAGGTAGAGCTTCAGGCCCCAATACCACCGCGAGTGTGACGCGCAGTAACCGTAACTGGCGTGGCCGGCCAGGTCGGAACGTTTCACCGTTTCCCTCGACATGCCGCAGGGAACCGGGGTGGCGTCGGTGATCCACAGATCATCGAACCAGGACGGGCTACAGGCAGCCAGTGGCAGGATTGCCTTGCAGAGCAACGGTTGCGCGGTCTTGAGTCGCCGGTGGTAGCCGGACTGGGTGAGCATGTCGGGGAACATGCCCAGCAGTTCGGGCGTGGCGTGAACGTGGCGAACCCAGCGGCGTTCCTGGTGATAGCCCAGGATCACCTGGGCAACGGCCAAACAGATCAGTTCACTGTCGGTGAGATCGGGTCAGTTCCCCGCCCAGTACGAGGCGGGACAACGTGGTCGTCGATCAACACGTAGAGTGCCGTCATTAGGAGGGTGTTCAGTTCCTTGGTCACGCTTTGATCTTGAACATCCTCCGCCCACATCACCCCACCGGGTCCCTCTTCACATGATCTTCACCGCATCAATCATTTAGGCTATTCCAGTCGCGCGGGCGGCAGCAGCCGGACCAGTCCGTCGGGCAGCCACCAGTTGGCCCGGCCCAACAGCCCCATCAAGCTGGGCACCAACACCATGCGCACCACGGTGGCGTCCAGCAGCACCGCGACCGCGAGGCCGAACCCGAACTGCTTGAGCTCCAGCACGTTGGCGGCCAGGAAGCTGCCGAATACCGCCACCATGATGGCCGCCCCCGCGCTGATCTGCCGGGCGGTGCGATCCAATGCCGTGGTCACCGCGTGCGTGTTGTCCCCGCTGTCGAGCCACTCCTCCTGAATACGGCGGACCAGGAACACCTCGTAGTCCATGGACAGGCCGAACAGCAGCGCGAACAGCGCGACCGGCAGGTATGCCTGCAACGACCCGACACTGGTGAAACCAAGCACCCCGGCGCCGTGCCCTTGCTGGAAGACGAACACCGTCAGCCCCAACGCCGCCGCGGTGACCAGCAGGTTCAGTGCCACGGCGGTCAACGGCAGCAGCAGGCTGCGGAACACCACGACCAGATAGCAGAAACTCAGGCCGAGCACGATGGCGATGACCAGGGGCAGCTTGTCGGTGGTTTCCGCGGACAGATCCAGGTACGCGGCGGTGAGCCCGCCGACGTGCACGTCCATGCCCGCCCCGGCGAGCGCGCGTGGCACCAGGTCCTGACGCAGCGCGGTGACCAGCGCACTGGCGGCCGGCGAATCCACGGCGTGCGCGGGCACCACGGTAAGGACCACGCACTGCCCGGCAGGGTCGACCATTCTGGCCAGGATCGCGGCCAAGGCCGGATTCGCGGTGGCAAGTCGCAGGTCAGTGACCGTGTGTCCGCCGAGTTGCTGGTCGAGCACATCGGTGACGGACGCGACCTGGGCGACCGCGGGGTCCGCGCGCGCGGAGGCGGTCAGCCTGCTGACCGCGTCCAGATCGGTGGTGCTCAGAGCGCCCCTTGTGGTGCAGCCGACCAGTTGCACCGGCCCGACCACGCCGGGATGGAACGCCGCGGCCACGATCTGGGCGCCCTGACCGGACGGGGTTTTCTCCAGGGAGGACAACCCAAGGTCGAAGCCCAGCCGGATGGCTGTCGTGGGCAATCCCAGCAGCACCAGCACGAGCAGTGCCGGCACGCCGAGCCGGAACGGCCGGGTCAGCGCGAACCTGGCCCAGCCCGCCCACCGGCCGGACATCAGCCGGCCGTCCTTGGTGACGACCACCGGCCGGAAGCGGCGCGGCAGTGCCAGGCTGTTCACCCGGTCGCCGAGCACCGCGAGCAGTGCCGGCAGCAGGGTGAGGCCGGCCAGCAGGCAGCAGCCGACCACCAGGCCGGCGGCCACCGCGATCTCGGTGAAGATGTGTCCGTCGATCACCGCCATCGCGCCCAGTGCGACGATCACGATCAGGCCGGACACCACGATCGTGCGGCCGGATGTGCGCAGTGCCGTACTAATCGCCTCGTCCACGACCGCGCGGCCGGAGCCGTCGCGGGCCCGGCCCTGGGCCAACTCCTCGCGGAACCGGCTGACCACGAACAACGCGTAGTCGATGCCGACACCGAGACCGATCATGGTGGTGATCACCGTGACGAACTGGTCGAGATGCAGCGGACCGGTCAGCCCGGCCAGCACGCCGAGGCAGGTCAGCACGCCGGCCAGCGCCAGACCCACCGGCAACGCGGCCGCGACCAGGCCGCCGAGCGCGAGCAGCAGGATCACCAGTGCGACCGGGATGCCGATGCCCTCGGCGACTTCCTGGTCCCGCAGTTCGACCTTGGCCAGGTCGTTGTTGAGTGGGGACGAACCCGTGAGGTACGCGTCGACCACTCCGCCCGCGGCCTGCGCGCGGACCCGGTCCTGGATGTGCTGCACGGTCGTGGCTCGGACCGCTTCACTCCCGCGCAGCCCGACCAGCGCCAACGCCACTTGGCCGGACGAGGAGAGTTGCCCCACGGCCGCGGGATCGTACGGCCCCACCACCGCGGTCACGTCCGAGTCGTTCCGCACGGTGTCCAGCACCGTGGTAACGAACTGCCGGAAGGGCTCGGACGTGGCCGGGTAACGACTCGACCGGAAAACCAGCACGTCCTGCTCGTCGCCCAGTTCGGGGAACCGCTGCGCGAGCAGTGTCTGCGCCCGCGCGGATTCGGAACCCCGAACCGAGTAGTCCGGCACGCCGAGCCGGGATTGCAGCACCGGATACAGCGCGCCGGCCGTGACCAGCAGCAACAGCCACACCGTCAGCACGAGCCAGCGATGCCGAGCCATGGTCCTGCCCCACCGGCCCAGCGCGGAGCGGGGCTGAGGTGGTGGTTGTCGCGTCATCGGATCATTCCTTGAGCCGTATTTCCTGGCTGCCCGGCCGGATGCGCGCGGCCAGCCGCCGCCGGGTTTCGTGGTATTTCTTCTTGCCGCTGGTCGTGCGTGGAATGATCCGTTTGCGGCTGAACAGCACCGCGTCGATGGGCAGGTCAAGATCGCGTAGCGCGGCCTTCTGCTCGGTGGTGAGCTGGGCCACGCCCGCGAAATTCTCCACCACAGCGATGATGTGGCTGCGCGGGTCGCGCACATCCGTGTCCAGCACGATGAGCTCATGCTCCGGCCGGTCCAGCAACTGGGCGATCCTTGCCTCCAGCAGCGAGGCGAGGAAGTTCTGGCCGTTGCGGATGATGACGTGCTTCGAACGTTCCAGGATGAACACGTCGCCGTCCTGCACGAAGCCGAGGTCGCCGGTGCGGAACACACCGTCCGCAAAGGACACGGGTGCGGCGGTCACGGAGTCGAAATAGCCGACGGACACGCTGGGACCGCGCAGCGCGAACTCGCCGAGCACCCCGTCCCCGGACAGCGGTGCGCCGTCCTCGTCAACGAGTTCGATGGTGATTGCCGGCAAGGCCGGTCCATTGGAGAAAACGGCGACACCCGGCCCCTCGTCGTCCGCGGCCGTGCCGGAACCCAACTCGCCCCCACCGAGAATCCGCACCGGCGCACCAATATCGACCTTGGCCACGTCCACGAGCAGGTACCTCGGCGCGTTTCCCGGACGCAGCATGGCGGTGCCCAGTGTCGCCTCGGCCATGCCGTAGCTACAGGTCAGCACCTCGGCACGCAGGCCGCACGGGGCGAACCTGTCGACGAAACCACGCAGCGTGGCCAAGCGGATGGGTTCCGCACCGATCACCGCACACCGCAACCGGGAGAGGTCGATATCCTTGATTTGCCGGTCGGACACGGTACGTGCGGCGTAGTCATAACCGAAGTTGGGCGCCGCCGTGATAGTGCTGCCCAGCCGGCTGAGCATGTCGAGCCATCGGTAGGGCCTCCGGATGAAATCGGTCGGCTTCATGATGCCCAGCGGGAGGCCGTGGAAGAAACCGCACAGCGTCGTGCCGACCAGGCCCATGTCGTGGTAGAGCGGCAACCAGCTGCCGATTCGGTCTCCTGGTCCGAAGGCCAGCCCCTCGCCCAGCGCGGTCAGGTTGGCGCAGGCGTTGGCGTGGGAGATGGCGACCAGTTTTCCGGCCCCGGTCGACGCGCTGGTCATCTGGAGAAAGGCCACGTCGTCGCCACCGGCGGACAACTCCGCGACGATCGCGTCCACGTCCGACTCGCCGTAGTCGGTGGAAACCGGCGACAACGGTATGACCGGCACGTCGGGCAACCGCACCTCGTCGGAGATCAGGCCGTGCTCCAACGCGAGGGCGCAATAGCCGGGAAACCGGCTCAGCGTGTGCGTCATCCGCTCGACGAACGGCGCCACCCCGCCGAGGGCCTTGGGGCCGGGAATGATCAGTGGCCGCGCGCCGAGGCCGAGCGCGGCGAAGAAGGCCAACAGGGTGGGCAGCGGATTGCTGGCCGCGATGACAAGTGTGCGCGGCCGGTCCGGCTCGCCCATCGGGAGCTTCTGCCCCAGCCAGGCGCTCATCCGCAGAAAGCCCCGGTACGAGATGGTGACATCGCCGGCATCGGGGTCGAGAAAGGTGATCCCGGAATCGGTGCCGAGCAGTGTCGCGTGAATCTCCCGGAGCAGATTGCGTGGAACCGGCTTCTCGGCCGCGGGAGCCACTTTCCGCTCGATGAGATCAACCAGCCGGACCACGGAGGTGGCGGCAAAGGCGTCGCTGTCGGAGATTTTGATGCCGAATTCGTCCTCCACCAGGACGGCCAGCTCCATCTGTTGCAGCGAGGTCAGCCCGTACGCCTTGAACGAGGTGTCGTCGAACCGGATGGGTACGGAATCGGAAACATCGTCCAGCGTGCTCACGATTTGGTCGATCTTGGCGAATATCTGGTTTCGGTCCATGGTTGTCGTCCTCCCCTGAGAAACCACCTAGTTGCGGAACACGAACTTGGTCAAGGCGGTGGTGACCCCGGCCGACGCGACCAGTACGAGAACCCGGTCACCGTCCTTGAGCATCCCTGCCTTCAGCGCTTCCGACATCGCCAATGGCACCGATGCCGAAACGGTGTTCGCGTGCCGCGCGTGTCCGAACTGAAATTTCGTCCGGTCGATGCCGCAAGCCTTCGTCACGTACTCGCTCATACCGTCACTCGCGGCATGGCCGAACACGATGTCGGGGCCGAACTCCTTGAACTGCGGGCGGGTGCGGTAGTGTTCGACCAGCTTCCTGGTACCGAACTCCATCAGGCGCAGGCCGAAGGAGACGAACTGGAGCGGAACGACCTCGCCGGCGAGATTCACCGGCTTGCCGAAGTAGCCGTCGAAGTTCGGCAGCGGCACGAAGCAAAGATCCCGCTTCTCACCCCAGGTGCGGAAATCCGTCGCGAACTGATGATCGGGGCCGGAACCGGTGACAATGGTCGCGGTAGCCGCCTCGCCGATGGTGACCGACGGGTGCCAGTGCGCGAACTCCTCGACCGAGCCCAGTTCGTACCGGTGGACCTCGCGGCCGGCGAACTCGGCATTCATGATCATGACGTTGCGATACCGGCCGTTGGCCAGGAAGAGGTGGGCCAACTCGAGCGCGCGCACCCAACTGGCGCAGGCGTCCAGCACGTCGAATGCGGTTGCGTCGCGCAGTCCGAGCAGGTCCTGGTAGATGTTCGCGGAGGCGGGTTCCACGATGCCCCGCCCGATGCCCACGTAGATCAGCAGGTCGATGTCGAGCGGATCAAGGCCGGCCGAGTCCAGTGCACGGCGGCCCGCGCGGACCGCGAGATCCACGGCGTGCTCCGCGTCCGACCGGTGGTAGCGAACCCGTGTTCCCGTCGACTTGAACAGCTCCCACATCATTTCCTCGACCACGTCCAGTTCCCTGGCCGAGAGGTTCCTGGCGCTGGCCTGCCGAACGTTCGCGACAACTTCGTCGTTGGTGACCTGGTTCGACGGCAATTCGTGCTCGATCGCGAGAAATCTCATGTCGAATGCTTTCTTTCAGCTCGTGAAGAATCCATTTTCCACCATTTCTCCTATGCTGCTTCCAAAAGCTTTTGAAACCTTTTCCAGCTCGGTTTCCGAATGCGCGTCACTGAGCAACATGGTGTGCAGTTCCGGCATGTAGACACCGTGTTTCCGCAGGTAGTAGGCCAGTGCGAGATTCGCCTTGATATTCGAACCGACCAGGCGGTCGCGGACCAGTCGCGGGCTCGCGTAGTCGAAGGTGATCGAGAAGACCGAGTGGCTGCCCTTGACATTGCAGGGAATGCCGTGCTCGACCGCGTGCGCTTTCATCTCCTTCGTCAGCCAGGCGGTTTTCTGCCGCAACCCGGTGTATACCTCCGGGTGGTCGCGCAGATGTTCCAGCACCGCCACGCCGGCTGCCGCCGTGATCGAGTTTCCGCTCATCGTGCCGCCCACGAAAGCCCTGCTGTCCACGTCCAGGAACGGGTCCTGGGTGGTGCGGGCGATATCGATGACCTCCGCGCGGCCGACCACCGCGCCGCACGGCAGTCCACCGCCGATCACCTTGCCGAGGCAGGTGATGTCCGGCTCCACCCCGGCCAGGTGTTGGGCGCCGCCATAGTGCACCCGGAAGCCGGTGACCACCTCGTCGTAGATGACCAGGATGCCGTTACGGGCACAGACGTTCTTCAACTCACGCAGGAACGTTTCGTCGAAGTCGGCGAGGGCGGCCGGCATTGGTTCCAGGACGACGCACGCCAGGCTCGCCGCCTGTGCCTCGATGCGCGCCAGCGAGTTCGCTTCGCCGTACTGGAGGACCAGCGTGTCCGCCACCACCGAGCGTTGCGTGCCGGCGGAGTTCGCGATCGGCTCCGGGCTGTCCGGACTGCCGCTGTACCGGAACCAGGAACTGACCGTGCCCTGGTCGGAGAACCCGTGGTAGTGACCCTCGAATTTGCCGACGCGCTGGCGTCCGGTGTAGGCGCGCGCGATGCGTAACGCCATCTGCACCGCCTCGGTGCCCGAGTTGCTCAGGATCACCTTGGATCCGGTGCCGAACGCTTCGGCGATGTGCCGGGCGAGTTGTAGCTCACTCGGGTTGCCGATGGCGTTGACCGCGCCGCGCGCGGCCGCGTCCTGGATGGCCTGTACCGGCACGGGATGGGCGTAGCCGAGCACATGCGGCCCATATCCGCAGGACAGGTCGATGTACTCGTTTCCGTCCAGGTCCAGGAACTTGGCGCCGGACGCCTCGCGCACCACCAGCGGAAACGCGCTGGGCAGCACGAAGCGGTCCAGGTGGGTCGGTGCGACCAGGTAGTTCGCGGCCTCCCGCCGGGCCGACATCGAGTTCGGCACCTGGCGGCCGATCTCCCGCTCGAACCGTTCCTTCAACTCCTCGCTGAGGTACGGCGAGAAACGGTCGGTGAAGCGGCGGGCGTTGCGCCAGATATCGATGTCCGGATCGACCTGCGAAACCACTCCCTCGCCAGTGAGCAGCGACAGCGCCAGCAACGAGAACCGGGTGGAGACCCGGGCACCGTGCGCGCGCACCAGCCGGGTGGCGTCGTCGAAAAAGGCCATGGTGGACCACCGGTCGGTCTGCCGCTCGAAGTGCGCGCGCAGCACGTCGGCGAGTTCGGCCGCGTAACGCGACTGAGTGGGGGCCAGCCGCCGCGGTTGCGGCACGAACGCCCGGGTGAACCGCTCGACGGCCAACTCCCACTGGCCGAGGACGCAGGCGTAGTAGAACGAGGAGAGGTTCCACTTGTCATCCTCGGACAGCCGCCCCACCAGCCCGAAATCAAGCAGTACCACCTCGCCATCGGCGCCGAACATCAGGTTTCCCGGATGCGGGTCGACGTGGAAGAAGCCGTGGAAGTACACCATGCAGTAGAAGACGTCCTGTAGCCGGGCGGCCAGCGCGGGCCGGGGGAAGTCCACCAGTTCCACGTCCTGGCCGCGGATCGCGTCCACGTACTCCATGATCAGGATGTCCGGCCCGCACAGCCGGTCGTGGGTACGGGGAACCCGGAGGTAAGGATGGTTGCTGAAGTTCTGCGCCACCTCGGCCTGCCGCAGCTCCTCCTGCCGCATATCGCACTGTCCGGTGAGCAACGGGCGCAGTTCGGCGAAATGTGCGGGTACCTCGTATTTGCGCAACCGGCGGGACATGAGGTGCCCGATTCGCAGCAGTTTCTCCAACAGCCACGAACTGGCCACCAGCCGGGCCCGGACTCCGGCTTTGACCACTTTCACCGCGACCGGGTCGCCCTCGGGTAACACGGCGCGATGCACCTGCGCGACCGAGCCGACCGCGACCGGAGTCCATTCGAACGAGGAGAACATCTGCTCCACCGGCGCGCCGAGGCCATTGCGTAGCACCTTGCGCAGTGCGGCATCGCTCATCGGCGGCAGTTCCGAGAAAAAGGATCTGAACTCGTCGGTTTCCTGTTTGGACAGAAGTCCGGACTGCGTACCGAGCACCTGCCCGGCCTTGATGTACAACGGTCCCATGCGCAACAGATAACCGCGCAACAGGGCGGCGGTACGCAGCCGCGCATCGCGGCCACGGCCTCGGCCGAGCAGGAAGCGTACCAGGTAAAATGCGCTCCACCAGCCGATCCTGCCTGCTTCCGCAACGGCGGCGGCAGCCAGCCGGAGCCGGGACAGGCCGGGGTCGGCGACCGATATTCGGGCCGGGTCGCCCGAAAGATTCGATTCCAATTTTCTCGCCGACACGGACAGCGGACTATGACCCTCCATGAATTTTCCTTCGCATGGTTTTCTCGCCAATGGAAATAGTATCCGAATTCAAGCGTGAATAGATTTGCCGAACGTCAAGAACCAACGCTCATCATCTCCCCTCGCCCCACGATCCGAACATACCGACGCGCGGCGCGCCATGTCACCACGGCTTTCCGTAGGACAGGGAACTCGTGACACCAGGCAAACTACGGAAAACCAGGTGTTCCAGCGCCACGGCGCAGCCGGCTCACGCTCATGACCGGCGGGCGAACTGCTCCACGTCGGCGCGCGCCCGCGCCATGCCGGCCCGGAACGCCGACCCCGCGTTGGCATCCCACGACCTGGTGACCAGCACCAGGTCGCCGGGATTCGGCGGCCCGGGGCAGAAGGACCGAAGCTCGGCGAAGAACGCTCGGGGATCCATGACCACCTCCGGCGCGAAAACCCCGTGCTGAGAAATGGCTCCGCTCAGGAGCAATCGCAGGGCGACAGCGAGCGGAGCCCCGGTGACCGCGGCCATGGAAAGACCGGGAAACGCGGTCAGCGCGGCCGCGGCCGTAGCCGGCACGCCGTCCTTCGTCCCGCGCGCCAGCGCGAACAGCGGAGGCAAACCGGCCGGGGCGAACAACTCGGCCGGGGTGGGCACGGCCTGGTGCCGTTCCAGCCACCCGGCGAACCGGGCAGCGCGGCGCAGGGAAAGCACACCGTGATCCACGGTCCACCGCAACACCGTCATGAGCCTGGTGAAGCCGGTCACCACGTTGAGGTTGGTGGTCACCCCGTCGATGGTGCGATCCAGGGTTACCGGCTCCGGATGGCCGAACGTCAACGCCGGCCGTTGGCCACACCCTGGATAATCGATGATCTCCCGGCGCAGCGGGGGCTCGTCAACGGCCCTGCCGTCGCGCCGCACCCGGATGGTGCCGGTCATCTCCCGGATTCCGTGCACCAACGCCGCCTCTCCGGCGGGCCTGGTCGCCGCCACGTTCCACCCGGTGATCACCGTGTGCACGCTGCCCAGTTCACCGGCCGCGACCAGCGCGAGCAGGTTGGACGCGCCAGGCGTGGCACCCATGCCGATCAGCGCGGTGACCTCGGCGGCCCGCGCCCGTTCGGACAGCGCGAGCATGTCGAGGGTCGGTTCCCAGTCATCGCAGATATCCAGGTAGTGGCAGCCGGCCTCGATCGCCGCGGTCAACACGGGAACACCGAACCGGAAAAACGGCCCAACCGTGTTCAGCACCACGTCCGCGCCGCGCAAGGCGGCCTCCAGTGCGGTGGCGTTGGAGACGTCGAGGCCAATGCCACGGGCGCGGTTGCCGAGCTGGTTGGCGAAGGTTGTCGCCTGCGCCCCATCGAGATCGGCGATCACGAGTTCCGACACGCCGTCCAGGCCGGCGACGATCCGGCACGTGTAACGCCCAACGCTGCCGTTGCCACCCAGTGCGAGTATTCGCATGAAGCCATCTTCCTCGAACCAGCACGTAAAGCAACTGAAAGAACAAATGCTCATTTCTTTAGCCGCCGCCCGGGAAGATCGAGGCCTCGGCTTTCGGATGGTCCAGTCAGCGGCGGCTGGTCTGGGTTTGACCTGCCCGGAGGGTGGGGCCACAGTTGTTCGGCCAGCCGGATGCGGTCAGGTTTCCCTGGTTCAGAGTGCGATCGACGCGTGCGGTGTTGGTGTCGGCGTAGGCGCGGAGTTCGGTGAGGGTGGCTGGTGTGGGTACGGCGTCTTTGCGTACCCAGTCGCCGCTGGGCACCGGGTCGGGGTGGGGGGAGGTGAAGATCGGGTAGTAGTCCTGGTTCAGTCGTGGATCGGTCGGTATGCCGTTCAGCTCGCCGCCGTGTAGGTGGGAGGTGATGAAGGTGGGTTTGATGGTGGTGAACACGTGGTTTCGCAGGCCGGTCAGGTCGCCGTCGTGGATGTAGGTGGCGATCGTGGGGTCGGCGAGCCCGCCAAGGTCGACCAGGTGGAGCCGGCTGGTCATGGCGGATCCGCCCAGATCGGCCACGAGCAGGGACGCGTGGTCGGTGCCGAGGATGTCGGCGTAGGCGTTGAACACTCGTCCGTAGCGGTCGGCGATGAAACACAGCGGGAAGGTCGGGGCGGCGCGGAATTGCTCGGCGGCGGTGGTGAACGACGCGGCTGAGGGGATCATCGCGGCGGCCAGGGTCGCGGCCAGCAGGACGCGGGCGCGGGCGCGGGCCCGGCGCACGGCGTCGGCCGCGGCAAGTGTGCTGGTGAGGGCGCCCAGCGCCCAGACCGGGGTGGCGAAGCGAAACTGTCCCATCCAGTCGGGTTGCAGCACCGCGTAGGCGGTCAGGGCGAGCGTCAGCGGCACGTGCAGCGCGAGGAATCCGGCCCGCCACCGGCCTGGTCGGCCCAGTGACAGCCCGACGAGGGCGGTCAGGACCAACACCGCGGGCGCGCCGGCGTAGGTGACCAGTTCCCCGGAGCGGGTCAGGTTCTCAATGGCCGGAGCGGCTTGCCGTTTGGACACCACGGTGTTGGGCAGCAGACGGCCGAATTCGAGGTACCGCCAGCAGAAATAGGTCCCGGTGGGCACCGTGAAGGCGAGGGTGGACAGTACGCTCCGACGCAGGCTGGGCCCGAGGGTGGTCCTGCGGAGCCCGATCAGCACCACCAGGGGGTAGGCGGCGGCGTAGAGGAGGCCTTCCGGCCGGGTGAGCGCGGCGAGGGCGGCAAGCCCACCGGCCGACAGCGCCACCCGCGCCGACAGCAGCCGATCATCCAGCACCGCGCGGAACACCAGCACCGCCAGCCACACCACGGTCAGCGCGTACAGGGAATTCTCCAGCCCGGAAAAACACCAGATCACAAACGACGGAACAGCCGCGAGTACCGCACCGAATACCGCGGTCACCAGCCACGGCCGGCTGGTCACCGCGCGCGCCGCCACGTAGCCCGCCACGAGAATTCCGGCGCAGCACCCTAACGCAAGGGCTTTCGGGAACAGAACATAGTCCGGTATGCCGAACAACGTGCCATGGTCGAACAGGCCGAGTAACCGCCCCAGGGCCAGCAACGCCATCCAGGCCGGATTGGAATAGCCCTCCACCGGCTCCGCGCCCGGTTGCACCACCGGACCAAGCCCCTCAGCCAGACTGCGGGAATAGGCGAACGTAATGCCGGCGTCATCCACCACCCATGCCCCATACCGCGACGCGTGCCAGGCGATCAACGCCACACCGCCGAGAACCGAAAGAAACGCGGGCAGGTTTACGGGCCACTTGACAAAATTCTTTTTTTCCCGGCCACGAGGTGCGTCGGTCGCGGCACCCGCCACCACCGCGTTGACTGCCACGAAAAAACCACTCCATTCAGAAAAAAGTCATCATTCATGCGTCAACCACCACAGGTGACGGCGCACGAAGGGGCGAGACCTTGCCAGGGGCCGACGCTGTCGCCGTTCGCGGGGCCGAAGTCGGACACGGCCGGCCAGGCGGCGTTCGGAGTTGAGTGGCCGGGCCGCGACCGCAACGGGCAGGTACCGCTTTCGTGTGCCGATCACCGGCGCCACCAAGGTACGCACTCGCGTTTTCATGGCACTGCGGACTCCTCCCGCGGGAAACATCGATACCTGCCATAAGAACGGCAACACACGAGTCGCGGTTCACGGTAGCCAATCCGGGGATTTATCACACCGGCCGAACCGAAATATGCCAAATCATATCCAAGAAACTCGAGTAACTGTTCACTTCTCGACAAACCAGTGCTGCGGGTCGCGTGACGAGGCAACGGTTGTCGTGATCCTGATAGGTGCCGGGTCCGGAGGAGTTGTCGCCGATGAGGTCGAGCACCCTGCGGTATGGCGCCGACGCACCCTTGTCGCAGGTCACAGTGCAGTTCGCGGCCGCATTGGCGGGGTACTCCTGCGAAGTCCCCTGCCATTCGACTTCGAGCCGGGTCGAGCCCACGGTACGCTCTACGGTCTGCGGATCGGGGCTGGCCACCGGGTCGTTCCAGCCGCCGTTCTGGTTGCCGGCGGCGTCAGTCAGGATGCAGGCCGTCGACATCCCACCGGCAGTTACGGCCGTCCCCGTACCGATCGCGAGCGCGACCGCGGCAAGCGGAACCGCGATCGCGACACCCTTGCGATGCGTGGCAAATCGCCGCAATCGCGATAATGGACCGGGCACGCGGAATTCTTCCATTTTTCCTCCGTATGACGAAATGTCGGCCGGAGGGCCGATGAATTCAGCAGATCCGGCCATCCGGCTGGCTGGTTTTGCACCCTTCAGAAATTTCCTTCCCGAGGAAGGTGAATCACGTTGGCCGCGGGCTGCCAAAAGCAATGCACTGTGCTTGTCCGGTCTGCGACACCTCTGAATTCGGAATGGGACTCCGGTGGGAGCTGCGGGCAAGAGCGAGAAATTGTCCGTGATATCGCGAGGCTCGCGATATCACGGACAGGCGGAATCCTCGGTTGGCCGGCCACCGGAAGTGTCGACGGTCATCTTGATTCCGGCGCGCGGCGCCTTGTTATTTCCGGGTCGGCACAAATACGGTCAAGGCATTTTACGAAACTCATCGCCGGCCGGCGGCCTGCCGGAACAATCTCGAAAACGCAGCCCTGGCAGCCCGTCGTTCGGACACGCGCGCGTCCGGTCCCTCGTGATCGGAGTTGATCTCACCCCGTCATACCAGCCCCATCCGCCGTGCCATCACCCCGGCCTGGAAGCGACTTCGCACGCGCAGTACCTGGTAGATCTCGGTGACCCGCCGGGTCACCGTACGCGGAGTGACGCCGAGGGAATGCGCGATCGCCTGGTCGGTCGCCCCATCAGCCAGGTATCGCACGATCGCCTTCTGCTCCCTGGTGAGCACGGGCGCGGGCTTGACGTCCTCCTCCCCGGCAGTGCGCTGATCCTCCAGGTGGGCGCTGAGGGGGACCGAATCGAGCCAGGTTGTCTCGAACAGACGGCGGAGCAGGGCGAGCACACCGGTGCCCTGCAGCAACAGTGTCTCGTCGGGGCCGTCCTGCCCCGGTAGGTGACAGACGGCCGTTTTCCCATCGATGAGCATGAGACGGAACGGCAGGTTAGCGCTCAGCCTGACCTGGCCGCCGAGTTGTTCCATCCGGCGGAGGCACTCGGCGGAGGGAGGATGCGACAGCGCCCCTGTCTGGTACACGACCCGAAACCTGATGCCCGCGGCGATGTCGGCTTCGGCCCACTTCAGGGTGGCGTTCAGCAACTCCTGGCTGAAGCGCGTTCCGGGTTGCATGGCCGCCAGGTCGGTGTGTGGCCGTGTCCGAGCGCCGTACGGGCACCCGTCGGCACGCTCGTCGCCGCCCCTGGTCGAAAGCACCGTTCCGGGGCTGTCTCCAGACAGCGAAATGCCTTCGCGGAGGAGAGCGTGGAGCCGCCACCGCGTATCCCGGACCGTCTCCAGCGCTTGTTCGAGTATTCGCGCCTCTTCGGCCACCAGCCCGGCCATGACCTGGTGATAGGGGATCGCGGTCACCCAGCCGCCTTCGGAGACGACCAGCCCCAGCTTCATCAACGCATCGAGGTCGGACCGAACGGTGGCCGGCGACGACAGCTCGTCGTGCCGAACCTTCCCGCGCAGGTGGATAGAGCGGTACAGGTCCTGCCCCGAAGCGGGCAACCCGCTGCCGAACTGCGTTCGAGACCCGGCGTCGGCCCCTGACCGGTGCGGATCAGGTACCGCTCCGCCCTCTTCCGGCCTCCCGTCGCCTCGACCTCTCCACCGCTCGCCAAGAACGGCGACGCCGGCCTCACTCATACTCGTCTCCCCTGTTCTTTCCGCGTTGGAAACAGATCGGAAACCAATAAACAAAATCAGATGCGTCAATCACACCCATGGCGGTGCGTTTTTCACCGCCTGATCGTATGAAGGGGTGCCGGAAGCCGTCAATGAATGCGGGCCGGTCACGCCCAAAGACCGTGGTCGGTGCGCGATGGTTCGGTATGGCGCTCGGCCCGCGGGGAAAGGTACGGATTACTCACCTATCCCTCGGAGCGCCGGGGCACCCTCAGGCCCGCCCGGCGAGCGCCGCGCCCGGATCGGCCGGCGGCAGGATCCCGGCGAGATCGGCCCGGCCCCGAACGTCGAGCTTGCGGTACACGTTCGTGAGGTGCTTTTCGACCGCGCGCTGGCTCACCCCGAAGAACTGCGCGATGTCTTGGTTGGTGTACCCCGCGACAGCCTGCCACGCCACCCGGAGCTCGGTCTTCGTCAACGACGGGCACGCGGCGCGGGAGTCCCCGCTCTTGGCCTCGAGACCGCTCACCCACGCCCGTTCGGCAAGGCGCGAATCACCGCAATCGACCGCGAGCTGATAGCACCGCCGCAGGTACCCGGCTGCGTCCGGATCGTTCTGCTCCCCGAGCCGGATCCCGAGTCGCAACAACGACCGGGCCAGTTCGAGCTTGTTGACCGAGCCCTCCAGGATGTCGACCGACTCCCGGAGCACGGCGACGCCCGTCTCGCCCGCGACGACATCACCCAGGACCCGCTTGGCACGCCCGAGAGCCGATGGTGCCCCCCACTCGGCCGCCCGTAGGCAGTCCTCCTCGGCGACCTCGCGCGCCCGGTCCGCCTCGCCGAGGCGCCGGTGCAGGTCGGCGGTCATCGCACGCCACGGGTACAGCACGGGGTTGCGCCAGCCCGAATTGGCCAGCTGCCGGCCGCACTCCTGGTAATGCTCGAGTGCCTCCCGCAGATCCCCCGCGGTCACGGCCAGCGTGCCCCGCGACAGGTGCAGCATCGCGGCCAGGCAGGCGTTCAAGGTCTCGTCGCCGTAGCTGGCCAGCACGTTCCTGATCAGCTCGGTGTCCCAGGTCACGCTCGCCACCGCGGCCATCGCGATCGCGGTGGTGGAGCTGAGGGTGTTCCAGTCGAGCGCGCCGAGCTCGAACGCGTCCGCCGCGGCGCGTTTGGCTTCCGCGATCCGGCCCGTGTGCAAGGCGACCAGGGCCTGCTCGGTCCGGATCAGGGCCTGCTCGATGACCGCCCCGTGCTTGCGGGCGTGGTCGAGGGACATCTCCAGCCAGGGCGTGAGACGCTCGGTCGATTCCGCGGCCACCAGGGCGGACACCAGCATGGGCAGTGCCGTGTGCACCTGCGAAGGTGAGGCGGGCTCCCGCTCCAGGATCCGCTCGGCGAGGCGGGCCACCAGCGATGCCGGCTTACGAATGGTGAGGGTGGCCGCGAACAGCAGCATGGTGAGCAACTCCCGCTCCGCTGGAGTGTCCACCGCGGGCTCGTCCCCGAGCCCGTCAAGACGCCTGATCCCGTCGGCCAGCTCCGCCGGATCCGCGTAGCCGAGATGCCGCAAACGAGCCTCGATGCGTAGCTTGAGCTCCCGGTCCGGGCCGGCCAGCAGGGCCGCGTCGCCCAACTCGTCGAACACCTGGCGAATCAGCGCGTGGACAACGGGCGGGACTTCGCTCAGCAGGCCCGGCGCCAACCCCACCACCGCCCGCGCCCGGTCCCGTACGGAACTCAGCAGCGGAAGCGCGTGGCTGATGTGCCGTACCGAGGCACGCGCGTTGAACAACCGCTCAGCCGTCGCGAGTTCGACCAGGAGACAGGCCCGGTCCTCCCCGTCCGGTGATGCGTCGAGCAGCGCGCGGCGCAGATAACGCGAGGCCGTTTCCGGAGCACCCCGCCGCAGCGCGGTGCTGGCCGCGGCGCGCAACACTTCAATGGCCCACCGCCCCTGCGGTGAGGCGACCGCCAGCAACTGCGCTGCTACCTGCTCGGCGGTGTACCCGCTGCCGTGGAGCAACTTCACCGCCTCGATGTGCAGCCGCTCGCGCTCCTCGACGGTCATCGACTCCTCGACCGCGTCCTGCACGACGTGGTGGATGAACCGCGGCTGCGGCGGGGTGGTCAGCAGGCCCAACTGGTGCATGACCCGTATCGCCTCCGCGCAGCCCACGGCGTCGAGGCCGGCGAGCCGCCCCATCACCTCCAGGTCGGTCTGATCGCTCAGAATCGCCATCGCCTTGGCGAGGTTGCGGACCGATTCGGGCTGCGAGCCGAGGCAGTCGATCAGGCGGTCGCGCAGCTGCGCAGGGCGCAGCAAGCGCACCTCGCCGGCATGGGAGGCCCGCGGCGGGATGCCGTTGATCGACAGGTTGAGCAGGACCGACTTCAAGAACATGGGGTTGCCGTCGGTCGTCTCGTGGCAGGCGAGGACGAACTCCTCGTCTCCGGCTTCGCCACACTGGTCGGCGACGAACGCACGTGTGCCCGCCAGGGAGAACAGTCGTGGCCGAAGCACCTGGGAGGCTGCCCTGGTGATGGCCCGCACCGGCCGCCGGTCCGACGCCAGGTCGCCGTCCCGGACCGTGACCACGGCCAGCACCCGGAACCGGCTCAGCCTGTTCTCCAAATGGACGAGCCACTGCAGCGATGGCTCGTCGGCCCACTGCAGATCGTCGGCCAGGATCAGCAGGGTCTGCTCGGCGCTCATCCGTTCGACAAGTGCCTGCAGCCCGAGCAGTACCGCCTGCCGCACCGCGACCGGCCGGTGGCCCAGGCCATCGAACGCGTCTTCGGCGAAGGCCATCTCGGCGAGCCCCGCGGCACCGGAGAGCCACCGTTCCCGGTCCGGCTCGGCGGCGCCGAGCAAAGCGGGTTCCAGGAGCTGGCGCACCACCCCGAAGGCATAGTCCTGTTCGAGGGCCGAGGCGCCCGCGCTGAGCACTCTGGTGCTGTCCTGGTCGGCCAGGCCGGGCAAAGTGCGCAGCAACTCCGACTTGCCGTTGCCCAGTGGACCGTTGATCACCAGGAGCGACCCACCGCCCTGGTGGGCGGATCGCAGCGCCGCGGAGACGATCTCCAGCTCGCTGTCTCGTTCGAGCAACACGTGTCGGAACCTCCGGCTGTCAATAAGGTTGCACCGAGCAGGTGCACGCAACGGCCACTGCCTTCTCTCAGGGGGGCGGGGGCGTCGGGAGGGGATCCCAGCCCAGTTCCCGCGCCTGGTTGGCGAGGTCGTGTGCCCTGTTCGCCCTGGCGAGTTCGCCTGCCTCCGTGGCCAGCCGCACCGCCTCGCCCGGCTCCCCGGCCTCGCGCCGTACCTCCGCCAGCTGGATCAGGGCCCTGATGTACCGCAGCCGTGAGGGCGATTCCCGCAGCACGTCGACCGCCGCCACCAGGCTGTCCAGCCGTGCCGGGCCGTCCAGCACCATGAATGCCGCCAGATGCGCGCCGCCCAGCGCACTCGGCGACCCCCAGCGCTCAGCGAGCGCTCGCTCCTCGGTGACGAGCCGCTCGGCTTCCTCAGTGTTCCCGACTGCTCGGTGTGCGAGCGCCGCGAACGACCGCCACCCGGCCACCGCCGGATTGATCCACTGCCGGGCCAGCATCCGCCGGCCCGCCTCCTGCAGGTACTCGGCGGCGTGCCCCGGCTCCCCGGTCAGCAGCAAGAACACCCCCTTGGCCATCAGGCACTGGCTCCAACCGAGGCTGGATTCGACGCCGGCGGGAAGTTCCGTAGCGAGGACCTCCCGCCCGCGATCCAGCTCACCCGCCTCCAGATGAACCAGTGCCTGGATCGCGAGCACGGACGGCTGTGCCATCGGATGCCAGCACCGCAGCGGCAACATCGCCAGCGCACGATCGACGTCGGCGGCGGCCTCGTCGAGGTCGCCGTTCCGGACGTCCAGGTTCGCCCGCATCAACCACGCCCAAGCGGACGCGGTCCGGGTGCCCCGACGCCGCGCGTCAACCAGGACCGCGTCCAGCCCGGCCTCCGCCTCGGCCATACCGTCGGTGAGGAGCAGGGTCCGGCTGGCGATGATGCGCGGGGACAGCGGCGCGTCCGGGCCGGCGGCGAGCGCCGCGCGCGCCAGCGCCACGGTGCGCGCCCTGTCCTGCCCGCGCACCAGCAACTGCCACGCCACGGCGGCGCACTGCGTGAGATCGGTGGGCCGCTCGGGTAGCGGGGGCGCCGGCCGCATCTGGACCGGCGCATCGTGCGGACCGTCCACGGCGAGCCAATGCAGGCCCTCGAGCGCGGCGCGGTCGCCCGCCGGGAGGCTCGGCGAGGCAAGCGCCACCGAGACCGCGTCCTGCAGGGCTTCGGTGTTTCCCCTGGCCAGCAGCAGGTCGGCGGAGTGGACGCGGACCGGTCCGATCCAGTCCGAACCCGGTGCTTCGATCACCTGGACCAGACGGCGATCGCTCTGTTCCGGCGCGTGCAGCACCTCGACCGAGGCCAGGTCGGTCAGCAGGCGCGCCCTGGCCACCTCGTCCAGCGGCTCCTGCATGGCGCGCACCAGCAACCGCGCGGCCGTTTCGGATTGCCCGTCGGCGTCGGCCAGGGCCGCCTCTTCCCGCAGCGCGCGGATGGCCCAGGGCTGCCCGAGCGCCGGTGCCGAGCACAGCAGCCGAGCCAGGTCGGACGAGCCGATCGCGGCCCGGTGCCCCAGCTCCGCTGCCCTGGCGAAGAGCTCCTCGCGCTCGGAACGGGTCATCTGCGCCATGACCCGCTCGCGCGTGAAGGGGCACAGCAGGCGTGGCGGGTCGCCGCCGAGCAGCACGCCCTGGCCTCTCAGTTCCTCCGCCGTCCGCGACGCGCTGCGGTTGTCCAGCCGGGCGAGCGACACGACGAGCTCCCACTCGAGGTCGTCACCGCAGACCGCGATCGCCCGGAGCAGGGTGAGCTGCTCGGCCGTGAGCTCGGCGGCCATCTCGTCGGCCCAGTAGAAGACGTCGACCCGTAAGCACGCGTCGAGTGCCGATCGGTGTTCGACGGTCGCGGTGAGCTCGCCCCTGCGGAGCCCTTCGGTCACCGACCGGAACACTGCCGGCAAGCCGCAGGTCATGTACATCGCGTCATCGACGAACCCATCCTGCGGCTCCGCCTCGCCGGCCTCCGCGAGCAGCCGCCGGACACCCGCCACGCTCAGCGGCGACGGCCGCAGGAGGTGCCACCCCACACCTCCTGCGACAACCCTCTCGCGCACGTCGGCCACCATCGCCTCACGTGTCTGCCCCCGCTGCCCGGTCGAGAAGACGACCAGAAGCGCTGTCTCGCCGACCCGGCGCAACAGGGCCAGCAGCCACTGCCAGGAGTACTCGTCGATCCAGTGCGCGTCGTCGAGCGCGAGCATCAGCGGGGTTTCCCGGGCTGCCGAGAGGAAGGTCTGGCAGAGCGCCGCGGGCGGTACGGGGCGGGCTGGGCCGGGTGGTTCCCCGGCAGGTGCGAGTCTGGCGAGGAACTGGGACACCACCCCGCGGTTGAGGCAGGTTTCGGCCTGCGATCCTCGGGCGTACAGCACCTTGACGCCGGCCTGCTCGGCCAGCGTCACCGCCGCCTCGACCAGGCTGGTGCGCCCGTGGCCAGGTGCCGAGGCGATCTCGACGACCGCCGCCCGTCCCGCCATGGTCTCCTTCACGAGCCGTCGGAACAGCGCCAGTTCCTCGTCACGCTCGATCAGGACGATGTCCGCCCCGAGGTCACTCCTGCCCACCGTGCCCCTACTCCCATCCGAGCGTCTTCCCGGATGCCGCCACGACGGCCACCGGCTCGATATCTCGTTCCGTCCCAGAGAACTTCCGGAGCACCGGGACGAGCTCCACGCGGGACGACACGCCGAGCTTCCGGTACACATTGGACAAATGGGTCTCGACGGTGCGCAGCGTGACGAACAGCGCTTCCGCGATCTCGCGGTTGGTCGCCCTGGCCGCGGCACGCTCGACCACCCGCAGCTCGGCGGCGGTCAGCAGGTCCGCCAGCCCGCCGCCGTGCTTCCGGGTCCGGCCCCCGGCGGCCACGAGCAGACCCTTCGCGCTCGCGCCGAGCGCCAGGCAACCGCACCGCACCGCCAGCTCGACCGCACGGTGCAGGGACTTGCGTGCCCCCGCGTCATCGCCGGAGTACAACAGCGCACGGCCCAGCACGATCTCGGCCCGAAGCTGGCTGATCCGGGCCGGAGAAGCCGCCAGCCGCTCGACGCCCTGCACGATGAGTTCCAGCCCCGGCCGTCCGCCATTGGCGGCCCCTCGTGCTACCAGGCCGAGCCCGATGCTCTCCGGCGTGCCCCAGCGGGTGATCGTCTCCTCCTGCGCCTCGATCAGGGCGAGCGCCTCCGGCCGGCGCTCCTGCCCGGCCAGGATGAGCGCGGCGTCGAACCACCACGGCACCGGCATGGCGCTCCGGATCCCGGTCTCCGCCACGCTGCGGCCGCACCAGAGCAGGAGGGACAGCGCGCCTTCCACGTCGCGCAGCAGGAGCTTCGCCCGAGCTTGCACCATGAGCATCTCGTGGTACTCCGGCACGAATTCCGGATGACGCATCTCGGCGAGCACCGCCTCGGCCCGCACGGGCTCGTCTCGGTTCAGCAACAGGGATACGAAGGCGAGCCGAGGGCTGGGCCAGGTCTCACCCAGTGCCAGCTCCATCGCGGCCCAGGCGTCGGCCGCGGCCTCGGCGGGTCGCCCCATGCCCGCCGCCACCGAGGATCTGGCAGCCAGCGCGTCGCAGCGCGTCCGGACATCGTCGGTCCCACCGGTGGCCGCCACGATCCGGTCCAGCGCCGCGAGCGCTTCCGCCGGCCGGCCGGCGTAAGCGAGGACCCTTGCCGCCACGATCAGCGGTCCATGGACGACGTTGAGGGTGCCCGAGAGCGCGGCCGTGGCGCGCTCCGCCGCCTGCTCCCCGGACCCGCCGTCCAGCATCTCGGTGGCCGCCAGCATGCCGAGGACCAGCCGGCCGGACGGGGTGCCGCCGTCCGGAACCACGATCGTCCGGGCCCGGCGGAGAGTTTTCCGCGCACTCGACCGGCTGCACAGGCCAACGCCCAGCAGCACGGCTTGAGCGTTCCTGCGCAGGTCGTCGACGGCAGGTAGCTGTCCAGGGTCCCCGTCGAGCGTATCCAGTACTTCGGACAGCGTGCGGAACGCCGGGGCGGCTTTCCGCACAGTGAGCAAAAGTGCCTTGAAACGAACCACCAGCTCGGCACGGACCATCGGATCGGGTGTCCGTTCGATGGCCCGCAGGAAGTGGGACAATGCCCTTTCCGAATCGCTGTCGGACAGAATTGTGGCCAGGTCGATCAGGGCCTCGACGTGGTCGGGTTTCGCCCGCAGCACGCGCTCGAGGTAGCGCACCGCGAGTTTCGGCTCCCCGCGCCGCCCCGCGTCAACCGCCGCCTCCCGGAGGAGGCAGCACATCCACGGCTTGTCCAGCTCCGGCAGGTCGACGAGCAACCGGGCCACATCCTCCGGCGGGTATCCCTCGTCGTGGAGCAGAAGTGCGCCACGCCGCTGGAGCGCGGCTCGTTCACTGGGAGGCAGTTCGCCGAGGACGGCTTCGCGCGCGTGCTCGTGGCTGAACTCCAGCCGGTCCGCCCCCAGCAGGCCGTGCCGGCGTAGGACATCGGCGGCCGCGGTTACCGCGGGCACGGACAGCTCGAGCAGCGCGCCGATGGTCCGGGGTTCGACTCCACCCAGCGCGGCGATGCCGGCGGCCACCTTCCGGATGCTCTCCGGCAGCCCGGCCAACCGCGCCGGCATCGCCCCGGACAGCACCGAGCCGCCGATCTCGGCGACTCGCCGGGCTCCCCCGGCGTCCGGCCGTACGCCACGCTCGCGGAGCTCGGTGAGCAGCGTCCGCAGGGAGACCGGGAGGCCGCTGGAAAGGTCCGAGCAGACCCGGACGAACTGCGGTTCGGGCTCGGCCCCCAGCACCGCCCGGATGAAATCCGCGACCTCGGTACGGGAAAGCGGGCCTAACTCGATCGTGGTTTTGGCGGCATGCCCGGTGATGGTGGTCAGCATCTGCCTCCCCGATCCCGCCGCGTCCGGGTCGTAGGCGAGCACCACGAGCAGCGGGTGGTCGGCGGCCCTGCGGAGCAGGAAGTCCACCCAGCGCAGGGCGAGAGGTTCGCAAAGGTGCGCGTCGTCGAGCATGACCACCAGCGGCCCATCCGCCATCAGGTTGACCGCGAGCCGGTACAACCCGCGCAGGACCGCGTATTCAGCGTCCTCCCTCGTCTCTGTGGAGGCTGGCCCGGTGCCGGGCAGGAGCGCGGGCAGCGCCCACCGCGCCGCGCCCGCAAGCAGCGGCGAAGAGGCTGCCTCCGGCACCGTGAGCCCGAGCGGGGCGAACAGCTCGCGCACGGTCTCGCCGGCGGCCCCATCCCGTCGGGCGGTGGCGAACAGCACGGTATCCTCGGCACGTTCGAACTCGGCGCGCGCCCGCTTCAGCAGGCACGTCTTCCCTGTCCCGGCCACGCCGGTGACCATTGCTACTCCGGCCCTCCGCTGCCGGGCCGCCGCGGCGGTTTCCTCGAGTTTGGCGAGCGCGTTCGCACGCACCGGCTGTAGGACGCAGTCCCCTGCGTCCTCCGCGCCGCTCTCCACCAGAAACACATCCCTTTCTCAACACCGAAGCCTGCTGTCAACGTGAACATTACGGATCATGGTTAGTTGATCACGACTTGACGCGGGCTCACCTATGGTAGGCAACGCTCACCCCATCGGTCAGGCGCTGGCCGGCTGCGGCGATCACGAGGTGCGATATCGACGCCGTGACATGCACGATCGAGGACACGCCACACTCCGTCGTAACAGCGGAATGCGTCCACGAGGGCCTCCTTCCGCCCCCATATTTACCACTCCGATGCTAGAACGTTATCCGAACCAGGCACCAGAACGCCATGCCGACGCGGTTGGCGAAGTGCGAGTGCGGGGTGCGAGTACAGCGGGACGTCGAACCCGGCCGCGTCTTCCCCGACCCGAATGTCGAGGTGGCGGGCCGCGGGTGTGGGCCTTGACCACACCCGGGAAACGTCCGCGACATAGCCGGCGAACCCCTCCCACGGGCCGTCACCGGCGAGCGCCCGCTCCGCCATTTCGTCCAAGGCCGCGGCGGCGAGGTCGGGCACCGCGCCGGTCAGGACCTCGCGGGAGCCGAACCGGTTGTACGGGGCATCCCCGGCGCATCCCGGCGCATCCCGGCGCACTGCACGATCTCCTCGAGCGACAGGTGCGGACCTTTCTCCCGGAAGACCTCGACGGCAGGGCCGCGTCAGCGGCATCACCGCCGGGGAAGGGCCGGCCTGTTGTCTGGACAAGGCCGCGACTGCCAACACTTTCGACGCGCTCCGGCTTACTCACGTTGCCGGCACGCGCAACGGCGCGATGCACGAGCGGCCGCTGCTCACCCTGATTCGAGGAAAAGACGAGGTCGAAATCAACCACTTCGACATCGAAAGAAGCGGTAGACATCCATGCCTTCAACAATGAAGTCATTGAGATGTTCCGGACCAACAGTGGCAAGGTCGGCAATTCCGTTCAACGGTGCGTCAACCAGGCGACGCAAGATGTCGGGGTGACCGCCGGCTCCCACCGGTGTGGCCGAGCGCCGGCAGCATGAGGTGACACGCTGGATGAATTTCCAACACTGACACCCCGTGCCAGGAGCGGTACGAGGCTCCGCTCGACCGACCCGGCCGCTCGCGGTCCGGACCGCGGGCGGCCGGTAGGATGGCGGCGGAGTTGGTTTCGCTGGAACCCTCCGGCGGGGCGATGCCGTTCGCGAACCCGCAGCCGGCCGGAAAGTGGGTCATGACGGGCGAGTTGCAGCACCGGGACGTCGCTCCGCAGGTCATCCGGACCATGCTTCGCGAGGCGAGCAGGTCCAATGGTGCGCGGCGGCTGCTGCGCTGGCTCGCGGGCCATCTCGACGGATGGGTGGTGCTGCTCGGCCCGGGAGGCGAGCCCTGGTACGACCTTCCCAGGCCGCCGGAAGAGCTGTGGGCCGACGCCGCGGACGTCATCGGCTCCGTTACCGCGGGCCGACGTCGTTCCGCCGCCGCCGACGTCGGCGGCTACCTGATGTGGGTTCTGGAGATCAACACCGACGCAACCCTCGTGGTGGTCGGGCGGGGCCGCTTCCCTGGTGAAACCGGTACCGTGGTCGCGGACGCGGCGAGCCTGCTCCGGTTGCGGTGGCAGGCGGAGCGGGCCGACCGTCGACATCGCGAGGTGGTGCGCGCGGAGTCCTTCGCCCGGGAGGCGGTCCTTCATCTGATCATGGTCGGGCAACTGGACGGTGCCCGCCGCGCGGCGGGAGCCCTGCAACAGCAACTCCCGGACCTACTGCGGGTTTACCTGATCGAGAGCCCTGCCGCTGGACGGCGGGACGAGGCGGCCAGGCTGTGCGCCGAGGTGTCCGGGCGTCGCGCCTGGATCATCCCATGCCCGGTCTATGCCACCCACCTTGTCGTTCTTGCCCAGGTCGGCGGCGGACCAGCGGATTCGGTGTTGGACAAGGCTCTCGGCAAGCTAGCCACCGACACTGCCGAGCTGTACGTCGGGGTCGGTCTGCCGGTGCCGCTTCGGGAGACCCCCACCGGGTATGAGCAGGCGTTTCACGCGCTCGCGGTAGCGCGGAACTGCCCGGCCCGGTTCACGGTGTTCGGTGCGCAGACCGAACTCGCCGAGCTGATCGGCCCAGCGGGCAAGGCATGGGTGAGCACGGTTCTCGCGCCGTTGCTGAGTTTCACCCCCGAACGCGCTCAAGACCCCGACACCGCCGAGCTGATCGCCACGCTGCGGGCCTGGCTGACCTTCTACGGCAGGGCGACGGGGCAGTTGAAGATCCATCGCAACACGCTGGCGACCCGGCTCCGGCGGATCGAGCACATCCTCGGCTACGAACTTGGCGACCTCGGGAACCAGGCCAAGCTCCATCTCGCGCTGCGCCTGATCCCGTACCGATCCGCTTCCGGGGCGTCCGGGCAATCGTGCATCGAGCAACTGCTGAGCGCTGAACCGGTGCGCCAGTGGGCGCGGACGTTGCTGTCCCCGCTGCTGGAGCGGGAACCGCTGCTGGCCACGCTGCGGGCCTGGCTGGGCAGCAACGGCCGGTTGGACGCGACCGCCACCGCTCTCGGACTGTCCGTTCCCGGCGCCCGCAAACGTCTCATGCGGATCGAGGAACTGCTCGGCAGATCACTGCTGAACGCGCCGTCGGTGCGCTGCGATCTGCTGATCGCCCTGCGGATCCACGACGGCGACGCAGCGTTTTGATACCGCATCGGGCACTGACTGTGCAGGAAGAGCCTGGACACCGCGCGACGGCGTTCTTAGCGTCACCTGTCGTGACAGCTCAGCCGCGACGGCGTCGGTTCTCCTCAGGAGCGCGCGTTTTCCACCACCCTGACTCCCCGCTGTCCCGGCAGGATTAACGGATTAGCGAGAACACCAGGTAGCGACCATGACGCGCCTGAACCTGCCCGACAGCCCACGCCAATTCGTCCACCAGGAACAACAAATGCACGAAACCGTCACACCCCCGAACGCGCACCAGGAGACAACGCCGCCTGACTCTCCGCCTCTTCCTCCGAGAGCGCTGCCCACCATCCCGCGCCGCCGCATCGTGCTGCTCGCCGTGCTGCCCGCGGCGCTGGTCGCGCTCGTCGGCGGCGCGGTCGCCCTGCTGGTGACCTATGGGATCGGTTTCGGCGGACGGCCCGACTGGTTCGTGCTCGGGGGCGGGTTGTTGCTCGCTTGCGTCATCATAATGGGCGCCGGGCTCTCCGGTGCCCACGAGGCCACAGCCATCGCCGGCCGCTTCGCCGTTCCCGGGCAGGTCGTCGCCCGTGGCCCCGACCCAGTGCGGCCAGCTGCCCAGGCAGCGGAAGCGCATCACGCGCTGTCATCGCACCGGGCACGACTGCCCGAGCCGAGACCGGACGCGCCGAACCTACTCGTCCACGCGAACGCCGCCGCGCGCGCCGCCGACCCGGCGCCGGTCCCTTTCGGTGGCGAGATCGGCGACCGGGACCAGTTCGAGGTGTTCCCCAATCTCGCCCGCCGGCTGCAGTCGCTGGTGCACCGCGAGATCAAGCTTCTCGACGAACTGGAGGACGAGGTCGAGGACCCGGACCTCCTCAAAGGACTGTTCCGTGTGGACCATCTGGCGACCCGCATCCGGCGGTACGCGGAGAACCTCGGCGTGCTGGGTGGCGCCATCTCCCACCGCCAGTGGAGCCGCCCGGTCAGCGTCGCCGATGTGTTGCGCTCCTCGGTCGCCGAGATCGAGCACTATTCGCGGGTCAAACTGGTGCCTCCGGTGGAGGGCACGATCGTCGGCCACGCGGTCGTCGACGTGGTGCACCTGATCTCGGAACTGGCGGAGAACGCCACGGTGTTCTCCCCGCCGCAGACCCGTGTGCTGTTGCGCGTCCAGCACGTCACCGCGGGCCTGCTGATCGAGGTGGAAGACCGCGGCCTCGGCATGACCGCCGACGAACGCGAGAAGATGAACTCGCTGCTCACCACGCCGGACCGCACCACGCTCGCCGCACAGCTCCGCGACGGCCGGATCGGCCTGTACGTGGTCTCCGTGCTGGCCCGCCGGCGCGGCATCGCCGTCCAGTTGCAGAACAACATCTACGGCGGCATCCAGGCGGTCGCGGTGTTGCCGCACGCCTTGCTCGGTTCCCACCCGGACGCGCCGCAGGTGACGTCCTCCGCCCCGGCCACTCCCCCGGACACCGAACTGACCCTGCCGAACCTTCCGGTCGTGTTCAGGCCTGCCGTCCCCGCCCCCGTTGTCTCCGCTCGCCCGGCGTCCCATCCGGTCGCCGAGCCGGTCGCCGCCGAGCCGCGTCCGGTACTGCCCAAGCGCCGCCGTCAGGAAAGCCTCGCTCCCGAGCTGCGGACGCCGGTTCCCAGCAGCGAAGGGACTCCGCTGGACGAACACGACTCGGGTCTGATGGCCGCGTTCCAGTCCGGCGTCCGGATGGCCGAGCAGTCCCACGACGGCAGCTCCCCGACCGGGAACGGGACAGCCGGCCAGGCCCGGCACACCAGCAGCTTCGCCCCCAAGGAGGAAATGCACGATCATGGTCAGTGAACCGTCTCCGAGCCAGGCAACGGATCTCTCCTGGCTGCTGCGGGAACTGCTGGAACGTGTACCGGACACCCGCAGCGCACTGCTGCTGTCCTCGGACGGCCTGGTGAAGGCCGCACACGGGGTCGACAAGGACGCCGCCGATCATTTGGCGGCGGTGTCCAGTGGTCTCTACTCGCTCGCGCGCAGCGCCGGAAAGCACTTCGAAGGCGGCGGGGGCGACGTGAAACAGATCGTCGTTGAACTCACCGACTCGCTGCTGTTCGTTTCCGCCGCCGGACAGGGTGCGCATCTGGCGGTGCTCGCCGGACGCGAAGCCGACGCGTCCGTGCTGGGCTATGAGATGGCGATGATGGTCAAGAGTGTCCGCCCGCACCTGGGCATCCCCACCCGGCACCCGGTGGAGCGGTGAACGATGCCGGACGTCGGGGACGATCCCTGCTTCGACGACGCCGCGGGGCGGCTGATTCGCCCGTACACGGTCAGCGGAGGGCGTACCAGGCCGAAATCCCACTTCGACCTGATGACAATGGTGCTGACCACAGGCACTGTTGCGCGCAACGAGCTGGAACCGGACCACGCGCAAGTGCTGGAACTGTGTGAGAAACCGATGACGGTGGCCGAGATCGCGGCCCGGCTTCGGATGCCGGTGACCGTGACCAAGGTCCTGCTGTCCGATCTGATGGAGCACGGCGCGGTCGTGACCCGCACCATCGAACTGCCGTCGGCGGGCGACTACCTGGTCAACCTGGGAACTCTGGAGGCGGTGCTGGATGGTCTCCGCAAACGGCTCTGACGTCGTGGCGGCCAATCCTCTTCCGATGGCGGTCAAGATCCTCGTCGCCGGGGGCTTCGGCGTGGGCAAAACCACCTTCGTGGGCGCCATCAGCGAGATCGAGCCGCTGTCCACGGAGGAATTGCTGACGGAGGTCAGCGCGGCCACCGACCGGCTGGACGGCGTGGAGAACAAGGCCACCACCACGGTCGCGATGGACTTCGGGCGGATCACCCTCAGCCCCCGCCATGTGCTCTATCTGTTCGGCACACCCGGACAGGAACGCTTCTGGTTCTTGTGGGACGAGTTGTCGGCAGGCGCGCTGGGCGCCGTGGTGCTCGCCGACACCCGCCGATTGGAACACAGCTTCGCCGCGCTGGACTTCTTCGAACGGCGTGGCATCCCCTTCCTGGTCGCGGTCAACCAGTTCGACGGTGCGCACCGTTACCGGGCGCAGGAAATCCGGGCCGCACTGGACCTCGGCCCCGAGGTACCGGTGGTCCTGTGTGACGCCCGGGTGCCCAACTCGGGCATCGAGGTCCTTCTTTCCCTGGTCCAGCATCTGATCAATTCGAGGAGGCGCCATGGCCACGCCGGATAGTTCCCAGAGCGGCTGGGAGGGCGGAATAGCCACGCGGCATCTGCTGCTCCCACCGAACGATGTCGAGGCACCGGCGCGGGTCCTCAGGCTGCGCGAGCTGGGCATCGGAAACCAGCCGGTCCCGGAGTTCGACGACTTCGCCAGGGAACTGGCCACGCGTACCGGCGGCAGCTATGCGATGGTCAACTTCATCGGCGAGGACCGGCAGTTCCTCGCCGGGTTGTACAGCGCGGTTGCGGACACCACGGTGAGCGTGGGTTCCCCGTCCTCCGCGCAGGCCCCGTTCGGCCGGGTGATGGCGCGAGACTACGGCTACTGCCCGCACGTGGTGGTGCGACGGAAGGCTCTGGTGCTGGAAGACGTCCGCGACTTCCCCCGCTTCGCCGGAAATCCGGTGGTCGACGCGATCGGCATCCACTCCTATCTGGGCGCGCCGCTGATCGACCGCACCGGCATCGCGCTGGGCACGATCTGTGTCGTGGACCCCGACCCGCGCCCATGGGGACGCGAAGGTCTGGTGCTCATCAAGAGCATGGCCGAAGCGCTGGTGGAACGCATTCAGCGCGCCGAAAACCCCGGCGCGGCGGAGGACTTCGCCCCCTTCCGCCAAGCTGACCCGGGGCTCTCGCGAAACCCTTGATTTTTGGAGAGACGTTTTTGCGAGACCGAGTGGTGTGAGCTGTCGGTGCTCGGAGCCGGCGGCACGGATGTCTGGAACCGTCTGCACGCGCATGGCGAATAGACCAATCCGATTGATGGGGTTGTTCCGCGAGCCGATCGCTCGCCGGGCGTCCGCTCGCCGGGCGTCCGCCCATAGCCGGTCGGCCGAACCGCGAAGAGAAACGAGCCCTCCGCGCGCGGTTGGCGGCGATGCCTCCGTTTCGCCGCCCGGTCTACGGCGCGTCCCAGTGACCCACCACGCGCCCGTCGAACCGTCCACTCCGACCACGATGGGCGCCGTGCCAGTCATCGCCGGCTCTCGTCGGTAATCGGTTCCGTTCGTCCGCCAACCGACAAGCCTCGCGATTCGCGGTACCGGCCGGGATGGGCCGTTTGTCACCCGAGATGGAGCCGGACGGCCCCGCGGCGACCCATCATCTCCCCGGCAGCGAGTGCCTTTCGACCCTTTCGAACGCAAGCCAGGGCGCAGCATGATCGTGTTGTGCGGGTACGGGAAATCATGAGCACGCCGGTCATCGGCGTGACAGCCGACGCGACCATCGAAGAGGCGGCCGCGCTGATGATGGACAAAGGTTTCACCACGCTGCCGGTCTTCTCCGGCTCCGGCCGGCTGATCGGTCTGATCACCGAAGCCGATCTCGGCGGAGCGCGCTACACCCCCGGCCCCCGGCGCGCGCCGGAACCCGAGGACGGCGTGTTGGTCGGCATCGCCATTCGGCTGGTGAAGCAGGTGATGCGCGCGCCCGCACTGGCCATTCCGGCCGACGCGGACCTGACCGACCTGGCCACGGCGATGGTCGAGGCACACCAGCGCTGCATACCCGTGGTCGACAGACAGCTCGTCGTCGGGATGGTCAGCTGGCGCGACCTGCTCGCCCGGCTCGACCGCGAGTCCTAGCAGAAGACGAGGTGGGCTGAAGATGCATTACTGGGACTACGGTTTCGGCGGCTGGGCCGGCGGGGCGCTGGCGCTCATTTCGATGCTGCTGCTGTGGGGCGGTCTCATCACCGTCGTCGTGGTGCTGCTGCGCCGTTTCGCGCATCCGTACCGGGGTGGCCACGACGAGGCGATGCGGATCCTCGACGAGCGGTTCGCCCGCGGCGAGATCGACAAAGACGAGTACGAGCTGCGCCGGTCAGCGCTGCGCCGTTGACATGTACCAGGCGACGCCGCGCACCGGAACCGGCCTGGCGAGCATCACGCTGGGCGGGCGATCGATGCCGCTGATGGACCAGGCGCGGATCTATGCGTGCGGGATCACGCCCTACGACGTGACCCATCTCGGCCACGCCGCGACGTTCGTGTGGGTCGACACGCTGACGCGCGTGCTGCGAACCCTTGGCGTCGAACCGGTCCTGTGCCGCAACGTGACCGACGTCGACGACGTTCTCGTCCGCGCGGCGAAGCGGGAAGGCCTGCGCTACGACGACTTCGCCGCGTTCGGGGAGTTCCGGTTCGAGGGCGAGATGGCGGCATTGAACGTGCGCGCCCCCGACTACGAACCACGGGCACACCGCTATGTCCGTCCGGTGATCAGGCTGGCCGCCGCGCTGGTGGAAAGCGGCGCCGCATACGTCCGCGACGGCAGTGTCTACTTCCGCGGCGGCCCGGCGGTCGAAGCCGCCGGGACCGGCCGCGACGAAGCCCTGCGGCTGGCAGCCCAATTCGGTGACAGGCCGGGCGATCCCGCCAAGGACGCCCCGCTGGACGCGGCCGTGTGGCAGGCGGGCGAGCCCGGCTATCCGGCGTGGGACTCCCCCTGGGGTCCCGGACGTCCGGGCTGGCACGCCGAGTGCGCCGCGATGGCGTTGTCGGTGTTCGGCCCGGCCGTCGACATCCACGCCGGCGGCGCGGACCTCAAGTTCCCCCACCACACGCTGCACGCCGCGATGGCCGAAGCGCTGACCGGGGTCCGGCCCTGTGCGCGGGCCTGGCTGCACGTCGGCACAGTGACCATCGGCGGCGCGAAGATGGCGAAATCGGCGGGCAACCTCGTGCTGGCCGAAGACCTGCTCGCCGTCCAGCCCGCCGCTGTGATCCGGCTGATGATCCTGGCCCGGCCGTGGGCCAGCAGCTGGGACTACACGCCCGCGCTGCTCACCGAAGCGGCGAACCGGCTCGAGGCCTTGCACCGCGCGAGCGGGCTTCCTCACACACGGCCCTCGGCGGTCGCCGAGATCCGCCGCCTGCTCGGCACCGACCTCGACGTGCCCGCCGCGCTCGACGTGGCCACCGACGCCGGAGGCGACGCCGCGCGGCTGCTCACCAGCACCCTCGGCCTGACCTGACAGCTGGAGGACACGATGTTCCGGGCAACGAGTCAGCTCGGCCGGATCGCCGGTGTGGCGCTGGGCGCTGTGGATGCTCGGCGGCGCGACCGAGCCCGACGGGGACATCCCGGGACCCAAGGCCGACTTCCTCGTCCCCGGAGGCCGTCGCCGCGGACATTCAATCCAAAGTGGACTGTCGGCTCGTAGTGCGGGCCGGCCAGGGCAGGAAGGTGAATCATGGCAGGTAAACGGTGGAGCGAGCTTGGCCCCCGGGCACGTGGGCTGGTGGCCGTCGCGTCGGTTGCCCAGGTCACGCTCGCGGCGACGGCGTGGTGGGATCTGGCGCACCGGCCCGCCTCGGCGGTCCGTGGGCCCAAGAAAGCCTGGGCCTTCGCTATCGCTGTCAACTTCATCGGTCCCGTCGCCTACCTGTGCTATGGCAGGAAGAGATGAGGAGGCCGGAATCACGGCCACCTCAACGAAATCGGCTCCGCAAACCGGATTCGAGCTGCCAGCCCGAGTTTCCGGCCTTTCTTGATCGTTTTTGTTGTTTGCGCTGGCAGGGCTGGGTTTTGAGGCGGGTTCGATGTATTACCCAGGTCCGGGTAGTGCGGTGGTCAGCGGGCGGGTGCTTAGCGGTGGAGGCCGAACAGGTCGTGGAGGGTTTGTCGGGTGGGGGTCAACGTCATGCCCTTCAGCCTGGCGCGCACACCCGTCCGGGCGGGATGGCCAGGGGTCCCTGGCGGTGCCGCCCCTAGCCCCTTTCTGACCCAGGGATTCCGCCCGAAAATCGTGATCATGCGTGTGGCGGCTGTCCAGCCCGGCGAGGCCGACCCCGGAAATCCGTCGACAGCATGAGGAGGAACAGCACGCCGAAGATCGCGTTGATCCGCGTGAAGACGTGTCCCGCAAGATCCCCCAGACGCTCCGGCTCGCCCGCGCGGGCACGTCATTGACCCGGCCATCGGCCCGGCGCCGCGCGAGGTCGGCGGCCGCGAGGCCGGCGGCGGTCAAGCCGGCGCCTGGGTGAGCAGCTCGGCGCGGACCACGCCCGGAACTCCCTTGGCCAGCAACCCGATCACGCGCCGCTCGGCCTCGTCGTCGAACTCGCCGGTGATGGTCGCGACTCCGTCGGACACCCGCACCGTCCACCGGTCCCGGCGACCCGAGTAGTCGGCCAGCAGCGACCGAAGCCGGGTGGCGGTGGTGTCGTCGCTGTGGATGAGCGGGCGCAACAGGTCCCGCCGGCTCACCACCCCGACCAGCACGCCGTCCTCGACCACCGGCACGCAGCGCAGCCGGTCGGTGAGCATGTGGCGGGCGATGTGCTCGACGTCGGTGGACATCGAGACGACCTCGACCGGGCTCGTCATGCGCGCGCCCACCTCACCGTCCAGGCCGGCGCCGCACTGCAGCGCGTCGGCTTCGGTGAAGATACCCACCACCCGGTTCTCCGCGTCCA
The DNA here is from genome assembly GCF_035276945.1 of Amycolatopsis sp. Classification (GTDB taxonomy): domain Bacteria; phylum Actinomycetota; class Actinomycetes; order Mycobacteriales; family Pseudonocardiaceae; genus Amycolatopsis_E. Next base: position 9,428 of record NZ_DATELF010000102.1, on the reverse strand, counting down.
CGACCGGCAGGGCCGCGAAGCCGTGCTCGATCAGCGCGGCGACGGCCTCCCGCACCGGGGTCGACACACCCACCCGAACCACGGGCTTGCTCATGATCTCCCACGCACGCATCGCGCTCGCCTCACTCGTCGTTCCACACCTGGTCGAGCCGGTTCTTGACGGCGGGAACTCCGGCACCAGGCCGGTCATCCGCCCGGCCACAAATCGGTGGCCACAGAAACGAATTCTCTCCCGCGCGGGCGTCCTGCCAGCAGTGCCGAGCGTCCACGACATGGAGGACCTTGGTCCCTGCCCGTGCCCCGTGCGGCCGCGCGATGGTGATCGGAGGAGATGTCGGACAGGGAGGACACATGCGATTCCGGGATCGTCGGCAAGCCGGCCACGCACTCGGCGAGCGGTTCCGGCTGCTGCGCGCGGACGACCCGGTGGTCGTCGGTATCGCGCGCGGTGGCGTGGTCGTGGCCCGCGAAATCGCCGACGTGCTCGGCGCGCCGCTGGACGTCCTGCTGATCGGCAAGATCGAGGTGCCAGGCCGGCCCGGCACGGAACTGGCCGCCGTCGGCGAAGGCGGTGTCCTGGTCACCAACTACGACGCCGCGGCGCGGCTGGGGATGGCGCCCGCGGAACTTCGCTTCGCCGCCAACCGGGAACGGGCCGAGCTGGCACGGCGGATCAAGCCGCTGCGCCAGCACATCCGCCGGGTACCCGTCGGCGGACGGACCGTCATCCTCACCGACGACGCGGTGACCACCGGCGCCACCGCGCGGGCCGCGATCCGGGTGCTGCGTGCGCGCGGCGCGCACCGGGTCGTGCTCGCCGTGCCGTTCGCGCCCGTCGCCGCGCTGGATCAGCTGAGCCGGGACGCCGACCAGATCGTGTGCCTGCGGCAGCAACCCACGGCCGTGACCGCGCGCGGCGTCCACGGCGAGTTCCCGCCGCTCACCGACGAAGACGCCCTCGCCTCGCTCGCACCGGCGCCGGCACCCGAACTCATCCCCGCTTGACCGGCGAGAAAGGACAAGGAGATGTCTCGTACGGCGAAGTCCGGACCCGGCGCCCAACCCCGAGCCGCCGCCGCCCGCCTGGCGGGCCCGGGCCGGGATGATCGCGCTGATCCTCACCCCGATCGCGATTTTCCCGCCAGTACTCCTGACCGCCAAGCCGACCACACCGTCGCCGTCCTACACCGATTCAGTGTCCGAAGTAGCCAACGGGCAGGTGAACCCGGTCGAGATCGACGACCAGGGCGCGGCGCACGGCAAGCTCGCCGACGGCTCGGCGTTCAGCAGCCAGCTGCCGACCGCGCTCGGCGACACCGGGTTCAACGCCAGCCGCAGGCGAAGAACGTGGCCGTCACCGGCACCAAGCCGAAGAACTCGCCATACGAACATCGCGCGAGCACCGCGCGGCACTCGACCAACTCGCCGAACGGCTGATGGAACACGAGACCGTCGACGGCAGCGTCGTGCTCGAAGTGTTGAGCGCCGACCCGCGCCTTGCCCACGAACTGCCGGCCTGGCAGGGGCCCGCCGTGCTACACAAGGTCGACGTGCGAGCGCTTCCATCCTGGCGTACCGGCTCCCGCGCGCTCAACCGCGTTCACGGGTGTGCCCGCTGCTCGATCCTGACCACCACTCAGCCGAGTCGGCCAGCGCGTCCACGGAGACCTGGCCGACTCGGCGTTTCCGGCACCAGGCGAGCGGCCGGAAAACTTTGGTCCCCACCAATAGCGCCTTCCGGCCATCGTGGCCGGGCCGGGCAGGCTTCTACGGTGCCAGTCATGAGAACCGAACCCGCACGGCGTGCGGTGTCCCGACACCGGAGGAACGGCACCACGCGGCGCGCACGGTTGCGCGGCATGCGCGGGACGCGGACGATCTTCGGGAACTGCTCGACATGCTCGGCCTGACCGCGCGCGAGGGCCAGGCCCCGCAGATCGAGCCGCCTGCCATTCCCGCCCCCCACAAGCGCCGATTGCTGATCTCGGAGCTGACCGCCATGCTCACCGAAGAGCGGCTGGGTGCCTGACAGACCGAATGCGCCCGAGCCCACCGCGACAACGCCCAGCCACACCATTGCCGCCACGGTGATCCCGGTCACCGCGGCGATCTCGGTCGTGCTCGGCGCGCCCACCGGGTTCCCGTTCTCATCCAGCCAGACGGTCACCGTCGCACCCGCCTTCGAGCCGTTGTCCGCGGGCACGCTCCCGATCCACTCGGAGCCGTCGGGCAACGACCAGACCGCCGAAACCCACGCCGTACCACCGACGGTGGTACCGCGCGCGGTCTCCGGTGGCGCGTCGACCAGCAAGGTCGCGGTCGCTTCGTGCCGGGTCGCGGTCTACGTCGCCACCTCTGCCCGCTGCCGGTCGTAAAGGGCCGAGCCGAGCAGGCCGGCAAACGGCACCGCGAACAGTACAAAAAGGACGGTGGCGGACGGCGCCGCTGTCTCGACCCGATCCCACGCCCGCACCAAGGGCTTGCGGCCCAGGCACGGCAAACGCCAGCACCGCGGCGAGAACGTCGACACGCCGACCACAACCTCTCCGTATCGGGGAACTCCAGCACCATCCAGCCTGGCCGGGGCATGCCGGCCTGCGACGGGCCCTTTGGTCATCGAGCGCCGAGACCGACGTTCCCGTCATCCCATCGGATCGGGCGGGATCACCGGTGGCCGCAAGCCTCCGGGCGGCCGTCCATGCCGTGCCGTGTACCAGCGCACATACTCGGCGACCGCGGCCGGCAGGGTCGGGAAGAGCCGGTCATCGCCGATCCTGCCGACCATTCCAGCCGAGGCGAGCTCGTCTCGCAGATCCTGTTTGACCCGCGCCATGGCGAAGACGATGCCGCGGTCGTGGAGTTCCGCCCGAAGCTGTTCGAGCGCGTCGAGGCCCGTGACATCCACGTCGACATTGGCTTCGGCATTGAGCAGGAACCACTCCGGGGACGACGACGCGGCGTCCAGGGCGCGATGCCGGAAGTCCTCCGCGTTGGCGAAACACAACGGCGCGTCATAGCGGTAGACCACCAACCCCGGCACCTGCCCGGCATTCGGGTAGTCGTCGATGTCGTGCATTCCCGGCAGGCCGGGCACGTAGCCGAGGATCCCGTCGTGCGGCCGGGCCATCCGCCGCAGAAGATCCGCTATGGACAGTCCAACCGCGACCAAGACGCCGTAGAGCACACCCAGCCCGAGCACACCGGCGGTGGTGGCCAGCGCGAGCACCAACTCGCTGCGCCGGAACGCGGCGATCCGCCGGAACTCGCCCAGGTCGATCAGGCGGAGCGCCGCGTAGATCACCACCGCTCCCAGTGCCGCGGACGGGAACGCGGCGAGCACCGGGCGCGCGAAGAACATCGCGGCGAGCACCGTCGCCAGCGTCACCACCGAATACAGCTGGGTGCGGCTGCCGAGCGCGTCGGCTATCACGGTACGGCTGCCGCTGCAGCTCACCGGAAAACCCCGCAGCGCGCCGGCCGAGAGGTTCACCAGGCCCAGCGCCCGCAGTTCCTGATTCGCGTCGACGTGCTGCCCCCTGCGCGCGGCGAACGCGCGGGAGGTGAGCACCATGTCGGACAGCGCGACGATCGTTACCCCGAACGCGGGCAGCAGCAGTCCGGGCAGTTCGTCGAGACGGAACGCGGGCAGGCCTGGTGTCGGAAGCCCCACGGGAATGGCGCCGACCACGCGGATTCCCCTGCCCTGCCCGTGAAAGACCGCGACCGCGACGGTGGCCAGCAGCATCCCGATCAGCGGCACCGGAAGCCGCCGGGCGAACCGGCTGAGCACCAGCAAGAACGCCAGGACCACCGCGGCCAGCGTCACGGTGGGCCAGTGCACAAGATCGAGCCGGGCCAGCCACGACCGCGTTTCCGCGACCGTCCCCTCGCCGCTGACCGGCACACCGGTCACGGTGCCCAGCTGGCTGGCGATCATGATCACCGCGATCCCGGTCAGATAGCCGACCAGTACCGGTTTGGACAACAGGTTGGCGACGAACCCCAGCCTGGCCAGCCTGCCCACCAGGCACAGCGCGCCGACCAGCAGGGCGAGTGTGGCCGCGAGCGCGGCATAGTGCGCGGGGTCGCCGGCGGCCAGCGGCGCCAGGGCGGCCGCGGTCATCAGCGCCGTGGTGGACTCCGGCCCCACCGACAACTGCCGCGACGACCCGAACACGGCATAGACCGCCAGCGGCCCCAGTGCCGCCCACAGGCCCGCCACCGGGGGCAGACCCGCGATCTTCGCGTACGCCATCACCTGCGGGATCAGATAGGCCGCCACGGTCACCCCGGCCAGCACGTCGCCGCGCAGCCAGCCCCGCCGGTACTCCCGCAGCTGCGCCAGCCCGGGAAACAATTTCGCCGACCGCGCGACGACGGTCCGAAAAGAACCGGCACGCCGCCGATCCTGGCTCACCATCGCGGGTCAGCCGGGGAGCAGATCGTCCACAGTGAACTCGAGCTCGTCGTGGACGGCCACGACACCCGGGATCGCCCGGGTGAGGGCACCAGCGCGGTGTGCCTCGCCCCCGACTGTGACCACCGGCGAGGTCATCAGATCCCGCGCTGTCGTGGCGCGTGCCTTGCGCCAGCGAGTCCGGCGCCGCAACAGTATCCACCACGACGGTGGCTCGCCGCGGCCGCGCTGGTCCTCCTCGGCCAGGAGATCGGACTCGGACACCACGCCGACCGGATAGTGCCGGGAGTCCAGCGCCGGTACCGAGCCGATCCGGTAGTGGGTCAGGACCGTGGCGACATTCTTGAACGGTGTCGCCGGAGAAACCGTCACCACCGGGTGCGTCATCAAATCGGACACCGTGAGACCGTGCATGGTTCTCTCTCCTCGCTTTCGCGATGTGTACGCCGTGCCAGGTCAGGTCCGGTAGCCGAGGATGGTCGCCATGCCGGTTTCGGCGTGATAGGTGTTGTGGCAGTGGAGCATCCACTGGCCGGGGTTGTCCGCGTTCAGGTCACAGCCGATCGTCTGGCCCGGCAGGACGATGACGGTGTCCTTGCGGGGACCGGCGTCCAGTTGAAAAGTGTGCCCGTGCAGGTGCATGGGGTGCCACGTCATCGTCCGGTTCCGGAAGGTGAGCCGCACACGCTGGCCTTCGTGGACCCCCAGCCGGCGCGCTGGATCGAAGGCCTGGCCGTTGATTCCCCAGTCGTAGTTCATCATCCCGCCGGTGAGGTCGATGACCTGCTCGATATCCGGTGTGCGGGCGGGCAACCGAACGGCTTCGGCGGCGACGAGGTCGCGGTAACCGGCGACGTCACCGGCGAGCTCGCCAGGCCGCACCGACGATGGTGGCGGCGATCCGCCACCGGTGCGGATCAGCGCCAGCGCGATGGCGTCCTTGCCTTCGGCGAGTGCCACCAGCGGGAACACCCCATCACCGAGCGTGGTGAGGACGTCATACCGTTCGCCCATGCCGATCACCAGTGCGTCGGCGTCGACCGGCCGCACGGGCATGCCGTCGGTATGGGTTATCCGCAGGCGCCCGCCGCCGAGTGCGACCCGGAACGCCGTGTCGGACCCGGCGTTGATCAACCGGATCCGCGCCCGCTGCCCGGGCCGCCCGGTGAAGGTGACCGGCGCGGCCGGCACCCGGCCGTTGATCAGGTAATACGGATAGGCGACGGCTCCCCCGAGCGAGGAACCGCCCATGCCGCCCATACCACCCATACCACCCCGCCGCGCCCGCAGCCGGGCGAGCACCGCCTCGGGATCGGTGCCGGTCCCGTCGACCCAGTCGTCGAGCACGACCGTCCAGTCCTGGTCGTAGTCCCCGGGTTCGCCGGGGTCTTCGACGATCAGCGGGGCATACAGGCCGCGATCGAGCTGGGTGCCCACGTGCGGGTGGAACCAGTGGGTGCCCGGTGTCGCGGCGATGAACCGGTACTGGAACACCCCACCCGGCGAGATCGCGTTCCGCGTGATCGCGTGGGCGCCGTCCATGTCGTTGCGGATCGCCAGCCCGTGCCAGTGCACGGTCGTGTCCACCGGCAATCGGCTGGAGACGTCGGCCTGGACGGTGTCGCCCGCGCGGACCCGGATCTCGGCGCCGGGCAGGACACCGCCGTAGGTCCACGTCGTGACCCGCGGCCCGCCCAGATCGACCTCGGCCACCTCGGCGCTGATCCGATGGCTGCTGACGACGCCGGTGGCGTGACGTCCGGCCTCGACCGCCGCGACCCTCGGATCGGTGGGCAACACCAGCCCGGCCGGAATTTCCGGATTCGGCGCGCACTCACCGAGCAACCCGGCCCCGGCCACGGCCAGCCCGGCCCGCAGAAACGCGCGACGGTCGAGGTAACGCATGTCAGAACTCGAACACGAGCCGGGCGGGCACACGGCCGGACAGCACCTCGTCGAAGCAGGCATTGACGTCGACCAGCTCGCGGCTTTCGGCGATGACCTTCGTCCGCCCCGCGGCATGCAGGGCGAACACGTCGGCCAGATCTTGGCGCGTCCCGACGATCGAGCCGATGACCGACTTCCCGCCGAGCACCATGTCGAAGATCGGCACGCTCATCGTGCCGTCCGCGGGCAGCGCCACACAGACCAGCCGCCCGCCGCGGCGCAACGACGACAACGCCTGTTCGAACGGCTTGGGCGCGACCGCGAGCGCGACCGCCACGTCCGCGCCGCCCAGGTCGCGAATCGCCTCGACCGGATCGGCGGTTCGGGCATTGATCACGTGGTCCGCGCCCAGACTCGTCGCCAAGCGCAGCTTTTCGTCCTCGAGGTCGACGGCGATCACCTTCGCGCCGAAGATCCGCGCGTACTGCACGGCGAGATGCCCGAGACCGCCGATGCCGAACACCACCGCCGTCTCACCCGGCTGCAACCGGGAAACCTTGACCGCCTTGAAGGTGGTCACCCCCGCACACGTCAGCGGCGCCGCGTCCAAAGAGGACACTTCATCGGGAACGGAGACCACGAACCGGTCATCGGCCACCGCGTACTCCGCGTAGGCGCCATCTACCGAATAGCCGCTGTTCCGCTGCGACTCGCACAGCGTCTCCCAGCCGGACACGCAATACGAGCAATGTCCGCACGCCGAACCCAGCCACGCGATCGCTACCCGGTCCCCCACCGAATGCAGGGTCGCACCCTGGCCGGGTTTCTCGACGACACCAATGCCCTCGTGACCGGGCACGAACGGTGGATTCGGCTTCACCGGCCAGTCGCCGTGCGCGGCGTGAATGTCGGTGTGGCAGATCCCGCTGGCCACCATCCGCACGAGCACCTGGCCCGGACCGGGCTCTGGCACCGGAAGATCCCGGATTTCCAGCTTGGCGTTGAATTCGGGCACCACGGCCGCTTTCATGAATTCCTCCTTGTACCGCTTCACCGTCGACCCCGACTCTGGCGGCATCACCCGCACCGGCGACAGAGCCCAAAGTCCCGCGGGCAGGGGACTTCGCACCCGACGATCAGCCACCTCACTCGTCATTCCACACGTCGCCCAGCCGCCCCCTGGACGCCGCATTCCGTACCGTGGAAGACGTCGACAACGCTTCGTCTCCGGCCATCGCGCCGGTGGCCGTCCTCGAACTGGAGACGTGGACCGCTCGGCTGTCCCCGGTGAGGACGGCTTCCGGTTCTTCGGCGTGGACGGGGTGTCCCACCCGGAGGAAGAGCTGCGGGTAGCCGGCAAGCCCGAGCAGTTCGATCAGACCGGAGCGGATCTCGGGCAGGTGCAGCGGCTGGGTCAGTACGGACGCCACCATCCCACGGGTGATCGCGGTCAGCCAGACCCGCTGCATGGCGGCCCCGGCCAGAAGATGGTCGAGCCGGCTGTCGCCGGGTGTGAGCAGCATTAGGGTGCCTTCGCGCATCAGGCGCTCGGTCAGCGTGACGATGTCCGGTATGTGGGTGTCCGCGCGCACCAGGCCACCCCATGGCACGGTGGTGTCGCTCGGCTCGAAAACCCACGAGGACAGCTCCCGCTGGTAGGCGGGGTCACCGCGAAACACTTCGGCCGCGTGGTCGAACAGCTTGGCCAGCACGGCGGCCTCGGTACGCGGTTGGATCACCCGGGCCTGCACGCCCGGCTCCGTCGCCGCGGTGGCCAGTTCGTGCGACGCCGCCGGGGAGACCGTGTGCAGGCTGAACGGCCCGCGGTAGCTGTGCCGCCGGAAGATCGCCGCATAGCGCTCGACATCCGTGGCAGTGGGGTTCGCCCGCCCGGTCTGCCGGACACCGGCGACGAGACTCGGTCGCGCGGGGTCCGGAAGCAGCGCGACCTCGGCCGCCCGGCCCAGGGCGCGGACCCCGAGTTCGAGGTTGGCCAGTGCCGCGCCGCACGAGATCGTCCGGTCACGGCCGTGGGGGTCGTGGCGGGGCAGCGTGGCCTCGAATCGTTCGAACAGCTCGACGGACTCGGCGCGGGCCTGCAACGCCCAGGGCTGGGTGTTGTGCACCGACGGCGCCTGGCCGACCACGCGGGCCAGCGCCCCGATTTCAGTGCTTGACCAGGTCATGACATGGCCTCCGTGATGTGGGTGACGGCTTCCACCGCGCGGCGCCGCGTGGCGGGCGCGGTGAAGCCGTAGCCGAAGCGCAGCACGACCTGCGGATACGGCTGCCCCCCGAGCAGCTGCCGCAGCGCGACCCGGGTGGCCGGGATCTCCACGGGCTGGGACAGGAACGACGCGCTCACCCCGGCGTTGGTCGCGGTGAGCAGCACCCGCTGCATGCCCTGGCCGGCGCGCAGCTGGGCCAGTGGCGTGTCGGTGCGGGAGTTGAGCACCGACACCAGCAGGTCCCGCTCGTAGGGTCGGCCGGGGACACTCCTCTCGGTCGCGTAGTGCCGCGGGGTGAGCAAGCTGCCGGGATCGGGACGCGGGCCGCCGGCGGTGACCGGGACGCCGTCGTCGCGGGCGCTCCCGGTGGCCGTCCACCGGGCCAGTTCCGCCAGGAACTCCGGGTCTTCGCTCTGCACGTGCTCGGCGTGCCGCAGCAGGGCGGCGAGCGCGTCGAGATCGCCGGGGTGCTCCAGGAGGACGAGTTCGGCGCCCTCCGCGCTCGCGGCGTCGATCAGCGCACGCCGGACCCGCGCGGGCAGTGGTCGGTTGGTGAACGGCCGCCGATTGCTGCGGCGCAACCCGATTGCCCGCGCCAGTGCGATGTCCGCGGGGGCCGGCGGCCGTGCTCCCCCGATGCCCACCGTCGCCAGATGCTCGCCGTTGGCCCGGTCCGGCAGCAGGTGCACCACGGCGGTCCGTCCCGCGGCCAGCAGGGCGACGCGCATGTTGAGGATGGCCGCGCCGCACGACAACCTCGCTTCGCGGGCGTCGCGGTCGGCGACGTCGAGGACCCGCCCGGTGTCGAGGAAGACGTCGATCCGCTCGCCGGTCACCTCGAACCGCCACGGCTGCGAGTTGTGCGGAGACGGCGCGCGGATGGCCGCGTCCAGGGC